>JAAFIF010000077.1 GCA_013298625.1 Myxococcales bacterium
CCCTACCCGGTCGGCGTCGCGCTCGAAGGTGACTTCCGCTCGGCCTTCGCCGGTCGCGCGGTCGGCTCGACCGAAGACGGCGGCGCTGCGGACGCGTCCGTCGCGCTTCCCACCGCCGGCAACACCCCCGAGCGCGCCAACAGCCGCGCGCGGTTGATGGTGATCTCGTCGGGCAACATGTTCGCGCTCGATACGCTGCGAACCCTCGTGCAGATCAGCGGCGGACAGTCGCCGAACCTGCAGCTCTTCCCCAATACGTTCGACTGGCTCAGCCAGGACATGGACCTGCTCGCCGTCCGCGCCAAGGACACGAGCGATCCGCAGATCCGCGCCGACGTCAGCGACAACGCGAAGAAGTTCTTCAAGTGGGGCTCGATCGGAGCGCTCCCGCTCGCCATCGCGATCCTCGGCTTCGCGGTGCTCTCGGCGCGGCGCTCGCGCATCAAAGACCTCGCCAAGGAGTTCGGCGCCAAGGGCTGAGAGGCCCTCGTCACCGCTGAAACTCGGGAGCCAAGAAATCGATGGAAGGCAACAACCGACTCTTTATCGCCGTCGGCGTCCTCGTGGCGCTCGCGGGCGGCGTCTGGGCCGTCAACCGCGAGAAGCCCGAAGAGCGCGCCGAGCGCGTCACCGACCCGTGGACCGCGATCCAACGCGATCAGGTCAGCCGCTTCGTGATCGACCCTGCCGGCGATCCTCCGGCGATCGAGCTCGAGAAGCGCGACAACAAGTGGTTCATGAACCAGCCCGGCCGCGGCCCTGCCGACGATAGCCAGGTCACCAGCATGCTCAGCTCGCTCGCGGACATGCACGCCGACTCGATCACCGCGCGCGAGGCCGCCTCGCACGCAGCGCTCGAGGTCGACAGCGCCCACGCTGTGCACCTCCAGGTGTTTCGCGGCAGCGCCAAGCTCTTCGACGGCTGGGTCGGCAAGGACCTCGACGGCGGGACCGCGGTGCGCTTCGAAGGCGACAGCCGCGTGTTTCGCGTGCGCGGACTCGAGCGATTTCGCCTGCAGAACGCCGCGCGCGAGTGGCGCAATCGCCAGATCACCAACGTCGAGCGCGCCCACGTTCGCTGGGTGCAGTGGCAGGACCCGACGGGAACCTGGCGCTTCGACCGCAACAACGACACGTGGACGGCCGCGGCGACCAACCCTGCGATCGAGCGGCTCGACACGGCGCGGGTCAATCAGCTCGTGACCAACCTCATCGCGCTCAACGCCACGGACTTCGCCGCGGACAACGCGGCGACGGGCCTGACCGACGCGAGCCCGAGCTTCACGATCGACGTGGACAATGGGCCGCAGATTGTCCTGCGCGTGGGACAGAACTCCGGCGACGACGGGATCTTCGTCAAGCGCGCGGACTCGGACGTGGTCTTCGTCGCAGCGCGCTCTGGCGCGAGCGCGATCGACTTCGACGCCACCGCCGTCCAGACGCCCCTGCCGCCCGAAGGTGGAACGGGCGACGCCAGCACGACGGCTCCTGCGCCCGAGCCGCAGGGAGCGCCCGGCGGTATGCCCATGGGCATGCCGATGGGGATGCCCGGCGGACCGGGCGGACCGGGTGGGCCTGGCGGACAGATTCCGCCCGAGCTCATGCGCCAGATCCAGCAGCAGATCCAGCAGCAAGCCGCGGCCCGCGCCGCGGGTGGTGGCGGAAACTGACGGACTACGACGACGAGGCGCTCGCCGAGCAGCGCAGAGCCCAGAGCGACCCGTGGGTGATGTACCTGGTGGTTCGCTCGGACCTCGCGCGCACGCCGGCTGAAGTGCTCCTCGCCGCCGCCGAAGCGACGATGCGCGCCGTCGTGTCCCTCGCGGACACCGACGCGCACCGCGCGGCTTTCTCCGAGTGGAGCGCGCGCTCGTTTCGCAAGGTGAGCGTGCGCGCCAAGGGCAAACACTGGGAGCGCTTGCTGCGCGAGTACCCAGGCGCCTGCGGAAGCGCCCGCGGAGAGCCGCTCGTGTGCGCGCTCGTCCCGCGCAAGCGCAGCGACAACGACGCGTTCTTGCGCGGGCTGCAGGTGTACAACCCAGGCGATCCCGGGCCCATCGAGCCGACGGCGCTCGACGCGATCGCGCCCCACGCGATGCTCTTCGCCTGCAATCCCTCGGTCCCGATGTCTGTGGGCAAGACCGTCGCGCAGGTCGGCCACGCGGTGCTCATCTGCGCGACGAGCGCGCACGCCCGCGCGAATCCCGCGGCGTTCTCACCGTGGATGGACCAGGGATTTCCCTGCGCGCTGCTCGCGCGCGACGAGCAGACGTGGCGCGACGCGAAGGCCGCGATCGGCAGCGTCACCGTGCGCGACGCGGGGCTCACCGAGGTCGTTCCCGGAAGCGAGACGGTCTGCGCAGTGCCGCCCGGCGCGCTCGCACGACGCTGATCCGCTCGTTGATCGTGCGCTGGTCGCGGGCTTTGGTGTACGCCACCGTTCGTGCGCGCGCGACGCTTCGCCATCACGCTCCTGGTCGTCTTCGGGCGGTCTGGCGCGTCGTGGGCGCAGTCTTCGGCCGAGCAGCCCACGGCACGGCTGTCCGTCGTGCGCGCCGAAGGGGCGGACTCGTGCGCCGACGGCGCAGCGATCGCGCGCGAAGTGCAGGCGAGGCTCGGTCGCGACGCGGTCGTCTCTCGCGCTCCTCGCTCGATCGAGGTCTCGTTGCATCGCGACCCCGCGCGGTGGCGCGCCACCCTTTCGCTGCGCGAGTCGGACGCCGCGGCGCCAGTGCGTCGAGAGCTCTCGAGCGCCGAGCCCACGTGCGCCGAGCTCGACGCCGCCGTCGCGTTGGCCGTCGCGCTGGTGATCGATCCGATCGGCCGCGACGCGCCCGCGCCCGTCGTGGTGACGCCGCCCGCCGCAGCGCCTGCGCGCCCAGCGCAACCTCCGTCCGTACCCGCGCCGCAAGCTCCCGACGAGTGGAACCGCCGCGAGCTCTTCTCGCTCCGCGCCGGGCTCTCGGTCGGATCGACTCCGCTCGCCGCTCTGCTGAGCGTGAGCTTCGAGGGCGTGCGCCGCGGCGTCGTGCGTCCCTGGCTCGGCGCTGCGCGCACCATCGAGCGCGTGGTGGACTCCTTCGGGTTCTCGCGCACGTCGCTGTTCGCTGGAGCGTGCTTCGGCCTCGCCAACCAGCGATTCAGCGCAGACCTCTGCCCTGCTGTCGAACTCGGGCTGATCACCAGCGTTCTGTTCGACACGCGGGTGCTCGAGCCCGCGCGGCCTGGCGACTACCCGTGGCTCGCGCTGGCGCTGAGCGTCCGCGGCGCCGTGCGGGTGTGGGGCCCTGTCTCGATCGAGCTCGGCGCGGCCCCGATGCTCTCGATCCTGCGGCAGCGCTTCGCGATCGAGACCGTGCGCGCCCCAGTGTTCGAGCAGTCGATCGTGGCGCTCGACGCGTGGCTGGCCGTGCGCGCACGATTTTTTTGAAGGACCGCTGCGCGCTGGCCATCCACCAGCCTGGAGGTCTCGGATGACTCGAAATCACTGGTTGCTTGGAGTTGTGCTCGGCGGAACGATGGCTGCGTGCGGCGCTGCCGCCACGCCGGACGACGGCGGATCGCGGCCCGACGGAAGCTCGCTGATGGACGGCTCGATCGCTGCCGACGCGGCGCAAGGGCAGGACGTCGTCGCGGTCACCGACGGAGGCTGTCCCGGCTCGCTCGTGGCGTGCGGGGCCGTGTGCGCGGACGTGACGTCGGACGCAAACAACTGCGGCGGCTGCGGTCGCCGCTGCGGCAACGGCGAGCGCTGCGCGATGGGCGTGTGCGCGCCGGCGATGATGTGCAATCCGCCGCAGACTTCGTGCAACGGATCGTGCGTCGACGTGCAGAGCGACAACGCCAACTGCGGCCGCTGCGGGCGCGCGTGTCCGGCGGGCGCGACGTGCTCGATGGGCGCGTGCCAGTGCGCGATGGGGCAGGTGGCGTGCACGACCGAGTGCGCCAACCTGGCGACGAGCACGAGCAACTGCGGGATGTGCGGACGCTCGTGCGGGCCGGGCGGGACGTGCGCGATGGGCATGTGCACCTGCGGCGCGGCGGCGATTCGTTGCGCCGACGGCTCGTGCGCCGACGTCAGCTCGGACCCGAACAACTGCGGCGCGTGCGGCCGTCGCTGCGGAACGGGCGCGACGTGCGTCTCTGGGACGTGCGCGTGTCCGATGGGCGCGATGATGTGTGGAATGGGCTGCGCCAATCTGCAGACGGACATCAACAACTGCGGCGCGTGCGGCCGTCGCTGTGACGGCGCGACGGGCTGCGCCGCGGGCGTGTGCCAGTGCCCTGCGGGCAGCACGCTGATGGGAACGACGTGCGTCAACGTGCAGACCGACGTCGACAACTGCGGGATGATCGGCCGCCGCTGCGCCGCGACACAGGCGTGCGTCGCGGGAACATGCACGTGCCGCACAGGGCTCACCGCGATCGCTGGCGGCATGGGCTGCACGGACCTGCAGAGCGACCCGGCCAACTGCGGAGCGCTCGGCAACCGCTGCGGCGGAGCGACCCCTGCTTGTGTCATGGGCACCTGCCGCGCCCCTGACGCCTGCGTTCGATCGGGCACCGTTCAGCTCTGCATGGGCGCGTGCGTGGACACCGCCACCAACACCCTGCACTGCGGTGATTGCGGCAACGACTGCGGCCGCGACGAGGTGTGCATTCAGGGCCGGTGCCGCGGATACACCCCCGCCGCGGCGTGCTCGACGTGCCCTTGCGCCTCGTGTGCTGGTGAGACGTGCTGCACTGGCGCGGCGCCGGGCGCGGTTCCGATCTGCGTCGGCGGCGGTCGCTGCGCGTGATCGCTGCGCGCGCGACGCTCCGCTCGCCGCTGGCCCCGCGCCCGGCCTCGTGTCGCGCGCGCGGCCTCGGCGCTACGGTTCGCTCGTGCCCGTTCGCGGCCTGGTGCCCGTGAAGGTCTCTGTCCAATCGCTCCACGCAGAGCACGGCGCGTTCGTGTGGCGAACGCTGGCTCGCTTCGGCGTTCGCGCCTCGGATCTCGAGGACATGATGCAAGAGGTCTTCGTCGTGGTTCATCGCAGGCTGGACAGCTTCGACCCTCAGTCCAAAGCCACCACGTGGCTCTTCGCGATCTGCATGCGCGTCGCGAGCGACTATCGCCGACGGCTTCGACGCAAGCCCGAGGACGCCCTCTCTCCCGAGCTCGCGGCTTCGCTGCGCGCTGCGTCCGCGACGCCCGAAGAGCTCGCCGCTGCGCAACAGTCGCGCGCGCGCTTCGAACGCGCGCTCGACGCGATGGACGACGACAAGCGAGCGGTCTTCGTCCTCTACGAAGTTGAGCGGCTCAGCTGCGCCGAGATCGCCGACCTCGTCGGCGCCAAGGTCGGCACGGTGTACTCACGACTGCACGCCGCGCGCGCGGAGTTTCGCGCTGCGTTCGACCACGAAAGCGAGGCGCGACGATGACCGAGCCCGACCCGCCACGGCTGCTCGACGACCCGAGCACGCCCGACGAAATTCGCGCCGCGCTGCGCAGCTTCGAGCAGCTCGCGCCACCGTACGACCCGTCGATCGCCGCGCGATCCGCGGCGCGCGCCGCGTCCATCGGCGCGACCGCAGGAGCGACACCGCTGGTGAAGATCATCGCGCTCTCGGCGCTCGTGCTGGCCGTCGCGCTCCCCGCCGCGAAGGTCCTGCGCGACCGCCACACAAGGGTCCCCGCGCCTCGCTCGATCGCCTCCACCTCCGGCGCTGCCATCGCCGCCCCAGTCGCCGCGACGACAGCGCAGCCTGCGCCCGTCGCGGTGACTGCGCTCGCGCCGCCTGAGGCTGTCCCGCCAACGCCGTCCCGCCCGCGCTCGAGTCCGCCGCCCACCGTCAGCGCGCGCGCCGAACGCGACCTGCTCGCCGACGCCCAGCGCGCCCTCGAGCGCGACGGTGACGCCCGCAGAGCGCTCTCGCTCGTCAGCGAGCACCGCCGTCGATTCTCGCGCAGCCAGCTCGACGAAGAGCGCCAATACCTCGCGCTGCGCGCGTACGCCCGGCTCGGCGACCGCGCCTCGCTCGAGCGCGAAGGCGCGCTGTTTCTGCAGCGCTTCTCCAGCAGCATCTACGGCTCCGCCGCGCGGCGACTGCTCGGAGCTCGCCCATGAAATCAACGATCGAGCACACCGCTGTGGCGTCGCTGATCGTCGGCCTCGGCTTCTCATCGTGCCTGCAAGACGCGGTCATCGCGCGTCCTCGCGACGGTGGCGCCGACGCTGCTGCGCGCTCGCCGCTGCGGGTCGAAGGCGAGCTCATCGCGAGCTTCGAGCGCGACGAGGGCGAGCCCGAAGCCGAGGTGCGCTGCTCGCTTCGGCTGACGCTCGCGGGCGAGCCCGTCTCGGACGCCCGGGTCACGCTCGAGTCCGACTCGGGCGCGCTCGAACTCACCGAGAACAACGGGCAGTTCTCTGGCTCGCAGACCGGGTACTTCGCCCGCTACACGCTCGTCGTTCGCGCGCGCGCGACGGAGTTTCGCGCAGCGTTCTCCCCGCTCGCGCCGCACCGCATCGAAGCGCCCATCGACGGCGCCATGCTGCGCGCGTCCGCGCCGCTCTCTGTACGGTGGAGCCCGAGCGGCGCGCCCGAGGCGACCATCGAAGCCGCGCGCTACGCAGAGACCCCCATCGCCGACACCGGGGCGTACACGATCCCCGCCGCTGCGCTCGTCGGAGAGGCCGGCCGGGTCACCGAAGAGCGCGCGCGCATCCGTCGTGCGCACTCCATCCCCCTCAGCGAATTCGCTGACGGATCGCCGCTTCGGGTGATCGTCGTGCGCGGCGCTCGCTTCTCGCTCGACGCGCGCTGAGCGCGCTCACTCGCGCGGGTAGAGCGCCACCGTCGTGCGCTCTGGGCGATCGACGCGCTCGAGCTTCGACGTGATCAGGTCGCGGTCGCCGTCGTTGAAGTAGATCGCGTCGCCGACGCCGGGCTCGCCGAAATGTGGGGCGTACCCGCCCTGGCGATGAAACTTCAGGCTGCCCTCGAGCCGCTTGGTCACCGCCGCGTGGCCGTTGACCCATCGTCCGCTGTTGCGATCGCGCACCGCGACGCAGACGCCCTTGCGCACGTGGTACTCGGTGTTGCGCGTGACATACACCTTGTGCACGCGCCGCTCGTTGCCCTTGAACTCGCTCATGGCTGCTCCTCTGCCTCTCTGGTGGTCGCGGCCGCGCGCCGCACACAACACAGAGTCGTTGCCATGGCGGGCATCACCGCCGCGAGTTTTCGACAGCGCCCGCTGCGCCCGCTGCGCTACCGCGCCGCGCGCTGCGCGCTGTTGGCCAGGCTCTCTGCCGCGGTCGTCACCTGCCTGCGCGTGACCCTCGCGCGCGCCGCGACGCCTTCGAGAAACTCGATCGCCTCTCGGAGCTCTCGCTCGAACCTCGGCGCCGTCCGCGCCGCGCGCAGTCGATCCCGCAGCGGTTCAGCGGCTTCGCTCACGGCGCCGAGGCGAATGCGCAGCGCCGCGAGCTCGGCCACCGCCGTCGCAGTGGCCGTCGCAAACGCCTCGCTCGACGCAGGAAGCGAGCGCACCTCGACGTCGACCTCCTGCGCGTCCTCGGCGGAGCTCACCGCGCGCTCGTGAAACACCACGCGGACGATCGTGCTGAGCTCTCCCTGGCAGCGGTGCACGTTCGCCGGCTGCGCGAACTGATCGCAGCCCGTGCGAGCGTCCCCGTCGCGCGCGACCGCCTCTGCGCCGCTCACGTCGAGCTCGAGCATCAGCGCCTTGCCCCGCCCGTGCAGCTCGTCCGCCGCGCGCCGCACGGCGTTGGAGAGCGCCGCGAGCTCGGCGTCCTGCGTGGGTGAAAGCCGAGTGGCGAGCGCCGCGAGGATCTCGAGGTACTCGCGCTCGCTCTCGTTCACGGTGATCTGCATCGAGCGCAGCCGCGCGAGGTCTCGATCGAGCTCGCGGTCGCCCGTCGTCACCTCCAGCGCGCGCGCCACCCGCGTCGCGTTGGGCCGCTTGGGCCCGCACCCGCCGAGCGCCGCCAACGCCAGCGACAGCACAGTCAGCATCTGCTTCGTTCGTCTCTTGTAGGCGTGCACGGCGGCGTTGATCTCTGCGCAGAACGTACCGCGCCGAAGTCCAGTTTTCGACGAGAGAGCCGACGGTCGGACGGGCGCGCGAGGATTGCCCGACAACCAAATACAACTCGTCGACAACTCGCGGGGCGCTCGAACGTTTACTCCGCAGCGAAGGAGATCCGAAGGGACATCCATGACGACGTACCTCATCGCAGTTCCGTACATGCTCATCCTGGCGATGCTGGCCGTGTACGGTCTGCACCGGAGCCATCTCGTTCTTTTGCTGCGCAAGTACCGCTCGAAGATCGCTGCGCCCCCCGCGCCGATCGCGAAGGACGCCAGCCCAGCCGCGCTGCCGCACGTGACCGTGCAGCTGCCGCTCTTCAACGAGCCCGACGTCGTCGAGCAGCTGCTCGAAGCGGTCGCGCGCCTCGAATACCCGCGAGAGAAGCTCGAGATCCAGGTGCTCGACGACAGCACGGACGACACTCGTGAGCTCGCGCGCGCCAAGGTCGAGTCCCTCGCGCGCCGCGGAATCGACGCGGTCTACATCCACCGTCACGACCGAACCGGCTTCAAGGCCGGCGCGCTCGACTACGGTCAGCGCATGGCCAAGGGCGAGCTCATCGCCGTCTTCGACGCGGATTTCATCCCGCAGCCAGACTTTCTGCGCGCGGTCGTCCCGCACTTCGAAGACGCCAAAATCGGCTGCGTCCAGGCCCGCTGGGGCCACATGAACCGCGACCACTCGCTGCTCACCAAGATCGAGTCGCTCATGCTCGACGGCCATCACATGGTCGAGAACTGCGCGCGCTACGGCTCCGATCGGTTCTTCAATTTCTCGGGCACCGGCGGCATCTGGCGCCGCGAAGCCATCGCCGCCGCGGGCGGCTGGCAGCACGACACGCTCACCGAGGACCTGGACCTGTCGTACCGCGCGCAGCTCGCGGGCTACAAGTTCGTCTACCGCGTCGATCACGTCACGCCCGCCGAGCTCCCCGAAGAGATGGAGGCGTTTCGCGCGCAGCAGTTCCGTTGGGCCAAGGGCACCGTGCAGACCGCGCGCAAGCTGCTCGGTCGCGTGTGGGCCCGCAAGGACCTGGCGTTCAACGTGCGCAGCGAAGCGATCTTCCACATGACGCCGCACTTCGCGTACCCGTTCATGCTGCTGCTCTCGGTGTTCTTGCTGCCTATGCTCATCGTCATGCCCGCGAGCGACCCGCGCACGCTGCTGCTCGTGGACGTTCCCCTGATGCTCGGCTCCAGCGGCTCGGTCGTCGCGTTCTACGTCACCGCTGACCTCGCGCAGGGACGCTCGGCGCTCGGCGCGCTCGTGAAGCTCCCCGCGCTCATGGCCCTCGGCTGCGGAATGTCTCCCTACCTCACCAAGGCCGTCCTGCAGGGCATGGGCGGCGCCACGGGCGAGTTCGTCCGCACCCCGAAGAAGGGCGACAAGTCCGCGGTCAAGCAGCGCTATCACGCGCGCACGCAGATCCCGTGGATCGAGCTCGCCCTCGCGCTGCAGAACTTCATCGCCATCGGCGTCGCGATTCAGACCAAGCACTACCTCGCGGCTCCGTTCGCGCTCATGTTCGGCATGGGCTACGCGTGGGTCGGCGGCTCGGTGCTGCGCGAGCGCCTCTCGTTCGCGGCCAAGCCCGCCAAGAGCGCCGCGACGTCGAAGGTCCCCGCGCTCAACGAAGTGGCCGCCGAGGCCGCTGCGATGCTCGACGACGCTGGTCGCCCGAGCCTCGAGCCGGAGCTCTCGCCGGTCGCCGCTGTCGCGATGAACGCTCCCGCCCGCGGCGCGAGCGACTCGATGATGGCCTGAGCTGTTCTTCTGTGTGAGGGGATCGTTGGGGGGCGAATGCAGCAGCCCGTTGCGCTGCGCGCTACACTCGCGCGCACGCATGGCTCGCTCACTGCTCGCACGGCTCGCGCTCGCGGCGTTTCTCGCCCTCGGCGCCTGCAACAAACACGAAGACGACCCTTGGACGCCGGTCCCGCCTGGGGTGTCAGTGGGGGCGCTCTCGCTCGGCGACGTCGATCGGCCCGAGCACTACGACAGCTCGCAAACGTCGTCAGAGATGAGCGTGACGTTGTTCGGCGCGTTCGTCGTGCTCGCGATCGGCGGAATGCTCTCGCTCAGCGCGTTCTTCTGGTGGTCCAGCCGCCGTCGCGCGCGGCTCGAGGAGAACTTCGACCCCAACGCTCGGCTGCAAGACGGCGTGTCCGTGGTGTTCGGTCGCGTCGAGACCGACGACGGCGGCCCCGCGGTGATCCTCCGCGTCCAGCAGCGCGCCCGCGAGTGGCAATACAAGGGCGCGTGGAACCACGCGTGGGAAGAGGTCCACCGCGAGCTCCACGTGCGCCCGTTCATCGTGCGCACCGCCAACGGAACAACCGTGCGCGTCGAGCCGCCCAACCCCGTGCAAGTCCGCGGTGAGTTCACCTCGCGCGTGCGCCACAACCACACCGAGCGCACCGAGGTGCTCGAGATCAAGCACGGCGCCGAGATCCACGTGTACGGCGCGCTCTCGGGGTCGTCTCAGCAGTCCACGACCATGGCCTATCGCGCAGGCGGAACGATGCCCGTCCTGTCGGCCACCGCGGCCGCTCCGATGGTGATCTCCACGGAGAAGCCCGGCGCGCAGCCTCGCGCCCGCGCGAAGATGCACCGCAACATGGGCATCGCCCTCGCGGCGTGGCTGCTCATCGCGGTGACGATGGTCTTTCAGCAGTTCGTCGTGCTCGCGGTCACGGGCGACGTCGTCCAAGCGCAAGTCACGGCGACGCGGCAGTGGCGCGAGTGGGTCAAGCCCAAGAACTCGCGCGGCTACTGGCGCTATCACTACGAGCTGCGCGCGGAGTCCGACGGCAACGTGTACGTCGACGAAGTGAGCAACACGATCTACATGATGGCCGCGTCGGGTCAGCTCCCGCGCGCGCCGTTCATGGTCTCGTCGGTCTCCCCGTCGGTGCACCAGTTCGGCAACGATCTGCACACGGGGCAGGGACGACTGGCTGTCGCGATCCTGCTCGCGATCGTGTTCGCCTGCGTCTACCCCGGCGTGAGCCTCTCGACGCGGCCCTGGTACCAGAAGAAGAAGCTCAAGCAGCAGCTCGCGGGGCACATCGAAGACGGCGACGCCCGCGAAGCCGCGCTGAAACGCTCGCGAGGCTGACGAGCCGCTTCGGGGGACGGTGTTCAATAGTTCACGACGCCGGGATAACCCCCCGAAGCCGTCGCCGCAGCCCCAGCGCACCTCCGCACCGTCCTGCTTCGGCTACGGCCCCAGCCCGCGTCTTCACGCGGGGTTATCCCGGTCTCGTGAACTATTGAACACCGTCCCCGCAGCCCCGCAGCCCCGTTGCCCCGTTGCCCCGCTTATCCCCGCGCCCAGGCCAGCCCGATCGCGATCACCTCGACGTCCCCCTTCTTCGGCGCCACCACGCGGCTCGTGATGCCTTCTCCTGCGCGCTCGGCCTGGCGCGCGAGCTCGGCGATCGCTGTGTCCCGTACGTTCACCGCTTCGCGCCACACGCTGTCGGCGTCCTCGACCGCAGCGCGCGCCTTGTCGAGCTTCTCTGCCGCTTTGTCGCGCTTGCCGCGGGCGCGGGTGGCCGCGGACTTTCCGCCGAGCCCCCACGTCGCGATGATCTCGAGCCCGCCGGGCGCCGTGCGCAGCGCCGTCTCGGCCGCGGCGTAGTCGTGCCGCGCGGACTGCGCTTTCTCTGCGCAGCGCTGGATCTTGGGCGCGTGCTTCGCCTCGACGCTCGCGCGCTCGACCGCCGCTTGCCGCAGCGCTGCTTCGCGGCATCGCTGCGTGAACGCCTCCCGTGACTCTCCGTCGGTCTGCACCAGCGAGAGCTCTTCGTGAACGAGCTTCTCGACCGTGAACATCCGCGTCGCGTGGTCCTTCATCGCTCGCTCGGCGCTCTTTCGCACCGCCGCCTTCGACAGCGCCTCGGGGGCGTCTGCGTAGCGCGCCCCGGGTGGTGGCGTGTTCTCGAAGAACTTCGGCTCGACAGTCACCGCGCGCGTAATGTCCACCCGACCGTCCTCGAGCAGCGGCGCCGCCACGATCTCGGTCTTGCGCTGATCGAGCCCGATCTTCGCGTCCCGCAAGTGCCCCACCGCCTTCACCGCGACATACGGAACGTACTTCCACCGCGACACGGGCGCGCTGTCCGCGTAGCCGTGCCACGTCCTCCACCCCTCTGGAGCCAGCGGCGCGCTCGTCAGCGCCGCGCTCTCGACAGCCCCCGACCGCTCGGCTTCAACGCTGGTATCACCACGGGCAGTCGCGCCAATCACTCCTGGTGATCGAGCGGTTGTCTCCACACGGTGCGCTGTATCAGCAGCGCTCGATACCGCTGATCGCCCGAGGTGATCCGCCGTACTACCGACCGCTGTCCCAGGTACACCCCCTGATGTGCCTGTTGAACCAACGGTCGCTGTCCCAAGTGCACTGGCTCGATCAGTCGCAGAAACTCCAGTGGTTACAGCCTTTTGCTTCAACGGCGCCGCGATCTTGCGGATCTCTTGTCGCGTCATGGGCCCGCGCAGCCACGACAAGCACCATCGCGTCTCGACCAGACCGCACTGCGGCGTGCGATGCACGTCGCGAACGAAGAACGTCCGCTTCGGAAGAGACTTCAGCGCCGTCGCGAGCTCGGGCGCCGTCAGCCCTCCCGCGCCAGCATCGGTGCCCGCGAGCCCTTCGACCACGCGCTCGCGGTCCGCATCGGTCTGCAGTCGACCGACGAACCACGCTCCTGCGTTGGAGAGCGCTTTGTAATCCAAGTCCATCGGGTTCTGCGTCGCGAGAAGAACGCCCACGCCGAACGCGCGCGCTTGCTTCATGAGCGCGAGCAGCGGCTTCTTCGTCGGCGGGTTGGCCGGGTGCGGAGGGATGAACCCGAACACCTCGTCGAAGACCACCATCGCGCGCAGCTCGGACGTGCCCGAGAGCGTGCGCACCCACGCCAAGATCGAGTCGAACAGCAACCCCAGCACCAGCGCGCGCTCGTCGTCGTCCAGGTGCGCGACGGAGACGATCACCGCAGGGGTCCTCCCGTCCGCTGGGCGCGCGAGCCACTGACCCACGTCGAGCGCCGCGCCCTGTCGCCAGGTCGCAAACGACGGCGACGCGAGCAGCGTATTGAGGTCTTGCGAGAGCGCTTGCCGCTCTTTGGGCGGAAGAAAGTCGTCCATCTTCATCGCGCCCACCTTGGCGATCGGCGGTCGCGCGAGGTCTTCGAGCAGCGCTTCGAGCGTCGCGCCTTCGCCCGCGCGCAGCCGTCGCTCGGCGAGCTGGCAGAGCACCACGTGCTCGCGCGAGCGCGTCGGGTCCGAGTCGCGCTCGAGCAAGCGCAACAACAGCGAGACCGCAGCAGAGAGCGCGTCGCGCGCGGTCTCTTCGTCCACGTCCCACAGGTCCGACGGGGTCTCGAGCGCGGACAACACGTGCACCGGCTCGCCGAAGGTCGCGCCCGGCGTGAAGATCCTCGGAGCGATTCCAGCGCTCATCGCGCGGATGTCCTCGCCCGTCAGCGACCACTTCGCGAGGCCGTCGCGCCATCCGGTCGCCAGCTTCTCTGCCGCGGCTTCGACGGTCACGCCGTCGCGCGCGGCGGACTCGGGGTCCACCCACGGCGCAAACGACGGTGCGTCCAACGCAGGAAAGCTCAGCAGCAAGTTCGGCAGGTCCCCCTTGATGTCCACCATCAAGACCGGGACCTTCGAGCGCAGGACCTCTTCGACGAGGACCATCGCGAGACCGGTCTTTCCGCTGCCGGTCATGCCGACGACGACGCCGTGCGTGACGAGGTGGTGCGGAGGGAGTTCGAGCGGCACCGCGCTCTCGGGCGCCGCGTCGAGCGCGCGGCCGCGGCCAATGGACAGTGTGCGAGCTGGCATTCGGGCCGCGCAGTGTATTTGTTCGGCCGCGCACTGTCAGCGCTCAGCGCGCAGCGACCACCCGCACGGTCCCGGCCAGCGCAGTCAGCGCCGCGGTCAGGCGCCGTACGTCCTCGCGTCGCGCGTCCTCGATGACCAGCGCGCTGCCGTCGTAGCGCACGCGAGCGCCCGCGATGCTCTGGTCGTCCTCGCCCATTGCTCGCAGAAAGGCGCTCACCTCACGGCGCAGCTCGTCTTCGCGGTCCATCGCGAGCTCGCGCGAGGGCAACTCTCGGTACCCGTGCGCTTGCTGCGCGACCCTTCGCCAGCGAAAGCGCAGCCCCGAGAGCGAGCAGCCGCGGTCGGCGCTGACCGCCGCGCTGAGCACCGCGGTCACGGCGTCGCGCACGGCGGGCGCGCGTTCGATCACGGCGATGGCTGCCGCCGTCACGTCCACGGTGAGCTCGTACGCGCACACGTCGCAGTCCGAAGCGCGCCAGCGATGCGTGATGGAGGGCGCGGGGTCGAGCTCGCACGTCTCGAAGAGCGCTGAGACACGGGCGTCGGCGAGGCTCGCCCGGTGCGTCCGCGCGCGTTCGAGCCAGCGGCGGACGTCGGGGTCGGTCACTCGTTGGTTCCGGTTCCGCTGGTGCTGGGCTTGAGCGCGGCGGGGTCGACCGCAGGAATGCCCACCGCGGTCACGTTGTCCGACCGCGTCTTCGGCGCGATTCCAAACGGCTGCGCGGCGGGCGCCGAGGCGTCCACGCGAACGCCAGTGCGCGGGTCGTCCTGCATCGCCGCGGCCGCTGCGAGCGACGCCTTTCGCACGTCCGTCGGCTCGTGCTTCGCGAGGTCGAAGACGACCTTCGTGTTGCCCGTGCCCGAGATCCCCTGCAGCGCCTCGAGCCGTCGCAGCTCGAGGGCGCCCGGCGCCTCGGCCAGGATCCGCGCGGCCTCTGCGAAATTGCGGGCCGACTCGACGTCCGCCTGCGACTTGATGATCACGTACTGCTTGTCTCGCTCTGCGATGGCCTTGCGCGCGATGGCCTGCTGCATGTCCGGCGGAAGCTGAATGTCCTGCAGCGCGATCGCCTCGATGTGCAGCCCCCACGCTGCGACGAACTGCTCGACCTGCGCGCGCACTTGCACAGCGACCTCGTCGCGGCGCGAGAGCAGCTCGTCGAGGGTGATCTCTCCGACGATGTCCCGCAGCACCACTCGGGCGCGGTCCTTCACGGCGGTCTCGAAGTTCTCGACGTTGAGCGCGGCTTTCTCCGCGTCGATGACCTTGTAGTAGACCACCGCGTCGATCATGGCCGTCACGTTGTCGCGGGTGATCACCATCTGCGCGGGCAGGTCTCGATTGCGGATGCGCGTGTCGATCCGATAGATCTTTTGGATCAGCGGGATCACCACGTTGAGTCCGGGTTCGAGGCGGCCCGCGTACTTTCCGAAGGTGAACTTGAGGGCCACCTCCCATTGGTTGATCTGCCGCAGCGAGCGCAGCGCGAGCAGCGCGAATAGGGCCAGAAAGACCAGGACGGGCCCGAGCAACTCGACGTCTTCGAACATCTCGCCGCGCAGTGTAGCGCCGCTCGCGCGCAGCGCGCCCTCAACCGCCCCGTCGAATCGGCGTCGTCCTCAGCGGCAGCACGTTGCGCGGGTCACACGGAACGCTCACCGTCTGCTCCACCAACGTCCCGGCCCGCTCGATCCTCGCCGGGTCGATCCCCGGCCGAACGAGCCGAATCTCGTAGTGCAAATGCACGATCCCCTCGGCCCCGCTGTCACCGACGAACCCGAGCGGCGTGTCGGGCGTGACGCTCTGCCCCTTGCGCAGGCTCGGCGCAAACCCGTCCAAATGCCCGTGCAGCGCGAGGTACACCCGCGTCGCGCCCGCCTCGCGCACGACGTGCGAGAGCACCACGGTGTTGCCGAACATCGGCCCGATGTAGAGCACCTCGGCGTCGCCCTGCTGTCCTCGCAGGGCGATCGCGCGCACGGGCGCTCCTCGCTCTTGCGGCAGGTCCACGCCGCCGTGGCCGATCGCCGTGAGGTCCACGCCGCGCCGCTGCAGCCCGTCGGGCCGCCCGAGGTCGTAGCCCGAGCTCACCGTCTGCCCGCCCCACGGCTCGGTGGGATAGAGATACGAGTCGTAATCCGCCGGCAAATCCGGCCGCCTGGGGACGTGCTCGTACACGACGAGCCGCCCCGATCGGTCCGTGTGCGCGTTGGACGCGAGCCCCGCGGACGGGTCGTCCATCGCCTCGGTGCGCGCGGGAACGCACAGCCCGTCGATCGGCAACATGGACGCCGCGCACGGCGCCTCGGGCAAGCAGCGACCTGCGGGCGTTCGGTGCGCGCACTCGGCTGAGCCCTGGCTCGCGCCTCGCCCAGCGGGCCGCGTGATCGACGCTCGACGCGCGGCAATCGAGCGCTGCCGCTCGCGCGTGGGCACGAGCGCGAGGCCGAGCGCCGCCAAAGGGAGCCACATCGCTGGACGCCAGGCGATCATTCAGAGGGTCTGCCGCACTGTGAAACGAGCGACGGGACGCCGTCCATTCCCGAGCGAACGACGGCGCCCAGCGCGTCGCGCATTCGTGGTAAGAGCGGCGCCGCCATGGCAAACGAGAGCAAACTGCTGAGTGATCTGATCGAGGCCAACAAGCGCATGCTTCGCGCGCGAGACGCGTTCTTCGAGCAGGGCGACAACAAGGGCCGCTCGAAGGCGATCGCCGCCGAGATCGACCGCGCGCTGAGCGCCGACGCCGCGCCGGACGCGGGGCTTCGTCTCATCTTGGTGTCCGACCTGCTCGTCGAGATCCAAGGGCCCGAAGGGGTCAAGTGCCTCTTGCGCATCCTCGGCCACGAGGACCCCGGCGTGCGCGTGACCGCTGGAGAAGCGCTGGTCGAAGTGCTCTCGGACCGCTGGGCCGAGGCCTCGCGCTCGGTCGAAGCCGCGATCCCCACGATGACCGTCGAAGCGCTGCGCGAGCTGCCCTTCGTGATCGCCGAAGTCGCCGAGCCCGCGGGCGGCGCGATCATCGGAAAGCTCCTCTCGCACGCGGACGCCGACGTCGCTGCGTCGGCCATCGAAGCGCTCGTCGAGCTCGGAGACGCCTCGCACCTCGACGCGATCAAGAAGCTCGTCGGTGACACCCGCGCGCTGACCGCGGAAGAGCAAGAAGGCGAAGAAGACGTCGACGGCGGGACGCTCGGCGAGCTCGCCTCGGACGCGGTCGAGATGCTCTCGGCCTGATTCAGCGGGGCGAGCGGGGAGTGGAGGGGGCCTCGAAGTCGCTCTGGTGGCGATTGCCGTTGCCTGAGCCGACGCGTTTTCATCTATCGTCAGCGGCGTCGTGATCGATCAGGACGACGAGCCCGAGCTTCGCGCTGCCCGCTACGACGGCGTGGTGTGGCCTCGGTACGCGCGGGTGTTCGGCGAGCTCGTGCTGCGCGCGGTGGCGCTGCCGCCCAACGCCGCGGTGCTCGACGTCTCGTGTCGCACGGGCATCGTCGCGGGAGAAATCCTCCGATCGATGAGCGACGCGACGGTGATGGCGCTCGACACGGACGAGGCCTTTCTCGACGCGGCGCGCGCGCGCAACGCCGAGGACGACGGCCGGCGGCTGTTCGTGGCGCGGCAGGACGACCTGGTGCACCTGGCGTTCAGCGAGGACGCGTTCTCGAACCTCGTGGGATCGCTGGTGGATCGCGCGACCAACGACAGGCAGGCGCTCTTCTCTGAAGCGCGCAGGGTGCTGCGTCCCGGCGGACAGCTGGTGCTCTCGCAGCCCCTGAGAGGCAGCTTTCTAGAGATCTTGGACATGCTGCGCGAGGTCGCGACGAAGTACGACATCACGGCGCTGACCGAGCGGGTCGAGCAGTACGCGCACTCGCTTCCGAGCGCCGAGCAGTGGGCGCGCGAAGCGGAAGAGAGCGGGTTCATGGACGCCGCGGTGGACGAGGACTCGTTGGTGCTCGGGTACACCTCGGGCGCCGAGGTGCTGGGCGATCCTGCGCTGCACATGGCGACGTTGCCCGAGTGCCAGTGGTGCGCCGAGGCCGCGCCGGACCCGATGGCGGTGCTCTATCAAGTGCAGCACGCGATCGACACGTATTTTCGTGGGCGTGTATTCGAGTTGACCGTCCACGCCGGGTGCCTGAGCGCGCGTCGCAGCTGGTGACGAAACGCCCGGCGAGTGCGTAGCCGTGGTGGCACCCACCCCGCGAAGCGTCGCACCCGGTCTCGCAGCGGCGCGGCTGCGAATCATGCGCGCAACGAAGGGCGGTGAGCGGTGCGGGCGCGAAGGGGGCGCGTCGAACGCGGGGCAGTTTGCAAATGCAGCGGTTGCGGTACAAACGCACCGCGCGCGTCTGCACCGTTGCGATCACGGTCCACCCTCTGGATCACCCACTGGAACACTTAGTGCGTTGCGCGCGCCGTCCACCATGGAAGCGAACAATCCCCTCGGGCTCCGCGGCATCTCCTTCGTCGAGTTCGCCTCGAACGATCCAGCGAAACTCCACGCGCTGTTCACAGCGTTCGGGTTCTCTCGCGTGGCGCAGCACAAGAGCAGGGCGATCGACCTGTATCGCCAGAACGACATCGTGTTCTTGCTCAACCGCGAGCCGAACAGCGTCGGCGCGCGCTTCGCGAACGTCCACGGGCCGTCGATCGCGTCGATGGGCTGGCTCTTCGACGAGCCGGCCTCGGCGATCGAGGGCGCCGTCGCGCGCGGCGCGAAG
The DNA here is from genome assembly GCA_013298625.1 of Myxococcales bacterium. Classification (GTDB taxonomy): domain Bacteria; phylum Myxococcota_A; class Polyangia; order Polyangiales. Next base: position 18,683 of record JAAFIF010000077.1, read on the forward strand.
GTCGCCGCCGAGGTGGACTTGATCGAGGGCGCGACGAAGATCCCGGCGATCTTCGGCATCGGCGACAGCCTGCTCTACTTCGTCTCGTCCAAGGACAAAGACCCTTTCGCGGCGATGGGCTTCATCGCGCACGACGAGCCCGTGATGGTGAAGGACAAGGGCTTCTTGCTGGTCGATCACCTGACGAACAACGTGTTCAAGGGCACGATGTCGCACTGGGCGGACTTCTACAAGAACACCTTCGGGTTCATCGAGGTGCGCTACTTCGACATCCGCGGCGCGAAGACCGGCCTGACGTCGTACGCGCTTCGCTCGCCGGACGGCTCGTTCTGCATTCCGATCAACGAAGCGGACGAGAAGAAGTCGCAGATCAACGAGTACCTGGACGAGTACAAGGGCCCGGGCGTGCAGCACCTGGCCTTCTTGACCAAGGACATCCTCGAGTCGATCCGCGGCCTGGCGGGCTCGCCGATTCAGTTTCTCGACATCGAAGAGAACTACTACCAGAGCGTGTTCGAGCGCGTGAAGAACGTGCGCGAGGACCACAAAGAGATCGAGAAGCTCAACGTGCTCGTCGACGGCGACGACGAGGGCTACCTGCTGCAGATCTTCACGAGAAACCTCATCGGCCCGATCTTCATCGAGCTGATCCAACGCGAGAACCACTACTCGTTCGGCGAAGGAAACTTCGGCGCCCTCTTCCGCTCGATCGAGCGCGAGCAGGCCAAGCGCGGGATCTTCGCCGAAGGAGAGGCCGCCAAGAGCGAGGTGCGTCCGTGACCACCGAAGCGGCCGTGGGCGGCTACGACAGCCCGTATCTTCCCGAGATCCCTGACGCGGAGTCGCCAGCGCTCGCGGGCAACACCGACGTGGCGACCGGCCCTCGCGAGGGCAACGCGCTCATCGTGGCGTCGCGCCCGTTCGCGCAAGAGCAGCTCCGCCGCAGCGCGTGGGAGACCTTCACCACGTTCACCGTGCTCGCGCTCACCATGGGCGCCGCGGCTGCGCCCGTCCTGCCCACCGCAGCGCGCGCGCTCTTCTCGATCATCGCGGGCCTGACCGTCGTGCGAGGCTTCATCCTCTATCACGACGCCCTGCACGGCGCGATGTACCGAGGAAACTCCCTGTTCGCCCGCGTCATGCGCGGCGTCATGTGGATCTACGGCTTGTACGTCCTCGCGCCGCCGTCCGTCTGGCGCGCGACGCACAACTACCACCACGCCAACACCGCCAAGCTCGTCGGCTCGCACATCGGCTCGTACCCCACGATGACCGTCGAGATGTACCGCCGCGCAAAGCCCTGGCAGAAGCGCTTGTACCGCGCGGTGCGCAACCCCCTCACGATGCTCTTCGGCTACCTCACGGTGTTTCTGTGGGGCATGTGCATCGGCCCTTTCGTGCGCGATCGAAAGCGCCACTGGGACGCCGCTCCCGCGCTGCTCGCGCACGTCGCGCTGTCGGCGGCGATGATCTCGACCGTGGGCGCGCTGACGTGGGCGCTGGTCGTGCTCGTCCCGCTCATGACGGCGTGCGCCGCGGGGTCGTACTTGTTCTACGCGCAGCACAACTTCCCGGGGATCATGATCCAGCCCCGCGACAAGTGGAGCTACACGCGCGCCGCGCTCGAGTCCTCGAGCATGATGGTCACCGGGCCGATCATGGGCTGGTTTACCGGCCAAATTGGCTACCACCACGTGCATCACCTCAACCCCGGAATCCCGTTCTATCGCCTCGCCGAGGCCATGGCCGCGATCCCCGAGCTGCAGAACCCGCACACCACCACGCTGAACCCCAAGGACATCATGGCGTGCTTGCGCCTCGGCCTCTGGGACATGCGCCAGAAGAAGATGATCAGCTACGCCGAGGCCGAGGCCAACTGACCGCGGCGCTCAGCACCGGGGGAATCGCCAGGGGAATCGCCGGGGGGATCGCTAGCGGGGATTCGCGGTAAACGACAGGACGTACTGGTTGGGCAGCGCGTCGAACGTCGGCCCTGCGTGAAAGCCGGCCTCGCCCATCTCTTGCGTCACCACCGCGGGCGAGAGCCGGTGCTCGCGCGGGGGACCCATCGGCGCGTCCGCGCGAAAGTCGACGATCACCACGCGGCCGCCCGGCCGGAGTCGATCGCGAACGCGCTGAAAAAACGCAGGTCGATTCGAGATGTGATGGTACGTGTCCACCACCAGCGCGAGGTCCACGGGCTCGCTCAGCAGCGGGTGCTCTGGCGTCCCGAGGATCGCAAACGCGTTGGTGATCGACTCGCGCGCGAAGCGCTGCTGCATGTGGCCGACGAGCGACGGCTCGATGTCCTCGGCCCACACGCGACCGTTGGGAACCGCGCGCGCGAGGCGCACGGCGAAGTAGCCCGTTCCTGCGCCGAGGTCCGCGACCCGCGCGTCCGGCGCGAGCGCGAGCCACCGAACGACCTCGTCGGGCCGCTGCCACGCGTCGCGCGCCGGGTCGTCGAAGACCTGCGTCCAGCGCTGCGGATCGTCGAAGCGGTGGTTGAAACCCTGCCCGTGGTGCCCGTGTCCGCCGTCCGGCCCGGGCTGTCCCTCGGGTCCATGGTGCCCCGGCTGTCCGTGGTGCCCGTGGTGCCCGTGCGGGCCGCGCTGTCCGTGGTTCATCGCGTGAGTGGAGCACGGAGGCTGCGTCGTCGCGCAGCGGGCGAGCCCGAGAAACCCTAGCGCTGCGAGCGCTGAAACACGGTGAAACGTTCGTTGCATGGCGGTGACCTTCGTTCTTCGCACTGCGCAGCTCGCGCGCGATCAGCGGCGCTCTGGTGCGCGAATCGCACGCAGATGAAGCAACGGCCGCGCCGCGCTACACACGCGTGGTCCGCTGCTCACTCGGCTTCGAACACGAAGGGGATCGTGACGGTCGAAGCGGCCTTCTGAGCGACGAAGCTCCATCCGCGGATGCCGTCGACGATGGACTTCACGAGCCGCGCTCGCTGCTTCTCTTCGTGGCGCGCCACGCGGGTGGTGTCCGAGAGGACCTCGACGCGCGAGACGGCGCCGGCGGCGCTGATGCGGGCGCGCACGCTGAGCAGCCCCGAGATGCCGAGCCCTTCGCGCAAGAGCTTCGAGACGATGGGCTCGAGCGAGGCGGTGCGCGTCGCGAGCTGCCGCGTGGGCAGCGGGCCTTCGATGTACGGCCGCGGCTGGACGAACCACCCGTGGATCACCAGCCGCCCCTCGCGCGGATCGTGCGTCCCGCGCACCTCGCGCACGCCGTGAGGGATCCTCGGGTCGAACGCCACGAGGCGGTTGAACTCGGGCTCGATCGCGCGCAGCACGTCCGGCTCTTCGACGCTGCGAATCGAGACGAACTCCGACCAGAAGTCCAAGACCTCGTCGCGGAGCATGAGCGTTTCACCGCCGCGAAACACGCGAGACTCCCACGGGGTGAGCGAGAGCACGAAGGCCCACGGGCCGTGCGGCAGGTCGCCGTGCAGCTGTTGTGCGCACCCGTCGATGTAGCAAGACATCCACGGCGGCGAAATGTCGTGGCAGCCGAGCGTCCTGCGGCCCCACTCGACGATGCGACGGTGCAGCGCCTCGTACATCTTCGCCGGAAAGTACGTCCACGCCGGCGTCCGCAGCGCCGTGTACTGCCCGGGAACATGCCAGTAATCCCACACGAACCGCCCCGCCGTCGCCGCGCGCGGGTCGGCGAATCGCTCGTCGAAATGCCCCCGAAGCGCGCGCGCCTCCGGCGCAAAACCATCGACGATGTGCACGGACCGCGAGCGGTCGCTCTTGCTTCGAACCATGTGTCCCTCGGGGCCTCTGACGCGGTTGTGTACACTCAACGCCGCTGCAATTGCACCTCGGCTTGTCCGACGGCGAGCTGGTCGACGAAGGCCCCGGTGCTCATCCACAGCCCTGCGTACGGCCCTGGCGGCGCCGTGTACGTCGATCGCTCGGCGTCCGAGCCCATCACGCGCAGCTCGCTCACCGGCGTGTAGCTCAGCGTCCAGCTCGTCCCGTCGAGCTGCACCGCGACGCGCGAGCACTGCCCGATGAGGTCGCCGACGACCTCGTAGCAAATCCCTGGAGAAGTGCAGCCGTTGCGATGAACGACCCGCAGCGTGGTCAAGATCGTGTCGACGGGGCACGCCTCGCGAAAGCCCGCTCCGCCAGAGCCGCCGTAGGCAGGCAGCTCGTTGACCCCGCCCGTGCGCACCGCGTACGAAAACGGCACCCGCGTGGTGTCGGCCACCATCGAGAGCGGCGCGACGAGCGCCCCGAGGCTGTCGATCACCCCGCCTTTTCGCCCGTAGAATCCGACGAGGACCTCGTCTCGGCCTGCGATGCCTTGCGCGCGGTTTCCGCTCGCCGCGCCGCGCGAGAGCGTCCCGAACCGCGGCGGCATCGTGACGGTGACGGTCCGCGGACAGCCCTCGTCGATCACGCCGTCGCACGTGTCGTCGACGTCGTTGCACACCTCGCGGGTCGCGCAACGGTCGCCGCTCGCCGCGTCGACACGGTCCTCGGTCGCGTCGCTCGTCGCGCTGTCCGCGCGCTGCATGCTGTCCGCGCGCGCGTCGAGCGAAGCCGCCTGCGCGTCGAGCGCGTCCGCCGCGGCGCCGTCGCTGCGATCCGCCTGCGCGTCGCGGCTGTCCGGCGCCTCTGCTTGCGTCACGCACGCGGCGAGCGAGACCGTCACGAGCGCAGCCCAGCGAGAGATGGGTCCCATGCTCGACGACGGTACCAACGGCACCATTCGGCGTACACTCCGCGCGGCCGATGACGCAGCACGACAGCAACGAGCACCACCCGCTCTCGACGCACCTCGACCCGCGCGGACAAGCGCGGATGGTGGACGTGGGTGACAAAGAGATCACCGCGCGGCGAGCGACGGCGACGGCGCGCGTGCGCATGAGCGAGGCCACCGCGAGCGCGCTGCGCGACGGCGAGACGCCGAAGGGCGACGTCCTCGCGACCGCTCGAATCGCCGGAATTCAAGCGGCCAAGCGCACGCCCGACCTCATCCCGCTCTGCCACGCGATCGCGTTGACCAAGGTGCGCGTCGAGTTCGAGCTCGTGCCCGACGGCGTGCTCGTGACGGCCACCGCCGAGGCGCGCGACCGCACGGGCGTCGAGATGGAGGCGCTCACCGCGGCCACCGTCGCCTCGCTCACGATCTACGACATGCTGAAGGGCGTCGACCGCGCGATGAGCATCGAGGCCGTGCGCCTCGAAGAGAAGGCCGGCGGTCGCAGCGGGCACTGGGTGCGCGACGACCTTTCGGCGCACGATCATCATCACCACCACGAGCACGCGCACGCGCACGATCACTCGAAGCCTGCGCGCGAGGTGTTCGCCGTCGATCCCGCGGCGTTCGTGCTGTGTCGCACGCCGATCGACGCCGCCGCGGTGCGCGCGCGCATCGAGGACAGCACGGTCGGCGCGATCTGCTTGTTCTACGGCGTCGTGCGCGACCACAACGACGGCAGGCCCGTCACGCTGCTCGAATACGAGGCCTACGACAGCATGGTCCTCAGCGAGATGCGCCGCATCGCAGCGGAGATCCAACAGGCGTACCCGGGCGTTCGCCTGGCGGCGACGCACCGCGCGGGCTCGCTCTCGGTGGGCGAGGACGCGATCGTGTGCGCGGCGAGCGCGGCGCACCGAGGCGAGGCCTTCGAAGCGGGCAAGCGGCTGATCGACGAGATCAAGGCGCGCGTCCCCATCTGGAAGCGCGAGCACGGCCCGGACGGCCCCTACTGGGTCGGCTGGGAGGACGCTCGCTGCGTCGGATGACCCGCGGTCAGTCTGTAAAACATCGGGAGAATTGAACTCGTGCTCAAGGCATACCTGACCGACCGCAACGTGCGCCGGATCCTGACGCTGATCTTGTTTCTGGCCGCGCTCTGGTTCTTTCGGCACTTGATGATGCTGCTGGTGTTCTTCGTCGTGTTCGAGCGAACCATCGGGCTGTTCGCCGGGCTCTTGTCGAAGGCGACCTCGCTGAAGTTCAAGTGGTGCGTGCTGATCGTGCTCGTGCTCGCGCTCGGCATGGTGACCGGCGGCGTCTGGGCCGGCATCTCGACGGTGCGCGCGAAGATCCCCGAGATCGAGAGCGGCGTAGAGACCATCATCACGACGATCCGCCGCAGCCCGCTCTACGAGAAGTACGGGCACTCGATCGCGCACATCCGCGGGCAAGAGGTGCTCGAGCACGCGCGCAACCACGCGGGAGACGCGATCCGCGTGGGCGCTGGGTTCGCCAAAGAAACGCTGTACGTCTTCATCGGCCTGGTCTTCTCGATCGTGTTTCTCATCGAGCGCGACGAGCTCGAGGCCTTTCGCGAGAAGCAGCCGATCGAGAGCGTCGCGCGCGCGCTGATGCGCTACTTCGGCCACGTCGCCGACGCCATCGCCATCACGCTCAAGCTGCAGGTCATCGTGGCGGTGGTCAACGCGCTGATCACCCTGCCGGTGCTGATCGTGCTGGGGTTGCCGGGCATCCCTGCGCTCGTTGCGATGCTGATCGTGACCGGGCTCGTGCCGGTGGTCGGCGGACCCGTCGCGGGCGCGGTGTTGATGACCCTCGCGTATGTGACCAAAGGCCCCGTCGGCTTGGGGATCTTCATCGGCAGCACCTTCGTGCTGCACAAGATCGAGAGCTACTACCTCAACCCCAGGCTGACGGCGAAGCACGTGAAGCTCCCGTCGTTTGTGATCATCACGAGCCTGGTGCTGTTCGAGCACGCGTTCGGGCTGGTGGGGTTGTTCTTGTCGTTTCCGTCGCTGTACGTCGCGGCGAAGATTCGAGAAGAGTGGCTCGACCCGGACGAAGAAGCGCGCGACGAGCAGGCGCTGACCGAGGCGATGCGCGGGGCGCTGCCGAAGTTCGCGCTGGCGTTCAAGAAGCACAAAGATTCGGTCGCTTCGAAGTCGACCGCCGTCGAGCAAGCGAAGGACGGCGAGTGATGAGCGAAGCGCACCCCGGTTCTGCTCAGGCGATCCGCGCGCTGGTGATCACCGTCAGCGACTCGCGCGGAGAGAAAGAAGACCTCTCGGGCCCCGCGCTCAAAGAGCGCCTCGAAGCCGCGGGCGCCGCCGTCGCGCGCGTCGATCGCGTCAAGGACGAGCGCGACGAGATCGCCCGCATCGTCGCGAGCGCCGCGCTCTCGGGGGACTTCGACCTGATCGCCCTCACAGGCGGCACCGGAATCGCCCCGCGCGACGTCACCTACGAAGCCGTCGAGCCCCTGCTCGACAAGCGTCTCGACGGGTTTGGTGAGGCGTTTCGCAGGCTGTCCTGGGAGGAGGTCGGCGCGCGCTCGGTCCTCTCGCGGGCCGTCGCCGGCACGCGCGGCCGAGTGTTGATCGTCGCGCTCCCGGGCTCGACCAACGCCGTCAAGCTCGCCGTCGACAAGGTGCTCGCGCCAGTCATGGGCCACGCCGTCAAGCTCTTGAGAGGTTGAACCCCATGCTCACCTTCGAACAAGCGCGCCTGCGCATCATCGACAGCGCACCGCGCCTCGCCACCGAGCGCGTGCTCGTTCAAGAAGCCGCAGGACGCGTCCTGCGCGAGCCCATCCTCTCGCCCGTCGACCTGCCGGGCTTCGACTACAGCGCGATGGACGGCTACGCCGTGCGCGTCGAGGACCTGCAGTCGGCCAGCGAGAACAGCGCCGTCGCGCTCACGGTGCGCGACGGCGAGAGCGCGGCGGGCGGAGAGGACCCGCCCGAGGTCTTGCCTGGGACGTGCGTGAGGATCTTCACCGGCGCGCGCCTGCCCGTCGGGGCGAGCGCGGTCGAGATGCAAGAGAACGTCGCGCGCGACGGCGCGATCGCCCTGATGAAACGCAGCATGACCGCGGGTCAGAACATCCGTCGCCGCGGCGAAGACCTCCGCGAGGGCGCCCTCGCGCTGCCTGACGGGCGCAGGCTGTCGCCCTCGCAGCTCTCGCTGCTGACCGCCCTCGGACGGGTGCGCGTGGCGGTCTCGCGGAGGCCCGTCGTGACCATCGTGGCGACGGGCGACGAGCTGCGCTCGCCCGAAGACCCCGCGCGGCCGGGCTCGGTGATCGAGAGCATCTCGCCGGGGCTCATGGCGTTCGTCGCGCAGTGCGGCGGGGACGCGAAGCTCGCGCCGATCGCGCGAGATCGGGTCGACGAGGTCTCGCACGCGATCGCCTCGGCCCTGGCCAGCAGCGACGTGGTTGTCACCATCGGCGGCGTGAGCGTGGGCGAGCACGATCACGTGCGCACCGCGCTGGAGCGAGCTGGGGTCACCCTCGATTTTTGGAAGGTCGCCATCAAGCCCGGCAAGCCCATCGCCTTCGGCCACGCGGGCGCGAAGCGCTGGATTGGCCTGCCTGGCAACCCCGCCTCTGCGCTGCTGACGTTTACGCTCTTCGGCGCGCCGCTGCTGCGGGCGATGCAAGGGGACGCGCGCGCTGCGGCGCCCATCGTGACCGGAGCGCTCTCGCGTTCGGTCGCGCACGGGCTCGGTCGGCTCGAGTTCTCGCGGGCGACGCTCGACGAGCACGACGGGCCCGCGCGGGTCACCCCCCTCGTCGGGCAAGCGTCTGGCTCGGTCGTCTCGATGGCCGAGGCCGACGCGTACGTCCTGCTCGATCCAGAGAGAGCGCGCTACGAAGAGGGCGAGCTCGTGCGGGTGTTGAGGTTGCGCGATGTCTGAGCACACGAATTCAAGCGAGACCGCGACGGTGCTCTTCTTCGCCGCCGCGCGCGACGCTGCCAAGGTGAGCGAGTGGCGCTGCCCGGTGGGCGAGGGCGAGACCGTGGCGTCCGTGCGCGCGCGGGTGTTCGCGCGGTTCGAAGGGCTGCGCGGCTGGGAGCGCGCGGTGCGCTTCGCGGTCGACGGCGAGTACGCGCGGGACGACGCGACGGTGCGCGCAGGCAGCGAAATCGCGGTGATTCCGCCGGTCGCTGGGGGCTGAGCGCCGCGCGCCCCCCGTTGTGCGCCGTCGCCGCGCCGTGTGACACTGGTCAGCTACCCACCGTGTCCGACCAACGATCGAGCGCGCTGCGCTGCTTGCTGTTTCCGCGGTCGCCGTACGCGAGGAGCGCCTCGTGCTGAGCGACGAACCCGCGCCCCGCGCCCGCCGCCTCGGCTCGAGCCAGCTCCACGTGGCCGAAGAGCTCGCGCGGCTCGATCGCGCGCAGGCGCGGCTCTGCACGCACGGCGCGCTCGCCGCGGCGCGCGCCGCGCACGACGACGAGTCCATCGCGCTGTCCCTGATCCTGCACGCGAAGCTCAGCTTCGCCGAGCAGAGCTTCGCCGAAGCCCACTCGTTTGCGCTCGAAGCCGCGGTCGCTTCGCAGTGCGCCTCTCGCGCGGTTCAAGCGCGGGTGCTCGTCACGATCGCTGGCTTCTGGGCGCAGCTCGGCCGAGCTGAGGACGCGATCAACCCGCTCGAGGTCTCGCTCACGTTGCTCGGCAGCGAGGACGTCGAAGAGATCGCGCGCGTCGAGCTCGTGCTCGGCGTCCTGGTCGCGCAGCGAGGCGCGGTCGATGAGGGGATCGCGCGGCTGCGCGCGGCGCGGGCGCAGTTCTCGCAGCTCGCGCTCAAGCACCAGGCGATCGAGTGCTCGCACAACGAAGCGTGCGCGCTCATCGCGTCGGGCCGCTGCGCCGCGGGCCTCTTGCTCGCGCGCGAGACGCTCGCCGACTGCGTCGCCGCAGGAGAAACGCTGATGCGCGGGCACGTCGAGGCCAACGTCGTCGAGGCGCTCGTGCGCTTGGGGCGCTGCGGCGAGGCGCTGGCGTTCGCGCGCGTCGCCCTGAGCCGAGCAGACCTGCACGCGCGGGGCGCGGTCGACGTGCTGCGCTGGTGCGGCGCAGCGCAGGAGGGGTGCGGGTTGCTTCGGGGCGCGCGCGACACGTGGCTTCGCGCGCTGTCGATGAGCGAAGGGCTCAGCGCGGATCGAACGCGCGCGCTGCGTCAGCGCCTCGCGAGCGTGTGCCGCGCGCTCTCGCTCGCCGACGAGGCAGCCACGCACGAGCGCGACGCGGCGATCGACGCGCCCGGGGACGACGCGGTTGGCTACTGGAGGCTGCGGACGATCGAGCTCATGACGGCCTACTGCAAGGTGCGGCCGATCGAGGCCCGCGGCGCTGCTGAGCACGCGCTGCTCCGGCGCTGGGACGCGGCGCACACCAGCGGCGACGCGCTGCACCAGCGGCTCGAGTCCACGCTGTCGCGAGGCGCACAGCAGGTGAGCTTCGATCCCGTCGTCGACCTGTCCTCGGGCGAAATGGTGGCCTTGCACGCGCACGGTCGGCTCCGCAACGAGCGCGGCGAGTCCGCGAATCGCAGCGAGTACGCGCTGTTGTTCGCCGCAGGAGCGGGCGTCTCGCTGCTCACCGAAGAGACGCTGGACGCTTGTTGCGCGGTGCTGGCCGCGCGTCGCGCTCGCGGAGCGATGTCGCTGCGAATGATCGTCGAGCTCGGCGCGGTCGAGGTCGAGCACGCGCTTTTCGTCTCGGTCCTTCGCGCGGCGCTCGAGACGTACGCGCTGGACGCATCGGCGCTGGAGGTTCAATGCGTCGGGCACCTGACGGGTCGGACGGCGAGCGCCCTCGGCGCGGTGCGCGCCGAGGGCGTGGCGGTGAGCACTCGGCTCGCGGCGACAGAGGGGGTGGAGGCGCTCTCGTTGGTTGCGTTCGACGCGGTCGAGCTCGGCGGAGCGCTGATCGGGACGGTGACTGACAACGAGCGCGCGGCGATCGTTGTGCAATCGTTGCTCGCCGTGGCTCGGCGGCTCCACGCGCGCAGCCGCGGCGTCGGGGTCGACGACGAGGCTACGCTCGCTCGGCTGCGCTCGCTCGGCTGCGACGAGGCGCGCGGCGCGGCCGTGGGGCGACCGTTGAGCGCGGATGAGGCGATCGCGCTGTCGGACCCTCGAGCGCTCCGCTAGGGGCCTCGCGGCGAACGCGCAGCGCGATCGAGGTCCTCGGCGCGGCGGTGGTTGCGACGCGCGCTGCGCCGTCCGATGATCTCTCAGTGCGTCTGCGCAGGACGCCGAACGGTTCGCTGCCCATGACACCACCGCCCACTTCGTTCGAAGACTCCGAGGTCGTCGCGAGCGACGACTCGCGCCCTCCCTCGACGCCGCCTCGCATTCGACTCGGGCTCGACCTGCGCTCGCGGCGACTGCGCACCACCAACCGCCTGGTGATCTACGTCGCTGGCGTCCCGTCGCTGGCGCTGATCACCGTGGGGATCTTGGTGATGGCCACGGGGACGGGCGGCCGCGACGTGATCATGGGGATCTTGATCCTCGGGATGGCGCTCACCGTCGCCACGGCGGTGGTGGTCAGCTCGATCCTCATCGCGCGCGAGGCCGAGCTCGCCCGCTTGCAGAGCGAGTTCGTCTCGCGCGTCTCGCACGATTTGCGCACGCCGCTGACGTCGATTCAGATGTTCGTCGAGACCCTGCAGCTCGGGCGCGCGAAGGACCCCGAGACCGCGCAGGCGTGCCTCGACGCGCTCGGACAAGAGACCTCGCGTCTGCTCGGGCTGGTCGATCGCCTGCTCGATTGGGCGCGGATCGAGAGCGCGCGGCGCATCTACGAGCCGCGCCGGTGCCGCGTCACGGCCGTCGTGCAAGAGGCGCTCGACGCGTTCGAGCTCGTGCGGATGCAGAGCGAAGTGGAGGTCGAGAGGGACGTGCCCAACGACCTGCCAGACATCGACGTGGACGCGAAGGCGATCGTGGACGCGCTGGGAAATGTGCTGCAGAACGCCGCTCGATACTCGAAGCCGCCGCGCAAGGTCTGCGTGCGCGCGCGGCTGGTCAACGGGATGGTCGAGGTGTCCGTCGCCGACAACGGGCCGGGCGTCGCGCCGAGCGAGCGCAAGAAGATCTTCGAGAAGTTCTATCGAGGTTCGGCAGCAAAAACGCAGGGAATCGTGGGTACGGGGCTCGGCCTCGCGATGGTGCGCGCGATCGTCGACGCGCACCGGGGGAGCGTTCGCGTCGAGCCCAACACGCCGAACGGCAGCGTCTTCATCGTGAGCCTGCCGCTCGCGGACACGCCGCACTGAGCGCGATCGAGCCGAAAAGCTCGACGAATCTCAGGAAGGGTGTCATCTCTCGCGCGAGCATGGCCGCCACGGTGTTGTTGGTCGAAGACGATCCGTCGATCCAAAAGGGGCTCGAGATGAACCTCAAGATCGACGGCCTTCGCGTGCTGTGCGCGAGCGACGGGATCGCCGCGGTGCGCGCGGTGCGCGCGGCGATGCCGGATCTCATCATCCTCGACTTGGGCCTGCCCGGCATGGACGGCTTCGACGTGCTGCGCGAGGTGCGCAAGGACGACTCGGACGTGCCGATCTTGGTGCTCTCTGCGCGCGCTTCGGAGGCCGAGAAAGTGCTCGGTCTCTCGCTCGGCGCGGACGACTACGTCACCAAGCCCTTCGGCCTCGCAGAGCTGCTCGCTCGCGTCCGCGCGCTGCTTCGTCGCAGCCGTCGTCGCACGTCGGCGTCGGTCGTGAAGTTCGGCCCGGTCGAGCTCGACGCCGAGGCGCGCGTGATGAAGGTCAACGGCGCCGAGATCGAAGTGACGGCGCTCGAGTTCGACCTGCTGAAGTACCTGACCGATCAGCCGATGCGCGCGGTGACGCGCGAGCAGATCATGCAGGCCGTGTGGGGCGCTGGGCACGCGGGCACGCCGCGGACGGTCGACAACTTCATCGCGAGGTTGCGCAGCAAAATCGGGGACGATCCTGCGGACCCGAAGTTCATCGAGACCGTGCGCGGCGTGGGGTATCGCTTCAATCCTTCGGGCTGAAGCGCTTCGCGATCTCTGTGTGGCACAGGGCGAAGTCGAACTTCACGGGGTCCTCTGCGTCGAGCTCGGCCAGCGCCGCGGTGACCTCGAGCGCCGCGAGCCACGAGGCCGTGGGCCGCTCGGTCAGCGCCAGCGCCCTCGCGATCCTGTGCACGTGCACGTCGAGCGGAACGACCAACATCCTCGGCGCGATCGCTGCCAACCCGAGGTCCACTCCGTCGTCGGGGCGCGCGATCCATCGGCAGAGCAGCGCGAGGCGCTTGCACGCGCTCTGCGCCTCGGGGTCTGGCAAGAGGTGCCGCTGGCTGCGCGAGAGCGCGTCGCCGAACGCAGCGCGACGCAGCTCGCGCGTCCAGTGGACGAGCGCGGGCTTGAGCGAGCCTTCGCGCTGCGCCGCGTGCGCGAGGGGGACATAGAGCCCGTCGTGCTCGCGCTGCATGGCGCCTGCGGCGAAGAGCAGCCCGGCGATGTCGCGTCCCACGAAGGTGCGGTGCACAAACGAGCCGAGCGCGCGCTCGAGCGCGGCCCGCGGCCACTCGCGCGCGGCGAGCGCCGGTCGATCACCGAGGCGATGGACCAAGAGCTCTTCGAGCTTGTTGGCGATGGTGGTGACGTTGCCGAACGCGAGCAGCGCCGAGACGAGCGCGGCGATCTCGCGGTCTTCTCGGCGGGCGTAGCGGCGCGCGAAGCGAACGGGGTCGCGGGCGAGGGCGCTCGTGCGGTCGAGGGCGTGGTGCGTCGCGAGCACGCGGGCGAGGGCGGCGCGGCGCGCGTTCGTCGAGGGTGGCGTCGCCATGGTTGCGTGGGATATAGCCGATCGGTCCGTGCGATCGACCCACGTTCGAACCGCGCTCGTCGCGCTGGCGCTGAGCGCGCTTCAAGCCGCGCGCGCCGACGCGCAGTCGGGCCTGCGCAAGGGGCCGTGGCTGATGGACCCGCGCGCGACCGAGATCACGGTGATGGCCGAGCGCGAGGTCCGCGGTCCGCTCTCGGTCACCGTGTGGCCCGACGATCTGCCCGGCGACGCTGCGGCGCACGGCGAGGGCGCGGTGAGCGTCGAGAGCGCCGAGCGGACAGCGCTGCACGAGGTGACCGTGCGCGGGCTGACGCCCGCGACGCGCTATCGGTACGCCGTGCGCGGAGAGGGAGTGGATGGCTATGGCGGGCGCTTCGCGACGGCGCCTGCGGGGGGAGAGTTCACGCCGTTTCGCTTCGCGATTTATGGGGACACGCGCTCGCGGGCGGGCTCGCACCGCGCGGTGGTGAGCGCGATCGCGCGCGAGGGCGCCGAGTGGGCGATCCACACGGGGGATCTCGTCGACGACGGCCGCGACGAGGACCATTGGCAGCGCTTCTTCGAGATCGAAGGTGAGCTCTTGGCTTCGACGCCGATGCTTCCTGTGATCGGCAACCACGAGCTCTCGCGGCCGGGGTCGAGCGGCGTGGACTTGTACCGTCGCTACGTGCGCTGCGCGCCCAGCGCCGAGAGCCCGTCGCCCGAGCTCGACTACGCGTTCGCGTGGGGAAACGTTCATCTCGTGCTGGTCAACGCGTACGATGACTTCTCCGACGAAGGCACGGCGCAGTGGCTCGATCAGCGGCTCGCGGCTGCGCGGCGGGCGGCGGACGAGCACCGCGGATGGGTCCTGTTCGTCTCGCACTGGGGGCCGCGCTCGAGCGGTCCGCACGGGGACAACCGGCCCTTTCGTCGGGGTGAGGTCGTCACGATGCTGCGGCGTCACCGCGTCGACGCGACGATCGCGGGGCACGATCACTTGTACGAGCGCGGCGACGACCAGGGCCTGCGGTACATCGTGACGGGCGGCGGGGGATCGCCGCTGTATCGCCGGCGCTTCGAGCGCGATCACGCGCGCGTGGTCGTGAGCGAGCACCACTTCGTGCGGGTCGACGTCGAGAGCGAGCGGCTGGTGTTCACCGCAGTGCGTCCCGATGGCTCGGTGATCGATCGCTGCGGGTTGCGGCGGACAGGATGGGACTGTGACGGCGCGACGCGATCGCCCGCGTCGGGGCAGGGTTCGGTTTCGAGCGTCCCCGCTGCGGTGAATGACGCGGTCCAACGAAATTGTGGGTGCCGCGCGGTCGGGACATCCTTGCCGCACCGCGCAGAAATCGCGCGATGGCTCGCGTTGGCGATGGTGTTCTGGGTGGGACGAAGGCGCAGAGAAACAGCGTCAACGTGAACTCTGTGTGTACGGTTTGACGCGGACGGGGGTACAACTTGGCCCGCTGCAAAGCCCTCTCTCGACGCTCTGCGCAACGAGCGAGGCACCGAAGTGCGACGAGACCTTCGCGGTCTGTGACGCACCGTAGCGAAGACAGACTTTTCAACAGCGGGCAAAGGCCCAACGACCACCGCCACCAACGGAGGCATTCGTGAGCGATACGGCAGAGATCAAGTACGGCCAGCAGACCCTGACGGTGCCAGTGGTCACCGGAAGCGAGAACGAGAAGGGCCTCGACATCGGCCAGCTCCGCGCGAAGACGGGGCTCGTCACGCTGGACCCTGCGTTCATGAACACCGCCTCGACGAAGAGCGCGATCACGTTCATCGACGGTGACCAAGGCATTCTGCGCTATCGCGGCATTCCGATCGAAGAGCTCGCTGAGAAGAGCACCTTCGTCGAGACCGCGTACCTGTTGATCAACGGGCACTTGCCCAACAAGACCGAGCTGGCCCGCTGGAGCAACCTGCTCACGCGCCACTCGCTCATCCACGAGGACATGAAGCGCTTCTTCGACGGGTTTCCGTCGACCGCGCACCCGATGGCGCAGCTCAGCGCCATGGTGTGCTCGCTCTCGAGCTTCTATCCCGAGACGCTCGACCCGGATAAGAAAGAGCACTTCGAGATCACCGCCGCGCGCTTGATCTCGAAGGTCCGCACGCTCGCCGCGTTCGCGTACAAGAAGTCCATCGGACAGCCGCTCATCTACCCGGACAACAAGCTCGCGTACGCCGCGAACTTCATGCGGATGATGTTCGCCGTCCCCAGCGAAGAGTACGTCGTCGACCCCGAGATCGAGAAGGTCATGAACCTGCTCTTGATCCTCCACGCCGACCACGAGCAGAACTGCTCGACCTCGACGGTCCGCGTCGTCGGCTCGTCGCGCGCCAACCTCTTCGCGTCCATCGCCGCAGGCATCTGCGCGCTCTGGGGCCCGCTGCACGGCGGCGCCAACCAAGAAGTGCTCGAGATGCTCGACATCATCCACAAGGATGGCGGCGACGTCAGCAAGTTCATCGCCCTCGCGAAGGACAAGAACTCGACCTTCCGCCTCATGGGCTTCGGTCACCGCGTCTACAAGAACTTCGACCCCCGCGCGAAGATCATCAAGCAGGCCGCGGACAAGGTCCTCGCCAAGCTCGGGATCAACGACCCGCTCCTCGAGATCGCCAAGAAGCTCGAAGAGGCCGCGCTCAAGGACGAGTACTTCGTGCAGCGCAAGCTCTACCCCAACGTGGACTTCTACTCGGGGATCATCTACCGCGCCCTCGGGTTCCCCACGGACATGTTCACCGTGCTGTTCGCCATCGGCCGCATGCCCGGCTGGATCGCCCACTGGCGCGAGATGATCGAAGAGCCGAGCACCAAGATCGCCCGCCCGCGGCAGATCTACACCGGCCCGACGATGACCCACTACGTCCCCATGGACGAGCGCACCTGAGCGCCTGCTCTTCGTAGCGACAGCCTGCGGGGGGACAGCGAAGCCCGCTGGACGCACGGCCAGAGGGCGAGCCCTCGTCGCTGCCCGAGTTGTGCGTAGAGAAACAGTGGGGAAGCGGCCCGGAGCCCAAGGGCTCATGGTTACCCAAATTCTGCCTGGAAAAACACAGGCGAAGGGGCCCGCAGCCCAAGGGCTCATGGTTGCCCAAAAGCTGCGTGGAGAAACAGCGGCGAAAGTGCCCGGAGCCCAAGGGGCGTGCTCTCATCTCGCAGCTGCGTCTCGACGTAGAACTTGGGCAACGATGAGTTCCTCAGCCCAGGCTGTTGCCTGGGCGCACGTTGGCTGTGCCACGCGCAAGCGCGCCATCTTGATGGCGCGCGGAGGTCACGCGTGCGGCGCGCCATCAAGATGGCGCGCTTGCGTGCGGCAGAGCCGACAAGCGCTCGGGCACGAGGCCCGAGCTGAGGCATGTGAGCGTGAGCGCGATGGGCGCTAGAGCGTGAAGAGGTGCTGGTGTTTCAGCGGGAGAAAACCAGTAACCGTGCGGGCGCTGATGCCCGCCCCCTTGCGCTGCGGGTCGCTGTGCCGCTGTTTCTCCACGCAGCGCTTGGGCAACCATGAGCCCTTGGGCTGCAGGCACCTTCGCCGCTGTTTCTCCACGCAGAACTTGGGCAACGACGAGGGCTCGTGCGCCGCGGTCGCTCAGAGCTTGATGGTGAGCGCGGGGCGAAGCGCCAGCGAGTCGCCCGCGTCCGTGCTCGGCCTTCGCGCGGCGCTGAGCAGCCACTTCCATCCGTCGCGCTGGGACCATGCGCGCTGCGCTCCGCCGCGGACCGCCCGCAAGCCGTTGCTGTTGCGTGCGCGGGCGCGGCCGTCCTTCGATGCCCCCTCGTGCGTGCTCGCCCAGCCGTCTGCGCACAGCTCGGGCTCTTCGCCGAGCCGCGCGACGCCGAACCCGTTGGGCGCAGCCTTCGCGCTCTCGGGCTTGCCGTCGCCCGCCACCGTCAGCGCCGCCGCGCCGCCGCGCGCGGCCCACTCCCACTCGGCCTCGCTCGGCAGCCGAAGCCCCGCGCTCTCGAGCGCCGCTTCGAGCACGGGCAAGCGCGAGACGTTGGCCTTGGCGATGGCGCCGTCGAGCAGCAGCTCGCGGTACTTGCCGCTGTTTGCGCGGCGAATCGCGTGCACTGCGCTCTTGTCCACGCTGTCTCCCGTGAGCAGCGCCATCAGCGACTCCGGCGGAAGCGGCCGCGCGGCGAGCAAGAACGGCGCGACCTCGATGGGGCTCGAGCTCTTCAGCCCGTCTGCGTCGACGAAGCCCGCGAGCGCGTCGCCGCCCTCGATCTTGCCGAGCGCCTCGCGGTCTCGCTCGGAGAACCCCATCGCAAACGACCCGCCCGGAACCAGGTGCATCGCGACGCCCGTCGCCTTGTGCACGAACACCTCGACCGTGCGTCCGCCGAACCCGTGACTGCGCACGAACTCGACCGCGCCGCCGAACTGCCGCTCGATCGCGCGAACGTGGCGCGCGCGCACCGTGGGGTTGAGCTGCGACCAGTGCGCGAGCGAGAGCGCCTCGGCGTGAGAGCGCGGCGATCGCCAGCGCCATGGGTCGATGGACGCGCTGGCTTTTTTAGGCTCACTTGATTTCGTGGTCGCCGCAGCAGGGGCCGCCTCGGGCTTGCTTGCGCCGCCGCCGACCGCGGCTCGAAGCAGCGCGACGTCGCCGTCGGTGAGCACGCGCGGGGTCTGCAGGGACATGCCGAGCGCGCCGGCCTTCGCTTGGATCCCGTTGCCCGAGTCGAACTTGAGCTTGTCCTTGAGCTTGCCGATGTCCGTCATCGCCACGGCGTTGGCCTTGGCCACCCACGCGGTCCCGTTGTGCTTCGGGCCTTCGAGGATCGCGACGAGCCAGAGCGCTTCGTCCGGCGGGCGAACGGTGACGAGAAACAGCGCGCCTCCGCCCTTCACGGACTCGAGCCTGGGGTTGTTGCTCACGTACTGGTTGGTGCTGAGCACGTCTCCGAGCTTCGGTTTGGCCTTGCCGACCATCTTGTCGAAGACCGCCTTGCTCACGATCGCCATCACGTTCGCCATCGCTGACCCTCTTTTGGTTTCCACCGCACGTTGTTTCAGTCCGGCGGACGACCTGCGTACTGTATCCGCAAGACGCGATGAATCGCACGCCTCGTCGACCAGAAGCTCCCACGGACTTGTCGCTCTTTTCTCTGGCGATCGAAGACGCCGCCGGACCGGCGCTCTTGCTCGACGCGGACCTGCGCATCGTGCACGTGACGCCCGGCGCAGAGCGCTTGTTGGGAGAGTCCGTTCCGTTGGGCGTGCTGGCGCCGAAGGCGCTCTGCGGAGCAGCGGTCGACCGGCCCATCGCCGAGGCGCTGGCGGCGGGGCGCGCGGTGACAGGGCTCGTTCATCGGCCCGTGGCCGGCGGCGGAGAGCGCGTGCTGCGCGTGCGCGCCAACCCGCTGCTCGGGGCGCGCGACGAGCGCGTGGGGTGGCTCTTGCTCGTCGACGAAGAGCGCCGCGAAGAGGGCGACGCGCGGGCGCCGGTGCTGTTTCATGGGATGTGGACCATGGACCCGTCGATGAAACGCGTGTTTCATGTGATCGAGCGCGCCGCCCGCCGGGACGCGAGCGTGCTCGTCCGCGGCGAGACGGGCTCGGGCAAAGAGCTCGTGGCGCGCGCGATCCACGCGCTCTCGCCGCGCGCCAAAGGCCCGTTCGTCGCGATCAACTGCAGCGCGCTTCCCGCGACGCTGCTCGAGAGCGAGCTGTTTGGCCACGTGAAGGGCGCCTTCACCGGCGCGGTGCGCGACAACGTGGGGCTCTTTCGCGCGGCGAACAAAGGGACGATCTTTCTCGACGAGATCGCCGAGGTCCCGGTCGAGCTGCAGGCCAAGCTCTTGCGCGTGCTCGAGACCCGCACGGTGTTGCCCGTGGGCGGCCGCGAGGCGATCTCCGTGGACGTGAGGGTCGTCGCGGCGACGCACCAGTCGCTGCGCACGGCGGTCGAGCGCGGGACGTTTCGCGCGGACTTGATGTACCGCTTGCGGGTCGTCCCGATCTTTCTTCCGCCCCTGCGGATGCGCAGCGGCGACGTGGGGCTCGTGGCGCAACGGTTGATCGAAGAGCTCAACGAAGGAGGAGGGCGTCGCGTCGCGCGGCTCGCCCCGGGCGCGCTCGCCGCGATGCAGCGCTACCCGTGGCCGGGCAACATCCGCGAGCTGCGCAACGCGCTCGAGTACGCGTACGTCGTCGGTGAAGGGCCCGTGCTCAACGAGGGCGAGCTGCCCGCAGAGATCGTCGACCCTGGGCTCGCGGGGGACGGGGCGGGCATCGTGGTGAGCGCGCCTCCCGCGCCCGCGCCAGAGGACCCCACCAAGAGCCCCGAGGTGCAGCGCATCGAACGCGCGCTCGAGCGCGTGGGCGGCAACCGCGAGCGCGCCGCGCAGGTGCTCGGGATGTCCCGCGTCACGCTGTGGCGTCGGATGAAGGCGCTCGGGATGGCCGACGAATAACCGGCCGCGTCCGGTGTTTCACCGCGCGGCTCAGTGATGTTTCACTGGGGCGGGAGACGGTGAAACGGCTGTTTCAGCAGCGCTCAGCTCTGCGGCCTTTCTCAGGGCGTCTCGCCGCTCGTAGGCGATCACGGCCCTCGTGCCCGCGAGCATCGCGACCACGAAGACCACGGCTTCGACGGCGCCCGAGGCGATCGCGGTGATGCCCGGCCCGGGGCAGTAGCCGCCGAGGCCCCAGCCGACGCCGAAGATCGCCGCGCCGCCGAGCAGCTTGCGGTCGAGGTCGCGCCGCGTGGGGACGAACCACTGCGTCGAGAGCTTGGGCGTGGGCTTGTGCCGGACGAGCCGCCAGACGAGCGCGTGGACCGAGAGCGCTCCGCCCATGACGAACATCAAGCTCGGGTCCCAGCGACCGAAGAAATCCAAGAAGCCGACGACCTTGGCTGGCTGGGTCATGCCCCCCACGCCGAGGCCGATCGCGAAGAGCAGCCCGGTCGCAAATGCGACCCATCCCTGTTGGCGTGTGGTGTTCATGCGGAGCCTCCTTCGAGGGCGCGTCGGACGAGCACGGCGATCGCGCCGGTGCTGATGAAGACGATGGTCGCTGCGATCGAGCGCGGCGAGAGCCTCGCCACTCCGCAGACGCCGTGGCCCGAGGTGCAGCCGTTGCCGAGGCGCGTCCCGACGCCGACGAGCGCGCCTGCGAGCGCCACGACGGGCAGCGACGCGACGCTCGCGCCCATCGTCCACGGCGCGAGCAGCGCGAGCGCGAGGCCGCCGACGACGAGGCCGGCGACGAACATCGCGCGCCAGTACGTGTCGCCCTTCACGATCGAGACGAGGCCGCCAACGATCCCTGAAATCCCTGCGATTCGTCCGTTGAACGCCAGAAAGAGAGCGGTGCTCGCTCCGATCAGTACGCCGCCCGCGAGGGCTCTGCTCCATTCGATCCAGTGCGACATGCGAAGAAGGTCGCGGTCCTTTCTTGCGCCGCCCGAGAGCGACGCGCAGAGCCTGCGCTCAGCAGGAGCCGTGCCGCGCTCTCTGCAAGCGCTGCGCGAGCTTGTTCTCTAGTGGCGAGGCGCAACGCACGAATCAGCAGTGTTTCATTGTGTCTGAAACGTTGTTTCTCTTGTGTTTCGCGTGCGCAGCAGATCCGAAAAATCCCAGACAAAATCGCGCTGGCACGCCGCTCGCTGAGCAGCCTTCCCCGAGGAACATCGCAATGCTCGTCTTCGGTCTCGTCATCGCTGTCCTGATCGGCGTCTCGCTGGGAATGCTCGGCGGCGGCGGCTCGATCCTCACGGTCCCGCTGCTGCTCTACGTCTTCAAGCTCGACGCCAAGGTCGCCATCGCCATGTCGTTGCTCGTCGTGGGGACCACCAGCATCGCGGCGCTGATCCCCCACGCTCGCGCGGGCAGAGTGCAGTGGCGCATCGGCGCGATCTTCGGCGCGTCGTCGATGATCGGGGCGTATTCGGCAGGCCGGGTCGCGAAGTTCATCCCGAGCTCGGTGCTCTTGCTCGCGTTCGGCGCGATGATGCTGATCACCGCCGTCGCGATGATGCGCCCGAAGCGGGCGGACGCAGCGAAGGGCGACGAGAAGCGCGAGCTGTCGCTGCCGCTGATCCTCGTCGAGGGGCTCGTGGTCGGCGCGGTCACGGGGCTCGTGGGCGCTGGCGGAGGGTTTCTGGTGGTTCCTGCGCTCGCGCTGCTCGCCGGGCTCTCGATGCCCAACGCCGTCGCGACCTCGTTGATGGTCATCGCGCTCAAGTCCTTCGCGGGCTTCGCCGGCTACGTCTCGACCGTCTCGATCAACTACAGCCTCGCCGCCATGGTCATCGCCGCCGCCATCGTCGGCTCGGTCATCGGAACGTCCCTCGTCTCCAAGGTCCACCCCGACTCGCTTCGCAAGGGCTTCGGCTGGTTCATCGTCGTGATGTCGGTCTTCGTCCTCGGCCAAGAGATCCCCAAGCTCTTCGGCTACCGCGTGACCATCGCCACGCACGCCCCGCAGCTCATCGCCGCGATGCTCACGCCGCTCTTGCTCGGCGCGATCGTCCGCAAGCTGCGCGCGCCCCCTCCGACTCCGGTCGCCACGCACCCCTGAGCGCGTCGCTCGATCGCCGACTTCATCACACATATTCAAGTGGAGCTGAGAATCCCAATGCTGTTTCGACCGCTGTTCGACCCCGAGAGCTCGACGTACACCTACCTCCTCGCCGATGAGGCCACGCGCAAAGCGGTCATCATCGACCCGGTTCTCGAGCAGCTCGACCGCGACCTCGCGGTGATCAGCGAGCTCGGACTCGAGCTCGAGTGGGCGCTCGACACCCACGTGCACGCCGATCACGTCACCGCCCTCGGGCTGCTTCGCCAGCGCACCGGCTGCAAGTCCGCCCTCTCGGAGCGCACGGGCACCGGCTGGCCCGACGTGCTGCTGCGTCACGGGCTGCGCGTCGAGTTTGGCGGGCGCTCGCTCGAGGTGCGCGAGACGCCGGGACACACCAACGGCTGCCTCTCGTTCGTGCTCGACGACCAGAGCAAGGTCTTCACGGGCGACGCGCTCTTGATCCGCGGCTGCGGTCGAACGGACTTTCAGCAGGGCGACGCCGCGACGCTGTATCGCTCGATTCATGAGCAAATTTTCACGCTCCCGGACGCGTGCGAGATCTACCCGGGCCACGACTACAAGGGGCGCCTCGTCTCGACGGTGGGCGAAGAGAAGCGGCTCAACCCGCGGCTCGGCGGCGGCAAGAGCGTCGAGCAGTTCGTGGAGATCATGAAGAGCCTCCAGCTCGCGTACCCCAAGAAGATCAACATCGCCGTCCCTGCGAACCTCCACGGCGGAGGAGGGCACGCGGACCCAGAGCTGCCCGTGACCGAGGCGTGGGCGCCGATCGAAGTGAGCGCCGCGGGCGTGCCCGAGGTCTCGATCGACTGGGTGCTCGGCGCGCCCAACGGCGTGCGCCTCGTCGACGTGCGAGAGCCCAACGAGTTCGACGGCCCGCTCGGACACATCCCCGCGAGCGCGCTCGTCCCGCTCGCCACCGTGGGTGACGCCGCCAAGGGCTGGGACCGCGAAGCCCCGCTCGCGCTCATCTGCCGCTCTGGCGGTCGTTCAGGAAAAGCAGCGTTTCAGCTGCTCGCCATGGGCTTTCGCCGCGTCGTCTCGATGCGCGGCGGCATGCTCGCCGTCGAAGAGCGCCGCGCCAAGGCCTCGTAGCGAAGCGTCGCTCAGCGCTTGCGGGGCGCGCTCTTCTTGGCTGCCTTCTTGGCGCTCTTCTTCGCGCTCTTCTTCGCGCTCTTCTTCGCGCCCTTCGCCGCGGCGGGCGGCGCGACCTTCGCTTCGAGCGCGGCCATCGCGTCTTCGAGCGTGCGCGCGCGCTGCTCGACCTGCTCGAGCTGATCGCGCAGCTTGCGCACCTCGTCGCCCGCCGCGCTGTCCGAGCGAAGCGCGCGAGAGGCCTCGCGTCCGTGCCGCTGCACCCGTCCGTCGATGGACTTCGCGATGGCCTGCTCGATCACCGCGAGCGCGTCGGCGTCGCCGAGCTTGACCAGCGCGCGAAACAGCTCTGGGGTGAAATACGGGTCGTTGAGGTCGACGAGCTGCTCGAGCTTCTCGCGCACGACGCGGTCTTTGTGCCCGAGCTCGGCCATGGCCATCACCGCGGTGCGGCGCGTCCCGAGCGAGGCCGAGCGCAGCGAGTGCGGCTCGATGAGCGCGATCGCCTCTTTGGCGCGGGCGCGGGCGAAGCCGTCGATCGCTCCGGCGCGAACGACGTCGCGCCACGACTCGCGGCCCATGGCCGTCACGAGCGCGTCGTACACGAGCTCTTTGCGCTTGGTGCGGCCGGCGCTGCGCGCGAGCTCGGCCTCGACGAGCACGCTCTCGTCGCCCTTGATGAGCCGATCGGCCAGCAATTTTGCAGCAGCTTCGGTCTTGAACTCGCCGAGCGCGGCGACCACGGCGCGGCGCACCTTCGGGTGCTTCACGTCGATCAGCGCCGCGAGCGCCTGGTACGCGCGGGCCGAGCCCATCGCGCCGAGGGCTCCGGCCGCTTCGAACGCGACGCCCCAGAAGCGGTCCTCTCGCACGCACTTCGCGAGGGCGTCGACGACCGTGGGCTCGTCGCGCTTGCCGAGCGCGTGCGCCGCGCGCCAGCGGACGACGGCGCGCGGGTCGTTGGCGAGCGCGTCGAGCAGCCAGTCGCGGGCGAGGTCGAAGGACCACGTGGCGAGCACGGCGCCGCGCGGGTCGATCGCGAGGCGCGTGGGGGCCTTCTCGCACTTGATCACGAAGCAGTGCTCGCCCTGCGAGACCTCGAGCGCGTGCAGGGCTTCGCTCTTGTCGTGGACGACGGCGAGCTCGAGCGTGAAGCGAAACAGCGGCGTGACGGCGTCGACGCTCTGCTTCTGCTTCACGCGCACCGTGAGCAATCCGGAGTCGGCGTCGTGCGAGGCCTTCACGTCGAGCTCGGGGTGACCTGCGCGGTAGACCCACTGATCGAAGAAGGCCTCGAGCGAGCGGCCCGACTCTTCTTCGAGCGCGCGCAAGAGGTCTCGCGTCTCGACGATCGAGCCGCGGTGCCGCTCGAGGTAGCGCTTGACGCCGCCGAAGAACAGCTCGTCGCCGAGCTCGCAGCGCAGCATGTGCAGGACCCATCCGCCCTTCTCGTAGAGGTGTCGGTCGAACAGGTCGATGGGGTTGTTGTACGTCGAGCAGACGATGGGGCGGCGGTAGCGCGCGCCGTCTTCGCCGAAGTACCCGTGCGCGTGCTCTTCGAGCGAGTAGCGATACTCGTCGACGCCGCCCTTCGCCTCTGCGTCGAGGTGCTCGCAGAACGTGGCGAAGCCTTCGTTGAGCCAGGCGTGCGACCAGTCGCGGCAGGTGACGAGGTCTCCGAACCACTGGTGCGCGAGCTCGTGGGCGACGATGTCGTCCGAGCTGTTGTCGATGGCCGAGCGCGCGTCGAGCAAGATGCGGTCGGTCATCGTCGTGGCAGAGGTGTTCTCCATGCCGCCGAAGGTGAAATCATGAACGGCGATCTGGTGGTACTTGGCCCACGCGAACGGCACTCCGAAGCGCTTCTCGAAGTGCTCGATCATCGCGGGCGTGCGGCCGAAGGCGCGCTTGCCGTCCTCTTCGCGGCCGGGGTCGACGTAGTACCGGACGCTGAGCGTCGGGGTGTCGGCGACGATCTCGCTGAAGCGTCCGGCGACGAGGGTCATCAAGTACGCGACGTGCGGCTCGCGCTGCTGCCAGTGCCAGCGCACGAGGCCCTTGCCCGTGGCGCCGATCTTGGCGGGGTCTTGATGGTGCGTTCCTTCGGCGTGGCTCTTGGAGACGAGCACGCCGTTGGAGAGCACGTGCCACCCTTCGGGCGCGAGCACGATGAACTCGGTGCTCATGCGCATGTTGGGGTAGTCGTGGCAGGGGATCCAATAGCGGGCGTCTTCGTCCTGGCACTGGCTCCACACTTGGACGGGGCGGCTCGGCCGGTGCTCGTCGGGGAGCATGAAGTAGAGCCCGCGCGGGGGGACGGCGCGGTAGCGAACGCGGACGGTGTGCTCGGCGCCGACCGCGGACGAGCCGAGCGAGACGAAGAGCTGATCGCCGTCGTAGCGGTGCTCGAGGGCGCGGCCGTCGTGGTCCGTGACGCTGTGAAGGATGAAGCCTACTGCGTCGAGGCTCAGCGTTTTTGCAGCGCGATCGCGGCGCGAGACCACGAGGGTGGCCGTGGCGTCGACGGCCTTGTGGTCGAAGTCGAACGAGAGCTCGACCGAGAGGCTCTTGACGTCGAACGCGCGCGGGCGGCCGAAGCGCTCGGGGTCTCCGGGCAGTCGAAAGGGTCGCGGTCCCTGTCCCGGATCAACGGGAAACGACAGGGAACCATGGCAGTGACAGCGCTCTCGGTGCCGAAGGGAGTGTGTGCTCATCGTCGAACTCGCGGGTCGCGCGCGCGGGGTGCGGCGCAGTGGCGCGAGACGCTGCCACCGTTGGTTCGATCGAGGCAACGGTTAACGTTCGCCGCTGTTTTTGCGCAGTGCGGCGAAGACTCGCTCCCTCGCGTCGCGCGGGATCACGAGCCCGCGCTCGGCCGCGAGCCGCTCGGCCTTGAGCGGATCGGCGACGAGCTTGGTGGTCCAGAGCAGGCTCTCTGGGCACACGGGGATTTCGTCCACCCGAGTCGCCCGAGGGTAGAGCGCGTCGAGCGAGAGCCAGTCGCTCTCGTACGTGGCGTCGAGCTGCGCCGCCGTGAGCTGCGCGCGGACATAGAAGCGCCCCGCGAGCGACCGTTGCTCGAGCGCGCGCGCGAACGGCTCTCCCCACGAGGTGACCTCGCCGCCCATCGTTTCGATGATCGTCGCGAATCGCTGCAAATCATCGGGCGAAATCAAGATGTCCGCGTCGGTGTGAGCGCTGGGGTCCTCGTCCGCGAAGCGCGCCGGGTAGAGCAGCGCGAGCGCGCGCGTCCCGATGGTGACGAAGCGCAGACCGCTCGCGTCGAGCGCGCGGAGGATCGACCGCCATTCGCTCATTCGTCGTAGCTCCCGATGCGCTGCGCGTCAGGAACCCAATCTCCGCACAGCTCGCGGGTCGAGTGAAACACCAGCTTTTGCAGCACGCCGGACTCGACGGCCTCGTGGTGCGCGACGTAGCTCGAGCCTTCGAGGGTGACCTCGACCGGGCCGCGGCGATAGCGCTCGTTGTAGTAGTAGTAGCCAGACGTGACGCCTTCGAGCGCCCACCCAGGGCGGGCGACGCCGTCGTCGCCGAGCAGCTCGTCCATGAGGGCGCGCACCGAGACGCGGTTGGCGTCGATCCAGCGCGTCTCGCGGTTTTCGCGGTAGATCGCTCCGAGCGCAGAGAGCTCACGAAAGACCACGCGGGCGACACCGAGCGCCTGGGCGTGATCGAGGTAGCGCTCGACGTCGTCGATCGAACGGACGCCCTGCGCGTTGAGGATGCACACGAGCTTCACCGGGACGCCTTCGCGCTGGGTGCGCGCCACTGTCTCGGCGAAGGCCTCTGCGCGGCGGACGGGCTGCGCGAGGTCGAAGCGCATGATCTTGTGGTTGGTCTTCGCGTCGAAGTGCGCCCGAGAGAGCTCGACGCGATCGAACCCGACGCGCGCGAGCGCGGGGGCGATCCGCGCGTCCACGCACAGGCCCGAGCCGTTGCTGTAGAGCACTTTTTCGGCGAAGAGCGCCGGGTGCTGCTCGATGAGCGAGAGCAGCCGCAAGAGCCACTCGGGCTCGCTGGTCGCCTCGAGGCCGCTGAGGGACAAGCCGATCGAGAGCCCCGCGAGCTCGGCGAAGGCGCGGTCGAGCGCTGAGAAGTATCGGTCGTAGTCGGCGATCACCGTGTGCGCGGACAGCCGCGTGGCGTCGAGGCGCTGCAGCTCTTCGGAGCAGAACGCGCAGTGCGCGTTGCAGCGGGTGGGGTTCGCGTAGGGCGTGAAGGTGATCCCGGGGCGCAAGAGCCAGCGGCGGCCGCGGAGGGTGCGCTCGACCGGGGCAGGGGGCTCGAACGTGCGCCACTGGCCGTCGCGGTACACGCGCGGGGCGTCGATGGTCGCGGCGTGACGAAACTGGTTGGGGCTGAAGCGCTCGGCGGTCATGGCTGTCGCCGCGCGCAGTGTTCGGTCGAGACGCTGCCGGCCATGGCGACGCCGAGGGTGCGCGGCGGCGTGAAGGCCTCGCGCGAGTGGCCATAGCGGATGTTGTCGACGAGCAGGATGTCTCCAGGCTCGTAGTGAAGGCCCTCTCGGGTCGCGAGAAAGGCTCCGAGCAGCAGGTCGACCTCGCGATCGGTGAGCTCTCGTCCGTCGCCGAGCGGATAGCGCCGGTGGCCGTTGATGATCGACGGCGGGTCGAGCGCGACGCGGGGGAAGAACATGCTCTCGCGGCCGCTCGTTGGGTCCGTGTAGAACGCGGGCACGAGCACGCGAGTCATGAGGGTAAACACAGGCTCACTTGATTGTGTGGGCTCTTGCTTCCACCAGCACGCGTCGAACTGCAGGTCGCTCGCGCGGCAGCGCGCCTCGGCCTCGTCCATGGACTGCGTCTCGAAGCGGTCTTGCCACGAGCGAAAGTAGTTCTTGTGCTTGTCCGGGTGGCGCTCGTCGACGAAGCCCATCTCGATGAGCATTCCGTGTGTGCGCAGGGCGCGGACGAGCGCGCGGCCTTCTTCTCCTCGAGCGAGCAGCCAGCGGTGCACGCCGTCGGCCTCGTGGACGAAGGTGCGTCCGCCCTTGTCGGGCGGGCAGGCATCGGACGAGAAGAACAGCAAATTCGCTGGCAGATGTCGCTGGTAGAGCACTTCGTTGTGGGGCAACAGCCACAGGTGTGGCGGGTATTCGTCAGTGGCGCGAAGGGCGCGCGAGAGCGCTTTGCGGGTGGTGCGTCCGCTGTTCATCCCGCCCCAGGCGAAGCTGTGCTCGGGGCCGAAGCGCAGCCGCGCGAGGACGGCGGGGTCGAGCTCGCTCGGCGATGCGACGGTGATCCCGGTGTTGCGGACGTGCACGGCGCCGTGCGCAGAGAGCTCGCGAAGGATGGACTCGGCCGCGCGATCGTCGAGCAGCCCTTCGGCGTCGAACGTCCGTGCGGCGAAGCGCTCGTCGCGGCGGACGAAGCTCGGCGCGATGGCGTAGTGGGTCTCGATGGACGGCGCGGTGCCTGCGAAGCGCGTGGCGAAGAGCTCGATCGGGGGCGCGGGCTCGGCGGGGCGCTCCCAGCGCTCGCCGGCCATGGCGACGTAGACTTCGCGCTCGCCCTCGAAGCTCTCGCGCGAGTGGCCGAAGCGAAGGTTGTCGAACAAGACCAGGTCGCCTTCGCGCAGCGCGGTGCCCTCGCGGGTGTCGAGGTAGACCGCGCGCAGCAGCTCGTTCTCTTCGTCGCTGAGCGGCTCACCGTCGCCGAGCGCGAACCGTCGATACCCGTTCTTCGCGCTCGGCCCGTCGAGCGCCACCCGCGGAAACCTCAGAAATTTCTCACCCCCCGCGCGCTCTTCCCAGAACGCCGCGATCGTGACCCGGGTCATCAGCGTCGGCGTCTCGCGCTCGCTCGGCTCGTCGCGCACCCAGCACCGGTCGTAGTCCACCGACTGCGCGCTCGCCCGTGCGAGCGCCTCGCCCATGTCCTCGGTCCCGAAGCGCTCTTGCCACGACTGAAAATAGT
>JAAFIF010000029.1 GCA_013298625.1 Myxococcales bacterium
GCTCTTCGCGACGGCCAAGAAACCGCTCACTTCAACAGCAATGGGCAAGGCAGAAGTAGACCCCGTGGGACAGCCGAACCAACGCTGGAAGCGCGCGACGACGACCTGTGCGTTGTCGTTGCTGGCGCCGATCGTACTGTACGTTTCGATGTCGATCGACGGGGCGTGGCCAGTGATCTTTGTGGCGCTCGTCCCGTGGTTGTTGCTCGTGATGACGACGCAGCGGATGGCGCCGATGATCGGGTATCTCGCGCTCTTTCCTGGGTTCTATGCGATGCATCGCGAGGTCGGCAACGTGTTCGCAGCGTACCCCGCGCTGTGTTTGGTGCCGTTTGTTCCGGCGATCGTCGGTGGTGGATATGCCTTGCGCGTGCTGGCGAAGCGCACGGCGCTCCCGCTCACGCTCATGGTCGGTCTGCTGTGGTCTGCGGGCGAGCTGGTGCGAAACACGCAGATCGTTCCGGGGTGGCATCGGCTCGCGACGGCGATGCACGCTCAGCTGTGGGCCCTGCAAGTGTGTGATCTCTTCGGAATGGCCGGCTTGTCCTTCGCCATCGCTTGCTCGAGCGGCGCTGTCGCGGCGTTGATCCTGCGCCGCTATTGGCCCGAGAGTCGCCCGCGTCACGCCTCCGCGCGCAGCGAGCTGCTCGCCGTGACGGCGGTTTGGATCGTCGTCGCGAGCTATGGCGCGTACCGCTTGCACGAGGGCAAACGCACCATCATCCAGGGCCCAAGAGTGATGGTCGTGCAGAGCGATGACTTCAACGACAGAGAGGTTTTTCCCACGCAGTCATCGGGGATCCGCGGTCTGTTCGCGACCACTTCGAGCGCTCTGCGAAGCGCGTCTCCCAGCGAGCGGCCAGCGTTGATCGCGTGGCCTGAGTCCGTGCTCGACGGCACCATTTCACCGGAGTTCACCGAGGTCGCAGCGACCGACGCGATGGCGCAGCGGCTGCTCAGGTCCGAGGAGATCTCGCACGATTCTGCGGCAGATCGATCGCGCATCGCGCTGGCGCAAACGCAGGGTCGCGCGCAGCGACAGGCCGTCACGAGCATGGTGCGATCGTTCGGAGTTCCGTTGATCGTGGGAGGCGGCGCATCGACGGTCCGCCGCGGGCAGTGGCAACGGATGAACTCCGCATTTTTGATCGAGCCTGGGCAGGTCGTCCCGACTGCGCGACACGACAAAATGACGCTGTTCTTCGGGTACGAATGGCTCCCTTGGAGCGAGTCATCCGTGGGGGCGCTGCGCTCGGCGCACCAATGGTTGCTCCGCGTTCACAACGCCCAACCCCAATGGCCACCGTGGATCGCCGCCGGAGACTCCCCCACGCTCTTCTCCATCGAGGGAGCGCGCTTCGCGGTCCCCATTTGCTTCGAGACCGAGTGGCCCGATTTCGCGTTCTACCCCTCGATCAGCGGAGAGAACAAACCGGACTTCTGGCTGCAAATCGCCAATGATTGGTGGGGCAACCACACCGATGACGTCCTGCGTTCGGTTCGGTTCAACATCTTTCGCGCGGTCGAGGCGCGCGTGACCGTCGCGCGCTCGGGCAACGGAGGATTCACGGGATTCGTCGCGCCCACGGGAGAGGTGTACGGCGTCGTCGGGGGCCCGCGAATGGCGCAAATGCCCGGCGTCGGCCGCCCAGAGTTGCCATGGATCGCTCGGTACAAAGCGCTGAACGAAGAGCTGCAGCAGCGGCTTTCGACACAAGCGCAGCGAGCGAACAACACCGTCGCGATGCAACAGCAGATCGATTCGCTCAGCGAGCAGCTGCGCTCGCTTCGCCGGCAGATTCGACAGCTGCTGCTCCGGTCGCGCACGAATGGGGCGAGCATCGAGCACGTTCGAATCGATCGAAGGCGGTCTCCGTACGCACGGATGAAGGGCGCATCGGACACTGTGCTGCAAGCGGGGTTTTGGTTGGCGCTCCTCGCGGCGTGGCGGCTCGAGCGACGTTCTCGGTCGAAGCCATCAGACTCGAAGGACTCACGACAGGCAGACGACCGCCAAGGAGTGTGATTGCAATCCTGCGGAGGTAGCGGCGAGCGAGACACGCGGCCGAGCCCGAGTCGCGCTGCAGCCTACCCACTTGGCACCTGACTCTCCCTTTCTGCTTCGGCGCGTCGATGGGATTCGAGCGCAGAATCGCAGGCGAAACGCGCGCCCGACGCTCCTCTGCGCGAGCCGCAATCACTGGCTTCGCCGTGGACGCGTGCAGCGAAGGCAACTACCGTGAGAGTCATGCACCAACGGACGCGTTCACTGTTTTCGCGACACAAACACACGATGGTCGCAACGATTGGCTGTGCGCTCATGGTCGCTTCGAGTGGCTGCTCCAAAGCCAAGCCACCGACACCCTTCGGACCACGCGCCAACCGCACGCCCCTGGCACCCGTGACGAGCCCCTCACCGGCGGCGCGTGCGGTCGCCTTCGACGGTCTCGATCCGGTGTGGATCCAGCGCACGTGGATCGCGAACATGTACGACGGTAAGTTTTGCCTGGTGCGCAATCGCGTCGCGGGCGCCACGGGTCCGACGACGCTGGCCAATTCACGGCCGATGTACATTCGCTTGGGCAATCGCTCGGGCAGCCAGGGCCCCGACGCAGATCGCGACGGCGTCAGCGACGTCGCCGAACGCCGCGTGGGCACGGACCCCAACAACGCCGACACCGATGGCGACACGATCCCAGATGGCTTCGAGTTCTTTGGCTCGGGCACCAATCCGCTGAGCGCCGACAGCAACGGCAACGGGACGCCAGACAACGTCGAGTTCAACCTGGACGACCCCAACGAATACGCCGACAGCGACGGCGATCAGCTGCTCAACGGGCAAGAGCGCGCCTACACCAACAGCAACCCAGAGAGCATCAACTCGGACGGCGACATGGCGAGCGACGACACCGAATTCTTGCTCGGCACCAACATGATGATGGCCGACGCGGACAGCGACGGTGACGGCGAGCCGGACGCGTTCGAGAGCGCCAACGGGACGGACCCCATGAACGCTGGCTCCGAGCTCACCGACAGCGATGGGGATGGGCTGCCCAACTTCTTGGATCCCGACGACCTCGAGACGGCCCGTGTGCTCCGCGATCGACCGAACGACGCTGTTCCCGCGGGTGGGGTCGAGGCCTTCGGCAACCCAGGCACCATGGGCTAGGGCGGGTGTGATGGCCGCACGGCAGAGGCGCGTGATGGCCATTGCTCGGCCCCGTGCTGTCGGTGCCTTCTCTGTCCTGTGGGTTGGTCGTGCCCACCGCGAGTCGCGCGCCGCTTCGAGGCATTGCTGACCGATGGCGATCGCACCCAGACTTGCCCGAATGGTTGCGAAGGCGCCCGTTGTCACTGCGCTCATCGTCGCCGCGCTGTGTGCGGCGTTTTGGCTCGATGACAGCACCCGCGAGCGCACGGGAATCGGTCCCGACCCTCTGCCCGCGCGCTGGGTGTTCGATGGGATTCATCCCAGAGCAATCCAGTTTATCAGCTATGTGTTTATCCACGGCAATCGCTCGCATCTCGAGAGCAATTGCCTGGCGCTGCTCGTCGCGATGACGCTGTGCGAGTGGCGTCTCGGTCCAGCGCGGCTCGTCGCGTCCTTTGCGCTCAGCGCCGTCGCGACCGCCGCTGGCTTTCACCTCGTCGATTCACGGGATTTGTATGGAGCCTCGGGAGTCGCGGCGTCGATGGTCGTGATGGCGGCCGTTCTTTGGGTGACGCAACGAGAGGTCCGTTGGTGGTGGCGCGTCGCCCCGATGATGCTCGGCATCGGGTACTTCGGATACACTGAGATTTTGCCGGCGATCGAGGGACATCCCAACCGTGGTTGGCACGCACACGCGGCCGGCGCTGTCACGGGGCTGACGCTGGGAGCGCTCTTTGCTTTTCGGTTGGCGAAACGCATGGACGAAGAGGGCAAAGCAAAGGCTCCGTGAGTCTTCGTCGTCCCGATCTCGACTCGGCGCTGGCGCCCTTCGCGCGTCGCGATGTCCCTCTTGTGAAAGAGCGCAGCGCTGACCGCGTCGACGATCGCGGCGATCGCCAGGGTTCGCGCGCTCGCGTCACCGGTATCCCGCGCGCGCGGCTGTTTCGAGCGCGGCGCACTGTTCGCGCTCGATCCGCACGATCTGCAATTACGCCCAGCGGGGTTCGAGAGGCGTTGAGCACTCCGACTCCTGGTGCGGCAGCGATTGCGCCGAGAGCCCGAGTGGCGCGGTGATGCCGAGAGGCGTCGCGGCGAACGCGCTCAGGTTCGACGCCGTTTGCCGGCCCCATTCGTGAACTCTTGAACACCGGCCCCGTTCGCCTGCGCCCGCTTGCCCGCGCGTGCTAGATCGCCCCGCACACGATGCGCGTGGTGTTTCTCGATATCGACGGGGTGCTCAACAGCGATCGCTTCTTCGCCGAGCACCCGTGGCCCGACGGCGCGTCCTGGTGGAGCGCCGCCGCGATCGACCCCGCCGCGGTGCAGCGGGTCAACGCTCTCGTCGCGCAGACGGACGCCGTCGTGGTGCTCTCGTCCTCGTGGCGCAAGCGCGCTTCGCTCGACGAGCTCAACGAGCTGCTCGCGTCGCGGGGGCTCGCGCGGCCCGTCATCGACGTGACCCAGAGCCTGTACCGCAGCGTCGACGGCGTACGGCTCACGCGGGGCGACGAGATTCTGGCGTGGCTCGCAGCCTGGTCGGGCCCGATGGTCGAGGCGTTCGTGGCGCTCGAAGACGAAGAGGCGCTGGGGGCTGTCGAACCGCGGTGCGTTCGAGTGGACTCCCTCATCGGGCTCACTGAGGGCGACGTCGAGCGCGCGTCGCGGATGCTGCTGGGATAGCGCGAGTGGCCGCTGCCGTCGCGCGTCGGTCAGGACCCGAGTGCGCTCGCGTCACCGGTATCCCGCGCGCGCGGCTGTTTCGAGCGCATCGCACACCGCGCCGAGCGAGGCGAGCAGCGCGCGATCGTCGTCGACCGTGTGCACGTAGCGCGCGTGGCACACGAGCGCCCCGTCTCCCGTCAGCACGAGAAACCCGCTGTGGTCCGTGATCCACGTCTTTGCTGCGGCGAGCGGCGCGTCCTCTCCGTGCCCTGCGCAGCGCTCGAGCAGCCATTGCGTGCGGTCGTGCAGGCGCTCGTGGTCGTTGGCGAGGCTCGCGAAGGCGGCGGTGACGCTCGCGTCGACGCTCATCGACGCCGCGGTGTTGATGCGGATTTCGTCGGTGTAGCGCCAGAGGGCGACCGCGCGTCGCGCGATGGTTCCTTCGAAGCGCTGCGGCGCGGCGGACTGGACGCTCAGCCCCAGCGCGCGCGCGTGCGCTGCAACGGGGCTCGCGTCGGGGGCCGAAGCGGGGGCCGAGAAGCGTGCGCGAAGCGTCGCGAGGATGCCCATCGACGCCGAACTGTGCCCTGAATTCGCGCGCGATCAAGCAGGCGCTGCGCTGAGCGTGGACGGGTGCGCGAGGGCATAGGCGCCTTCGTCTCGGGGCGCGCCAGTCGTCGCGTTGGGGAGCGCTGCGAGGGTGCGAGACGAAATGGTGCTGTCCGTACGCAACCCGCGGCAGGGCCCACGGATAGCGCCGCGCATGTCAACTCGTATTCGGTCAGGCGGGCCGAGGGCCTCGGCGCCGCCAGCAGACGACTCGGTCGCTACGCAGTCAACGACGCCTCGGCCGGTGGCGACAGAGCCGTCGGTGGTGCTCGATTCTTCTCCAGGCATTCCCGCGTACTTGCGGAGGGACGCCGCGGCGTCGACGGTCCCGCGGACGTGCGTCGAAGCGTCGAGCTTGTCAGAGGCTCAACTCGCGGCGGCCGTTCAAGCAGCGGACAGAGAAATCCGCGCGCTCGATGGGCCGCTGCTCGACGCCGTCGACCAGCAGCTACAAGCGCTGCAGCACGAGAATCGCGGTTGCTCTCGCGACGCTCAGCTCTCGCTCGCCCTTCCAAACGCTGGACGAACAACGGTCACGATGGCGTCGCTCGAGTCTCTCGCTCGCGCAGTTCGAGAGCAGCGCGGCTGGAACACCGTGCTCGACGCCATTCGATCCTCGACCCCAGCCCAGCTCTCGCAGCTCGCAGCCGCGCTGCAGCGCGCAGCGCAAGCGCGAACCATGAGCGGCGCCTCCGTCGAGGTCGCGCTGCCTCCGTGCCGTCGACTCGTGCTCGCGCCGGACGACCTCGCGGTGATCAGCCGCGTGTGCGACGCCCAGGCGCGCCTGCAGCAGCGGCAGCACGAGCAGGGCGAAATCGAGGCGTCGAATGGGCGCGGAGAAGGTTGGCGCGCCGCCGTGAGCATGACGATGGTGCCGGGCACTGCGCTGGCCGTCGGCGAGTGCGTGGCGGGGCAAACGATCACAGGCAGGCCGATCTCTGGCGCGGAGTGCGCGTTGATGCTGTTGGGCGCCGCTGTCTCGTGGGCTGGCCCCGCGTACCAGTTCGCCTCGCGCGTGATGCGCACGGAGTCGCTGGCGCTCGCCGCGCTCAACGCCAACGTGCGGCTTCGAGACGTCGCGCGAGCGGCCACACGATTGAGCGACGCGGACCGCAGGGCGTTGCGAGAGATCTTCAACGCGATGCACAGCGGTCGCCCAGGCGAGCTCGTCGAGCTCACCGCTCAGCAGGAGGCGACGGTCCGCGAGATTCTTCAGCGCGCTGGCCTCTCGGCGGACGGTCCGATGGGCGCGCTGCAAGCGGGCCGGCGCTATCGCCAGCTGCTCGCGGCGGAGAACCCTGGGCTTCTTCGCACGGAGTTTGGCGATCCTGTTGGCGCGGAGGTTCACGAGATGGGGTGGGTCGACCGCGCGCCGGACAACGGTCGCGCGATGATGCCAGCGGGCAACGGCGAGACGCGCTCCAATGGAGTCATCGCGGTCTCTGTTCGAGGCACGTTCACCGATCGAATGAGGGCGCTCTTTCACGAGCGAGTGCACCGGCTGTTTATGGCCCGCGTCGAGGGATCGCCACGGCGACAAGACATTGTGAATTGGCTGAACACGAGGGTGGGGCAGATGCGTTCGGGGACAGACGTGAGCGCGCAGATCGTGCGGTACATGCACGAGTCGCTCGCGGAGGCCGTCGCGCAGCTGCGAGTGGGCAACGCGAACTGGCTGCGGGATGCGCTTCGATTTCCTCTGGGCGAAGAGTACGAGATCGAGGTCCGCGCCATCGGATCATCGCTTCGGCGTGGGGTCGAGCGCGGCGCGATGGTGTTGGGCGTTGTCGCGATCGGCGGTGACAACGTTGAAATCAGCGTTCGCCCGCGCGACACAGAGATCGATGCGATGGGAACGCCGTATCGCTCCGAGCTGCAAGCGATCGCGCGCACCCGCGCGCAGGCGATCGAGGTCGATCGAATCGTGGACGAAAGAAACTCGAGGAGGAACCCGTGAACCGCATTGCCCCCCTCACGCTCGAAGAGCGAAGGGCCCGACGAGTGCGAGAAGAGCCTCGTCTACGGCTGATTCAATCGCTGCCGGTCACGGTGGCGACCCCCATTCAACCGATCGAAGCCGCGGTCTGCTTGTACGATCTCGTCCGAGCGTACTGCGGCGGAGACGAGACCTACCGCTGGTATTGGGGCGGTATGGTATGGCGCCCCGGCTTTCTCGGCTGGCGACTGCTGCGGCGGCGCTGGGCGCGCGTTCGAATGTGGACCGGCTGGGGTTTGGGGCCGAGCCGCACGATCAACATCGATGCTCGATTCGACGCGCTCTCGGGGGCGCTCGTGAAGTTCGACTACCTCGACTCGGCGGAGGCTCGCTGGGCGAACGAGCACAAGATGTTCGGACCGCTCGACGATCGCGTTCGCGAGCGCGCGCCGTTTCGGTCCTCGGGCGTACCCGAGTGGCAATCTGCGTTGGAGTCCAAGTTGGATTCTGTGATGGATCCTTGGTACGAGCCGGACTGGAACGAAGAGCGTCAGAAATTCATCGAGGCGATCGACCGCCAGGAGAAGGTCCGGCAGTCGTGGCGATAGACCACGACCGCGACGGGGGTCGTCGTGTTCGCGGTGCGCGGCAGTGGCTCGACTCGAGTCCTACGGTCGGTCCGACGGGTGCAACATCCTGTGCGCGGCCCCCACCCGCGCTTCCGCGCGCCCCGCCCCCGCATAGCGAGGGCGGCGGCTCAGCATGCTGAAGCGCTTGGAAATGGACTGATAGAGTTGATCGTGAAGGCCCTTGCTCTGCAAGGGCGAAGCTTACGACTGCACCGGCCGCTTCGACGAATCGAGCGCGCGGTCGTCGCTGCTGCCAGCTCGTCTGCTGCGGCGTTGCGAGCAGAGATCGTGTCCGATCGAACTGACCGAGATCGCTTGCAGAGCAAGCGCCTCTACGATCAGCTCTGTCAGTCTATTTCCAAGCGCTTCAGCATGCTGAGCCGCCGCCCTCGCTATGCGGGGGCGGGGCGCGCGGAAGCGCGGGTGGGGGCCGCGCACCGTTCGCTCGCTGCCCCGCACTCTTCGTTCACACCGCGCCGACGCTCGCCCCCCACGAGCGCTCGCTGCTGCGCTGCACGCCCGTGGCAGACTCACCGAATGAGACCCGCTTCGGCTTCGTCCGCTGCTGCTGCGAAGACCCTCTTGCTGGTGCGCCACGGAGAGAGCGAGCGCAACGCCGAGGCCGGCGAGCGCGAGCGCGACAGCGACTCGCCGCTGAGCGCGAGGGGGCGAGGGCAGGCGTCGGGGCTGGCGCGATGGATGACGCAGCAGTTCGCTTCGCGGGCGATTTCGCTGCGAACAAGCCCCGCGCTTCGGTGCGTCGAGACCGCAGAGATCGTCGCCAATCGACTCGGCTTGTCCCGCGTCATCGACGAGGATCTTCGCGAGCCACCCGAGCGCGCGCCGACGCTCGTCGCCGACGCAGACGAAGCGCGCGCGATGCTCGACGCGATCGCGTCCGCCCAGCGGTCGACGGCGACCCCCCGCGCCGAGAGCCACGCAGAGCTCGTCGCGCGGCTTCGCGCGGTGCTCGAACGAGCGCTCGCAGAGGAGGCTCCCGTGGTCGTGCTCGTCTCGCACTTCGTGACGCTCAACGTCCTGCTCAGGGTGCTCGTCGAGCCCGCGTCGCCGAGGGCAGGGCTGTGGGTGCGCCTCGACAACGCGAGCGTGACGAGGGTCGAGATCGACGCGTCGGGCGGCGTGATGCTCGGCTACGTCAATCGCGTCGAGTGAGCGATCAACGGTCGCCGCGCACGTCACGAGCTGGTCGCAGCGGATGCAGTCTTCGCCTTGCGGACTCGACGCCAGACGACCCACAGGACGAAGCCCACCATCGCCACCCAATCGAGCGGAATCGGGATCTCGTCGATCTTCGTGCGCACGATCGCCGGAGGAATCACCGGCGATCGATCGGGCGCCGACGAGAAGTACACTTCGTCCGTCCCGGGTCGCGGCGACGAGCGATCGTCGAAGGTGGTGAGCCATGTTCCTGCGGGGATCGCGCCGCCGAGCATGTTCGCGAGTCGCGCGCCGAGGTTCGCTGGGGCGTTGGCGTACTGCACTTGTCCTGGCCAGATTCCGCGATCGCCGAGGGTCCCCTGCATGCGTTCGGTCGAGAGCACGTGCACGCGAAGGGTGCGCCCGTTGCCCGCGCCCGCGCGCTGATCCTCGGGCTCGCGGTACGGATAAAACGGGCGTTCGGCGGCGAACGTCATGCGCACCGGCGAGGTCACCGGCGGCCCGGGTCGGTTCGCGTCGGGCCTGGCGACGCGAAACGCGGTGATCTTCCACCGCTGGGCGACGTACGTCGCGAGCCATCGCTGCAGCGTGGGCGAGTTGGCGTACCCGCGCGTCGTGAGCCACTGCGCGAGCGCGTCCGCGTTGTCCGCCTCGAGCACGACCGCGTCGTAGCCCGCGACGGTCTGCTCGGCGAGCACGCGAACTGGATCGACCGCGGCCGCCGTCCGCGGCACAGCCCCGTCGCTTCCGCGGCTCGACTTCGCCATCAGAAGCATGCACGAAACGCCAGGGATCAGCCTCGTGCGAGACTCGTAGCGCACCTCCGGCTTGATCACGTCATCGAGCGTCGAGAAGAGCTCTTGCGACGCCGCGGCGAGCGTCGGCACCGTGGGGGTCGGAACCAGAAACCCGAAGTCCGACGCGGTCGTGTCGAACCGCGCGCGACGAACGAAGTGCTCGATGCGCCGCGCAGAATCCCAATAGATCACCGCGGACTCGTCAGCGATGTGCACCACCTCGCCCTCCCGCGGGGCCGGCGCGCACGCCTGCGCTCGCGAGGGTTCGAGAGTCCATGGAGCCGCTGCGATCGCCGCAGCGATCAACCACCACTTCGCCGAACGCACGCGCGGACTCTACGACAACTCGGCCTTCCGCTGATGCCCAGCGCGCTGCGCTTCTCGGGACACTTCTTCGCAGCGTGGCGGAGGCGTCACGGACAACGATCGACCCAGCGCGCCGAGGTCGGCGCCACCCATGCGCCCGAATGGCGAGACACCACTGGAGCGAGCGCGAGCCTCACGTGTTCGGAGGGCGCTTGCTGCACCGCCCGCGCGCACAACGGCGCGACGGTCCTCGCCCACTCGATCCCCGCTTCGCTCGACACAGCGGTCCCCGCGGCGAGCGCAGCGAATCCCGAGCGCGCGCCCGCTGGGAGGACTTCGCCGATACGGCCGATCGTGCCGATCCTGGTCGAGTACGACGGAGGAACCTCCTGCGACCACCGCACGTCCGCGCGACGCACCCACCCGTGCACGACGAGGTCTTCGCGCTCGAGCGAGCCTCGCGAGAAGACTCGCACCCACTCACGGTTTCCGCTGTCATCCGCGAAGGACACGTCCCTCGTCGCCTCGATCGTCACCCCAGCGCTTCGCACGTCGGGCCTCGCGCGAAGAACCAACGACCTTCGCTGCGGGTGATAGCCGCACACCGAACCATCACCGACTGGTTGGCACCGTCCTCGAATCGCCGTGCAGACCCCGACTCCGGGAAGACCGCTCGTGCAGCGCCATTCTTCGCGCGCTGTTGCGTCGGTGCGCCAGCGTCGATCGACGGCCAACGCCGGTCGCGGCGCCGCAGGTCGCGGGTCGCGTGCGCGGGACGTGTCGAGCAACGAGCACGCAACACGGATCGAACGAACAACGAGCCCGTTGTCGCCGCGCAACGTGGCGATCACCGCGTCTCGTTCGCCACGCTCGACCTCGACCCTCACGCCGATCGCGACGCCCACGAGCGCGCTCAACAAGACCCCCTCGCGTAGGTACAGCGCGACCTCACTCGGCGCCGCCACGCCGCGAAACGCAAGCGGCGAGCGCCCCTCGACCACGGCGCGCTCTCCCACGAAGGTCGTGACCATCGATTGCTCGAGATCGAGCGGGCCCACCGAGCCCACACGAAGCCCTCGCACCGACGTGACGCCCGCTACCGCGCACTGCGCAGAGGCAACGGGCGTCACGAGCGAAGAGACGATTCCCAGCGCCGCCGAAAACACGCTCGACTGGAGAGATAGCCTGGCCATGGAGCGCTCGGACACCGCGCGGCGCCGAACGTTTCGCAGCGGACGCAGCGAACTCGCCGTAGCGCTTCGCTCAGCACACGATTCAGCGCGCGACGAACGATAGATTGGACAAACCCCTTCGCGGCGAGCGGACGCGCGATGCTGGTCGCCTTCGTGACGCCTCTCACAGCGCTCTTACCGCGATGCTCACCGCGAAAGATCTTCGACGTCGCCACACGTTGGACGAGCGCCATGAGAGCGCTGATCACCGTCGTGTGCATTTCTGTCGTCGGCTGCGTCCGACCGTTGCCTGCCTCTGTTTCACCAACGCCGTCGTCGCTGGCATGGTCTGCGCGTGATGCGGGTGCGCGCGACGCCGCGATCGGCGCAACGCCGGACGGATCCATCGCGGAGCCGCTGCAGGCGGCGGTCACCGCGATCTTTGCGCAGGCGACCTGGGAGTGGATTCAGCGCGGCGCGCGCCGCTGCGAGCGAACGCTGACGTTGGTGCGACTGGCGCCCGTGCAGCGCGTCGAGAACACACGCGACCTGTGGCACACAACCGTGCTCGTACGCGACGAGCGGAGCGGGGCAGAGCACTCGTTTTGGCTTCGCGGACAAGCGCCGAGCGCCCCAACAACGGATTGGAGGCTGTTCTTCGGCGACTCGGACATCGCGAGCGTGTTCAAGCTGTATGCCGCGAGCGAATGGCTCGACGCACATCCTGACGTCTTCGCTGTGACTCGACAGCGGCCTGATGGCCGCGAAGGGGTGATCTGGTCGCTGGCGACGACGCAAGGCACGACCGTGTGCGTGTCGATGAGCCACGCGCACGGGCCAACGCTCGAAGGCTGTTGGTCCGAACGAGGACCGCTGATGCGAGTGCCTGCGTTCGCGTTCGAGTTTCGATCGGAGCCGCGATGGGCGATCGTCGGCAGCTACACGCTCGCCGAGGGCCTGGGAGTCGTACGGGTGTCGATCGACGAGCAGGGCGCGGTGCGACGCAGCGAGCAAAGCGGCAGGCGTGCGGTGTTTGGGCCGCTGCGCGCAGTGCCTGCTGCGACGCCTCCCTCGCTCGGACCATTCGCGTCCATCGAAGCGGTGCTCGGGTACAGCGGAAGCTCGCTCTACCTCAACCTTCGCAGCGAAAACGAAAACCTCTACCGACGGTGTGTTCGCGCCGACCGCTGGCGCTGTGGCGCCGTGAGCACGGACCCCAACGGGGACGATACGGACGCAGAGACGAAGGTGCCGCTGCGCGCGTCGCGACGCGAGCTGCTTCGGTTGTCTCGGGCAGAAGCTGCGCTGGACCGCGAACCGCGGATCGCCGACCCTGCGCAATGGTGAGAGTTCACACATGACACAGAGATCCGTACGCAACGGTGCGGCATGCGTGGTCGCGTTCACCGTGGCCGTGGTGGCCTGCGCGAAGACGAGCGCGCCCGCTTCGACGCGCACGCTCGAGCGCGCGGTCGCAGCGTCGAGCACGAGGGGACAGGGCGAGCCGGTCGCAGCGTCGCGCGAGTGCATCGCAGGGCCGGCGAAGGTCGCCGACGGCGGGTTGATCGATGCTTCGACGATGGACGCGACCGTCGCGCGCGGCACGGCGCCGCTGTCGAGCCCTTCGGGAGCGCCGTTGATTCAGCGGTTGAGGCTCGCGGTCACGACGTCGTCGGGTGAGGGCAACGTGACGGGGCCCGAGCGCATGCTCGACAACAACCCGCGCACCGCGTGGAACTCCCGCACCGGAGACCTGGTCGGCGCGTGGTTCGAGTTTGCCGTCCCTGTCGGCGCGTCGGTGCGATCGTTTGGAATCATCGGCGGCTTCGCGAATCGCGCTCCGCGACAAGACTTGTTCTTGCTGAACCACCGAATCGAGCGGCTTCTCGTGACGCGCGGCGCAGAGCAACTCGGTGAGTACGCGCTCGACGCTGCCTCGCCTGCGATGCAGTACTTCTCGCTTCGCGGCGGGCCCGGCGTCTACCGCTTCACCGTCACCGCCGTGCGCGCCGGAACGCGCGCCGCATGGCGAGAGGTCTGCGTGAGCGACTTCGAGCTCTTCGGCGAAGCGCTGCCCGTCGCAGCAGACTCCGGCGTCGACGCGGCACCCGACGGGGATGCTGCATCGATCGCGCGCACCGGCTCGGTGGCCGAGGAGCCCACAGCGCCCGCCGCGCTCGTCGTGCAGCCAACGACCACGTCGATGCAGGCGTACTGCGCACGGTGGCGCAACGACGCGCGACGAGCCTGCGCCGCTGCGGCCAACGTCGCTGCGGACGACACCACCATGGGCTGCGTGTGCCGGCAGCATCGAGAAGGACGAACCTCGCTGCAGCGCCCCGCGGGAGCGTTTCTCGGCGCGCTGGTCGTCGCGCGAACGATCCCGTCGTACTCGGAGCCGCAGACGAGCTGCGATCTGCTCGTGACGACATCGGCGGGGCGATTTCCGTTTCGTTTGACCAACGCGTGCGCGCCGACCGTGGTGCTCGGCGGCGAGCTCAACGCCGGACGGCCAGCGTCGTTTGTGCGCATGCAGGCGAACGCGGGCGACGCGGGCCCGCAAGAGCTGACCGTCGAGTGGACCGAGTCTGTGTTTCGCTCGGGGCGCTCGGACTACTGGTGCCGCAGCCGCTGGGTCGCGCGGTGCACGGTGGACGCGAACAACGTTCCGGCGTGCGCTTCGCAGCGCGCAGAGCGAGAGCGCTGCTCGCGCGTGAGCGAGCGCTTCGAAACCGGGTGAGCGCGCCGAGCCGACTGCCCCGCCACGGGTGAGCTCTCTTCTTGGGGGCGCCGAGCGTGCCACGCGGCCCGCCGCGCTCGACGGGCGCTCGCGAGTTCGTGAACTATTGAACACCGTCCCCGTGTCCGAGGCGGTTACCGATGTACCA
Organism: Myxococcales bacterium; assembly: GCA_013298625.1. Classification (GTDB taxonomy): domain Bacteria; phylum Myxococcota_A; class Polyangia; order Polyangiales. The sequence goes on from JAAFIF010000029.1 coordinate 14,330, forward strand.
TCATCGGCGCGATGGCGAACGCAGTGCAGGCTTCGTGGCACGGGCACTTCAAGTACGAGTATCCGCGGGACCCGATCGACTACCCGACGAGCGCGGTGCTCAACTTCGCGGCGGGGCGGATCCAAGGGCACGGGCAGGACGAAGACGGCTCGTTCGTGATCGAAGGCGTGTACGACACGACGACGGGCCGCGCCTCGTGGCGCAAGGTGTACATGCACCAGAAGGGCAACACCGTTGTCGCCTTCGCCGGCCTGTGGAACCAAACGGCCAACCACATCGAGGGCAAGTGGCGCGTGGTCAACGACCTCGCGTACGGGACGTTTATCCTGCGCCCGGGTGATGGAGGGGCCGCGGCTGCGTCGATGGCCGCCAAGACCCGCGCGGCGATGGGGCCGGTCTCGAGCACGATCGACCGCGATCTGCTGGTGTTCGAAGGCGAGCGCGAGATGATCGCGCTGCTCGACCAAGACCCGCTCTTCGTCGAGGCGCGCACCAACGCTGCGCGCGCGGCGGCGTCGAGCTCGCGCGAGCGACGGTCGCTGCTGCTCTCGGGGCTGCGCCTGACGCCGCGGCTGCACCCGATGGTCTTCAACGTCGTGGACGAGTGCGTGCGGCGGCTGGGGGTGAGCGACCCGGTCGAGAGCTACTGCTTTCCTGACGCGATGATGCAGGCGTTCGTCGTGCGCGAGGGCAACGGAAAGGTGCTGCTCGGCTTCTCGTCGGGCCTGCTCGAGCGGCTCGAAGAGCAAGAGCTCACGTTTGTCGTCGGCCACGAGCTCGGCCACGCGATTTATGGCCACCTCGCGTTGTCCGCAGAGTCGCTGCGCAAAGACGAGCGGGTCAACCCGACCACGGTCCTGCGGCTGTTCGCGTACAAGCGCTACGCAGAGATCACCGCGGACCGCGTGGGGCTCTTGTGCTGCGACGACCTCGGGACCGCGGTGCGGGCGCTCTTCAAGGTCACCAGCGGGCTGTCCAACGCGCGCACCGTGCGCGACGCGAGCGAGTTCAGCGCGCAGTACCACGACCTGAAGGCGACGACGTCGAAGAGCGAGGCGGGAGACTGGCTGTCGACGCACCCGTACAGCCCCTTGCGGCTCGAGGCGCTGACGCTCTTCGCGCGGTCGCAGACGTTTCACACGATGCAGGGGCGCACGGGCGGAGACCTCACTGAAGAGCAGCTCGAGCGCGAGGTGGGGACCATCCTCGGGATGATGAACCCGACGACGATGCTCTCGGGCCCGTCGCAGCGCGAGGCGATGCTCTTCTTCGCGATGGCGGCGCTCGAAGTGGCGATGGCCGACGGCGTCATGGACGCGAGAGAGCACCAGCTCTTGCTGGGAATTCGCTCGCGGATTCAAAACGAGCAGGACGCCATGTGGATCGCGTCCATGACCCCCGAAGAGCGGCAGGTCCACATGGCCGACCTCTCGGACAAGCTCATTCACACGATGTCTCGCGTGCAGTGCGCGCGCATGATCGAAGACCTCTGCGCGATCGCCGCCGCCGACGGAACGATCGACAAGAGCGAGGTTCGCTCGCTCGCCGGCGCCGCCATGCTGCTCGACGTCGACCCGCGCGTCGTCGCCGAGGCGCTCGAGCGCGCGGGCAAGGGCCTGGACTGAGCCGCTCGTTTGCGCTGCGACCTCGGCGGTCGTCTGTGCGACACTGGCTGCCATGGGAGCCAGTCGTTTCGCTCGTTGTTTGATTGTGTGTGCGCTCTCGAGCGGGGCCGTCGTGGCGTCGAACCCGTGCTTGGGGCAGAGCGCGCCGGACCCTCCGAGCGCAGAGCCCGCGAGCGCGGGCGCAGGGAGCGAGAGCGGACAGTGGCCTGCGGGGTACGTGCTGCCCGCGCTGGCGCCGGTGCGACCCTCGAGGCCGCCGATGTTGTTGGCGCCGGTGAGGGTTCCGCGCTCGTGGGCGACGGACGCAGAGGACAGCGACGCAGCGTCGCGGCGCACGACGGTCGCGCAGGGCGAGTGGTACGGGTGGCAGACGCTGCTCGTCGACGGCTCGTCGCTCTTCGTTGGCGTGGGCGGTCTGATCCTCGGCGTCTCGCTCGGCTCTCCCGCGTTCGGGATCACCGCAGCGTCCCTGGGCGGCGTCTCGATGTTCTTTGGCGCGCCCATCGTGCACTGGGTCCGCGGTCAGAACATGCGCGGGCTGGTGAGCTTGTTCGGCTATCGCCTGGGGCTCTCGGCGTTGGGCTACGCGGTCGGCGGCGGAGCGCTGTTTCCGGTGCTGGGCCTCTACGCGCTCGCGATCACGGGTCCGGCGCTCGCGGGCATCGGGCTCATCACGGGGATTATCTTGGACGCTGTGTTCGCGCGAGAGCTGCCTCGCGCGAGCGACGGTGACGACGCGACGAGCCGCAGTCGCGCGAGCGTGCGGCCGATGGTCGTTCCGCTGCCGGTCGGAGGGCAGCTCGGGCTCGGCGTCGTGGGGATGTTCTGAGCGCGGCTCACGAGGCATCGGCCTCGCGTTGCGGGTTAGGATTCGCGCGGAGGTTCTCGCGATGTTTGGATCGAGCAAGAAGCGCATCGCCGCGCTGCGCGAGCAGGTCGAGTACGGTCGGGAGCTGGCGGTGACGACGCGCGCGATGCCGGCGGCTGTGCTTCGAGACGCTGCCGATTCGCTGACCGAAGCGCTCACGGCCGTCAGCGAAAACGACACGAATCTCGTGTACGTAGACTCCGACGTCGAGGCGCTCGTCCTCGAAGCGCAAGCGCAGGTCGATGTGTTGAAGGCGCGCGCCAAAGAGCGAGCGCGCGACGAGAGGCGCCGCGAGGACGCCACGGTCGCGCCGGCGATCATCGAGCGGCTGCGGCTGAAGCGCTGTCCCGTGTGCAGCGGGGGGACGTTCTTCGTGCGCGAGCGCGTGCGGTTCGAGACGTCGAACGACAGGGTCGAGCTCTCGCTGGTCGTGTGCGCGGCGTGCGGGGACGTTCGGATGTGCGTCGCGAGCGCCGAGGCGCTGCAGGAGATCGAGGAGGACCGACAGTACAAGCGCGTCGAGCTGCCGGGCGGGGCGGGGCCGTTTCGCGGGTGAGCGACGCGCGGACGACGGTCAGGGCGTGACCGTCAGCGTGCCCATGTTCGCGAGCTCGAAGTCGAGGCCGCCGTTGCGTCCGGCGCCGTTGGTGTCGCAGTAGGTCCAGCGAGCGCCGCCGTCGAGCGAGTAGCGATAGGTGTAGCGATAGGTTCCGACCACGGCGGGCGCGACGAGGCCCGCCTGAAACTCGTCGTCGTTGCCGACTTGAACGTTGAAGCTCGCGGCGATCCAGGTCCATCCCGCGTCGATCTGCGGGTTCGTGTTCGCGGGGCCGACTCCGAGCTGCGCGGTCAACCCCGCAGGAGCGCCCGCAGGCTCGGTCAGCCCCGGCCGATACAACCGCGAGTACACCTGCGTGGTGCTGCCCGAGGCCGCGCTGATCGTCGAGGGAAACTGCAGGTTGCAGTAGTCGATCTCCGCTGGGTCTGCGCTCTCGTTGAGCGCCGTCGTGCTCGCGGTGAAGAACCCCATCGCGTGCGTAAACGTCGCGGCCAACGGCAGGTCCGCGACGTTGCGCGCGGCGGTGGTGACGCGCAGCCTGTAGCGCTGATTCGCCAGCAATCCAGGCCGCGGAGCGAGCGTCGCGACCGTCGCCCCCGCGCTCAGCACAGGCGCCGCGCTCGCGAACGCCTCGCACGTCGCGAAGTTGTCGCGCGACAGCTGAACGCTGCCCGCGCACGCGCCGGCCACGATCTGCGCGGTGAGCGTCGCCGGCGTCATCGGCGTCGAGAACGTGATCGCGACCGTCGCGGGGTGCGCCATCGCGCCGTCCGCAGGCGTGGTGGCGACGACCGTCGGCGCGCCGACGCCAGTGTCTGCAACGGACGCGTCTGTGCGCGCGTCGACCCCAGTATCCACTCCGGTATCGACTCCAGTGTCGACGGCTGCGTCGGGCCTGGCGTCGATCGACGCGTCGGGCATCGCGTCGATGCTCGCGTCGGGGCGTGCGTCGATGGGCACGTCGATGGCCACGTCGGGGCTCGCGTCCGCTGCTGCATCGGGCCGTGCGTCGATCGCGGCGTCTGGCGCGCTGTCTGCGCCGGCGTCGAGCGCGCTGTCTTGCTCGGTGACGTCGGCGCTCGCTGCGTCCTCGGCGGCGTCAATGGCGCTGTCTGCGCGCGTGCCCGTGTCGGTGCGGGCGTCCGTGCGGGCGTCAGCGCGGGCGTCGGTCACGACGTCTTCGAGGGGCGCGGGGGGAGCACATGCGGCGGCCGTCGCGCACAGGACGAGGGCGAGGCGGCGAGTGAGGTGAGCGGTGTTCATGGCGTGGGCGGTGGTAGCGCGTTTTGGTAGAAGATTCCCGTGTTGAATGAGGTCGGTGTGCGCGGTCGCGACGGTGCGAGGCGATGAGCGTCGAGCGCGCGTGGGTCGAGCGGATGGCCGAGCGGATGCGCTGCGCGCGTCGACCGAGTCGGCCGCGTGCGGACGAGCTGTCGCGGATGGTGGCGCGCTGTCGTTCGGGCGCCGAAGCGTGGGAGGTGCTCGCGGCCAACGGAGCGATCCCGCTGCGCTGGCTGCGCGAGGACGGGCGACGGTTCGTGACGAGCGCGTCGAGGGCGCGGAGGCTCTGCGCGAGTGACTCGGAGTTGGTGATGTTGGGGGGCGCGAACGGGGCGACGGGGACGGTGGTTCCGCAGACGGTCGCGCTGGCGTTGGCGATGGCGACGAGCGCCGAGGATGTGTTGGCCGCGGAGTCGTTGGCCGCGGACATCGCCACGCGCGCGTGCGCGGCGTCGCCCGACGCGGTCCCACCGACGCCCCATCGCGCGCTGTGGGGCGGGTGGCGAGAGTCGTCTCGGCTGGGCCTGTCGGCGGCGACCGCGCGGTTCATGCGCAACTACAACAAGCTCTGGTGCTTCGACGCCGCGAGCGGAGCGGTGATCGAGGGGCTCTCGATCGACGCGATCAGTGCGGTGCGCGCGGCGATGGTGCGAGCGCCGGACCATCGCTCGATGGCGCCGTTGTCTTCGCTGTTGCAGCGCTCGGGGCTGTCCATCGTCGACGCGAACGGGCTCGCCTGCTGGTGCCTGCAGTCCTCGCGGTGGAGCCATCTGCTCGAGGTGTTGCGCGGGTTGGCTGACGGTGAAGGCGACGTGCGCTGGACGGCGGTGTACCCCGCGGACGGGGCGCGTCCGTTGTTGACCAACGCGATGGCGTTGACCCGCGCGCAGCTGGTCGATCCGTTCGAGCCGTTGATCGCGCTGTGGTCGCTGGGCTTCACGCTGCTGGCTGAAGGGGGAGGCTGGGTGTACCTCGGGGTTCCGCTGCGGTTGTCGCAGCCGGGGGACGGGCAGCGCAGCGGGTGAAACGTTGTTTCAACGGTGTTTCATCGCGACGGGCGATGTTTCGTAGAAGACAGCACATTCGCAGACGGCGCGGCGTTTCAGCGGCGATGGCTGCGCGGCACGCGCGTTGCGAGACGCGAGCGGCGATGACGCTTGGACCGCTGCTCGTTCCGCTGGACTTCTCCGACTGCGCGCCGTTGTTGCTCGACGAGGCGGTGCGCTTCGCGAGGGCGTTCGGGGCGCCGCTGCTGCTCTTGCACGTGACCGAGCCGCCGAGGGGACTCCCGCTGACGGCGGTGATCGAGCCGCCGGGCGACGAGCCGCGGATGACCGTCGCCGAGGCGCTTCGGCGGGACGTGGCCGCGCACGTGGCTCCCTTGGTTTCGACGGTCGAAGAGGCGGGGGTCACCGTCACCCTGCGCACGGAGTTCGGCCCGATCGCAGAGCGCATTCTGTCCGTCGCCCACGACGCCAAGGCCTCCATGATCATCATGGCGACGCACGGCCGCTCGGGGCTCGTCCGCTTCACGCTCGGCAGCATCGCCGAGACGGTCCTGCGCAAATCCGACGTTCCGGTCGTGACCGTTCGCACGCAGCACCGCCCGACGTGCAGCGCCTCGAGCTGCGCGACGTGCACCGCGGATCACACCGCGCTCGACCGCGCTCTGCGCGCCGAGAGCACCGGCTGAGGGCCCATCCTGGCCGCGCGAAATCAATCCCAGCGCGACGGGCGGCTCGCCGCTGCTAGCGAATGACCACGTCGAGGTCGGCCTCGCGCTTGGCGATCCCGGCGAGCACAGCGAAGAGCTCGTCCTCGCGGTTCTTGTCGCTGCGCCACTGGCCGCTCGGCGCGTCGTAGTCGAAATGCCACGCGCTCGCGCGGGCGGCGCACCAGAGCTGCCGCAAAGGGCGCTGGGTGTTGAGCACGCAGCGGATGCCGTTGGCGAAGGCGATCGTCAGGACGTCGGCGGCCATGTACGCCTCGGCGACGTCGGGGTCGATCGCGTCGAAGGCGTCCATCACGCGCTTGAAGGTCTTGTCCGCGAGGTTGAGAAATTGGGCTTCGTCCATGGGCGGATGTGCTTTGTACCTTCGAGTGGCAGGGTCGAGGGGGCGATCCCGACGGTGGGAGAAAAGTCGCGCGACGAAGTGAAGGGGGTGTTGCCCCGCGGGCGCGTGAACGTTGTATAAGCCTCCGCCCCTCTGGCGCGAAGAGCGTGCGCTGCGTTCTTTTCGCGATAGGCCAGAGGAGGCGCGGGTCGACCATCGATATCGCCCCGCGCTGCGCGAATCCCGCATCGAAGGTCAGAGCACGCAATGAGCGACATCCGCGAGCCGGCGAACAACGAGAGCCCCACCACGCCGGGCGACGAGGGCAAGTCCACTGAATCTCCCGCGACCCCCGCTGCTGCGCCCGCAGAAGCGGCCCCCGTGGCTGCCGAAGCAGCCGCGACCGAGGCGCCTGCCGCTGAGGCAGCGGGCGCTTCCGAAGGCGAAGCGAGCGCCGAGGCAGAGGCTTCTGCGGACGGTGACGCCAGCGCCGAGGGCGAGGCGTCTGCCGAAGGCGAGGCTTCTGCCGAAGGCGGAGCGGCGTCGGGCGAAGGCAAGCGCAACAAGCGTCGCAAGAAGAACCGCGGCGAAAAGGGCGAGGGCGGCGGAGACGGCGCGCACAAGGCGCACGGCAATCCGGCGCAGCCCCCGCGCGCGTTCAAGAACGGCGACAAGGTCCGCGCCCGCGTGATCGAGCTCGTCGGCGCCACGGCGGTCCTGGACTTGTGGGGCAAAGAGAAGGGCCTCATCGACCTGCGCGAAGTGCTCGCCGAGGACGGATCGAACCCGGCCATCGGCGACGGCTACGACGTCGAAGTGATCCAAGACGGCGCCCGCGGCGGCAACGTCGTGGTGACCCGCGACGCCGAGCGCGTGCAGAAGGGCCGCGAGCTCGTGAAGGCCGCGCTCGAGAGCGGCGCGGTCGTCGAGGCGCTCGTGACCGGGATGAACAAGGGCGGGCTCGAGATGGACGTGCACGGCGTGCGCGCGTTCTGCCCGTCGTCGCAGATCGACGTGCGGTTTCCCCCGTCGATCAGCCCCAAGTCGCTGCTCAACCAGCGCGTCGAGTGCAAGGTGACCTCGCTCGTCGACGACGGTCGCGAGGCGATCGTCTCGCGTCGCGCGCTGGTCGAAGCCTCGGTGCGCGCGCGGGCCGAAGAGCTCAAGTCGCAGATCAAGCCGGGCGATGTGGTCAAGGGCCTCGTCGTCGCCGTGAAGGACTACGGCGTGTTCGTGGACCTCGGCGGGATCGAAGGCCTCATTCACATCACAGAGCTCTCGCACAACCGCGGCGCGCGTCCGCAGGACGTGTGCAAGGTCGGCGACGAGGTCGAGGCGAAGGTCCTCAAGATCACCGCGGGCGAGCAGCCCAAGCCGGTCGAAGCGAAGCACGAAGCGCCCGCGCCGGCCGCGACCGAAGCGGCTGCCGAGGGCGCCGAAGTCTCTGCGACCGAAGCTCCCGCAGAGGGCGCCGAGGGCGCTGCCGAGGGCGGCGCGGCCGAAGCGAAGGCCGAGCCGAACAAGGGCGAGGGCCGTGGCCGTCACGACCGTCGTGGCCGGGACAACAAGGGTGATCGCGACAAAGAGCGCCACGGCCGCAAGGACCAGGGCCCGGCGCTGCCGCGCGTGATGCTCTCGCGCAAGGCTGTCGAGCGCGACCCGTGGGACGACGCGGTCAAGAGCTGGCCCGTGGGCAGCGTGCACAACGGCAAGGTCGCGCGCATGCAGTCGTTCGGCGCGTTCATCGAGCTGGCGCCAGGCGTCGACGGGTTGCTCCACGTGAGCGAAGTCGGCCAGGGCAAGCACATCGAGCACCCGCAGGACGTGCTGAAGCTCGGCCAGGCGGTGACGGTGAAGGTCGAGCGCGTCGAGAAGAACAACCGACGCATCGCCCTCTCGCTCTTGCCCGAAGGCGTCACGAAAGAGCAGCTCGACAAGGCGCTGCACGTGCGCGTGGGCATGGTGACCAAGGCCACCGTGAGCGAGCACGACGGCCGCGGCTTCGTCGCGACGCTCGAGGGCGCGATCGGCAAGTTCGCGACCGGCTACGTGATGGACCGCGACTCTGGGCAGCCGCGCGGGACGGACCTGAAGCGGGCCCTCCCGGTCGGAACCGTGATCAACGTGAAGGTCGTCGAGATCGAGCGCGGGCGCGTGAAGCTCTCGGTGCGCGACGCGGCCCGTGACGAAGAGCGTCAGGCGTACAAAGCTTACCAGCGTGAGGCCACCGCCAAGACCGTTGGTACGAGCCTCGCGGAGAAGCTCCGCGGGTTGCTCAACAAGCGAAGCTGAGCGCTCGATGGGCCGCGCGCACCCACCGGTCGTCGCGCTGCTCGTCCTGGGGTTGTGCTCGTGGAGCTGTGATCGATCTCGCGGGGGGACTGTCAGCGAAGACGCGGCTCTTCAAGGGCCGCGGACGCTGGGGTTCATCGAGCTGCGCGGCGCGATTCCGACGCCGTCTTCGCCGGGCGGCGGCGCGGTCGCGTGGGCGAACGACGAGGCGGACGGAGGCCTCGCGTCGATGCCCGGCGTCGCGCAGGTGTCCCTCGATGATGCTGCTGTGCCGACCGACGCTGCGAGCGCCATCGCGACACCCTCGCCGAGCGAAGGCCCTGTCGCAGAAGAGCCGTTGCGGTCGTGGTCTGCGCAGGCGCTGCCGCCGGTGCTCGCGCGGGCGATCGACGCGCGGGGGCACCGCGTGGCGTTGACCGAAGACAGCGTCGTGGACGAGAGCGCGCGCGGGGCGCGGAGTGCGTTGGTCTTCGACGATGCGCGCTGCGACGCGATGCTCGACACGCTGTCCTTCGACGAAGCGGGCGCTGGCTACGCAGTGCGCGCGGGGCGCGTGTTCGTGCGCGGGCCGGACGCGCGCGGGTGGGCGGCGACCAACGCGTGCACGGACATCGCGGGCGAGCCGTGGTCCTTCGATCCCTCCCGCGGCTGGAGCGTGATCGCGCACCGATCGCGCGGCGCTACACCAGCGGTGATGGTGACCCGCGATCGAACGGGCCGCTACGACTGGACCGTGGTGAGCGCGGCGGGCGAGCGGGTGGGTGCCGCGGCGTTGGACCCAGACGGCTCGCGGCTGGTGCTCGAGCACGGCGGGCATCCGTTGATGATCGACGTGACGCGCGAGGTGGCGGGCGCTGTGCTCGCGACGGCGTCGGTCGAGTTCGAGGGCGTGACGCGCACGAAGAACGGCGTGATCGTGTGGCGGCAGAGCGACGGCGACCTGGATCTGCTGGTGTCGCGGCTGGCGCGGGGCTCGTATCGACGCGAGCGTGTGGCGCGCGACGCGGGGACGGAGACGGTGCGGGTGCTCGGTGTGTGGGCTGGCGCGCTCGGATTGCGGGTGGCGATCACGACGCGCGGGGTCGAGCTGTTCGAAGCGGGCCGCGCGCACGGGCGCGAGGTCGTTCGGTGGCCATCGACCTTGAATTCAGCGCACGGAATCAACGTCGGCTGGCTCCCCGACGGTCGCCTCGCCGCGGTGACGCCCGTGGCGTGGGCGCGCGAGAACTGAGCGCGCGTCAGCGCTTGCTCTTGCTGAGCCGCTTGCGGGCGATGTCGGCGAAGGGGCCTTCGGGCACGAGCTCGAGGTAGACGTCCCAGTGGGCGATGGCCTGGGTGTGCTCTCCCGCTGCGTCGAGCGCCGTCGCGAGGTTGAAGTGCGCGTCGGCGAAGCCTGGGTCGATGGAAACCGCGCGAGCCAACAGCGGAATGGCCCGAGAAATCTCTCGCTTTTCGAGCAAGAGGTAGCCGACGTTGTACGGGGCTTCGGGCTGCGCGGGGTCGAGCTCCATCGCGCGGGTGAAGCACTCGAGCGCCTCGTCGTTGTCGCTCTCGGCGAGGCGCAGGGCTCCGAGGTTGGTCCACGCGCAGGCGAGCGCGCGGTCGAGCTCGAGGGCCTTGCGGTAGGCCATCTCTGCGCGGGCGCGGGTCGCCTCTTCGGTGTCGAGCCTGCAGCCTTCGAGAAACCACTCGTACGCGGTGCGTCCCTCCGCCGAGCGGGGCTTCGGCGTGAGCGCGCGCACCGTGGCCGCGCCCGTGTCGAACTCGAGCACGCGCTGCCCCGAGGGAAGCTCGAAGGCGCCCCTCGGGTCGCGGGCGATGACCCTTCCGTCTTCGACGTGGACGCGCATCGCGGCGTGCGCGGGCTCTGCCGCGACGCTGCTCGAGTCCGTGGACAACACGCGGTCGAGCGACGCGAGCAGCGCGCGGACGCGGGCGGGCGCGATGCCCTTGCGGACGAGGTCGCGCACGATCCGCGCGGCGCGCAGGCCGTGAAACGTGTACGTGGGCTTGTTGTGGGCGTCGAGCGTCGGGGCGAGCAGCCCGGATTTCTCCCACGCGCGCACGCGGCGCGAAGAGATCCCGAGCAAGCGCGCGACGTCGTTGCGGTCGTACGCGCGGACTGTGCTTTCGGGGGTGGCGACCGTGGCTTCGGGCTCGCGCTGCGGGGCGGGCTGCGGCGGCTCTGGTCCGGACCGCTTGCGACGCGCCGCGGCCAGGTCGATGACCGTGGCCTCGGGGGGCTTCGAGCGGTCGGCGTGGTCGGACATCGCGTGGCCTGAGAGGGAGTACAGCACGAGCGCTGGGACGAAGCGCAATTTTCAAGGGATCGAGCGGCGGCTCGAGTGATGAAACGCGCGGAGGGTTCGTGCGATGCTCGGGCGAACAACCCATGCGAGTGTTCGGACTGACCGGGGGAATCGGCTGCGGAAAGAGCACGGTCGCGCAGGTCTTCGCGCGCCGCGGCGTGGCCGTGATCGACGCCGACCGCGTGTCGCGCGACGTCGTGGCGCCGGGCACCGAGGGGCTCGCCGAGGTCGTCGAGCGCTTCGGACGCGAGGTGCTGAGCCCCGACGGGACGCTCGACCGCAAGCGCGTGGGCGACATGGTGTTTCGCGACGCGGACCTGCGGCGCGCGCTCGAGGGCATCGTGATTCCGCGGATCGCGATCGAGAGCATGACGAGGTTTCAGGCGCTCTCGGAGCAGGGCGCGCGCTGGGGTTTGTACGAAGCGTCGCTGCTGGTCGAGAACGGGACGCACCGCTCGCTCGCGGGGCTCGTGGTGGTCACGGCCAACCCGAGCGTGCAGCGCGCGCGGGTGATGACCCGCGACAGCGTGAGCGCGCGAGACGCCGAGGCGAGGATCGCCGCACAATGGCCGCTCGTCCGCAAGGTGTCCGAGGCGCGATGGGTGGTCGACAACTCGACGGACCTCGCGCGGTTGTACGCGCGCGGCGAAGAGCTGTACGCGACGATCGTGCTCGCAGAGGGGCCGCCGTGGGAGCCGGGGCGCTGGCCGGCCGAGCGCTGGAGCGCGGCGGGGCAGAAGGCGAGCGGGGCGTGAGCGATCACGTTTTGGTCACTGGATTTCCTCGGATGATCGCGCGTCGCGTGACGAGCGAGCTCGTCCTGCGCAGGCCCGAGGCGAGGGTGTCGCTGCTCGCGCGGGCGAAGTTCTTGGACGACGCGAAGGCCTTCGTTCAGACGCTCGGCGAGCGCGCGCGGGTCTCGGTGCTCGAGGGGGACTGCACGTCGATCGACCTGGGCTTGAGCGGCCCCGAGTGGAAGTCGCTTGCCCGAGGGCTGACCCACATCCAGCACCACGCGTACATCTCGTGGGAGAAGACCGAGCAGAGAGAGATCACCGCGCTCAACATCGGCGGGACCAAAGAGATCATCGAGCTCGCCCGCAACGCGCCGTCGCTCGAGCGTCTGGTGTTCGAGTCCACGGCGTCGGTCAGCGGCGATCGCACGGGGCGGGTCTTCGAAGCAGAGCTCGATCAGGGGCAGAGGTTTCGCACAGAGATCGAGCGCACGCGGTTCGTGGCCGAGCGCATCGTGCAGCGAGCCAGCGATGAGCTGCCCGTGACCGTGCTGCGCCCAGGGCTGATCGTCGGCGACTCGAAGACGGGAGAAATCGATCGGTTCGACGGGGTGTATCTCTTGGTGCTGCTGGTGTTGACGGCGCCGTCGGACCTGTCGCTGCCGCTGCCGGCGAGGGGGGATTCGCCGCTCAACCTGGTTCCGATTGATTATGTGGCCAGGGCGAGCGTGGCGGTGATGGACGACCCCGGAGCGCGCTCGCGCACGCTGCACCTGGTCGACCCCGCGCCGCTGCCCGCGCGCAAGGTGTTCGAGGTGCTGTCGGCCGCAGCGGGCCGGCGCATGCCGCGGGGGTTCATCCCGGCCAACGTCACGCGCGCCGTGCTCAACGCCCCTGGGCTCGAGCGGGTCCTGCGCTCGCCCCGCGCGTTCTTCGAACAACTGGCGACCAATGTGGCGTACGACTCGCGCACCGCTCGGGACCTGCTCGACCCGTATGACATTCGCTGTCCATCGTTCGAACTGTACGCAGACACGATGGTGCAGCACGTTCGAGACCGCCTCGCCGCGCGCAGGACACGCGACGAAGCGCGAGAAGTGACCGAGATCGACGACCCTCTCGCTTGAAGCCTTTCGCATGACCGACACGACCCTCGACCGCGTGCAGCAAGCGCTCGGGTACCACTTCAAAGACACGCTGGCCTTGCGCGCGGCGCTCACGCACCGATCGTGGTCCTCCGAGCACCTCGGCAACAAAGAGCAGACCGAGCGCTACGGCGCCGACAACGAACGCCTGGAGTTTCTCGGTGATTCGATCCTCGGCGTGGTCGTGACCGACGCGCTCTGGCACCGCTCGCCGGGCTCGTCCGAGGGCGTGCTCTCTCGCCTCCGCAGCGCCGTCGTCAACGAGGCCTCGCTCGCCGAGGTCGCGACGCGCACCAACGTCGGCGCCGCCCTTCGCCTCGGAAAGGGCGAAGAGCGCTCGGGCGGCCGCGCGCGCCCCTCGCTGCTCGCCGACGCGCTCGAAGCCGTCTTCGCAGCGGTGTACCTCGACGGCGGCTTCGAAGCGGCGCGCGCCGTGGTCATCCTCGCGCTCGGCGAGCGCATCGAGCAAGTGGTGGCCCTCGGCGTCGACGATCACAAATCCACGCTGCAAGAGCGGCTGCAGGCCTCGCACAAGGTCACGCCGCGCTATCGCCTCGTGGCTACGTACGGCCCCGATCACGACCGCGAGCACGAGGTCGAGCTCGAGGCCGAGGGCATCGTGGTGGCGCGCGGCCGCGGGCGTTCGAAGAAGGACGCCGAGCAGGCCGCAGCCAAAGCCGCGCTCGAAGTGATGGACGCGCCCAAAGAGAGCGCCGCTGCGAAGGACGCGCTGCCGTGAGCGCCGAGCGCCCCACCGTTGCTTTGCGAGTGCAGCGGCTCGCGCACGCCAAGGACCTGCCGTTGCCGTCGTACGCGACGGACGGCGCTGCGGGGATGGACCTCGTCGCCGCGGTGACCGACGCCGTCGTGATCGAGGCCGGAGCGCGCGCCGTGATCCCAACGGGCCTCGCGATGGCGATCGCGCCGGGCTTCGAGGGGCAGGTGCGCGCGCGCTCGGGCCGGGCGCGGCGCGAGGGCCTCGCGTTGGTCAACGCTCCCGGGACCATCGACGACGACTACCGGGGCGAAGTGCAGGTCCTGGTGATCAACCTCGGGCGAGAGGACCTCACCATCCGCCGGGGCGAGCGCTTCGCGCAGCTGGTGATTTGTCCGGTATTTCGCGCAGACATCACCGAGGTCGACGAGATCGAGCCCACGGTGCGCGGCTCGGGCGGCTTCGGATCGACGGGACGTTGATCGTTCGACGTTTCGTACGCTCGATCGCAAACATTCAGTGTACGATGGCTTTCGCCTGGAGCGTCGGACTACGTGTCGCTGACCTGTCCATACTGCGCCGCACCGGTTGATCCGGGAGCGGCCGAGTGCAGCCACTGCGGAAGTGCGCTCGAACTGCCGGTCTCGATCGGCGACCTTCTCGATGGTCGCTTCGAGGTTCGGCGCGTCTTGGGCTTCGGTCCCCTCGGCACGACGTACACGGCGCGTGATCGCGTCAACAAGTGCGACGTGGTGCTGAAGGTGATCTCTCCGTCGCTCGTCCCGTCGGTGGGCGAGGCCGAGACGTTGGGGACGCAGCTGCAGATGTTCGAAGGGCGGCAGATCCAGGGGTGCGCGATGCACCTCGAGGTCGGGCTCGCCGACGACATCTTGTACGTGACGTACCCGCGCGTCGACGGCGTGACGCTTCGCGAAGTGCTCGACGCGCGCGCGGCGCAAAACCTCGGGATCGCTCCTGAAGAAGCGCTGCGGCTGTTGCTCGCGATCGTCTCGGCGACCTCGGCGCTGCACTCGGCCACGCCGCACGGCGCGCTGCGGCCCGAGAACATCATGTTGACCCCGCGCGGGGTGGTGCTCACCAACGGCGCGATCGTGGGGTCGGTCTCGCCCGAGCGCATTCAGCCTCGGCTCCGCGCGTTTGCGCGGGCCGTCGCGTACGTCGCCCCCGAGGTGGCCGCGGGCAAGAAGGTCACGGCCACGGCAGACTTGTTCGCGATCGGCGCGATCGCCGCTGAATTGCTCTCGGGCACGCCGTCGCCGCACGGGCTCGAAGAAGCGGGCGTCAGCGCGGACCTCGCGGCGTCGATTCGGCAGCTGCTCGATCGCGATCGCACGAAACGTCCGGGAGCACAGGGCACGCTGCTCAACGGGCTGTCCAAGCACTGCGGGTTCGACCGCCGTCCGCCCGAGCCGCCGCTGCCCACGATCGAGGCGCCCAAGCAGAGCGAAGACGAGGGCGGCGACTCGACGACGATCGCGCCTGCGCCCACGCAGAAGCGAGAGTCTGTCGCTGCGACGCCCGCGCCTGTGCCCGCGGCGGCGCCACAGCCAGCGATGCCGTTGCCCGCGATGCCTTCGGTCTCGCGCCCCGCGCCGCCGCCGACGATGCAGCCGCAGCACCCCAATCACGTGCAGACGCAGCCCACGTTGCCCGCTGCGCGCGTGGGGATCGGCCGCCCGATCAACGCGCCGGGCGGAGCTCCGCCGCCGCCGAGCGGACCGGCGAGACCGTCGATGCCAGCGTCGCCGAGCATTCCTGCGCGGCCGAGGCCGTCGGTGCCGCCCGCAGGAGCGAAGAGCGGGACGACCATTCCGCCGCCTGCTGGTGGGGCAGCGCCGAGTCGTCCGTCGATTCCGGGCGCCGCTGCGCGGCCCGCGATGCCGTCAGTGCCGAAGGTCGCGGGGCCCGGATCGCCCGTGACCGCGCCTGGGCCATTGGGGCCTGCTGCGCCTGCGCCGAGGGTTCCGAGGATCCCTGGGATTCCGGGCGCCCCTGCGCCGTCGCCGAGCGCGCCTGCTGCGCCGCGGCCTTCGCCCAAGCGCGGGCTCGACGACATCGATCCCAAGCTGCTCCAGGCTGCGCAGGCGCTGCGCGCCGAGCCCGTGCGGGAGTTCACCGACGTGGACACCGGCGAGATCGAGCTCATCGACGATTGAGCGCGAAGGGGGAGCGGGGGTCCAGCTGCTGCGGGCGAGCTTCTGCGCGCCATCAAAGCTGGCGCGTTTGCGCGTGGCAGAGCCAACGTGCGCCCAGGCAACAGCCTGGGCTTAGGCAACCGCGGTTCTCCTCGTGAAACATCAGCGCTTCGTCACGCACGAGCTCCCGAGCGCTGTCACTCCGTTGCCTCAGCTCGGGCCTCGTGCCCGAGCGCTTGTCGGCTTCCGCACGGAAGCGCGCCGACTCTGACGGCGCGCGAGGACAACCGGGTTGCTTCCGCGCGCCATCAAAGACGGCGCTTGCGCTCTCAGAGCTCGTCTTTGAACAGCGCGACGAGCTTGGGCTTCGGAACGAGCCCGACCTGACGCTTCACTTCGCGTCCGCCCTTCACCACGATCACCGTGGGGACGCCACGGATGCCGAAGCGCGCGGCGACGTTGGGCGAGACGTCGATGTCGACCTTCACGACCTTGAGCTTGCCTGCGTATTCGCCGGCGACCTCTTTGACTGCGGGCTCGAGGGCTTTGCAGGGCCCGCACCAGACGGCGCTAAAGTCAACGAGCACGGGGATGTCCGACGAGATGACTTCGGCGTCGAAGGTCTGGTCGTCCACTGTCTGAATGCCTTGAGCCATTGAACTCTCCTTCAGGGGGTCGATGCGCGAGCGCGAGCTTGTTTGGATACGTCGCGCACGAGAGCAGAGACCATGGCGAACGGCACCCTCAGTGTCAACGTGTCGACAGCGACTCTGCGCCGATGGCGGGCGCGAGCGAGCGCGTTTGCGAGGGAGTTATCGCAGCGCGCGCATCTTCACGGTCGCGTCGGGAGGGACCGACGGACGCTGGTGATCTGCGTGCGTTTGGCATGCGAGGCGCGCGCGTTGGACGGTGGCTTCGACGAGGTCGAAGACCTGCTCGGGGCGCAGCTTCGAGCGCGATCCGTCGGCGTTGCGGGGCGCGCCGCCGATGGTGCTGCCGCCGCCCCAGCCGGGCTCGATCTTGCCGAGCGTCTGCAAGATCTCGACGACGGGAAAGAACTTCACGAACTCGCTTCTCTTCGCGACCGTGTAGCCGTAGGTGCCGTCGGGGAGCTGCCGGTAGAGCACCACGCGGGTGTGTCCGTCGCGAAAGAGCGCGGCGTGCGCGCGGGTGCCGACCGTGCGCGCGAGCACCCAGTCGGTCCCGCGGTGCTCGATCACGTAGCTCTCGTCGATCTCGAACTTGGTGACGTCGGCGCGCACTTGTCCGTGCGTGTACACATCGACGCGGCGGCTCATGTCGCCGAGCAGCCGGGCGAGCTGCGGGTTGTTCATGGTCCAGTAGGACCCGTCGGCGCGCGCGGTGGTCTCGGGTTCAGAGAGCCACTCGACGACGTGGCGCATGGCTTCGCCGATGGGCCAGGCGCCCGAGTGCGCGTCGAGGTGACCTGCGGACACGACGAGCTGACCGACGAGCTCTTCGGCCGCGCGGTGAGGGTTGGCGAGGAGCCAGAGGGAGAGCGCAGTATCGAGGTCGACGTCGTTGCAAAAGACCGTGAATCCTGCGGGATCCAGGCCGAGGACGATGGCGTCGCGCACTTGCTCGCACGTGGCGCGCGTGGCGTGTCGCACGCAGCCGCCGTGGTGGTCGAAGCTGTAGCGCTCGCACTCGGCGTCGATCGCCGGCCCTTGCACATACCCGTCGAGCGCGATGCTGCGCGGAGGTAGCGCTTCGAACGGAACGACCCGTCCGCGCTCAATCACCAGCTTCATCGTAGAGGCAACACCTACTGCACTGCAGGTGCGACGGCAAGTGAGAGCGGCGTTCAGCGCTGGTGTTGCGCGCGTCGATCGCGTGTGCGTGTGGCGATGAGGCGCGCGAGGTTGTCGCGCTCCCACTGTTGCGCGCGGTCGAAGTCGGCGAAGGCGCGCTCGCGCTCGCGGAAGATCGCGCTGTGAAAATCCCGCCGTCCATCGCGTTCGGGCGCGGGCACGACGTGGTGGAGCATCTCGTGAAAGACCACCCACTCGACGAAGAAGCGCGGCACCCACGCCTGGTCGAGCGCGGGGTGAATTCGTATCGAGCGCGACTCGAGCAGGTACACGCCCATGCGGATCGTGCGTCGACCGCGGCGTCCGCGGGCGGTCCCCGACCGTCCCCAGCCGATGGGAAGCGAGACGTCGGAGTCGAAGTACCGCTGCGAGAGCGCGCGCTGGATGTCGGCGAGGTCGTGCACCGAACCGCGCGCGCGCAGCGGCGGGCTGCGCCTCGGTCGCGCGGCGATGGTGTGCTGTCGCTGCTCGATAAATTGGTCGATGGCTCGTCCCGCGGCGGCGTCGCCGCGCGCGATGTACGAGCCGACCGCGTCGATGACGTCCTGCGGCGCGTCGACGAACATCCTGTGCAACCGCAGCGAGCGCACGCCGTTGTGAAAGCGCGTCGAGAGCATCGTGTGCGAGTTGTCCGTCAGCCGCAGCCGCACCTCTTGGCGGGCGCTGTGGGTGATGCGAGCTTCGAGCGCGAGCCGGGCCTGCTCGGGGTCGCGCGCGCCACGGGCGGCGTCGATCGCGCTCGCTTGGGCGCGGTCGATCAGGGCGTCGAGGGTGAGCTGCGCGGCGCGCGGCGAGCGGTCCATGGACTCAGCGGTGAGCAGGGCGACACAGAGGTTGATGAACGGCGCGAGTGTGCACCAACAGGGCGCGAGGCGTCAGGTTTCGCGGGGCGCTAGCCGCTCCATCGGGCGCTGAGCGCGGCGCGGGCGACGGCGGGGCGCACGAGGACGCGCGCAGGTGGGCGCCACGCTCCTGTGCAGAGCGCCCTGGAGAATCGCTCGCGAAACGCGCGCGTCGCGCTGCGCGTGGCCTTGAGCTCTTCGGCCGAGAGGTCTCCGACGAGCGTGAGGTTGAGGCGCATCGGCGTGAACACCACGCGCGCGGCGCGGCGGACGGCGCTCGCGTCGAGCCGGTCGAGCGACTCGCGCACGCGGTCGAGCTCGAGCCTGCGTCCCCACAGGGCGCTCGAGCCGTACTCGCGCGCGAGGGCGTGCGGGTCGTCAGCGAGGGCGTCGATCTCGAAGGCGTAGCGGTGCACGGCCTTCTCGACCTCGGCGTCCGTGGGCCCGTCGAGCGCGAGGTCGCCGAGCATGGTGAGCACCTCGCGCACGAGGCGAGGGACGCTCTCGTGGGCGACGCTGGCGCCGACGTCGAAGACGCCGACGTCACGAAACAGCTCGAGCCCAGCGCTGACGTCGTAGGCGAGGCCGAGCTCGTCGCAGATGCGACGGTGCAGTCGCGTGGACATGCCGTCGTGCAGGACGCGGGCGAGGATTTCGATGGCGCGCGCCATCTCGGCGCTCTCGCCGGGCGTGGCGAAGCCGAGGCGAACGCACGTCTGGCTCCCCATGCGCGGCGCGTACTCGATGCGCGCGCGGCGCTGTCGAACGCGGGCCGGCTGCGGGAGCCTCGGCTCGCCGGGCGCGAGCGTCGAGAACCCGTCGTTGATGAGGTCGAGCACGCGCTTGGGCTTGTGCGGCGAGCACACGGCCACCACGACGTTGTTGCCTACGTAGTAGTGCTGGTGGTGCGCGCGGAGGTGACGCTCGGTGAAGCGGTCGAGGTTGGCGAGCGTTCCGGTGATGGGGAGGCCGAGGGGGTGGGGGCTGAAGACTTGTTGGCGAGAGAGCGAGTCGGGGTCGAGCAGGCGGAGGTTGTCGTCGAGGTTCTCGAGGATCTCTTCGCGCACGATGGCCTTCTCGACGTCGAGCTGCCCCATCGCGGGCGTGCACAGCATCGCCCCCACCAGCGAGCACGCGCGCCCCACGGCGTCGGGCGGAACCGAGATCTCGTACGTGCTGTAATCCGAGTGCGTCGTCGCGGTCAGGTCTCCGCCCAGCCGCTCGATGGCGTCGTTGAGCGCGTGGGCGTCCGAGTGCGTCGCGGTCCCGCGAAAGAGCATGTGTTCGAGCAGGTGCGAGAGGCCGTTGTTCGACGGCGTCTCGTAGCGTGAGCCCACTCCAACGAGGGCGGTGACGACGGCGCGGTGAAGGTGGGGGCGGTGGATGACCGCGGTACGGATTCCGTTCGGCAGCGAACCGAAGGCGACGCTGTGCATTCCTCCGGTCTAGTCAGCGAGACCCCCTCCGTGCAAGCTGACGAGGACATTCTACGTCCATTGAATAGACCGCTGAGAAGGGGCATCGATGCGAGCGACCACGGTTTGTACTTTGAAAATATTGGTAAATTCAGCGCTTCGAACGGGCGGAGCTACGCTTGGCTGATCTGTTGTTCAGTTTGCTCGGGGACGGTGTTCGAACCTTCACGAACGCGATAAACCGTTGAAATCGTGTGAAGTGCCCGACTGGTCACGAGTTCGTGAACGATTGAACACCGTCCCCGGCGGCGGTGAGACGATCGCCTCGATGGACCCTTCCCCCACGACCGAGACCGTGCTCGACGCCTTCGTGGCCCGCGACGAAGCCACCGGCGCATCCAAGGCGACGAGAAGCGCCGCGCGCGCGGCCAGACGGGCAGGACGATCGTGACCTATCGAGACAACGCGCGGGCCCTCGAGCAGAGCGAGTCCGTCGAGCTCCTCCGCTTTCGCCCGCCCCGCTGGTTCGCGCGCTGGCCAGCGTTGACGCTGCTCGGCTCGCTCGTCGTGATGACCCTGATGAAGCGCAACGGCTCGCTCGACGGGAGCTGGACGCTCTGGCTCTCGCTGTTCGCCGCGGTGTCGCTGTTGCTCACGCTCGCCAACGCGGCGACGCGCACGGTGAAGCTCGTGCGCGAGCGCGGCGTGCGCGCGGTGGTCATCGAGCGACGGCTGCTCTTCTTCTCGCTGGCCAAGAAGATCCCGACCGAAGAAGACCCGGTGCTGGTCTTCGATCGCGCTGAATCGGCGCTGCTCGCGTTGGTGCTCAAAAAGGTGCCGGACACGCGCCTGGCGAAGGTCTTGATCCCCGGCGCGGGCGCCCACGTGTTGATTCGGACCAACGACGAGCACGTGCACGACAAGCTCCTCGAGGCCGCGAGCGGCTTCGAAGAGAAGGTCGCGCAGCTGAAGGGCGCCGAGGCGCTGCGTGTCGAGCGCGAGCGCGAGGACCGACGCGCAGAGGGGGTTCGCGTCGAGCTCGGAGCGCCTTCATCGGGCGAGGGCGACGCGTTGCCAGTGACTGCGCAGCGCGAAGACGCGCGAGGGCGTCAGTAGGCGATCATCGCGCGGATGCTGGCGTTGACGCCGGTCGCGCGGGGGCAGGGCTCGGGGCAGATTCCGGCGACGCAGCGGCTCGAAGCGACGCGGCAGCCGCCGTACCAGCTCTCGCCGTGCACTGCGTTTTCGGGGTCGGCGTCGAGGGTGGTCCAAAACGCGTTGGTCGTCGGAAGCGCGGTGATGTCACCGTTGGTCGTCCCGACGTAGATCCAGCTGCCGTCGCGAGAGACGACGAGCGTCTCGCCGATCACGCTGGCGCGCAGGGCGGCGTGGTAGGTGGTGGAGCCGGTGGCGAGCGTTCCGATCCGGACGGCGCCGCCCGAGGGAAGCGGTCGCGCGCGTGGCCACGTGTCCGGGCCCAAGAACATCGCGTACGCGACGCGATCCCCCGCAGGAAACCACGAGACCGCGTACGGGTACGACGTCGGCAACGTGCGCAGGTGCGGGATCGTCCCGGGGACGGTCACCACCGTGTCCGTGCTCGTGTCGAGCAAGATCACGTTGTCGCAGCCCACGTTGGTCGTCTCGGTGCCCGAGTTCGCTGCGTTGCGGATCTGCGCGGGGCACTGGCTCACGCGGCGGCCTGCGATGGCGAGGCGATTTCCTGCAGGGCTGAGCGCCATCGCGCCGAGGCCCATCGGGGTGCCCCAGCCCGTGGTGATGTGCGAGCGCACCTCGCCGCCAGGCGTCCCGCAGTTGATCGCGCGGTCGACGTCGATCACCGCGATCGCGTTGCCCGGGGTCGCGAGCGATCCGCGGAAGCTCACGTACGCTTTGTCTCCCGCAGGCAACACCAAGACGTCCCACGCGCCCTCGTTGCGCGCCTCGCGGCCGACGTCGAAGGTCTTGCAGAGCGTTCCGTTGTCGAGGTTGACGACGGCGAGGCGGTCGCTGGTCTCGAGGGTGACCAGCGCCCACGTCACGCCCATGCGATCGACGATGGCCACGCCGCGCGGGTCTGCGCCGACCGCGACGCGCGTCACGCCGCTCGGCGCTCCTGCGGTCGTGGTCATCGGATTGCGGTCGAAATCCACCTCGTTCATCGTGAGCAGATCGACGCCGACGAGCTGCCCGTCCGCGTTGGAGATCACCGCGACGCCCGCGCCCGTGATGCTCATGTCGCGCGGCAATCGCCCGACAGGCACGGGGGGATGATCCACGCCGACGCTCGCGCCGGACGCGCTCGCCGTGGTGAGTCCGCTGTCCGAGAGCACAGCCAGCTCTTGCCCGCAGCCACACCACGTGCGCGCGAGCGAGCGCGGGATGGTCGTGCCCATCGCCCGTTGGTAGACGTACGGGCCGGCGCTCACGAAGTGGCAAAACGGCTCGGCGCGGGTCTCGTAGGCGCCCGGCGCTCCGACGCGCAGGTGGCGCGACGCGACCTCGACGCACGCCTCGCAGCGAGCCGCGTCGGTGTCGCTGTTGCCCGTGGCCGCCATCGCGTTTGCGCGCAGCGTGTCGAGCGTGGCCGCGGTGGTGGTGCGGCAGAGGTCCGCTGCGTGCGCGCGATGAAAGGTCCGCGCGAGCGTGAGCGCGCGGCTCGAGGCGTCGGGCGTCGCGGTGTCCGTCGTCGCGGGCCACGGAAGCCCAGGGTCCTGATAGCTCGCGAGCACGCCCGTCGCAGGGACGACGTACTGCCGATTGGGGCTGACGCCGAGCATCGTGTACGGGCCCTCTCCGGTGCCCTGCAGCGAAGCGGTGTACGTCTGCTCGGGGTCGATCAGCGACGCGAGGCGCGCGTTGAGCGCGAGGCGCGTGGCGTCGAAGGTGAGTCCCGCCGTGGCCACGTTTGAAATCGTGCGCAACGGCTGCGGTAGAACGACGTTGGCCGTGATGTGAAAGGTCGCGAGCACGGTCTCGATCGGGATGAACGTGGTGCCGACGACGGGGAGGTTCGCGTCGATCCCGAGGCCGTGCGAGAAGGCGCGGTTGGTGGCGCGATACGGCTCGCACGCCGGGTCCGACGGGCTCGCGGGGATCGAGACCGACGGGCTTCCGGGGACGGGCCTCGGTGCGCCGAGCGCGCCGAACGCGGGCTGCGCGCCGAACGCGCTGTACACCTCGCGGATGCCCGAGGCCGAGCACGCGAGGAGCTGATCGCGTTGCGTGCTGAGCGCGGGGATTCCGGTGAGCAAATCGCGGAGGTGATCGTCGCCGCCCGCGCGCATGCGCAGCGCGCCGCGGCCGAGAAAGATGTCGTCGTGCGGAAAGCACAGCGCGTCCGGAAGGCTCGGAAACGACGGCTCCATCCCGTGGATCATCCCCGCGAACGCGCCGACGACGAGCCCGTGCACGATGCGCATTCGCTCGGGCGCGAACATCCCCGAGATGAGCGGGTCGAACACGGGCGAGAACTGATCGAGGTCGCTCGATCCCCAGCGCTCCCACGAGTGTCCTGCGGACCAGTTGTCCTGCATGTAGTGCTGCGCGAGCGCTTCGAGGGTGAGCGCCTCGGACTCGCACTCGCGCCAGAAGGGCGTGAATCGTCGGTCCGACGCGGGGTCAGCCATGGCGACCTGCGCGCGCACCATCGCGCACGAGCGCGCTCGCTCGAGCGCCATCGAGTGCAATCGTCGGTACCACTGGCCGCTCTGCGGCGGAAAGTGGTTCGCGTTGGCCGCGCCCATGTGCCCCTTGAACGCGTGGCACTCGACGCCGCCGTCGCTGGTGTACCCGCGCACGGGGCACGTCTCGTTGCCCGAGGCCCAGTCATAGAGCGAGAACGAGAAGTCCGGCAGCATCGCGAACTCGTCCGGCGCAAACGAGCGCGTTCGAACGCGCGCGGCGGCGGTGAAGTCCACGGGCTGCATGCTGGGCAGGGTGGTTCCGCTCGCGGTGGTGTTGGCGGTGAACACGCGCACGCGCTGCGTCTCGAGCGCGGCGTCGGGCAGTCCGATGAGCGCGGCGCCGTACGAGAAGATCCTGCGGTGTTCGTCGAGGCCGATGGCGTCGGGCTGCCTGAGGCGCTGCTGCGTGGCCTCGGGGCCCTCGGCGCAGTCGCGCACGAAGGTGAGCCGTCCGACGGTCTCGCTGGGGTCTTGGTAGACCGAGCACTTCGAGTCCCACGCGCTGGCGGTGGGCGCGACGAGAGAAGAGAGAACAGACAGCGAAATCGCTGTGCGAATGGCGGTCGATCGCTGCTTCATCACATCGCTCCGAGCATGGCTTCGACGCCGGGGACGCAGGATGGGCGAGAGAAGAGCGCGCGATCGAAGGCGCGCATGGGGCCTGCTCCGCCGACGCGCGCGGTGCGAAACGCGGACACGCACGCGGTGGGACAGCAGGGCGCCTCGGTGGTGGGGTCCGCGGTCGTGCACTGGCGCACGGACGCAAAGCACGCGTCGACCGAGCGGACGCCGGGCTGGACGCAGTTGACGACGAGCGATCCGCAGCGGGCGAGGACGTTGAGGGGGCTGACCGCTGCGGGGCGAACGAGCACGATTTCGGCGTTGGAGTTCGCCGCGAGGATGGGCTGGCCTGCGTCGTTGAGCGGGAGCCCTGCGGCGTCCGTCGTCGGCAACGGAGGCACCGTCACGTCTTCGGGCGAATACGGGACGGGGGGCTCGATGTAGGGGCCCGGCGCAGAGGCGTCGAGCGGCTCTGCATCGGGGCTCGTCGCGCCGTCGGCGCTGGTGTTCGCGTCGGCGCTGGTGTTCGCGTCGTCGCTCGCGTCGGGAGCGGACTGCGCGTCGTCCGTGCTGCTCGCGTCCGAAGCGCTCGCGTCGTTGCTCGCCGCGCCGTCGCGCGCGATCGCGTCGGTGTTGGGCTGCGCGTCCGCGATCACGACGACGTCGTCGGACGCGTCCGGAGTGGACGGGCGGCTAGGACAGCCGACGAGCCCGATACAAGTGAGTAACAGCCAACGTCTCATGCGCCGATCGCTCCTGTCGGTGGGCGCGCAGCGCTGTCGATGCGCGGCGGTTCACCGAAGGATCGCGCAACGAGCCACGCGCGTGGTGCGCAAACGAAGCGCTTTCGACGGCGGATTCGTGACGCGATTGCGTGACGAGCGCATGCGCTGCGCCCACCCCGTCCCCCCGATGATGGCCCCCGCCGTTGCCGTGAACGATCGCGCGCGGTCGCTCAGTGAGCGCCAGAGCCGGTGCTGCCGGTGGATCCAGCGCCGCTGCCCGAGCCCGTGGAACCCGAGCCGCTGCTCGAACCCGAGCCCGAGCCGCTGCTCGAGCCCGTGGAGCCCGCGCTTCCCGAGCTTCCCGCGCTGCCCGCGGTTCCGCTGGCGGGCGCGTCGGTCTCGCGACGGGGCTCTTGCATCAGGGGCGAGTTGCCCATGCGGATCTCGCGGTCGCGCTCGGCGCGGACGCGGAGGCGGGCGATGTACTGGGTGATCGCTTCGCGGCGGCGGCCCGAGACGAACTCGTCGTGCAGGCGGATGCGGTCGCGGTCGTAGTCAGCGCGCGAGGCGTTGACGCGGCCGTTGTCCTTCAAGCGAAGGATGAAGCGCTCGTCGCCGGCGGCGATGGGGGCCGCGGGGCTGGGGCGCTCGGCAGTGAGCGCGAACGCGGCTGCGACCAGCGCTTCTCCGCCCGTGGACACGCCGGGAAAGCTCCCGCTCGCGGTGAACGCGGGCGTCTCGCGCGCCTCGGGGGTGCCGAGCGACGAGCGCGTCTCAGGGGCGAGGGGATTGTTGCCCGCGAGCGTCTCGGCGGCGGGGACGGGGCCGCGGTAGAAGGCTTCGAGCGAAGCGGCTCCCATGGCGGCGGCGACGGTCTCGAAGGTGGCGCCGGCTTCGCCGAGGCGGCGCTGGGCGTCGATGGCGGCTTCGTTGGCGAGCTCGTTGCCGCGGGTCAGGCGAAACAGATCGCGGGCGATTTCGCGCTTCGCGTCGGCTTCGGCGACGTCGCCCTGGCGGCGGCCGACGACCTGAATCAAGTGCACGCCGAGGGGGCTCTGGACGACCTCGGAGAGCTGTCCGACCTGCACGTCGGGCAGGACGCGCTTGACGTCATCGGGCAGGTCGACGCGGTCGACGGCGGTCCAGCTCGACTCGCCGCCCTCGCGCCAGTGCTGGTCCTCTTGCGAGTACAAGCGCGCCATGCGGATGAAGCTCTCGCCCGCGGTGATGCGGCGGCGGATCTCTTCGAGGCGCTGACGGATGGCGAGCTTGGCGGGGTCCTGCGCGTCGTCGGGGAAGCGCAAGAGGATCTGCCGAATGCGCACCTGCGCGGGCAGTCCGCGGAGGGACTCGCGGCGCTGGGTGAACTGCCGGTTGATCTCTTCTTGGTGGCTCGCGGCGAAGGCGTCGACCGCGGCCTGATCGTCGTCGCGGACGGTCAGGCGGTAGAAGTCCGGCGAGAACTGCAGGTAGCGGACGGTGACCTGCGTGTGGCTGCGCTCGTAGTCGCGCCACACTTCGTCGTCCGAGGCGCGGACCGAGGCGAGCACGACGCGGCGCATGCGCTCGGCGAGCAGCTCGCGGGCGAGAAAGATCTTGTAGTCGGGGACGGTGCGCGAGAACCAGCCAGCGACCCAGCGCTCGAAGTCTTCGAGCTTGAAGGCCGGGGGCGGGTCTTCGGGGTTGCGCGACTCGTCTTGCGAGTAGATGGCGAAGCGCCGCGAGGTGTCCGGCGTGCCGACGGAGCGGTCGAACGTGGTGGCGTTGAGCTGCGCGAGCTCGGACGACCCGAGGGTGTAGAAGAAATAACCGCCGCGGATTTCGCGGTTGAGGTCGGCGTCGGTGACGCGCATCCCGAGGCGCTCAGCCTCGTGCGCGAGCAGCTCGCGCTCGACGAGGCCGTTGACGATGGCGCGGCGCATGACGGCCGACCGACCATCGGTCAGCCGCACGAGGCGCGCGACCGACTGAAAGTCCTGCTGTGAAATCGTGTGTCCGTACACCTTGGCGATGAACGGAACCCCCTTGAAATCATCGGCCGAACAGCCGCTGGTGCGGCCTCCGCCGAACTGCGTTCCGAACAGCGTGGCGAGGGTGGCGACAAGGATGACGAGCAGCAGGGACTGCGAATTCTTGGTGAGACGCTCGAGCATGATGGGTGTTTTCTCGTTCGGACAACGACCGGTCCGTCGAAGGGCGCGGGATGCTAGACGGCCTGCGCTCGCACGGCAACCGCGCTGCCTTCGCTAAATTCGCCTCTGTGGTACGGTGAGTCCGCGATGAGCAACCAAGAAGGCGACAATCCATTCTGGCGGGACGGAGACAGCGACGGCGACGGCGACAGCGATCGCGCTGCGATTCTGGCGCGGCGAAAGCGCTTCGTGGCCGCGGCGCTCTCGTCTCTCTCGCTCGGCGCCGCGGTGGCGGACTGCGCGCCGACCGCGTGCTTGAGCCCGCGACCCGAGGACGCGCGGACGCAGACCGACGCCCAGCAGCCCGAGGCGCAGGCGTGCCTCTCGATCGCGCGTGACGAGGGCGTCGAGCCGGACGCGGCCGACAGCAGCCCGGTGCCCTGCTTGGATGTGGCCCCCAGCGACGGCGGCGCGGACGGCGAGTAGGCGGGCTGAGCGGAGTCGAAAAATTCACAGCGGCGAGCAACCTCGTCGAACGACCGCGGATGCATCGGCCCACGCGACGCGCAGAGTGCGCCGTCGCGCTCACGCTGCGTTCGCGGATCGATCACGTTCGAGCCTGCGCGGTCGTCGCCCTTTGCGACGAGCGCTGATTCGTCGGTCGGTCCGCGCGCGAGTCACAGGAGGCCCGCTCGCTATGTCCATGAACATCTCCCTCTCGAACCGCCGCTCGCTCGACACCCGCAACGCTGATGGCGCGACGAGCGCCGCGCCCGCCGCGGGACCGACCGCGGGCACCAGCGCGTCCTCTTCTCGGCCGGAACAGCCGTCGGTGACCGTCGATCAAGGTCCTTCGCAGCAATCGCGAAGGCTCGCGCAGGCCGCTGGTCCAACGCGGCAGTGCTCGACGACGCCGGCGCCGTCGATGCGCGCCGACGAAGCGACGATCGAGACGTATCGTCGAGCGCTCGCGCAAGGCAGGACGCCGGCCGCGCCCCCAGCCCCGCCTGCGCTGCCTTCGGCCAACAACGCGCAGGTGTTCAACGCGCTCGTCCGCAGCCTGCCGTCGAGCCACCCGCTTCGCGCGGCGCTCAGTCAGGTCTCGTGGCAGGACTCCAATCGCCCGCCGATCAGCGACTTCATGCACCACGTCCTCATGCCGCGTCTCACGCAGCTCTTGCCCGAAGGCGCCGCGCGCGCCGTGGCCGAACACGTGCTGAACTTCTTGTACCCAGACTTCACCCAGGGCACCGCTGGGCACCACGGCGCGGAGCACTTCGCGCACGCCACGCTCGAAGAGGCGGTTACGCACGCCGTCGAGCACTTTGCGCACCACGCGGCGACGAGCCGAGGGCTCGTCGGACACGAGGCCGCGTCGCTCGTGGGCAACCGCGTGCTGATCGCGCAGGTCGTGTCGAACCTCACGCTCGCGCTGCACGTGATCGACTCCACCATCATGACGGGCCGCGAGCTCGCGCGGCTGGCGCGCGGCGAAGTGATCCCCACGCAGGCGATCGTCGACGCGCAACGGACGCAAGAGGCCAGCCGCGCGCGGACGCAGTTCGACGAAGGTGTCCGCGCTGCCGTGCACGGGACCGTCGACTGCTCGCGGATGGCGAGCGATCGGGTCTATGCGCAGGGCGTCGAGGCCGGGGCGCAGTTTCGGCGGCAGCACGGTGAGGCCTTCGCCGCGCAGGCGAGGCACAACGAAGCGATGATCGTCGCCCGGCAACGAAACCTCGCGTCGGTCGCGGCTGACGTTCGGCCGCTGACCGCAGGGCCCGAGCGCAACCCTGGTGACGCGCAGAGCGACGCGATCAACCGCGCCCTGCTCGCGCAGTGAGCCCGCCGCTCGCAGCGCCTCGGACCATCGGGCTCTGCTCGAACCAGCGCACCACCGCGTCGATGAACGCGCGCACCGCAGGGGGAACGAGCTCGCGATCCGCGTAGACGACAGCGATCGTGGCGGTCGCGCCGACGGCGTTGGGCAACACGCAGACGCAGCGTCCCTCGGCGAGGTCCTCGCGCACCGAGGGCTCGGGCAGAAGGGCGATCCCGAGCCCGCTCAGCATGGCGTCGCGGAGGATCATCAAGTCGTTGCTCACGAGCCGCGGCTCGATCGCGACGCGCCCGCCGTTGAGCAGCGGCCAGTGCGTCGCGGGGTGCTCTCCGCGGTCGAAGCCGCTCAAGCACTGGTGCTTCGCGAGGTCCGAGCTGCGCTTGATGGCCGGCGCGCCCTGCAGGTACGAGGGCGCGGTGACCGCGTAGAGCCTGCTCTTGGCGAGGGGGCGCGCGATCAGCCCCGGGGCGAGGTCGGTCGACGCGCGGATCGCCACGTCGAAGCCGCCAGCGACCAGATCGACGTAGCGAGAGCTCGCCTCGAGCTCGACGCGCACGTCGGGGTATCGCTCGGAGAACTCCGCGATGAACGCGCCGAAGGCCATCCCTTGCATGGGCGGGATCGACGCGCGCAGCAGCCCGCGCACCGCGCCGTCTTCGCGCTGCACCGAGCGGCTGGCGTCGCGCACGGCCTCGAGCACCGCGCGCGCCCGTCGGTAGAGCTGCTCGCCAGCGTCGGTGAGGGCCATGGTCCTCGTTGTGCGCTTGATGAGCCGCACGCCGAGCCGCTCTTCGAGCCGCGCGAGGCGACGGCCGACGGTGGGGCGCGGGACGCCGAGCTCTCGGGCCGCGCGCGAGATCGATCGGGTCTCCACGACGCGGGCGAAGGTCAAAAGCTCACTGGTTTCAGGGAGATCTTCGCTGTGCATCGTTTTCGAGCAGATCCTGCCCATTTGCGCGGACTGTTGCAACGAGCCCCAGCGCGCGAGGCTGAGCGCGCGCACCGTCACTCGCGGAGGCGCGGAGAAGACCCTCACATGGCGAAGAAGCTTCCGTACTGGATCAGCACTGTGTTGTTTGCGCTGATGATGACCCCCTCGGCGCTGATGACGGTGACGCGGCAGCCGCCGTTGGTGGCGGCGTACACGCACCTCGGCTACCCGCTGTATTTCATGACCATCCTCGGCGCGGCGAAGGCGATCGGGATCGTCGTGCTGCTCGCGCCAGGGCTCAAGCGCTTGAAAGAGTGGGCGTACGCGGGCTTCGTGGTGAACCTCGTGAGCGCGGCGGCTTCGCACCTCGCTTCGGGCGATCCGCCGAGCTCGGCGGTGCTGCCGCTCGTGCTGCTCGGCGCGGTGCTGACGTCGTGGTGGACCCGCCCCGAGTCGCGCAAGCTCGACGGCGCCGCGCTCTGAGCGAACGACGGACCACTCGCGCGGACCGCTGCGGTATCTTCGCGGCGAATGGTTGTTTGCTCGCTGCGTACGGGCGCGCTCGCGCTCGGCTCGATCGTCGCTGCGCTCGCGGGGTGTCGTTCGCGCCCCACGCAGCTCACGCTGCTGCTCGACTCGAACGTGGCGCCGACGCGCGCGCAGCAGCTCACGATCACGACGCTCTACGGGGAGCAGCCGCTCTCGGCGCTCGCGCGCGCGGAGGGAGCGGCGATCACGCGCTTGCACAACGCAGAGCGGGCGATCTTTCCGGGCAGCGTGGCGATCGTTCACAACGCCGAGCGGAGGGCGAGCGACGCGGTGACAATGCTCGCGGTGCTCGACGTCGCAGCGGCCGGCGCGCAGCCAGCGTTGCGCCTCGAGCGGCTGCAGCGCGTGCGGCTGATCGACCGGGTGCCGCTGCAGGGAAGGCTGTATTTCAACGCGGATTGCGCCGCTGCGAGCGCTGGGTGCACGAGCGTCGAGGCGAGCGCGTGCACGGTCTCGCGCCGCTGCATCGAGCAAGGACTCACGTGCGGAGACGACGGGACGTGCGTGGGGACGGAGCTTCCGGTGGTGGTCGTTCCGCCGGAGACGCCGCTGGACGCGACGGTGGTCGACGGCGCGAGTCGTGACGCGCGCGCGATGGACGCGGCGAATGACGCGACAAGCGACGCCGCGAATGACGCGACAGGCGACGCCTCGAACCCGTTGATCGCTGCGCGTCCGATCGCGCCGTTGAGCGCGAGCACGGTCACGAGCCAGCGACCGACGCTGCGCTGGGAGATGCCCATGGGCGCGACCGGGTCGCTGTTGTCGCTGTGTCGCGATCGCGCGATGAGCGTCGGCTGTCTGGCGCCCATTCGGCTGGCCGGCGATCGTGCGCGGACGAACCTGTCGCAGGGCGTGTGGTTCTGGCGCGTGACCGTGTTTACCGCCGCGCGCGAGCATCCTGCGAGCCTGGTGTGGCAGCTTCGCGTGGGCGCTCGTAGCGCCGATGGCGATCGCGACACGAGCTGGGGGACCGAGTCGGACTTCAACGGCGACGGCGTCGCGGACGTGGCAGTCGGCGCGCCCAACACCAACCCAAGCGTGCTGATCTTCAACGGCAGGAGCCCCGTGCCAATGGCGCCCACGCAGACACTAGCGTTGGCCGAGCAGGCGCGGTTCGGCTCGAGCGTCGCTGCGGCGGACGTCAACGGCGACGGTTTCGTCGACCTCGTGGTGGGCGCAGAAGAGGGCAACGCGCTCCGCGGCGGAGCGGCCCATGTTTTCAACGGCGGGCCCGCGGGCCTCGCCTCTTCGCCGAGCGCTTCGTTTGGCTCCGACACCGGCGGCAGCATGTTCGGCGGCTCGGTCGCGGGCGTCGGCGACGTCAACGGCGACGGCTACGCGGACGTGATCGTTGGCGCGTATCGGGCGTCGCCAGGCGGCCGCGATTCTGCGGGGACCGCGACGGTGTTCGTGGGCTCTGCAGCGGGGCTCGTCTCGGTGCCGCACCGGGAATTTTCAGGCCCGCTCGGGGGCGATTGGTTCGGGTTCTCTGTGGCGAGCGCGGGCGACGTCAACGGCGACGGGTTCGGGGACGTGATCGTCGGGTCCTACGGCGCGGACACGGCGGCGGGGACCAACGTCGGCGCGGCGCACGTGTACTTGGGCTCTGCGTCGGGGTTGATCGCGACGCCGCAGCGACGGCTCGAGGGCTCCGTCGCCAACGCGGAGCTCGGCTGGTCCGTGGCGAGCGCAGGGGACGTCAACGGCGACGGCTACAGCGACATCGTGCTGGGAAATCCCTGGATGGACGTCGCAGGTCGATCGGACTCGGGCAGCGTGCGGGTGCACCTCGGCTCGGCGACGGGCGTGGCGGCGACCCCCGCGCGGGTGTGGGACGGACCGACAGTCAACGAGCTGTTCGGCTGGGCTGTCTCGAGCGCGGGAGACGTCAACGGCGACGGCTACGCGGACGTGCTCGTAGGCGCGAAGGACGCGAGCCCGATGGGGCGCGCGCGCGCCGGGAGCGTGAGCGTGTTCTTGGGCGGGCCGATGGGGCCTGCGGCCACGCCTGTGACGGTGCTCGCGGGCAGCGCGTCCGGCGATTGGTTCGGCGGCGCCGTCGCGTGCGCGGGGGACATCAACGGCGACGGGTTCTCGGACGTGCTCGTCGGCGCGAAGGACGCGAGCGCGGCGGTGATGGCTGGCGGCGCGGTGAGCTTGTTCGCTGGGTTCGCGGGCGGCGTGAGTACCGCGCCGCTGCGCGTGTTCGCGGGGGACGTGCCGAGCGCCTGGTTCGGCTATTCGCTCGCGAGCGCGCTCACCGTCGAGCGAGCGGCTGCAGCTCGAGCGCGAGGCTGTAGGGTTCGCCGCGGGCGTCGTTGAGCGATCCTCCCCAGAGCTCTGTGAACACGAAGAGCTGCGCTGGCCCTTGGACGACGTGCTCGACGCGCGAGCGTTGGTTGCGGCCGGGTTCGATGTCGTCGTTGCACGCGCCGAGCGGGGCAGAGGCTTCGGTCGTGTCCGTGCAGCGCTCGCGCACGTAGAGGATGGTGTCGGGCTCCATCGCGCTCTCGCCGGCGGCGAGCGGAGCGTCGGTGCTCGCGACGAGCCGCCATCGCCCTGCGGGCACGGTCACTCGCGCGATGTCTTCGCGGCCGCGGGTGGCTTCGCGGATGCACATCCCTGCGAACAGGCCGGTGCCGGCTTGGATCATCCCTTGGGTGCGCGCGCGGCCGACGCCCTGCGCGTCGAAGGTCCACGAGACGCTCTGGGCGAGGTCGCACGCAGCGACGCGGTCGCTGGTCGCCTGGCATTGCGCGCGGGCGTTGCAGACGAGCTCTGTCGCGCAGACGTGGGTGGTGTCGCAGCGCTCGCCCGGCCCGACGATGGCGCCGTGAACGACGGGGATCACCAAGGGCTCGCTGTCGTTGCCAGGCCGATCGGTGAGCTGAATCGCAGCGAAACGTGCGCGGGAGACGGCGACGTCCTGCGCGAACTCGACGAGCAGCCGCTCTTGAATCTCGCGCACTCCGTCGACGGGATGATCGAAGGTGCTCATCGTCGCGACGCCTGCGTCTCCGCGTTGCAGGGGAGAAGATCCTTCGTCGAGCAGCTGGACGCGCAGGCCAGCGAGGTCTCGGTCGACGTCTTCCCCTTCGACGGTGACGAAGACGCTGTGGCCTGCGACGAGGGCGGTGCCCGCGCGAACCGTGGGGCGATGGGTCTCGCGCGAGGTGATGTCGAGCTGAACGAGCCCGCGGTCGACGCGCCCGGCGATCGCGCCGCCGAAGCCCGTGAGGACGACGGTGAGCACGTCGCCGCCGCGGGCGACGAGCGAGCCTCGGGCACGAAACTCTCGGGCCGCGCCCTCGTCGTCGAAGGCGATGTCGGGCAGGCGTCGGACCATCGATTCGTCGCAGGGGCCGCGGTAGACGCCGAGGGTGGTGTCGAAGCGGACGTCGGTTCCGGTGTTGACCGTCGAGAGGTCCACGGCGCGCGGGCCGCTGCCGTCGACGCGGACTTGCAGGACGATGTCCGGCGCTGGCGCAGCGTCCGCGCGTCGAAGCCGCCCGAAGGGAAACCGCCCTGCCGCCAGCCCTCGCGTGTCCAACGTGAGCGCGTTCGAGCCTGCGTCGCCGAGGTCGAAGCTCATCGCGTCGGCGCACGCCCCTCGCGCGCCGCCCGCGTCCGCGCCGCGCGCTCGCAGGAGCGCTGACGGCGCGCTCGGGGCTCGGGTCGATCGCTTGTAGAGCGCGGCTCCGCCCATGCCGAGCAGCACGAGAGAGAGCGACGAAGCCAGCCAAATGGCAGGCGACTTGATTGTGTGTGCTGATGGCTCTGGCGGGGCTTCTCGCGGCGCAGGGCCGGGCGGTGGCATCGGCTCGGTGAGCCGCTCGCGCATCGGGGCGCTGCGCTGACTCTGCTCGCGCATGGGCCGCGTGAGCTGGGTCATCGCCTGTGGGTCGGGCGGTGATTTCGGGATCGCGAGGTCGGCGTCGGTGACGCCGCTGAGCAAGCGCGACTGCTCTTCGAGCTCTTCTTGCGTGACCGAGAGCAAGAGCGCGGCGAGGGCGTCGGGCTCGATGCGCGCGGCCTCGGGGCACGCGTTGCCGATGGCGCGGCGCAGGGCTTGGGCGCTCTGGTAGCGCTCTTCGGGCCGCGGGGCGAGCGCGGTCATGACGACTTCGCTGAGGGCCTCGGAGACGTCGGGCTCGCGCAGGTGCGGGGGCGTCACGTTGGGGGCGCGGACCGCTTCGAGCAGGGCGATTTCGCTGTCGCCGTGAAAGAGCCGGTCGCGGGTGAGCATCTCCCAGAGCACGACGCCGAGCGCGTAGATGTCCGCGCGGCGGTCGATGGGTCGGCCCCAGGCTTGTTCGGGGGCCATGTAGCGGAGCTTTCCTCGGAGCTCTCCCGCTTCGGACTGTTGTCGTCGACCGCGGGCCTTGGCGACGCCGAAGTCGATGAGCTTTACGTGGCCGCTGACGGACAAGAGGATGTTCTGCGGCGAGACGTCCCTGTGGATGACCTCGAGCGCGACGCCCTGCTCGTCGGTGGCCTCGTGGGCGGCGTGAAGTCCATCGGCGACCTGCATGGCGATCGCGCACGCGACGGCGGGAGAGAGCCCGCGCTGCTGCTTCGCGAGGCCGGCCATCAAGCTCGAGAGGGCGGCGCCGCGCACCCACTCCATCGCGAGAAAATAGCTGCGGCCGTGCTGTCCGAGCTCTTCGACGCGCACGACGTTGGGGTGGACGATCTTGGCCGCGAGCCGCGCTTCATCGAGAAACATCTCGACGAACGCGTGGTCTTCGGCGAGGTGATCGTGGATGACCTTGATGGCGACGGGCCGCGAGAATCCCGCGGGGCCGACGCGTCGCGCGAGCCAGAGGGTGGCCATTCCGCCGCCGCGCAGGGGGGCGATGATCTCGTAGGGGCCGACGCGAGAGCCTTGGCTCAGCGAGGGCATCGAGCGGTGGGCTTTCTGGGCGAGAGTCCAGCTCGTGTGCGCGCCGCAAGCATAGAGTGTGTGCGGATACTAACAGCGCTCCCCATCGGGGACGGTGTTCAATAGTTCACGAGCTCGGGCGCCCAACGGAGCTGCGAGGAGGGTGTGCACCGACGGTCGTGCTGCGGACGACTGCGGACAGAGTGCGTCACCATCACCGGGACCCGACGGTGCGCGAGTCCATCGGTGCGCCGAGCGCCCGAACGCTGCCTCCGAACGCTGGGCCGCCGCGCGCATTGACAGCGGGCCCTCGGCCGGTATAGTCCGCGGCCCGTTTTTCGTTCGTCCGGAAGTTGTCGGGCGGACCCTTCGCAAACGCGCTTCGTTTCGAGCGCGCGAGAGCATAGAGAGAGACACGCATCATGTCGCTGCACACGACGACGAAGTCGAACTTGATCGAGAAGCACCGCCGCCACGAGAACGACACCGGCTCGCCCGAGGTGCAGATCGCTCTGTTGACCGAGCGCATCAACGGCCTCCAGGGGCACTTTCAGGCGCACGCGAAGGACCACCACTCGCGCCGCGGGTTGCTCAAGCTCGTCGGTCAGCGCCGCCGTTTGCTGGACTACCTCAAGCGCACCGACGTCGAGCGTTACCGCAAGGTGCTCGAGGTCCTCAGCCTCCGCAAGTGAGCGGGTTCTGTCACTTCGTCCCGTGAACCACGGGCGAAAGTGATGAATCGGCGCAGCGGGGAGTCGCCAGGGGGGCGAAGTTGTGGTTACGTCGCGCGCGGGTTGAGAGATCTCTCTCTCAGTCCGAGCGACCCTTCAGACACAACTCGCACCGCGCGACCGACCCGTTGACCCCCTCGTTTAGTGCGCATCGATCGATGACCCTCTGCTGCTGCGCTGTGTCTATACAGCGCGCGAGAGCAGTGTCATCGCGACGATGGGTGCGCAGCAAACGCGGACGCCACGGCTCGGAGCGGGGATGGAGAGAATCGAGGGGTCTTCTTTCGTCCACTGCCGTCGCGCGCCGGGCGTTTGCTCGTCGCGCGCACTCTCAATTGCGCGCGGAGTTTCTCACGCCATCAGTCGTGACGGGACGCGCGCTGGAGCGCCGTAGCAATGTCGTTCGTTCGTGAATCTGTGAAGATCGGCGATGCGCTGATCACCCTCGAAACCGGCCGTCTCGCGAAGCAAGCGCACGGCTCGGTCCTGGTCACCTGCGGCGAGACCATGGTGCTCGTCACCGTGTGCGGCAGCGATGCGCCGCGGCCGGGGATCGATTTCTTTCCGCTCTCGGTGGACTACATCGAGAAGACGTACGCCGCGGGCAAGATCCCAGGCGGCTTCTTCAAGCGCGAAGGAAAGCTCAAAGACGACGAGGTGCTCGTCTCGCGCTTGATCGACCGCCCGTGCCGCCCGCTGTTTCCCGAGGGCTATCGCAACGACGTTCAGATCATCGCGACCGTGCTCAGCGCGGACAAGGTCAACGACCCCGACATGCTCGCGCTGACCGGCGCGTCCGCGGCGCTCACGCTCTCGGACATCCCGTGGGCGGGCCCGATCGCCGGCGTTCGCGTCGCGCGCATCAACGGCAAGTTCATCACGAACCCCACGTTCGAGCAGCGCGCGCACAGCGACCTCGACGTTGTCGTCGCGGCCAGCAAGGACGCGATCGTCATGGTCGAGGGCGCCGCCGACGAGGTGCCCGAGGACGAGTTCTTGGACGCGCTGCTCTTCGCCCACAAGGCCGCGCAGCCGTTGATCGCGCTGCAAGAGCAGATGCGCGCCGCGGTCGGCAAGGTGAAGCGCCCGTTCGTCCCGGCGCTGCCGTCGAAGTCGATGATCGACCAGGTCAAGGCGATCGCCCTCGAGGACTACCGCAAGGCCTGCACGATCCGCGTGAAGTCCGAGCGCTACGGCCGCTTCAAAGAGATCTCGAAGAAGGTCTTGGAGGCGTTCTCCTCGGAGCCCGCTGAGATCCTCGCGCTCGTGAAGGTCGCGATCCACGACGTGCAGGCGTTCGCCATGCGCACGATGATCACCGACCGCGGAGTGCGCATCGACGGCCGCGACACGCGGACGGTGCGTCCGATCACCTGCGAAGTGGGCTTGATCCCGCGCACGCACGGCTCGGCGCTCTTCACCCGCGGCGAGACCCAAGGGCTCGTGACGGTGACGCTCGGGACGCGCCCGGACGAGCAGAAGATCGACGGCCTCAACGGCGAGCGTTGGAAGCGCTTCTATCTTCACTACAACTTCCCGCCGTTCAGCGTGGGCGAGACCAAGCCTATGCGCGGCCCCGGCCGCCGCGAAGTCGGCCACGGCAACCTCGCCGAGCGCGCGCTCGCGCGGGTGATGCCGAGCAAGGATCAGTTTCCGTACGTCGTCCGCATCGTCAGCGAGATCTTGGAGTCGAACGGCTCGAGCTCGATGGCGTCGGTGTGCGGCGGCTGCCTCGCGCTCATGGACGCGGGCGTCCCGGTGAAGGCGCCGGTCGCCGGCGTCGCGATGGGCCTGATCAAAGAGGGCGATCGCTTCGCGGTGCTCACGGACATCCTCGGCGACGAGGATCACCTCGGCGACATGGACTTCAAGGTCTGCGGTACGGCCAAGGGCATCACCGCGATCCAGATGGACATCAAGATCG
This sequence comes from Myxococcales bacterium, assembly GCA_013298625.1. Lineage (GTDB taxonomy): Bacteria > Myxococcota_A > Polyangia > Polyangiales. The sequence continues at coordinate 52,121 of JAAFIF010000029.1, forward strand.
AGGGGCTCTCGCGAGAGATCTTGCACAAGGCCCTCGAGCAAGCGCGCGAAGGCCGCCTGCACATCCTCGGCAAGATGCTCGAGGCGCTGCCGACCACGCGCACCGACCTCAGCGCCTGGGCGCCGCGACTGACCACGCTGAAGGTCAAGCCGGACCAGATCCGTTTGATCATCGGCTCCGGCGGAAAGACTATCAAGGGCATCGTCGAAGCGACCGGCGTGCAGATCGAGGTCGAGGACGACGGCTCGGTCAACATCGCATCGAGCGACTCGAAGGCCGTTCAGCGCGCGATCGACATCATCCGCGGGCTCACGGCCGAGGCCGAAATCGGCGTCGTGTACCGCGGGACCGTGAAGCGGATCATGGACTTCGGCGCGTTCGTCGAGATCTTTCCGGGCACCGAAGGGCTGCTGCACATCAGCGAGCTCGACTTCAAGCGCGTCGCCGAAGTGCGCGACATCGTCAAAGAGGGCGATCAGCTCGACGTCAAAGTGCTCTCGGTCGAAGACGGGACGGGCAAGATCCGCCTGTCGCGCAAGGCCACGCTGCCGATGCCCGAGGGCTACACGCCCGACGAGGGCCGCGGCGAGCGTCGCTTCGAGCCCCGCGGCGACCGCGAAGAGCGCCGCTTCGATCGCAACGACCGCGGACGCGACGACCGTGGTGGCCGCGGCGGACGCGACGATCGCGGCGGACGCGATCGCTTCTCGCGCGGTGACCGTCCCGACCGCGCCCCTCGCGAAGAGGCCGTGGCCGACGAGCGCGTCGAGCGCGTGTCGGAGATTCCTGCGCCGATCGACCCCGCGCCGCTGTCCAACGAGCCTGTGATCCCGGTGATCGAGCCCGTGGCCATCCCGGTGCCCGTCGTCGCGCCCGTCGTCGCGGTCGAAGAAGAGCGCCCCCGTCGCGAGCGCCGCGAGCGCAGCGACCGCGGTGATCGCGCCCCGCGCGACGAGCGTCCGGCGCGTGAAGCGCGCGAAGAGCGCCCCGTGCGCGAAGAGCGTCCGGTGCGTGAAGAGCGCGCGCCGCGTGAAGTGCGCGAAGAGCGCCCCGTGCGTGAAGAGCGTCCGGTGCGCGAAGAGCGTCCGGTGCGCGAGGAGCGCGTCGAGAGCGAAGAGCGTCCGGCGCGCCGCGAACGCAGCGATCGTGCGGATCGCGCTCCGCGCGAAGAGCGTCCCGTGCGTGACGAGCGTCCCGTGCGCGAAGAGCGTCCGGCGCGTGAAGCGCGCGAAGAGCGTCCGGTGCGTGAAGAGCGTCCGGTGCGGGACGAACGCCCCGTGCGCGAAGAGCGTCCGGTGCGTGAAGAGCGCCCCGTGCGTGACGAGCGCCGCGAACGCAGCGATCGTGCGGATCGCGCCCCGCGTGAAGAGCGCCCCGTGCGTGAAGAGCGTCCCGTTCGTGACGAGCGTCCTGTGCGCGAAGAGCGCGCGCCGCGTGAAGCGCGCGAAGAGCGCCCCGTGCGCGAAGAGCGCCCCGTGCGTGAAGAGCGCCCCGTTCGTGACGAGCGCCCGCGCCGCGAGAGCGTCGAAGACAGTGAAGAAGCGCGTCTGCGCGCAGAGCGCCTGGCTGCCGAGGGCGGCGAGCGTCGTCCCCGCGCGCAGCGCAGCATGCGCGAGCGCATCGAGGCCGGCATGAGGGCGCGCGACGAGGGCGTGGCTCCTGCTCCGCGCGACGAGCGCCCTGTGCGCGACGAGCGCCCCGCCCGTGACGACCGCGCCCCGCGCGACGACCGCGGCGCTGATCGTGCTCCGCGCGCAGAGCGCAACGACCGCGGTGATCGCGCGCCGCGCGGCGGCGAAGAGCTCCCGCCGCGCCGTCGTGATCGCCGCGAAGACCCGATCGAGTGATCGCGTGACGAGCGCCCTTCGCGGGCGCGCCCCCTGAAGAGCCAGCACAGATCGGCCCTCGCCGCGCGCTGGCTCTTCGCATTTGCGCATCAACGGACGGGGTGGCCCGCGCGCGGCGATGCGGCGGTACACTGTCGACGCAATGGTCGCAGCGCTCTCGTCGAGCGAGCATCGAAGGTTGCTCGCGGTCTCGTTGCGCGCGCGCGAGCGCGTGGTTCGCGCGGTCTTTCGCTCGGGCAGCGGTCACGTCGGCGCGGCGCTCAGCCAATGCGACGCCCTCGTAGCCCTCTACGAGCGGCACCTGCGGCTCGACCCTGCGCGGCTCGACGACCCTGCGCGGGACCGCTTCGTGCTCTCGAAGGGACACGGCGGGCTCGGGCTCGCGGCGGTGCTCGTCGAGCGCGGGATCCTCACGCAAGGGCAGCTCGACTCGTTTGGCGAGAGCGCGAGCCCGATCGGGATGCACATGGATCATCGCAAGGTCGCTGGCATCGAAGCGGCGACGGGCTCGCTCGGCCACGGGCTCGGGATCGCCGTCGGCATGGCGCTCGGCGCGCGGGTGCAGCGCTGGTCGTCGCGCGTGTACTGCTTGCTGAGCGACGGCGAGTGCTACGAGGGCAGCACGTGGGAGGCGGCGCTGTGCGCGAGCGCGTCGAAGCTGCGCTCGCTCTGCGCGATCGTGGATCGCAACCGGCTCACGATGGACGGGTGGACCGAGCGAGAGGTTCCGCTCGAGCCGCTGGCGGACAAGTGGAAGAGCTTCGGCTGGCGCGTCCTTGCGTGTGATGGCCACGATTTCGCGGCGCTCGACGAGTGCTTCGCGCGCGCAAAGGACGACGGACCGGCGGTGATCATCGCCGAGACCGTGAAGGGCAAGGGCGTCTCGTTCATGGAGAACAAGCCCGAGTGGCACTACGGCGCGATCGACTCGGCGAAGCTCGACGAAGCGCTCGCCTCGCTGCGCGCGCAGCACGACGCGGAGACGCGCGCGCTCGACGCGAGAGAGCGAGGCGCTTCGTGAGCGATTCATCGGACCAATCGCCGTCGAAAGTGCGCGGATTTACGTGGACGGTCGGCGACCACGCGCTGCTGTCGGACAGCGACGCGTGGGGCGAGGCGCTCGTCGAAGCGGGCCGCGCGGACCCGAGGATCGTGACGGTCACCGCGGACCTCGGCGAGACCACGAGGCTGCAGGCGTTCAAGCGGGCGTTCGCCGAGCGCGCGATCAACGTGGGGATCGCCGAGCAGAACCTCGTCGCCGTGGCCGCGGGCCTCGCGGCCACAGGGCTGATCCCGGTCGTGTGCACGTACGCGACCTTCGCGGTCCTGCGCGCGGCCGAGTTCGTTCGCACCGACCTCGGCTACGGTCAACGCAACGTCAAGCTCATCGGAACGCTCGCCGGCGTCGCCTACGGCCAAGGCGGCCCCTCGCACCACGCGGCCGAGGACCTCGCGCTGCTTCGAGCGATCCCAGGCCTCGTGATCCTCGCGCCGTCCGACGGCTACGAGATGGCGGCGGCCCTGCGCGCAGCGGTCGCGCACGAGGGGCCTGTGTACCTCCGCTGGGGCCGCGGGACCGAGCGCGCAGACCCCGCGCGGCGCGATCGCCCCTTCGTCATCGGCCCCATCGAAGAGAGGCATCCGGGCGCGGACGTCACGGTGCTCGCGTATGGACCCACCGTGCAAGAGGCCGAGCGCGCGGCGCGAAGGGCGCTCTCGGCTGGCGTTTCGACGCGCGTGCTCGCGGTCCCGACGCTCGCGCCGCTCGACCGCGCGACGATCCTCCGCGCCGCGCGCGAGACGCGGCGGCTGATCACCGTCGAAGATCACTCGATCATCGGAGGGCTCGGCAGCGCGGTGGCCGAGACCGTGGCGCGCGCGGGGATCGCTGTGCGGATCGCGGCGCTCGGGCACCGAGAGAGGTTTCTTCCGATGGGCGTCCCCGAGGACCTGATGGCGATCGGCGGCTTCGACGAAGACGCGATCTATGAAGAAATTCTCAGGATATGCCGCGTCGATCCCCCCGCGCCCGACGATGATTGGGAGGACCGTTGAGCGCGCTCGTCGAGGACGACGCGACGCTGCGCGCGAGGGTCTTTCTTCGCGCGGTCCTGCCCCTGGTGCGCCTGCTCGCCGAGCGCTCGACGGGACCTTTGTCGCGCGCGCGCGGCGCCATCGAGCTCTCGCTCGCGGACGGTAGCCTCGCCTCCACGCTGCGGCTCGACGAAGGCGCGGCGCACGTCGCGCACGAGCGCTGCGAGCGCGCCGATGTTCGCTGGGTGTTTCGCGACGCGCGCGCGCTCAATGACTTCTTCATCGGCCGTCCGTCGCTGCCGAAGATCACGCCGTGGATGGGCCTCGCTTCGCCGCGGCTCAGCGCGAGGGCGCTCGGGCTGTTGCTCGGCCTGCGCGTGCTCGACGCGCGCGCGAGCCGACGCGGCGCCATCACGCACGAGGAGCAGCGGCTGCGCGTGCGGATGCTGCTCGCGCTCGTGACGCGCGCGATCGCAGAGCTGCATCGCTGCGCGTGGGAGCCGGCGCGGGCGCTGACGAAGGTCGATCGCGAGCGAGTGTTTCAATGGACCGTGGCGGACACCGGCGACGGCGCGTACTTGCGCGTGCGGCCCGACCGAGCGTGCGCTGGGACCGGCGCGTACGCGCAGCGAGAGCCCTTCGTGCACACGGTGTTTCGCGACGTCGAGAGCGCGTTCGCGGCGCTCACCGCGAGCGCGAGCCAGATGGAGGGCTTTCGCGGCGGCGCCGTCGTGACGCACGGCAGCCCCGAGTACGCGCGCAAGGTCTCGTACTTGATGCAGCAGGTCGATCAGATGCTCACCGGGCAGTGAGCCACGGAGACGCATGGAGACGACCGCGTACTACGCCTACGGGCTGCCGATCTACATCGCGATCTTGCTGCTCGAGCGACGGGCGATGCTGCGCAAGGGCGCCCGTGCGATCACGTACGCGACGGCGTTCTCGAACATCTCAGCGGGCTTCGGGACCATCGTGATCGGGCTCTTTCTGGGGCCGGCGCTGATCGCGCTCTACCTCTGGGCGCTGCGGACGTTCGCGGTCGTTCGGTGGCCCGCGGGCAGCGTGACTCCGTGGGTCTTGGCCTTCGTGCTCGCGGACTTCGGTCACTACTGGCACCACCGGATGGACCACCGCGTGGCCGCGTGCTGGGCGGTGCACGGCGTCCATCACATGCCCGAAGAGATGAACTTCTCGGTGGCGATGAGGCACGCGTGGTTCTCGGATTTGTACTCGTTTCCGTTCTACGCGCCGCTGCCGCTGCTGGGCGTTCCGATGGAGCAGTTCTTCATCGCGACCACCGCGCTCTCGTTGCACGCGCTGCTGACGCACAGCGAGCAGCTGCGCTTCGGGTCGCTGGGGTTTCTCGTGACGCCGGCGTCGCACGCGCTGCACCACGCGCGCAATCCGCGCTACATCGACAAGAACTTCGGCGCGATGCTCTGCGTCTGGGACAAGCTCTTCGGCACCCACGTCTCGCTCGACCCCGCGACCCCTCCCGAGTACGGAACCCCCTCGGGCTACCGCACCCACGACGGCGCCCTCGCGCAGTTCATCCTGTGGCGAGACCTCGTCGCGCTCGCTCGGCAGTGCCGCTCGTGGCGCGATCGCGCGCGGGTGTTCTTCGGTCGCCCTGGCACCGCGCCCGAAGGCGCAGCGCGTCCCGAGATCGTCCCTGCGCGCGCGTCGGAGCGCATCGACCCGCGGGTGAAGCTCTACACCGCCGCGCAGTTCTCTCTGACCATTCTCAGCGCGTTCTACGTGTGCGTCGCGCGCGACTCGCTGACTGTGCCCGTGAAGCTCTTCGGCCTCTTCGCCGTGCTCGCGTGCCTGAGCACCCTCGGCGGTCTGCTCGATGGTCGCCCCCGCGCGTGGCGCTGGGAGCTCGCGCGCGTGCTCGTGACCGCGCCCGTGCTGATCGCGCTCGCCCTGCGCTGAGCGCGCGCTATCGTTGTCTTCGAGACAGCGCTCGGAGCCAACACCCCGATGGACTTTTTCTCGAAGCTCGCCGAGGCCCGCATTCGTGAGTGGCAGCAGCGCCCCGAAAAAGAGCGCGCAGAAGTCGCTTCGGCGCCGCTCTCGATCGCGCCGCTCGAGGTGCAGCTCTTCGACGAGGCCAAGGGACTGTACGAGCGCGCGCGCTCAACGGTCGATCCTGCCGAGCGAGAGGCGGCCCTCGCGGCTGCTGCGCGCATCGAGACGCGCGTGATGGTGCTGCTCGAAGAGTCCGGCCGGCCGCTCGCGGCGCAGCAGTTCGCCAGGATGTTCGCCGCCGAGCGCGAGCAGCGCTGAGCGCTGTACACTCTCTGGTCGTGAGCAATCCCGTGGGTCTCTCGGCGCGGGGGTGGCTGCCGTGCGCGCTGCTCTCGCTGAGCGCGGCGTGCACGACGCCTCCGCCAACGATGATGGACGCGTCCGACGCGCAGGGCGACGCGTCGGGCGACGCGAGCGCCGTCGACGTGAGCGAAGACGCCCCAGAGAACCCGCCCAACCCGAGCGAGCCGCTGCTCGTCGAGCAGTGCGCGGGCCGCGCGCGCAGCGGGGCCCCGACGTCATTTGTGCACTTCGCGGGCGCGACCGTCGGAGCGCTGCGAGACATGGCCCCCGGAGACATCGAGGCGCTGCACGTCGTGCCCGAGCGCCCGACGCGCATCGAGCGGCTGAAGCTCTGGTTTCGCGGGGCGGCGGGAGGGCGCGTTCGCCTGAGAATTCTCAGGGACTACGGGCGATCGCAGCCCGACGTCGAGCGCGATCTGATCCAGCCCATCGCCGTGGACTTCGTCTCGGCAGAGCCGATGGAGCTGCGCTTGCCGCGGCCGCTCGACGTGCACCCGGCCAACCACGTGTGGATCGCGGTCGAGCACGAGGTCGAGCCGATGGGGCTCGCGCTGGCGCCGACGGCTGGCGGGGATTTTCGCTCGTTCTTTCACTCTGCGGCGGCGATCGAAGAGAACAGGACGAGCGGCGGAGACCCGACGTTCGAGTGGTTTCCGATCGCGGGGGCGATGGACGCTCGGTACGAGTTCATGGTCGAAGCGCACGGACAAGCGATCTGCGAGCGCGCGGGCGACCCCTGGTTTCGCGACGTCACCGCCGCCGCGGGCCTGCGCGGAACCTCCGTGCAAACCAACTGGATCGACGTCGATCGCGACGGTTGGGACGACATCGTCGGCGCCGTTCAGCTCATGGACCGCGACGTCCCCGTGGTGTTTCGCAATCGCCGCGACGGGACGTTCGAAGACACGACCGCTGCGCTCGGGCTCGACGCGGCGCGCGGTCGACTCGTGCTCTGGGGCGACTACGACGGAGACCGCGACCAGGACGTGTACGTGGGCGTGTACCGAGACGGCGTCGGGCCGTTCGACCCGAGCTTTCCCAGTAGGGTGTGGACGCAAGGCGCGGACGGTCGCTTCTCGGTCACGGCCAACACGATGGAGCCTGCCGGCCCGACCGCCGCTGGCGCCGTCGGCGACTGCGATCGCGACGGCGTGCTCGACCTCGCCGTCGGCCAGTGGCTGCGTCAGTACCCGCGCAACCCAGCGCCGGACTTCTTCTTTCAGGGCGGCGCAATGGCAGCATTTTCGCTGGCCAACACGACAGTCGGCCTCCCGGCGGGCGCCGACGGTCGGCCCACCTACGGCATGTCCTGGGTGGACTTCGACGACGACGGCGATCTTGATTTGATGGTCGCGAACTACGGAGGCTCCAACAACGACGCGTGGCGCAACGACGGCTCGTGTCGGCTGAGCAACGTCGCCCGCGACATCGGCTTCGACTCGGACCGACGCTTTCAAGCAGGGACGTCCTTCGGCCACGCGTGGGCCGACTACGACAACGACGGCGACCTCGACGCGTTCGAGAGCAACATCGGCCACCCTCGCTACGACGCCCAGGGCACGGACCACTCGCGGCTCCTGCGCAACACGGGCGCGCCCTCGTACCGCTTCGACAACGTCGTGGACGACTCGGGCATCGCCTTCGTCGAAGGGGACATCTCGTCGGCGTGGGGCGACGTCGACAACGACGGCGACCTGGACCTGTACGTGGCGAGCACGTACCCGTTTCAGTATTCGCGGCTGTATCGGCAAGAGAGCGATCATCGCTTCACGGACGTGACGTACGCCGCGGGCGTGTCCGCCGAGCTCAACGGGCGCGCGAGCTTTCACGACTACGACCTCGACGGCGACCTCGACCTGCTCGTCGGTCCGCGAGGAAACTGGCAGCTCTTTCGCAACGATCAGCGGTCGACGCACCACTGGATCGCGCTGCGCCTCGCGCAGCCTTCGGGCAACACCGACGCGCTCGGGGCGCGGGTCACCGTCGTGCAGGGCGCCGCGGGGGCCGAGCGAACGCAGCTCCGCGAGGTCTCGGGCGGCGAAGCGGTGTGGGCGACGCAGCCCTCGCGGGTGCAGCACTTCGGGCTCGGCGCGAGCGGCGCGGCGGTGACAGTGCGCGTGCGCTGGCCGGACGGCGCGCGCACGGAGTACACAGGGCTCGCGGTGGACAAGCGGTATCGCATCGAGCGCGGGATGATGCCCGCGGAGGTCGCAGCGCGATGAGCGTCGAGGGGCTGGCGTTCAAGGGGAGCATTCTGCGTGGGTATTCGCGGTGGTTGCGAGAGCAAGGGCACATCGAGCGCGTGCTCGCGTGCGCGTCGGGGGAGGCCGCGCGCAGGCTCCGTGACCCGCCGCTGGTCACCGAGTGGGTGGCTGGGGACGTTCAGTTCGCGGTGCTCGACGCGGTGCACGCGGTGGGCGGCGACGCGCTGCTGCGCGCGATGGTCTCGGGCTCGACGCAGACGGGGGTGCTCAAGCTGCTCGAGCCCTTGATCCAAGGCGTCGTCCGCGTGTTCGGAAAGAGCCCCGCCACGCTCTTCTCTCGGCTCGACTCGATGCGGGGCAACACGGTCCGCGGCGTGGATTTTCGCTATCGAAACGAGGGTGAGCGCAGCGGCGTGATCGAGGCTCGCTCGCAGCGCGACGCGCTCTCTGCGCACAGCGCGCTCGCGTGGGCGGCGCTGTTCGAAGCGCTCTGCCGCACGCTGGGCTTCGACGACGTTCGCACGAGCTACGAGTCGAGCGGGGATCGCATGGGCGTCTCGATCCGCGTGCAGTGGTGACGCTCAGGGGGCTTCGGCGCCGTCGATGCGCAGGCCGTCGACGAGCTCTGATCCCCACACGCCGGGGACGACCGTGTTGCAGTGCGGGCACGCGCCGTCGCGCAGGTGATTGGCGGTCGTGACGTAGTCGTTGCGCTCGATGAGCGTCGCGTGGCAACCGGGGCAGCGCGTGTGGGACATCTCGCTGTATCCGCCGGGCGCGTTGCTGGCATACACGAAGCGCAGCCCCCGCGCGTACGCCATGCCGACGGCGCTCGCGAGCGACGCCATCTCCATGCGCGGCACCCGGTCGAGCTTGTACCGTGGAACAAACGCGTTGAGGTGCCACGGGATCTCTGGATCGACGCGCTTGATGGCGTCAGCGAGCCCGCGCAACCCCTGCAGGTCGTCGTTGAAGCCCGGGACCACCATGGTGACGACCTCCACCCAGAACCCGAGCTCGCGCGCGAGCGCGATGGCGTCGATCACCGGCGCGATGCGGCCGCCGAGGGCCTTGTAGCGCTCGTTGTCCGTGGCCTTGAGGTCGACGCGGTAGGCGTCGCAGACGGGGCGCACGTACGCGAGGGCCTCGCGCGTGGTGTTGGCGTCGGAGATGATGGCCGTCGCGAGCCCCTTCGATTTGGCCGCTGAAAACACGGCGCGAATCCACTCGGCCGAGATCATGGGCTCGTTGTACGCCGCGGCCATCACCGTGCAGCCGCTGTCGACGGCGTGCTGCGCGAGCTCGTCGGGCGTGCAGGGGAGGGGCTCTTCGTCCTCGACGTTGTCTTCGCGCAGCGCTTGAGAGAGGCGCCAGTTGTGACAGTACGGGCAGCGCAGGTCGCAGCCGTACATGCCGACGATGAGCGAGCGCGCGCCGGGATGAAAGTGGTAGAGCGTGTTGATTTCGACGGTGCGCACGTAGCGACGCGCGACGTAGCCGTGGGGCGCGTAGAGGGCGTCTCCGCGGACGAAGCGGACGGTGCACGCTCCGGCGCGACCCTCTTGGATCACGCAGCGGTGCGCGCACGCTGAGCAGCGAATGTGCCCGTGTTCGGTGCGGTCGAAGAGCGCGGCGGGCTGGGCGAAGTCCGCGAGGCGCTCGGCGAGGGGGCGGGCGTCACCGACGTTGCGCACCGCGCGCGGTGCGAGGATTGGGAGCGTCTTGCGTGGCAGGTCGGCCATTTGGGGGGCTCGTGTACTATCTCACTCCAAGCGATGGCTATCGGAGTGGTCTTCAATCCTCGCGCCGGCAAGAACAAGCGCGACCCTCGCGCTGCTGAGCGGATGCAGCGGATGTTGGGCGATCACGGGGTGGTGAGCGCGCCGGAGTCGCTCGACGAGCTCTCGCGGTGCGCCGAGGATTTTCGCAAGCAGGGCGTGGACGTGCTGGCGATCGCGGGGGGCGACGGGACCAACCACGTCACGCTCACGCACTTCGCCGCGGTGTACGGCGACTCGCCGCTGCCCAAGCTCGCGCTCCTGCGCGGCGGAACGATGAACACCGTCGCCGACTCGCTGCGCCTGCCGAAGGGGCGGCCCGAGGGACTGCTCGATCGACTGCTGCGCCGGTACCTCGAGACGCCGACGATCGACACGGTCGAGCAGTGGACGCTCTCGGTCGAGGGGCAGCTGGGATTTCTCTGGGGATTGGGCGTCGTTCCGCAGTTTTTGCAGGAGTATTACGAGACCGGCGCGCCGTCGCCGAAGACCGCGGCGATCACGCTCGCGAAGGGCATCGGCAGCACGGTCGTTCGTGGAGCGATGTTTCGTCGGCTGCGCGAGGGCGTGCGCTGCTCGGTCGATCACGACGCGGGCCATTGGCCCGAGCGCGAGTGGCTCACGGTCACCGCGGGGACCATCGCGGACATCGGGCTGGGGTTCAAGCCGTACTACCGCGCGCCCAAGGCGCCGGGGTTCGTTCATTTGCTCGGGATTCACACCAGCCCGATGGGGTTCGTGCTGGAGCTGCCGAAGGTGTTTCAGGGCCGCGCGATGAGCGAAGAGAAGGCGGTCGACGCGCTGGTGACCGAGTTCACCGTGCGCTGCAAGCGCGCGCCGATGCGGTACATGATCGACGGCGACGTGCGCGAGCACGAGGGCGACTCGATGACCGTGCGCATCGGGCGGCCGGTGCGGATCATTCGGTGAGCGGTGTGTGGGGCGCGGGCGGGGGCCGCGGGCACTGCCGCTGATCGTTGCCCAAGTTGTGCGCGGAGAAACAGCGGCGGAGCGGCCCGGAGCCCAAGGGCTCATGGTTACCCAAATTCTGCCTGGAGAAACAGAGGCGAAAGTGCCCGGAGCCCAAGGGGCCGGGCATCAGCGCGCCTTCGGTGCGGGGCGCGGCGGTCTCTCGACCGCAGCTAGCCAATGGCGATCATTCGAACGCGCGCAGCTCGTCCGCGGTCCTCACTGAAGATTCAGTCCTCGACTCGGTCACGACCATCGCTCGATGCAGAGAGCAGCGACGATGACCGCGTCGACGATCGTGTCTTCAGTTGGGACCGTGGCTCAGGCAACGAGAGTCCTCGCCCAGCTCCATTGGCTAGCTGCGGTCGCGAGACCGCTGCGCCTCGCCCGAAGAGAGCACTCGTAACGGTGCGGGCGCTGTTGCCCGGCCCTTGGGCTCCGGGCACTTTCGCTGCTGTTTCTCCACACAAAATTTGGTCAACCACGAGCCCCTGAGGGCTCCGGGCCGCTCTCCGCTCACTCTCCCTCTGCGCCGCCGCAGGGCGCGGGGGACGCGAGCTCGGCGCCGTCGCCGCCGGGGTGCCAGAGGTCCTCGCGCGGGTCGTACAGCACGGTCTCGCTCGCTTGGACGCAGCACACGCCTTCGACGAGCGAGACGCAGCCGCGGCTCGCGGCGGAGGCGTCCTCGGGGATCGAGCGCCAGTCGGGCAAGAGCTCGCAGTCCGTCCCCTCGATGAGCAGGTCGGGGTGTCCGTCGCGATCGACGTCGCGCCATCGCGTCGTGCGCTGACGCTTGAGCAACACTTCGCTCTGCGGAAGCACCGCGCGCTCGACCATCACCGCCACGCGCGGCGCCGGATCGAGGTCGTACACGACGAGGTAGCGAAACTGCGTCACGCCCGTCGGACACACCGGCTGGCTGCAGTACTCGATCGCCAACGAGAGCTCGGGCTCGCCGTCGTTGTCGAGGTCCCTCAGCTCTCGTCCCATCACCGTGAGGTCGCAGCCGCTGGTCCCCGCGCCCTGCCACACACCCAGCGTCGGAACCTCTGCGAACCCCTCGATCTGCGCCGCTCCGTCGAGCTCGCTCGCGACGAGCACCAGCAGCGTGGGCGAGCGCTCGTTGCCGCGATCCGTTCGCTGCACCACCGCCACGAAGCGCCCGCCGCCGAGCGCGTTGAACGCGCCCTGCGCAGCAAACACTGCCGAGGATGATAGCTGCCGTCGCAGCGTCTCGGCCACGGCGCGCATCGTGGGCGCGCGGCCCGAGCGCGCGGTGACCGGCGCGAGCGTCACGCGGGTGCGAGCGTCGTTGCCGCTGAAGCTGCGGTCCACCAACGCGCTGCGCGGGTCGTACCTCCGCGCGGCGCTGTCCGGTCGCGCGTCGCTGTCTGTGCGCGATGCGGCGTCGCGCGTGGGCGCGCTCGCGTCCATCATCGTGACGGCTGCGTCGCGCGCAGCGGGCTCGGGCGCGAGGTCGATCGATCGCGGCTGCGGTGCTCTGCGACACCCCGCGAGGACCGATGCGAGCGCGAGGACCGATGCCAGCGAGCGAGCGTGTGCCTTCACAACGCCGTCGATGATAGCGGTGATTGTCTCCGACGCGCCGCGCGGCTTCGTGCACAATGGGCCGCAGAGGGAATCGCTGATGAAGCAAGCTCCGTATCCGGCGCGAGGGACGTACGACGAGGGGTTCGCGCGGGTGGCGCGCACGTTCGCGGCGCAGTTGACCACCGACGAAATCGGCGCGGGGCTGTGCGTGTATCACCGCGGCCGGTGCGTGGTTGATTTGTGGGGCGGCGTCGCGGACATGGCCTCGGGGCGCGCGTGGGAGGCGGACACGCGGTGCGTGGTGTTCTCCGTCACCAAGGGGCTCGCGGCGATGGCGATGCTGTTGCTCGTCGACCGGGGGCGGATCGAGCTCGACGCGCCGGTGAGCGAATACTGGCCGGGCTTCGATCGGGCGCAGAAGGGCGCGATCACCGTGCGCGCGCTGCTCAACCACCGCGCGGGGCTCTGCGCGCTCGACCGCTCGCTGGACCTGGTCGACTGCGTGCGCGACGACCGTCGCTCGTTCGTGCTCGACGCGCTCGAAGAGAACACGCCCAAGTGGGAGCCCGGGACCAACCAGGGCTACCACGCGATCACCTACGGGATGTACGTGCGAGAGCTCTTCGAGCGCGTGACGGGCGAGCGTTTGGGCTCGTTTTTGCGGCGCGAAGTGTTCGACCCGCTCGGCTCGGACGCGCGCCTCGGGACCGGCGCCGACGAGGACGCGCGCACGGCCACGCTGATCGCGCCCGCGGCGACGGCGCGCTTTCGCGGCATGGCGCGGATGATCGTCAGCCAGCCCGACTCGCCGGAGGCGCACATCGCGAAGGACATTTTGTCCCGTGATTCGCTGGTGCGACGCACCTTCGGAAACCCCAAGACCGGCCTGCGCACGGTGCTCGCCTACGGTGACGTGAGCGTCCGTCGCGCAGAGCTCGCGTGGGCGTCGGCGACGGCGAGCGCGCGCGGCGTGGCGCGGGCGTACCTGCCGTTCTCGCTCGGAGGCAGCTTCGATGGGCGCGAGTACGTCAAGCGCGCGACGCTCGCGCCCGTGTACGAGCGGCAGAGCTTCGCCGACCGCGACCGCGTCCTCGGAAAGTCCCTCGGCTGGTCGCAGGGCTTTCTCAAAGAAGAGCCCGGCGTGTTCGGCCCGACGCGCGAGGCCTTCGGTCACGCAGGTCTCGGCGGCGCCCTCGGCTGGTGCGATCCCGTGCACGAGCTCACCTTCGGCTACGTGATGAACAAGCTCGACTGGCGCGTGCGCTCTCCGCGCGCCGTCGCGCTGTGCGAATCGCTCTACGCCAGCGACGCGCTCAAGGGCTGACGGGCTCGTCGTGCTGCGCGCTGTCGTCGTACAGCGCGAGCTGCTGCGCGAGCGCCCGAAGGTTGCGCGCGCTCAGCGCGTAGTGCGGCGCCGCCGTGGCCATCGTCGCTGCCCAGCGCGTAAACGCCGTTCGCGTCGTCGCGCGGGTGGACGCGCGCCACTCGCGCGCGGTGTGGCTCGCGACCGAGGGGGCAGAGAGCGTGCCCCAGTCGGCGATCAGGTCGTCGACGAGCTGCTGTTCGCGGGTGAGCTCGTCGCGGATGTCTTGCGTTCCGAGCGACCAACGCGCGAAGGCGGCGGCGTTGCAGAGGACGTACTCGCGAAACGGCACGCGCACGTCGGCGCCCCGCCGCACGTGGTAGACCGCGGCGATCCTCGGGCGAACGTGCTCCCAGCGCTCGATGGGCACCTCGCGCTGCTCGCGATCGAAGAGCCGAAAGAGCGCGGCGTCCGCGGTGTCCAGCCGCAGCACCAGCGCGTCGCTGCGAAGGTCCACGCGCACCAGCGCCGTCCCGTACGGCTGCCCCCGAAAGCCCATCGCCGTCGCGTACGGAGCGCTCCACGCGTAGCGATAGCGCGACAGGTCCGGCGACGATTGCAGCGCGCGCGCGATGGCTCCGACGCGATCGCTTCGGTGCCGTGCGCGGGCGATCCATTTGCTAAACGGCGAGAGGTACGGCCCCGACGTCGGCGTGGCTGTGAGCACTTGCCCGTGCTGCGCGAGCTCTGCGGCGCGCTGCGGAGCGAGCCACGAGTACAAGCGCTCGCGCCACGGACGATCGTCGTCGACCTCGTACGCTTCGACGCGCTCGTCGAGCGTGAGCGCCCGGGACGCTGAAGGCACGTCCGTCGGCGCTGTCGCATCGACGCTCGCGCTCGCGTCGCGCTCGGGCTCGCGAGGGGGCTCGCGCGCGGGCTCCGCGGTGGTTGCGAGCGAAAACACAGGCGGTCGTCGCGCGGTCACCTGCGGCGGTCGCGCGGCGGTCGAGCACGCGGCGAGGGCGATCACGGTGAGCGCGAGGACAAAGCGGTGCGTCACGGGCGGGTCTCGCGATCGTGCACCGAGAGCGCGACCAGCGCGAGGGCCGCGAGGGAGAGCGCTCCTGGTGCTCCCATGGGGCTGCCTGCGACGAGCGCGCCGAGCCACTGCGTGACAGCGGGCAGCGCGAGCTCGGCGGCCGCTGTTCGACCGCGCAACGACGCGGGGCCGAGCGACGCGACCGCGACGCTGCTGTGCACCCACGTGGCGCCCGTCGCGAGGCCGAGCGCGAACAACAGCGGCAACGCGAGCCATCGCTGCGGCGCGAAGCAGAAGCAGCCCGCCGCGAGCAGGACGATCCAGCCGAAGCGCGCCGCGGGGTCGTCCGCGCTGCGGCTGCGGAGGACGAAGGGCCCCGCGCCGGCGCCGATTCCGCGGGCGACGTGCATGGCCGCGAGGGCGATCGCCGGGCGCGCTGCGGCGTGCTGCGCGCGCTCGGCGACGAGCACGAAGAGGGCGCCTTGCACCAACGCGGCGGGGACCTTGGCGAAGAGCGCCGTCGAGAACCGTCGGTCCGCGCGCAGGGCATCGCGAAGGTCTCTCCATGTGCGCGCTGGACTCGACGCGGCGGGCTCTGTTGGGGGCAGGGCTTGCACGCGAGCGAAGAGCGCGGCGCTGCCTGCGTAGCTGAGCGCGTCGATGGCGAACGCCGCTGCGACGCCCGTGGCGGCGACGGTGAGGCCGCCGAGGGCGGTCGCTGCACAGAGCAGGGCGCTCCACGCGAGGCCCGAGCGAGCGTGGGCCCAGCGGAGGTTGTCTGCGCCGACGAGGGCGGGCAGGGCGCTGCGCAGCGCCGCGTCGGCGAAGGCGCCGAGGCACATGCGCGCGAGGTGCAGCGCGTGGATCGCGACGAGGTGGCTCGGGCTCGGGCGCAGCGCGAGCAGGGCCATCGCGGCGACGATCAGCGCGCGCGCCGTCTGCGCGGCGACGAGGATGGTCCTTCGGTCGACGCGGTCGGCGAGCGATCCAGCCCACGGCGCGAGCACCCACCGCGGAAGCGTGTGCGACGCGGCCACGGCGACGAGCGAGGCGCTGGGGTGAGCGTCGCTGGCGGCGAGCTGGCTGATCGCGACGTAGGTGAACCAGTCGCCGGTCATGGACATTACGTCCGCGCGAAAAGCCTGAAAATATCCTGGCGAAACAGCGTTTGCAGCGGGCGCTGACGTCACGGGCGGTGCCCTCGGAGGCGTGGCGCGGTACAACGTGCGGGTGTTGATCCGATTCGAGGATTGTACGGTCGAAGAGCGAGACGCGCGCGCGAGAGAAGACCTGCGGCGGCTCGACGCGCTGCTGGCGGCGGACGATCGGCTGCAGCGGGACGTGCTCGCGCACGGCGAGCTCTTCGCGAGGGACGACGACGCGCCGCTCTCGGCGATCGAGCGAGTGGTGGCGCTGCAGTTGTTCGACCGCGCGGTGGATCTGCAGTCGGCGGCCAACGCGATCACGCGGTTTCACATGGGGTTCGTGGACATCGACCCGCTCGACGAGCCCGCGCGGCACGCGAGGCACTTCGCGATCGCGCATCGAGCGTACTTTCGTCGGCTCTCCTCGGGCATGGACCTCTGCCAGCGCGCCTTGGGAAAGAGCGCGTTCGAAGTCCTGCTCGACGAGGGCTCTCCCGAGAGCGGCATCGGCCCCGGCCAGTGGTCCAATTTCAAGTGGAACATCCTTCACGTCGAGCACATCAGCCGCGCCGTCGCCGCGCGCCAGCACCGCAAGCTCATCGAACAGTGGCTCGACGCCAAGAGCGCCGCAGACGTCCCCGTGTTGCTCGAGCGACTCGACGGCGACTGGGCGATCCTGCGTCGCTTCTTGACCGACGAAGCCCCGTCGATGCTCATGAAGAACGCCTTCGAGCTCTTGAAGGGCGCCGGCCACGCGCTGCTCTTGCCGGTGCAGACAGAGATCGCCGGATGGCTGGGCGACACGCGGATCTACCGCGAGGGGACGGCGCTGATCTCGAGCGAGCAGCACCGCGAGGCGATCGCCAAGAGCGCCCCGGGCGACCTGCTCTTCGAGCGCCGCAACTGGTACCTGTCCAACATCGGTCTGCCTGGGTTTTGGCCGCACGCGGCGCTGTGGATCGGCACGCCCGCCGAGCTGTCTTCAGCGCTCGACGGTGATCCCGAGGTGCGCGCGGCGTACGGCGGAGACTTCTCTGCGGCGCTGCGCGAGGCGCACCCGCGCGCGTTCGCAGACTGGGAGCAGCCGGACGACGCAGGGCACCCCAAGCGCGTGATCGAAGCGGTCTCGGAGGGCGTCGTGGTCGCGAGCGCCGAGCACACGCTGCACGCGGACTACGCGGCGGCGCTGCGCCCGAGGCGCTCGAAGCTCGACGTCGCGCGCGCGATCGAGCAGGCGTTCGCGTACTGGGGGCGGCCGTACGACTTCGACTTCGACTTCTTCTCGGATCAGTCCATCGTGTGCTCCGAGCTCGTCTACAAAGCGTGGGAGCCTCGGCCGGGAGTGAACGGCATCGAGTTTCCTCTCGAGTCCGTGCTCGGCCGCAAGACGTTGCCGCCCAACTCGATGATCGCGTGGTGGGACGCGCTCGCGGATCGAACTGATTCTCCCCTGCAATTTCTCTGGTTTCTCGACGGTCGCGAGTCCAGCTCCGCCGCCGTGTGGGGCGACGAGGCTTCGCTTCGCGCCTCGCATCGCCGCCCCAAGTGGGACCTCTCGCAAGAGTGACCGAAGCCCCCCTCGCGATGCCGCCCCTCCCCGAAGAACACCGCCGCCTCGTCGTCCTCGCAGCGGCCGCGCTCGCGCTGACCGCGGGCGTGGTTGTGACCGAGCTGCACGCGCGATCGCTCACCGCGCAGCGTGATCGATCGGCCCCCGCGCTGCGCGCCGCGGCCAGCGCGGTCGGCGCCGAGCTCGCGCTGCACGCTGGATCGCGGTGGCTGAGGCACCCCACGCGCAGCGAGCCCTGGGCCTACGGGCACGACGGCCCTGGTGTGTTCGACCCGGACCCGGCCGGAGCCTTCGCGAGCCCGCCGCGCGCCACGCTCGTGCGCGGCTCGGTCTCAACCCGCGCCTCGCTGCGCCGTCGACCGTGAAGGCCAACGCATGACCTCTCCGCTCGCCTCTCGTTGGCTCTCGCTGCTCTCGTTTGCGCTCGGCTCGCTCGGCCGTCGCCGCGCCAAGAGCGCCGCGTCGCTCGTCGGCCTCGCCCTCGTCGCGACGGCGTTCGCCTCGGTGTTCGCGCTCACCGACGCGCTGCGCGGCGAGGCTCGACGCGTCCTGCAAACGCTGCCCGACATCACCGTCTCGCGGCTGCGCGCAGGGCGCCCGAGCACCATGCCCGCGCGCGAGCAGCAAGCGCTGCGGGCGATCGCCGGCGTCGGCTCGGTGCGCGACCGCGCGTGGGGCTACCTCTACCTCGACGCCATCGCGGCCAACGTCGTCGTCGTTGGACTGTCACCGGCGCAGCGCGAGCAGCTGGCGAGGGCGGGCGCGGACGGAGCGATTCCGACCGATGATTCGCAGGGCTGGGTGCTGCTCGGCGACGGCGTCGCGCAGGCGTTCGGCGCGCGCGCGGGCGACGAGCTCGACCTCGCCGGAAGGACCTTTCGCGTCCGCGCCATCGCCCGCCGCGAGACCTCCATCGTCACCGCCGACGTCGTCGCCATGGACCCCCGCGACGCGCGAACGTTGCTCGGCCTGCGCGAGGACGAAGCGACGGACCTCGCCGTGCACGTGTACAACCCCGAAGAGATCCCTGTCGCGAGCGCGCGCATCGCCGAGGCGCTCCCCGGCGCCCGCGTCGTGACCCGCGACGAGCTCGCGCGCGTCTACGAGCTCACGTACTCGGGCCGCGGCGGCTTCGTCGCGCTCGCGTTGATCCCCGCGCTCGTCGCGCTGCTCGTGCTCGCGTGGGACCGCATGACCGGCCTCTCTGCAGACGAGCGCCGCGAGGTCGCCACGCTCAAGGCCGTCGGATGGAGCACCCGCGACGTCCTCCTCGTCCGCGTGATCGAGTCGCTCGTGATCGCCGCGCTCGCCACGGGCCTCGGCGCCCTCTGCGCGCACGGCTACGTCTACGTCCTCGGCGCCCCTGGGCTCTTCTCTGCGCTGCGCGGCTGGAGCGTGCTCGCCCCGGCCCTGCGCCCCACGCCGTCCGGCGACGGCGCGAGCGTCCTCGCCATCGTCGCGCTCACGGTCCTCCCGTGGGTCACCGCGTCGATCGTCCCCGCGTGGCGCGCGGCCGTCGTCGATCCGGCAGAGGCGCTGCGGTGATCACCGCTGGATATTTGCCGAATCCTGCGCGGCAGTGCTAACCGCAGTCTCCCCGTCCTCTCGACATCTCACGGTAGCGTTGATTCAGACATGGCGACCAAGCAACTTCAGGGCGTCGTCCGCGGACGCGTGCAGGGCGTGTTCTTTCGGGCCTCGATGCAGCGCGAGGCCAAGCGCCTCGGCGTCTCGGGCTGGGTTCGCAACCAGTCCGACGGCTCGGTCGAGTTCGTCGCAGAGGGCGAAGAAGACAAGCTGCGCGAGCTGCTGAGCTGGGCGGGCCGCGGCCCCTCCGCCGCGCGCGTCGAGCGCGTCGACACGCGTTGGCGCGGCTATCAGGGCGACTTCGTCGACTTTCGCATCGTCGACTGAGCCTCGGTCGTCGCCATGCGTCCCCTTCGAGTCATCGCTGCCAACAGGGCTCGTCCGGTCCCGATGACCGCGCGCAGCAGGCAGCCGTTTCGATGGGTCGCGGCGCTGCTCGCGCTGAGCTCTGCCATCGCCGGCGCCCCCGCGGTCGCGCAGCAAGCGCCGCCGGCACAAGAGGCCCCCGTCAGCGACGACTCTCGCTATGCGCTCGAGGCCATCCTGCAGCGCTTGCGCGCCGAGTCGCGCGAGTCGCGACAAGAGGCGGCGACGCAGCTGCGAAGGCTCGAGCCCGGCGATGTCCCTGCGATCCGTCAGCGATTGCTCAGCTCGCTCGGCATCTCGCACCTGAACGTGCACGCCGCCATGGTCCGCGCGATCCGCCAGATCACCGGCGGCCGCGAGAACGCCGAGTACGACCTGTTGCAAGCGCTGCTCGGCTATCCCTCGCGCTCGCCCGACATCGACGTGGCCACCGAGCGCGTCGCCCTCGCGACCGCCCTCGGCGCGATCGAGACCGCCGACAGCGGCCGCGCGCTCGTCGCCTTCGGCCTCGCGCACAACCGCATCTTTCGCCTCGCGTCGATCCGCGTCGCCAAGAACAGCCTCAAGCTCTACGTCGTCCCCGCGCTCATCGAGATCCGTCGACCCACCGAGGATCAACGCATGTACGTCCGCGCGATGCGCGAGGCGATTCGCTGCGTGACCCCCGGTCAGAGCGTGCAGACCCGCGACAACGCCCTGCTCGCCGAGATCCTTCGCGCCTGGGGGAGCGTGCGGCAGCAGGACGCGATGGTCGTCATCGCCAGCTACGTCAACAGCGACCGCGTTCAGGTGCGCGACGCCGCGCGCTGGGCCATCGCGCAGTTCGGACGCGACGCGCTCAACACCCTGCGCAACGTGTACGAGACCTTCGTCGGCGAAGACCCCAACCCCCTCTGGGGCGCCGAGCGCGTCTCGCGAGAGCTCTACGCGGCGTACGACCGTCGAAAGAGCGACGAGGTGCGCGCGGCGCTCGACGCCGGCCTCGCCGCGGCGCGCGACGGACGCAACGACGAGATGCTCTCGCGCTTCGAGTGGGTCCTCGCCAGGCACCCGCTCTTCGAGCGTCGAACCGAGATGGTCGAGCCGCTCGTCCGCTACGCCCGCCAGCTCGAGCGCACCGACGTCGCGCGCGCAGCCGTGCTCTATCGCATGGCCCTCCGCGTCGACCCCGACGGAGCGCGCGCCTCCAGCATCCGCGGCGCCATCCTCTACCTCGAAGCCGAGCGCGCGCTCGCGCGAGGCGTGGCAGACCCCGAGCTCTACCGCGCCGCCGTCAACGCAGACCCCACGCACACGCGCGCGCGGTCGCAGTTCGAGGCGGTCGCGCAGGTCGAAGTGCTGCGCGCGAGGCAACGCCGCCGGACGATCGGCGCCGTGGGCTTGCTCGCGGTCGCCGCGGCCAGCGCGGGCGTGCTCTACAACGAGAGCAAGAAGCGAGAGAAGAAGAAGAAGAAGGCCGCGCCTGCGCCGACCGCAGAGCGGACTGCGTCCGAGTCCGCGGGCGAGGCGACGGTCAGCGCCACGGATGATGCCTCGACCACCGCGAGCTCCATCGCCAGCGAGGCGCCGGCTGTCACCGAGGCTGCGGTCGCGTCGCACACCAACACGGCGGATGTGACCGCCGCGCCGACGGCGAGCAGCGAGCCCGAGACAGTGCGAGAAGCGCGCGCTGTTTCGAGCGATTCGAGCGGCGAATCTTCAGGCGATCCTCCCGCTTCGGCCAGCGCAGAACGCACTGCCAACGACGCGCAGACCCTCGAAGACCCCAAGCCCGCAGCGACCGCGACGAGCTCTCGCGAGCCCGGGCTGGTCGACCTACTCGTCAGCGTCGCCAGCGCGCCGCCCAAGAAGAAGTCCAAGCGTCGCTGAGCCGCTCTGCGCTCCGCTGCGCGACGCTCGCGGTATCATCGGTCGCTTTGCTGAACTCTCGCCTTCGAGCGCTCTCGCTCGTCACCGCGCTGCCGGCGATCGCTTGCCAATCTCCAGCGACGGTGGCGGTCATCAACACGGACTCCAACGTCGCTGCGTCGCGGGTCGATCTGCTCGAGCTCCGCGCGGTCCGCGGCGTCGCTTCGATCGCGGCCGTGCGCGCGGCGCCGAGGACGATCCTCGATCCGCCCACGGGAATGCCGTTGTTTGCCAACAGCTTCGCGCTCGTCCCGCCACGAGAGGGCGAACGTTCGGCGACGGTCACGTTTCTCGCGACGCTGCGCGTGCGCGCAGAGGGAGACAGCCCTGCGGCGTTCATCGAGCGACTGCATCGCGTCGCGTTGATCGAGCGCGTCCGGCAAGAGGGGAGGGTGTTCTTCGACCTCCGCTGCGCTGATCGCGCCGAGGGGTGCACGTCTGTCGACGCGAGCCAGTGCACGGTGTCGATCCGATGCCTCGAGCTCGAGTCCACGTGCGGAGATCAGGGAGAATGCGTTCCGATCGAGCTGCCGCTGTCGCAGGGCTCAGCGGGCGCCGACGCCGCTCCCCCGAGCGACGTGCTCGTGCAGCGGGCTGATGTCTTCACTCGCCGCGACGCGGACGCGCCCTTCGACGCGCGCGCCGACGTTGCGCTCGACGCGCGCGCCGACGTTGCGCTCGACGCGCGCGCCGACGCTGCGAGCGACGCGTCCTTCGACGGCACGAGCGACGGGTTTGTCGACGCCAGTCTTGACGCGCGTGTCGACGCCACGAGCGACGGCGCGTTCGATGCTGCGCTCGACGCTCGGACGGACGCTGCCGCTGACGTGCGCTCGGACGTCGCTGCGGACGTCGCGACGGTGACTCCTCCTCGCCCGATCGAGCCGCTCAGCGGCGGGCTCGTGGGCAGCTCTCTCGTGCGGTTTCGCTGGGTGGCTTCCACTCCGATGACGCAGCTCGAGCTCTGCCGCAATCGCGCGATGAACGTCGGCTGCGTCGCCCCGCAAACGGCCGCGGGCAACACCTTCACGCTCCGCGCTCCGCTCGCCGCGGGCGTTTGGTTCTGGAGGCTCACCGCGATCGTCGGGGCCATGCCCACGGGGAGCCCGAGCCCCGTGTGGCAGTTTCGGCTCAGCCGAGCGCCGATGGCTCTGGCCAACAGCGTCTCGCACGCGGTCGAGCTCGACCTCAACGGCGACGGATACTCCGACCTCGCCGTCGGTCAGCGAGGGTCCAACCCTCCGCGCGTGCTCATCTACTCGGGCAGGCCAGCGGGCCTCGCGCTGATGCCGTCGCAGACGCTCAGCGGCGCTGCGGGCGAGGCGTTTGGCGCGGCCGTCGCCAGCGCGGGGGACGTCAACGGCGACGGCTTCACGGACTTGATCGTCGGCGCGCCCAACGCGACCTCCGCAGGCCGCACGTTCGCTGGTGAAGCGCGCGTCTACTTCGGCAGCGCGGGCGCGCTCGGCACCACTCCGTCCCAGACCCTCGGCGGCCTCGCGCTCAACGAGCAGAGCAGCGAGACGCTCTCGTCGGCTGGCGACGTCAACGGCGATGGCTACGCAGACGTCATCGTCGGCGCGCCGCAGTCCGCGCCGGGCGGACGCGCGCGTGTGTACTACGGCAGCGCGACGGGGCTCTCGATGGTCGCTGCGCGGACGTACACTTCGACGAACGTGGGCGATCAGCTCGGGCGCCCTGTCTCGTTCGTTGGAGACGTCAACGGGGATGGCTTCTCCGACGTGATGGTGGGCGCTCGCTATGCGGACGTGGGCGCGACGGACACGGGCCAGGCGCAGCTCTTTCTCGGCAGCGCGATGGGCGCGCCTGCGAGCGCGTCGCAGGTGTACAACGGCACGGCGGCGAACACGTTTTTTGGTTGGTCGATCGCGGGCGCGGAGGTCGACGGCAACGGGTTGACCGACCTGCTCGTCTCGACTCGCTGGGCGAGCCCCGGCGGCCGAGCGCGCGCAGGAATCGTGCAGCTCTACCGCGGTAATTCTCCGCCGCCGACGGCCTCGTCGCGCACGTACGAGGGCGTCGCGGCGGGCGACGAGTTCGGCTTCGCGGTGTGCGGCAGCGACACGAACGGCGACGGGTTTGCCGACGTGATCGCTGGCGCGCCAGCGGCGCAGTTCATGGCGGCTGGCCGGGTCGGAACGGTCTCGGTCTTCCACTCGCTCACGACGCCGGATCGGGTCGTCGGAGGCATGGCGATGCTCGAAGACTTCGGGACCGTGCTCAGCGCCAACGGCGATTTCAACAACGACGGCTACTTCGACCTCGCCATCGGAACCCCCATCGCCGACCCCGCCGGCGTCACCGACGCGGGGCGCGTCACGGTGCACTACGGCTCGGCCGCTGGCATCGCGCTCGCTCCGTCGGTGACCTTCAACGGCCCGTCGATGAACGCGCAGTTCGGCGCCTCGGTGAGCGCTGGCCAGTAGCGCTCAGCGGCACGCGCCCGCGACGCAGCGCTGCCCTGCTGCGCACGCAGAGCCGCACGCGCCGCAGTTGCGCGCGTCGCTCGTGAGGTCCGCGCACACGCCCGCGCACGCGACGCTGCCCGCGGGGCATCCTCCGCTCGAAACGCAGGCTCCCATGCGGCACGTCTGACCCGCAGCGCACAGGCCTGCGCCCATCGGATCGCTCTCGTCGACGAGCCCGTCGCAGTCATCGTCGACGCCGTTGCATCGCTCTGCGCTCGGAACGCACGCCCCGCCCGCCACGCACACGCCCGCCGCGCAGCGCTGTCCCGAAGGACAATCACGGTCCGCTGCGCACGAGAGCGCGCCGTCGCTCGCGCCCGCGTCCGGCGTCGATCCCGCGCACGCGCCCGCGCTGCAACGCTGGCCTGCTGCGCACGTCGAGCCGCACGCGCCGCAGTTGCGCGCGTCGGTGGCGAGGTCCGCGCACACGCCCGCGCACGCGACGGTCCCCGCGGGGCATCCTCCCGTCGAAACGCAGGCTCCTGCGCGACAGGCCTGGCCCGCGGGGCAGTCGCGATCCGCGGCGCAGGCGGGTGATGCGTCCGCAGATGCGTCGCTCGCGCCCGCGTCCGATGCGCTCGGCGCCGCGCAGCGGCCTGCGACGCAGCGCGTGCCCGCGGGGCACGACGAGTCCATCGCGCACGCGCGTCGACGGATCGGAACGAACTCCGAGAAGTGGCTCACACGCGCGACCATCGCGCCGCGTTCGCTGTCGAAGAGCGCGCCGTCGACCACGGTCCAAGCGCTCGCCCCCAGCGGTCTCGTGAGCAGCCCGTCCGCCGCGCCCGTCGTGGGAATCGTCAGCGTGACCGCCGTCGCAAACGTCTGTCCTTCGGGACCCATGAGCACCACGCCGCCGGCGGTCTCGACCTCCGACGGAATCGCAGTCGCCGCGCCCTCGCTCATCGTCAGCACCACGCTCCCCGTCAGCGCGCCGGGTGGAACGCTGAGCTGCGCGCCTCGCAGGGCGCCCGTCGTGCCCGCGAGCGTGCCGCCCGCTGCGCCGATCGACGCGCTGTTCGCCGGCGCATTCACAGCGCAACCCGAGAGCGCCGCTGCGCCGACAACACAAGAGAAGAGCGCGACCGTTCCGGTGAAATTCATGACTTCGACAGCTCCGAGCAGAAGGTTGAAAATGTGTGTCTCGCCCTCGCGACGCCCGCGTCTGCGAGCGCCTTCGACGGCGTCTGCTCGGTGTTTGTCTCTGCCCTTCGAGACCTCCCACACAATCGTCTCTACAGCGTGCACGCGCCCATCGCGCAGCGTTGTCCCGCGGCGCACGCTGAGCCGCACGCGCCGCAGTTGCGCGCGTCGGTCGCGAGGTTCGCGCACACGCCCGCGCACGCGACGGTCCCCGCGGGGCATCCTCCCGTCGGTCTGCACGCTCCGCCCGAGCACGCTTGCCCCGCAGGGCAGAGCGTCGCGCTCATCGGATCGGCCTCGTCGATCATCCCGTCGCAGTCGTCGTCGCTGCCGTTGCAAGTCTCTACGGTCGGCGCGCATCGCGGCTCGCACACGCCCGCGACGCAGCGCGCGAGCGCCCCGCAGTCTGTGTCGTTTGCGCACGCAGCCGCCGCGTCAGGCGTCGCGTCGGGCTGAGAAATCCCGCTGTCTTCGCGCGCGTCGGCCTCCATCGCGTCGAGCGACGCCACGTCTGCAGCTCCGTCGGCGCTGCTCTCTGCTCCTGCGTCCGCCGTCGCGCGCGAGCGAAACTCGATCGCCACATCGCAGCCCGTCACCGCGATCATCGCGCCGAACAGCGGCCACCGAGCGCTCATCGCTCTTCGAGCCTCGACTCGATCGCCGACAAGAACACGCTCTCGGGGTAGCGGCGTCGAAACCGCTCGGCGCGCGCCCGGGCCTCGGCGTCTCTGCGCGCGAGCAAGAGCGCTCGCACCTCGAGGGCGTCCCGCTCTTCAGCCAGCGCGCCGCGCGCGAACCGCTGGGCGTGGGCCCGCACCGACGAGAGCACCGCGTCCGCCTCTCCTCGCGCCAACGCCCGCTGCCCTTCGGCGAGTAGCCGCTGCTCAGCGGCCAGGTCCTCGGGGGCCTCGTCTTCGCTCGCTCGCCGCGCGTTCGCGGCGCGCGGCGCGGGATGGACGGGCGCCGTGGCGACGGTCGTGACCGCGATCGGAGCGGCAGGCGCCAAGGTTCTTGAAATCGTGTGCTCTGCAACGGGCGCCGCCAGCGGGCTCGACGGCGCCGCGGTCGCAGCCCTGCGCGGCGTCGGTGGATGATCGCTCGGCGCGCGCTGGCGAGAGACCGCGACGGTGGTGACCACCACTGCGCCGACGACGGCGAGCGAGGCGAGGGCGAAGCGCGCGATCCCGACGCCCGCGGACGCAGCCACGGACGGCGGCGGCGCGGCGTCCGAAGGCGCGTCGCTCGTCGGCGCAGCAGAGACCGTCGCGAACACGCGGTCGAGCACCATGGCGCGGGCGCCTTCGGGGGCCGCGGGCGCGTCCCGCTCGGCTGCGAGCAAGAGCGCGCGGACGTCGTCGGGCAGCTCGTCGGGTCGGTCACTCATGGTTCACCTCGGCGCAGCCGAAAGCGTCGCACAGCCGCGGTAAACAGCGACCGCGCAGAGTGCAGCCGCGAGTACACGGTCTTGACGGGAATCTCGCAAATCGCAGCGATTTCGCTGGCGGGTTTCTCTTCGATGTCGTGCAGGACCAGCACCGCGCGGCGCTCGACGTCGAGGGCGCCGAGGGCGTCTCGCACGAGCGCGCGATCCTGCGCGGCGCCGAGCGTGTCGTCCGCGCCCGGCAGCGGGTCGACCCCTTCGATCGCTTCGTCGTCGCGCTGCAGTCGTTCATTGCGGTTGGCCGCGAGTCGTTGGTGGTTGCGGGTCACGCGAAACGCGACCGCGAAGAGCCAGGGGCGCGCCGGTCGCGCCGGGTCGTACTCGTCGAGCTTGCGAAACACCGTGACGAACACGTCGTGCGTCACGTCGGCGATGTGCTGTGGCTGCACGCCGAGGCGACGCACCGAGCTCCACACGTAGTCGAAGTGCTCGTGATAGAGCGCCGTGAAGCGCTCGCGCGCCGCGTCTGCGCTGGCGGGCGCGACGGGGCCGCGAGACGACTCGATCGTCGCCTCGGCCTCTCTGCTCGCAGCGGCCGCCGGTGCCTGCACGGTGTGTTGCTCGGGTATTGTGCGAGCCGTCGCCAGACTCCCACTAAAAATGCACGATCGCGCCGAGCTCGACCCCGACGCTCGCGCGCGACCGGGTCCACAGGCTCTGTCCGTCCACGCGAACCGACGGCGCGACGAGCCACAGGAGCCCCTCGAGGTTGATCGCCAACGACACGGGCGATCGCGCAAGTCTCGGCTCGAGCGCCGCCCTCGCGCCGATGGCCCATCCGGGCGCGACCGTGGCTGCGATCGCGTCGAGGCTCGCGCTCGCCGCGCTGGTGAGCGTCCCGTGCGTGCTCGCGCAGAGCGCCACCCAGGCGACGGGAGCGCCGCAGCCGACCAGCGCGAGCCCGGCGCTCACCAGCGAGACCTCTTGGTTCGCCACCGTTCGCGCGAGCGCGGGCCAGGTCGCGCTGGCTTCGAGTCGAACCGACCACCGTTGCACCTGCGCGCCAGCGCCGAGCACCACCGTCGGCGAGAGCTCGGTCGACCCGACGCGCACCGTCGGCAACAGCCCCGGAGCCCACAGCCCCACACGCACGAGGGCGCTCCACTGCGCGCCTCGCTCGCGTCGTCGCGCGTCGCGGGCGATCACGCGCGGCGCCCACGCGCGGCTCGCGCGCTGCTCCCATCGGCTCACGGCGTCCGCGCTCGGCGCTCCGACGAGCACCGATGCCGCACCGCCACCGCGCGGCGCGCTGACGGTCGTCCTCGCGACGGCGTCGGGGTCGATCGCGATCGCCATGGCGAGCGCCACCGCGTCGCTGAGATTCGTGCATGCGCGTGCACGGGACGCGAGCCGCCGCTGCGCGGGCCTCGCGCGGCCCGGAGAAGCCACGAGCAAACGCGCCGAGTACCCGCGATTCTGCCGCTGAAATCGCAGCACAACGCTGTGCGTAGCCCCGTCCGAGAACGGGTCGTACCCCAGCCGCTCGCGCACCGAGCCGCGCAGGGTCGGCTCGTCTGCGCACGGCTCTGCTCCCGCCTCGCGCTCGACGGTGAGCCGAAACGCCGCGCGCTGCGCGCTCGCCTCGCGCGCCACGCCCAGCGCGGCGAGGGCAAACGTGAGCGCGAGAGCGACGGGCGGGGGAGGGCGCATCAGCGGCGATCGATCGGCGCTTTGGTGGTAGCCGCGACCGCTGGCAACATTCAACCAGAGCGCGAGGGATTGCGATCGATTGCGATCGATCGCGCTCAGGCGGCGAACGCGCGCGCCGTCCGCTGCGGCCGCACGACCATCGTTCGCTCGACGCCGCTGCGCAGGATCGTCAGCGTCGCGTCGTGGTTGGCGCTGAGGACGGCGACGCGCTGCAGGTCGTCGACGCTTCCCACTCGTTGGCCGTCGATGGCGACGATGAGGTCCGACTCGCGCAGTCCGTCGCGCGCGGCGGCGGTCCCCAATCCCACGGCGACGACGCGAATCGCCCGGTTTTGACCGCGCGCGGCGGCCGTCGCTCGATCGAGCAGCTCCGAGCGCGCGACGATCCCGAACTGCGGCCGGTCGATCTGCCCGCGCTGCACGAGCACCGCCGTCACCCACTGCGCGGTGTGCGCCGGAATCGCGAAGCCGATCCCCTGCGCGTACGGCAAGATCGCGGTGTTGATCCCGACGACGTTGCCCCACGCGTCGATGAGCGGCCCCCCAGAGTTGCCTGGGTTGATCGCGGCGTCGGTCTGCACGAGGCCCTCCAGGGGCTCTCCGCGCCCCGCGGGAAGCGAGCGCTCGAGCGCGCTCACCACGCCGAGCGAGACGCTCTGCTCGAAGCGATGCGGGTTTCCGATGGCGACCACGGCTGAGCCCACGCGCAGGGCGCGGCTGTCGCCGAGCGCGAGGGTCGCCGACGGAAGCGCGTCCGTTCGCAGCACGGCCAGGTCGGTGCGAGCATCGGTGCCGACGACGCGCGCGGAGGTGTCCGTCCCGTCGCTGAACCGCACGGTGACGCGCCCGTTGGCCGAGGCGACCACGTGTCGATTGGTGAGCAAATATCCGTCGTCCGCGAGCACGATGCCCGAGCCTTGCCCGCGCCCGTGCTCGACGGCCACCACGGCGGGCGCCGTCTTCGCGACGAGCTCTTCGAGGTCCCGCGAGAACTGCTGCAGCAGCGACGCGCTCATCGACGGTGACCCGCCTTCACGGTGACGCTCTTCGCTTCTCCGCCGCGGACGAAGTCCACGCGCACGTCGCTGTCCGCTTTGTCTTCGAGCGCCGCGGCCACCTGCGCGGGGTGCGCCGTGGGCGTCTCGTCGATCGCGAGCAAGACGTCACCCTGCACGAGCCCCGCGCGCTCTGCGGGGCCGTCGGGCTCGATCGCGACGATCACCGCGCCCTCTGCTCGACCGACGCGCGCCGCGACCGCCGCGCTCAAGCGCACGGGGTAGCTGCCCACGCCCAGAAAGCCTCTGCGCACTCCTCCGTCTCGCGTGAGCGCCCGCAGCACGCGCTCGGCGGTCACGACCGGGATCGCCACGGTGGTTCCGCGGACGATCGCGCCCGTCACGATCCCGAGCAGTCGACCGTCGCCGTCGATCAGCGCGCCCCCCGAGAAGCCAGGGCGCAGCGCGGCGTCGGACTCGAGGTAGTGATCGATCTTTCCGTGGTGCGAGGTGCGGTAGCTCTCGCCGAATGCGCTGACGATCCCGCTCGTCGCGCGGGTGGTCTTGCCAGGGCGCGCGACGTTGAACGCGAGCTGACCGACGCGGATCGAGCCCGTGTCCGCGCGCACAATCGGCGCGAGCCCCGCCGCGCGGTCGACGGCGAGCACCGCGAGGTCCGTGCTCGGGTCCCGCCCGACCAGCCTCGCTTCGAGCGCGCGGCCGTCGTGCGTATGAACGGTGATCGCCTCGTCGCGCTCGACGCTGTGGTTGGCGGTCAAGACGAGGCCGTCGTCCGTGAACACCACGCCCGAAGACGCCTGCTGCCCGCGCGCCTCGACGCGGACGATGGACGGCGCTACGCGGGCGATCGTGTCCGCGATGGACTGAGAAAACGCTGTGAGTTCGATGGTCATCGACGATGCTCCTTCGCCGATGACCTGCGACCCAACGGGCTTCAGTCACATTGCGACGAAAGAGCAGGACGCGCGCCCCCGCACGATGGGCAGGAGCGCCGTCGCTTCGGGCAGCGCCCCCCCGACTCTCAGCCCCCCAACGCTCGCTACGCGCTCAGCGCACCGCGCGGAAGGTGCGCAGGTACGGGATCAGCAGGTTGATCTCTCCGTCCGTCAGGCGCGTCGCCGGGATCGGGCGCATCGTCCCGTCGCCGCTGCGGATGATCTCGCGCATGCGGGCTTCGGTGAGGTTCTTGTTCTCGAGGCGCGGACCCGTGGGGCGCGCGCCGGGACGACGCGGCATGTGGCAGTTGGCGCAGACCGCGGACCACGCTTGCTGTCCGGTGCGCGCGCCCACCGCGGGGCGCGCCGCCGGGGCGGTCTGGGCGCCGGCGCTCGTCACGGCCAGCGCTCCGACCAGGGCGCCGACGAGGGCGAGGGCGTGACGCGCGTTCAACTTCTGCATTGTGCTGACTCCTATGTGTAGCGAATTCGCTGTGGAAACGATCTGTTGTGCCTGCGGTGCCGAGCCGCGCCCGACGCCAGCGAGAGCGCGGATCCTACCTGCACACGCGGCAGGTCGCGCTAGCGCACAGCACGAGAACGGCTCATGGACGCAGCCCCGCCCTCTCGCATTCACTCGATGCGCAGCGACGGCGCGAGACCGTTGGCTCGCAGCCCCGCCGCAGTGCTACCAACGCACGCTCCCGTGCGCCCTCTGCTCGTGCTCGCGCTCGTCTCGCTCGCTCGCTGCGCCCCCTCGCCGCGCGCGATCGTTGCCGCGTCGAGCGCGCAGAGCGCTGGCGCGACGAGCCGCACGATCGCTGCCACGGACGACCCACGCGACGCGCAGCCTCACCCTCGTGACACCGCGCCGACACCGTTGCTTCGAGTACAAAACGCTCCGCAGTGTCCGTTGAGCTTCGCCGACGCTGACGTCGAGCTGGCGCGCGTCAGCGGCGTGGCGATCACCGCCTGCGACGTCGCGCTGCTCTCGATCGCGAGCCTGCGCGAAGGCGGAGCTCCGCTCTCGGCGCGGCAAGCGCTCGCGCGGGCCGTGCTCGACGCCGCGTTCGCGCGAGAGGCCAGCGCTCGGCCGGGGCTGCTCGACGACGAGACCCGCGAGCGCGTCGATCGAACGCTGTCCGACGCGGTCGTCCGCGACGCTGCGCGAGCGGTGTTCATCGCGCCCGACCGCGCGTCGATCGAGCGGTACTTCAACGAGCACCGCGCCGAGCTCGACCGCGAAGCGCGCGTGCACGTCCGCGCGATCGGCGTCGAGAGCGAGTCCTCGGCGCGCGCCATCGTCCGCGAGCTGCAAGCGGGCGCGCCCTTCGAGCGCCTCGCGGCCGAGCGAAGCTCGCTCAGCGGCGCTCGCCGCGACGAGGGTGACCTCGGCCTCTGCACCGTCGAGGGCAGCGAGGTCGTCCCGCGAACCGTGGCGCAGCGGGCCTTCGCGCTCGGCGAATTCGGGGCGATCGACCCCGAGCCCGTCCGCGTCGAGACCACTGTGCGCGTCGGCCGCCGCCGCAGGCCTCGCACCACCGTTCGCTGGTACGTCGTGCAGCGGCTCGAGCGCACCGAGGCCGAGCCCGCCACGCTCGAGGGAGCCGCGCGCAGGATCGCGTTTCGCCTGGGATCTTCCGCGTGGCGCGAGGCGCTTCTGAGGCAGCGCGGCGAAGTGCTCACCCGCGCGCGCGCTCAGGACCCGGTCACCATCGACGATCGCGCGCTGCGCTCGGTGACCGTGCGCGTCGAGCGCGCTGCGCCTCGGGCCCGTACGCGCGGACGCGTTGCCGCTCCGCGCCGTCGGTGATACTTCCGCCCATCGTGCGTCATCCGCTCGCTGTACACCCTCGCGCAGGCCTCGGTCTGGTCGCAATCGCGTCGTGGATGCTCGCGGGTTGCCCCAAGCCCGTCCCGCCCAACGAGCAGCCCCGCGACGCCGCGGTCGCCGTGGTCGTGTCCGACGCCTCGAGCGACCCGTGCGAGCAGATCCCGCCCAACGAGCGCGACTCGGTCATCGCTCGCGTCGGCGATCGCTCGATGACCGTCTGCGATTTCGCCCGTCGATTGGCGGGACAAAACCCTTACCTCCGCGCGCGGCTCAACACCGCCGAGGCCCGCCGCGCGCTCGTGCGCGCCTGGGTCGACGGCGAGCTGCTCGCGCTCGAAGCGCGCACGCGCGGGCTCGATCAAGACCCCTCCGTGCGCAACGCCGTGCTCTCGCAGCTCGCCCGGCAGGTCGAGTCCGAAGTGCGCTCGGGCGTCGCTCAGGCCGAGGTCAGCGAGGCCGACATCGAGCGCTACTACCGCGAGCACATCGCCGAGTACGAGACCCCCGAGCAGGTGCGCTTCTCGCAAATCGTCCTCGCGTCCCGCGCCGACGCCGATCGCGTCCTCGCCGAGGCTCAGCGCGCGGCCAGCGACGACGCCGCGTGGCGCAACCTCGTGCGCGCCAACACCCGCGACGACGCGAGCCGAGAGACCGGCGGCGACGTCGGCTTCGTCGCGCGCGAGGGCAGCGTGCAGGTGCCCGCCGAGCTCGCGCAGGCCGCGTTTCGCCTGCGAACCGTGGGAGAAGTGCTCGGCGAAGTGGTCCAGAGCCCCCGTGGTGGCCCCAACCACGGGCCAGGCTTTCATGTCGTACGCATGATCGCCCGCCGCGAAGCGCTGCGCCGGTCGCTCGACGACGTGCGCCGCGCGATCCGCAATCGCTTGTTCGAAGAGCGCAACGACCAGGCGCAGTCCGGCGCGGTGCGCGACCTCGTGGCGCGCCTGCGCCGCGAGACGCCGGTGCAAGTCGACGAGAGCGCCCTGTCGGCCGTGCGAATCGACCTCGTCCCTGGCGTCGCCCCGGCGATGCGCACGGGCGTCGGACAGCCCTTGCTCCCGCCCGGGGCGACGATCCCCGCCGCGGGAGCGATCATGCGGTGAAGCGCCGCGCTCGGGGTGACTTCTCGGCGGAGCCGCTGTATAGCCCCCGGCACGCCCCGTGAGTCGTTTTGTTCGTGCCGCGTGCGCACTGTCCGTCATCGCCGCGCTCTCTGCGCCAGTCTCGGCGCAGGCCGAAATCGTGGATCGCATCGTCGCCGTGGTCGAAGAAGACGCGATCTTCTTGTCCGACCTCGAGCGCAGGCTGCGCCCGTTCGAGCGGCAGTTGGCGCAGATCCCTGACGCGCGCGTGCGCGCCGAGCGTCGCGAGCAGCTCTACCGAGAGACGCTCGAGAAGATGATCGACGACGCGCTCATTCGAAAGGCCGCCGTGCGCTTGCAGGTCAACGTGAACGCGCAGGACGTCGATCGAATGATCCAGGGCCTCGCGCAGCAGCACGGCGGCTCGGTGCAGGACATCTACGACGCGGTCGAGTCCGAGGGCGTCACGCGCGCGGAGTACCGCACGATGATGGAGTCCGAGGTGATGCGCCTGCGCGTGATGAACATCCGCATCCGCAGCCGGGTGAACATCACGCCGTCGGACATCCAAGAAGAGTATCGCCGGCGCGTGCGTATGGCCGCGGACCGGGCGCCGTTGACGGTGGCGCACTGCTTTCTGGCGTTTCCCGAGAACCCGACGAGCGCGCAGGTCGAGGCGATCCGCGCGACCGCAGAGGGGGCGCTCGGGCGCATCCGCGCAGGCGAAGATTTCGCCGCCGTCGTGCTCGACGTGTCCGACGACACCGACACCCGCGAGTCTGGGGGAAGCCTCGGCGTCATCAACCCCGAAGACGCCGAGCGCCCGACGCCCGAGTGGCTCATCAACGCCGTCCGCTCGCTGCAGCCCGGACAGGTGAGCGCGGTCACCCGCGGCGAAAACGGCTTTCACATCTTTCGACTGCTCTCGCGGCAGACCCAGACGCCCGACTCTCTCGCGAGCGTCCGCGACGAGCTCTACAACGAACTGCTCAACCGCGAGATGGCGCGGCAGCAGCGCGCCTACCTCCGTGAGCTCCGCCAGCGCGCCGCTGTCGACGTTCGCCTCTGAGCGCCGCGTGTGGGCGCGTGTCCCGCGCTTGCTCGGTGCGACGAGGCGTTCGCTCGCCCGATGGACGCAGCGCGTCGCGCGCACGCTCGCGCTCGGCGCTGCGTTGATCGCGTGCGGCCCGAGCCTCGCGCCCGACAGCGGCGACGAGGCGACGGACAGCGCAGCGCCGTTGATGCTCGTGGACGCGTCGTCGTCGCGTACGGTGGCTGACGCGTCGAGCGCGCCCGCCTCGCCGTCGCCGCTCGACGACGGCCGCTGCGAGGCTCGCTCGCTGGTGCGCGCCGAAGATGGCGTCGTGAAGACCGGCCTCGGTCGCGGCCCCGCGCTCTCGCAGATTTGGAGCACCCGGCGCGGCCGATGGCTCGCCGCGACGAGCGCCGCGCTCTGCGCGAGCGACGACGATGGAGCGACGTTTCGTCAGCAATTTCGCTGGCAGTCTCGCGGTGAACTCACGCTCGCTCAGACCGAGCGCCGCGGCGGGTGGCTCGCCGTCGCCCGCGCAGAGCGCGACGCGCGCGGCGGAGACGGCCCGCGGCCCGTGCTCGGCGCGTGGCTGTCGCACGACGAAGAAGCGCGCTCGTTCGACCCCATCGCGCTGCCGTCGACGGGAGAGCAGCCCTTGCTAGAGCTCTTCACCGACCGGCTCGGAACGATCTTCGCGACCACCGCGCGCTCGCTCTTTCGCCGAGAGAACAAGCCGCAAGCGCCGTGGGAGGGCCCTCTCGCGTTGCCCGGTCGCGCGGCGCGCGCCGTGGACGCCTGCGGGCGAGTGCTGCTCGCGCAGTCGACGGTGGACGCCGAGGGCGCGTACTGGTTTCGCAGCTTCGATCACGGCCGTCGGTGGAGCCCGTTTCGCTTGGGCGTCCTCGGGATCGACGGTGATCGCGCGGTGATCCGCTGCCTCGGCGCGCGCGGGGCGATCGAAGCTGGCCGCGGCCCGCTGCCTTCGCACTGGAGCTTCGACGGCGGTCGCACGTGGCGCTCTTCGTCGTACGACGAGCGCGCGCGTCGACTGGCCCGCGAGCGCGGCGCGAGCGCGGTTCGTTGCCGAACGGGCCCAGCGGACACGATCGAGTGCCAAGACGAAGCGCGCACGAGGCTGCTCGAGGGCTCGCAGCGCGACGTGGAGATCTACGCTCCGGGCCGATGCGAGTCGGTCACTGCGCTCGACACCCGCACGACCGTCGCGTTTGGCCCGTCGTGTGGCGTGCTCGTGTCCGGCGATCGCGGCGGGCTGTGGCGACAGCGGTCGTCGGCGCTGGTGGTCGCGGACAACGCGCAGGACGACGGCGGCGGGGGCTTCGTCGATCGCTCGGCGGCGTGGCGGATCGACGGCTCGGTGTGGTGGACGTTCGACGGCGGGGTGCGTTGGGCTCCCGTGGCGAGCGTGATCGGACGAACGCTCGAGCGAGGGGTCTTCGTCGACCGCCGCCGCGGCGTGTTCGTGACGAGCACGGGGTGGGTGGTGGCGACCCGCGACGGCGGCCGAAGCTGGACCTACGTCCTGCGCGGCGACGTCGAGCGCATCAGCGCAGAGGGAACCAAAGTGTACATCACCACTCCGAGCACCGTTCGCGTGAGCCCCGACGGAGGTGTCCACTGGTGGCTCCCCGGCGTCGGCGCGAGCGGCGCGCGGCTGCGCCCGTCGGTCGAGCGCGAAGGCGACGCGCGCCTCGTTCGGCTCGCCGACGGCGTTCGCGTCGAGCAGCGGCAGCGCCGCGTCGAAATCGTCACTCGCTCTGCCCGCGCGCTGCTGGCCACCCTCGAAGACCCGCGCACCATCCTCCTCGCGGCCGATCAAGACACCCGCGGAACGCTCCGCGCGCTGCTCTCGGACGGGACCGTCTTGCTGCAGCGCGCCGCTCGCTCGACGCTCGGCGCCGCCCCTCGCGCCCGGAGCTCCATCGCTCGCGCGAGCCGCCCGCGCCCTCGTCCACGGAGCGGCCGCCGATGACCGCGCGTCCCGCCATCGACGGCCTCTCTGCGCTCGCTGTGTCTCTCTCGTCCGCGAGCGCGTCGGGTGATCTTGAAATCATGTGCTTCGACCTCGGCGGCGAGGGCGCGCGCCGCGCGTGCGCTGCCCTGCGCGACGCTGGGGTCCTCGTCGCTGACGAGCGCGGCACATCCGCCGCGTCTGCCGCCCTCGGCGCGGCCGCCGCAGGCGCGCTGGTCTTTCTCTTCGCCAGCGGCGAGGCCACGGTCTCGCTCGCGCGCGCGACCCGCGCCGCTGCGCGCTCGGGTGTGGTCCTCACGGGCGTCGTCCTCTCGCATGGCGACGACGTCGGGGCGGTGCTGCCGCTCTCGGATGGAACGGACCTCGCCGCGCTCGCCGCTGCGTCGGCCGAGCGTTGGTCGCTCTCGGCTCCCGCCGAGGTGCGCGCTTGGATTCGCGCGCGCCTCTCGCAGCTGCGCGACAACACAGGCCCTCGCTGCGCGATCGCCACGATGGACCTCCGCGCGGTCGCGATGCGCGAGGTCACCGCCGCCGAGACGACGACGCACGACGAAGCCTCGCTCTCTGCGATCGACGCTGAGCCTCGCGCGACGTTGTCTTCTCTGCACGGCTCGCTCGATCCCGCGGGCGAGGGCGAGTGCGTCTTGATTTCGTGTGGCGCTGGCGAGTCCGCGCGCGTCGCGGCTGCGTGGCTGCGTGGCGAGGGCGTTCGCGCGCGCGCGCTGTCGCTTCGCTGCTGGGGTCCCGACACGCTGCCTGCGCTCGGCGCCGCGCTCGCCGGGGCGCGGCACGCGCTCGTGCACGACTGCGCTGGGGCCGCGGGGCTCTCGGCGCTGGTGCGCTCGGCGCTCGAGCCGGGCTGCGCGCTCGACGAGCTCAACGTCGGCCCCGCGCTGCAGGCGAGCTCGCGCGCGCTGCGGG
>JAAFIF010000046.1 GCA_013298625.1 Myxococcales bacterium
GCCTCCTGCTCCATTTGGCGCGCCAGCCTCGCAGCCAGCTCCCTTTGGTGGACCACCGTCCGGCCCCTCTGGCGGCTTCGGTGGACCGCCGTCGGGACCGGGACCCGCGCCGTTCTCGGCGACGCCTCCGCAGCAGCCCCCGATGGGTGGAGGACCTTCTCCCTTCGGCGGACCGCCGTCGGGACCGGGACCAGGCCCGATGGGTGGCCCTGCTCCGTTCGGAGCGACTCCGGCGCCGCAGCCAATGGGCGGACCGCAGCAGATGGGCGGACCGCAGCAAATGGGCGGGCCGCAGCAGATGGGCGGGCCGCAGCAGATGGGCGGACCAACGCCGTTTGGCGCCGCGCCTCCGCAGCCGATGGGCGCGCCTCCGATGGGCGCGGGCATGGGCGGTCCGATGGGCATGCAGCCGTACAACCAGGCCGCGCAGCTCTCGCAGCAGATGGCGAGCGACATCACAAAGGCCGCCGCCAACTCGACCAAGCGCGTGATGATGATCGTCGTGATCTCGATCGTCGCGTCGGTCGTGTTGGGGATCTTGTTCACGGTGCTCGCGTTCGTGCGTAGCAGCGGCTGAGCGGAGGGTTGAACGAGTGAAAGACGGCGACGACCTCATCGTCTTTCGAGGCGTTCACAAGGCGTTCGGGCCGAAGGTCGTGTACCGCGGTCTCGACCTCGAGGTGCGCAAGGGCGAGACGCTGACGATCCTCGGCGGCTCTGGGGTGGGCAAGAGCGTGATGCTCAAGATGCTGATCGGCCTGCTCGGCACCGATCGCGGCGAGGTCTTCTTCGACGGGGACAAGGTCAACGACATGACCGCGCCGCAGCTCGCGCGGCTGCGGCAGCGCGTGGGGATGGTGTTTCAGAGCGGGGCGTTGTTCGACTCGATTTCGGTCGGAGAAAACGTCGCGTACGGGCTTCGAGAGCACTACGCCAGCACGATGACCAAGCGCGAGATCGAAGAGCGCGTCTCGTGGGCGTTGACCAGCGTCGGCATGCCCGGCATCGAGCCGATGCGCCCGTCGGACCTCTCGGGCGGAATGAAGAAGCGCGTCGGCGTCGCGCGCACCATCGCCCTGCAGCCCGAGGTGATCCTGTTCGACGAGCCAACGACCGGGCTCGACCCCGTCAACGTCACGCGCATGAACCACTTGATCGTGAAGCTCAAGCGGCAGCTCAAGGTCACGTCGATCGTGGTGACGCACGACATGGCGACGGCGTTTTCGGTCAGCGACCGCCTCGCGTTTGTCTACAAGGGCCAGATCGCCGAGAAGGGGACGCGCGAGCACTTCAAGCGCACGACCAACCCGGTGGTGCAGGACTTCGTCGAGGGGCGCTCGCCCGAGGACGACGATCTCGCCGCGCTGTTGTCCGGCTGAACGCCGACCTCCCCGCCGCGCGGCTTCGGAAAATCAGGACCGCGACCGAACCGCGACTCCAGTGGTAGAACCCTCGACCGTGGACTCGAAGGGTTCGAACTATTTGCGCGTCGGGATCTTCGTCGCGCTCGGCTTGCTGGTCACGAGCGTCCTGATCTTCGTGATCGGCGAAGAGCGCAACATGTTTCAGCGCCACGCGCAGCTGCACACGTCCTTCACCAACACTGGTGGCTTGCGCGTCGGCAGCCCTGTCCGCATGGGCGGGATCACGGTGGGCGCAGTGACGGCGGTGCGCTTCGGGACCGCGCAGAACGACGCGCGGCTCTACGTGGATTTCGAGCTCACGCAAGAGGCGCTCTTGCGCGTGCGTCGCAACTCCGTCGCAGAGATCGGCTCGAAGGGTCTGCTCGGCGACAAGGCGCTCGACATCAGCATCGGCGACCCCGCGCAGGCCGCGGTCACCAACGGCGGAACGATCGAAGGCAAAAACGAGGACGCCATCGCAGACGCGATGCGCAACGCTGGCGCGATCCTCTCTCGCGCCAACACCGTGCTCGACAACGTCATCGCCGCGACGCGTCCGCTCGCGAACCCGCAGCTCAGCGCGGACCTCGTCGCGCTCGCGCACGACCTGCGGCTGATCGGCGACCAGGTCGCGACCGGCGACGGGACTGTGGGCCGCATGTTGCGCGATCCGCAGATGGCCAACGACATCCGCGCGACGATTCAATCCGCGCGCGGCGCGGTGGGCTCGGTCGAGCGCGCGACGGGCCAGGTCGAGGCGCTCGCGCGCGACGCGCGCACTGGGCGCGGCCTCGTGCACGCGTTGGTCTACGACGAGCGCGGCGGGCAGGCGATCGGCAGGCTCGGCGAAGCCGCGGGCGAGATGGCGGCGATCACGCGCGACGTGCGCACGGGCAACGGCGGGCTGCACCAGCTCATCTACGGCGAAGAGCTCGCGGGCGCCGCGCGCGACGTGCGGCAGATCACCACGGGCGTACGCGACATCGTCGCCGACGTTCGTCGCGGACGCGGGACGCTCGGGGCGCTGCTGGTCGATCCGTCGCTCTACGAAGACCTCAAGTCGCTGGTCGGCAACGTGTCTCGCAACGAAGTGCTGCGCGCGATGGTCCGCTACTCGATTCACGCCAACGAGCGTGACGGGCAGCCGACGCCCGCGGTTCGACCGAACCAGGGTTCGACGAGCGCCCCATGAGCGCGTCGCGCGCGCGGCGATCGATCGCGACGTTGTCGCTGCTCGCCATCGTCGCGCTCGTGGCTCGTCGCGGAGCCGGTCAAGAGGTCCCCTCGCCCGAGGCCGCAGAGGCCGCGAGGCGGTTGTTTCGCGAGGGAGCGCAAGCGGCAGAAGAGGGGCGATGGCTCGACGCGCGCGAGCGCTTTCGGCGCGCGCTCAGCGTGAGGCCCTCGCCGCTGCTGCACTACAACCTCGCGTTGGCCTGTCAAAACGCAGGGTATCTCGTCGAAGCCGTCGATCAGTACCGGTCGTTTTTGCGCATCGACAACGACCCGGCCAACGTGGCGCGACGGACCGCGGCGCAGCGCGCGATCGCGGCGATCGAGCCGGTGCTCGCGCGGGTGCTCGTCAGCGCGCCCAGCGAAGAGGCCATCGCGGTGCTCGCGATCGACGGGAGGGCGCTGCCCGAGGGGCTGTGGGGCGTGGAGATTCCCTTGGATCCGGGCGAGCACATCATCGACGCGCGAGGGGCGCGCGGCTCGACCTCGCTGCAAGCGGTCGTCGTGCGCGAGGGAGAGACCTTGCCGGTGACGCTCGCGTGGACGGAGGCGCGCGCGGACGCAGCGGCCGCGAGCGACGCGACAAGCGAAGCAGGCGCGACCGCGGCGCCGAGCGTGCCGATTCCGCAGCGACGGGCGCAGGCCGCGCCGACCGGGACGATCGAGCGCGTGCGACGGCGGCTCGAAGAGAACGCGCGCGAGACCGACGCGACCGGCGCGCGACCGTGGGAGCGGACCTTCGTCGTGTACGGGCTGCTCGGGACCGGCGCGACCTCGGGGGTCGCGGCGATCGGCGCGCGGTGGGCGGCGCGACCCTGGTACGAGATCGACGCGCAGGTGGGGATCGGTCACCCGTTTGGGCCGGGAGTGCTGTTCTTTCCGGCGGTGTTTCGCGCGGTGTGGTCGTACCAGTTTGCCTCGACCGTCATGCTGGGGCTCGGGACGAACTTCACCGAGCTTCCGCGCGGGACCGCGCCGCCGCCGTCGGGCGCAGCCTGCCTCGACGCGGGGCCGTTTACGCCGCTGTGGCTCACGTTTGGGATCGGCAACGAGTTTCGCGTCGCGCGCGGCGCGGGCGCGGTTCGCTTCGTCGTCGGCGCGCGCTACCTCGCGAACAACCGCGAGCTCGTCGAAGGGCTGCGCGCTCGCTGCACGACCCCCAGCACGCGCCTCGAACCACGCGATTTGTTCTTCGATCCCCCGACCCTAGATCACTCGGTTTTTCCGCTGTTTCCGTGGTTTGGATTCGACGCAGGCTACGCGTTGTAGCGCCGATCGATCTCAGGGCCGGCGGCGATGGTTGGCGAGCGGCAAGATCGCCCCGGTGTCGTCCCACGTCGCGCGCTCGCGACGGACGTCGATGTGCACGTAGTTCGAACGCCGGTGCAGCCCGCAGCCCACGCGGTCGAGCGTGAGGCAGAACTCGTGCAGCGCCTGCAACGAGACGCCATCGATGCGCAGATCCACCGCGGTGCCTCGCGGGTGATTGGCGCCAGGTCCGACCGGCTCGTCGCCGCGCGAGCGGCCGTTGGCGGCGATTCGCAGGGTTTTTCCTGGGTAATTCTGGCCGACGCGGCTCAACACAAACGCGAGCCTCGGGTGCAGCGGAACGGGCGGCGGCTGCCGCTGACCCTCTTCGGCCTCGACGCGCAAGAAGTCCGCGAGCCTCCGCGCGCGGCGCACGTCGAGCTGCGTGAAGTCCACGGTCTGCGTGTCGCTGCTGCCCTCGCGTCGCACCCGCGTCTGCCCCGGCGCCGTCGGCTGCGCGGCGGTCGACGCGCCGCGCGGAGCATCTCCAGGCGTCCCGTCACGGTGCGGCAGCGTGCGAAGCACTTCGCGCGGCGTGTTCTCCGGCGGACGCAGCCGTCGCCCGATGCGCAAGTTGTACGGGCGCTGCAGGTAGTTGCGGGCGACCACGTCCGCGACCGACACCTGCAGCCGCTGCGCGATGCGCGAGACCGTGTCCCCGGACTGCACCACGTACACGCGATCGCTGAGGGTCACTTGCGCGCGCGCCTCGGGGCACAACGCCACGACGGCCATCGCGACGAGCGCAGCGATCGACGACCGTGCCACGCTCCGCGCGCCGCGCGTCGAGCGTCGGAACTCGTGCTCTGTTCTGCTTGCACTCAGCGACCTACGCATCGAGCGCGCGGGTAGCATTGTGTGCGAGCGGGTGCAAGCCGACGGCTGTGTCACCGCGCGCCGCACGCTCAGAAGTCCGGGTCGCGGCCGATCCCAGCGCTCGCTCCGCCGTCCGCGCGACGGCCACGACGCGGCCGCGGGCGCGGCGCATCGGACGCAACGACGTCGCTCGCAGCGCTGGCGTCGCGCGGCGATGCGTCCTGCGCGCGATCCGCCACGACGACGGGCGGCGAGGCGACGTCGGGCGGCTCGCTCGACGCGCGCGCGTCGCGAGCAAAGCCAGCATCGCCGACAGAAACAGCAGCGGCGCTCGCAGCGACCGCCGGGGTGAACAGCCGTCGAGCCGAGAGCGCGACGGTCACGATCGTCACTGCGGCCACCACGAGCGCGAGCCTGCCGCGGCGACGACGCTGACGGTCGGGGTCGGTCATCGTGAGGATCGCCTGCTCGCGCGGAGACCGCC
This sequence comes from Myxococcales bacterium, assembly GCA_013298625.1. Classification (GTDB taxonomy): domain Bacteria; phylum Myxococcota_A; class Polyangia; order Polyangiales. Next base: position 5,242 of record JAAFIF010000046.1, read on the forward strand.
GAGGCGTCCTTCGCGACGAGGCGCCGGGCGACGTCGAGACCGACGCGCGCGCGACGCCGTTCGCAGCTCGCCACTCCGCCAGCGCGCTCGAGAACGATCGCGCGTCCGGCCAGCGCTCGGCGAGCGAGGCGTGCAGCGCGCGATCGACGATCGCAGCGAGCCCTGCGTCGAGCGACGAGCAACGCGCGCGCACCGAGGGCGCGGCGCTGGTGGCGATCGCGACGAGCATCCCTTGGTAGTTGGGCGCGGTGAACGGCAGCGCGCCAACGAGCATTTCGTAGAGCATCACGCCGACGGACCAGAGGTCCGCGCGCTCGTCGGACGGGAGGCCGCGGGCTTGCTCGGGGGCCATGTACGCGGGCGTTCCGATCAAGGCGCCGGTGCGCGTGAGTCGCTCGCGAGCGCCGTCGTCCAGGATCTTGGCGACGCCGAAGTCCAAGACTTTGACCGAGCCGTCTTCGCAGAGAAAGACGTTTTCGGGCTTCATGTCTCGGTGCAAGACACCCTCGGCGTGCGCCGCGGCGAGCGCTTCGAGCACGGGCTCGACGACGCTGAGCGCGACCTCGGGCGACAGGCGCTTGTCGTGCTCGATCAGCGCCGCGAGGCTCTGTCCGCGCAGGAGCTCCATCACCAGAAAGGGAGTGTCTTCGTGCTCGCCCACGTCGAGCACTCGGCAGATCCCAGGGTGGGCGATCTTCGCCGCGGCGCGCGCCTCGTTGCGCAGCCGCGCGGCCGAGTGCTCGTCGCCGAGCAGCGCCGCGTGCAGGACCTTGAGCGCGACGTCGCAGTCGAGCCGCTCGTCGCGCGCGAGCCACACGACGCCCATGCCGCCTTCGCCGACCTTGTCGATCAGGCGAAAACGAGCGCCGAGTCGGTCGCCGCGGGTCAGCATGGCGCTTGCGCTGCGTAGCTTACGACAGCATTCGGCGCAGCGAGTCGTCGCCGCGCGCGGGGCGGACCGCGCGGGAGAGCGCGAGGATGCTCACGAGCAGCGCGTGATAGACGCTGCTTACGCAGTCCACGTCGACGTCGCGCTCGACGTCTTGCTCGTCGTCGGGCGAGAGCACCGAGTCGACCTGCTCGCGGACAAAGGACATCACGTGCGGCTGCTGCATCGCGACGACGTCGTCGCTCTCGAACGGCTCGGAGGCGTCTTCGCGGCGCATGCTCTCGTCGAGCTCGAGGGAGGCCTTGGCGAGCTCGACGGCCGAGAGCTCTGCGGGCTCCAAGCGATCGGCAAACGCCCTGCGAAACGCCTCGTGGATGCACACGGACAGAAAGTACCCGAGCGCCTGCGCGGTCTCGTCGCGCTGCGCTTCGAGCTCGCCGACGAGAAACGCGGCGAGCGCGGGCTGCTCTTCGTCGAAGCGCGAGAACGCCCGGTCGATGCTCTCTTCGAGGTCATCGGCGTCAGAGAACGAGCGCTCGGCGGCGTCGACGGCGGCGCGCGAGACGACGGCGTGCGCGGGGATGGCGGGGAGCGCCGAGCGAGCGGACCACTTCATCGCGCCCTCGGGCGCGGCGAGAAGGGAGCGCTCACCCGTCGTCCTCCTCCATCTCCCATCGCTGCAGCGCGGTCATACCGATCGCGTGCGCGCAACGCTCGCACAGGGGAGGCTCTTCACGAACGACGTGGTCACCGCGAACGAAAAGTAGCAATCCCCTGCCGGCAGGTTCGCCTTCGAGCTGAGCTCCGCAGGCGTCGCAGAGCCAGGTCGGCTCTTCGGGGGACAAGTGCATGAGCACTCTCATAGCAGACATGCGCGCGAATCGCCGCAGGCAACTGCGCAGGCCTGCACGACATTCGACCCGTCTATCGCCGCGCTCAGCCGCGATACGCCACGCGCGAGGTGTCATTTTCGCGCAGGACGAGCTGCACGAGCCCTGGGACGGCGGGCTTGAGGCGATCCCAGATCCAAGTCACGAGCACTTCGCTGGTGGGGTTCTCGAGGCCCTCGACGTCGTTGAGGTAGTGGTGGTCGATCTTGTCGCGAAGGGGCTTCATCGCGCGGTCGATCTCGGCGAAGTCGAAGACCCATCCCGTCTCGGGATCGAGTCGGCCCTCGACGTGGATGTCCAAGTAGAAAGCGAGCCCGTACACGTTGCCGCACGGGTGTCCGGGCGGAACCTTGGGCAGACGGCGCGCGCTCTCGAAGCGCACGGTCTGGATGAGCTCGTAGATTCCCTTTCGATCAGTCATGGCGACCTTCGATGCTCGCAGAGTCGCGGCGGTGCGCGAAGAGCGAATCGCGCTGTCAGCGAGCCATCCGACGTTCGATCACTTCAGGCTCTTTGGGGATGGCGGCGGTGAGCACGCGGTGGCCTTCTGCCGTCACCAGCACGTCGTCCTCGATGCGCACCCCGATCCCGCGAAGCTCAGCAGGGGCGGTCTCGTCGTCGGGCCGCACGTACAAGCCCGGCTCGACGGTCAGCACGCAGCCCGGCTCGAACGTGCGCGGCTCGCCGTCGATCCACTCGCGACCGACGTCGTGCACATCCATCCCGAGCCAGTGCGACGTCCCGTGCATGTAGTACCGCTTGTGCTCTTCGCGCTCGATGAGCGCGTCGATGGGGCCTTCGAGCAGCCCGAGCTCGACCATCGACTCGGTGAGCGAGCGCACCGCGGCGGCGTGGACCTTCGGCAGCGTCGCGCCCGGTTCGACCGCGGCGATCGCGCGCTGCTGCGCGCGCAGCACCGCGTCGTACACCCGTCGCTGTGCGGGCGTGAACCGCCCGTTGACAGGAAATGTCCGAGTGACATCGGACGCATAACTTCCGCTCTCTGCGCCAGCGTCGATGAGAAGAAGGTCCCCGTCCTCCATGCGTCGATCGTTGGTGACGTAGTGCAGGGTGCACGCGTTGGGGCCGCTCGCGACGATGGGCTCGTACGCGCAGCGCTCGCTTCCGTGGCGACGAAAGGTCCCGCGCAGCTCCGCTTCGACTTCGTACTCGTACGCGCCGGGACGGGTCGTGGCGAGCGCGCGCTCGAAGGCCTTGGCGCTGATGTCCGCCGCGCGCTGCATGGCGGCGATCTCGGCTTCGTCCTTGCGCCATCGCAGCTCGTGAAGGACCACGGACGGCTCGATGATCTCGGTCGGGGCGACCTTGCCTTTGCGGGCCTTTCGCCGCGCGGCGAAGAGCGCCGAGAGCACGCGCTCGTCCATCGCGCGGTCGTGGCCGAGCGCGTAGTAGAGCTGGCGTCGGTCGAGCATGAGGTCGACGAGCCGCGCGTCGAGCTCCTGAACGTCGAAGCTCGCGTGCGCGCCGAACTGCGCGCGCGCGCCGTCGACGCCGACGCGCGCGCCGTCCCAGATCTCGCGGGCGAGGTCGCGGGGACGAACGAAGAGCGTCATGGGCGCGTCGCCTTGCGCGAGGGTGAGCGCCGCGTTGGGCTCGCGAAAGCCCGTGAGGTAGTAGAGGTCGCTGTCCGGTCGATACTCGTGCTCGACGTCGTTGTTGCGGACGTGGGTGGGCGACGACGGGACGAGGAGGATCGCGTGGGGGCCGATCCGTTCGAGGACGCGCGCGCGGCGCTCGGCGAAGTTCACGGGCACGAGCGTAGCGCGTCGATGGCGCGCGCGTGCAGCGATGGCGTCGCGACGACGATCCCGTGATCGAGCACCAGGTCGGCGTCCGCGTAGCGAATGCGCTCGCCGCGCGCGTCGCTGACCGTCGCGCCCGCAGAGAGCGCGATCGCGTGCGGGGCGCAGGCGTCCCAGAGCTTCGCGCCTCCGCTTGGCAAGACGTAGAGGTCCGCTTCGCACGCTGCGACGAGGGCGACCTTCAGTCCGACCGAGCCGCAGGGCCGCGCGTGGCCGCCGACCGCCTCGGCGACGCGCTGCACGCGCGGGTCGGGGCGCGAGCGAGAGGACACCATCCGCACCGAGCCTTCGGGCTCGCGAACGCGCAACGGGCGCGCGGGGCCGCCCTCACGAGACTCGAAGGCGCCGCGCTCGACGCTGCCCCAGATCGCGCGCTGCCACGCAGGGGCGACCACGCAGCCGAGCACGGGCTCGCCGTCGATCGCGAGGCCGACCATCACGCAGAACTCGCCGTTCTTGGCGATGAACTCTTTGGTTCCGTCGACGGGATCGACGAACCATACGCGGCCGCCCTTCGCGATCGCGGCGCGGTTGTCGTCGGCGCCGCTCTCTTCTGCGCACACCGAATCGAGCGGAAATCTCTCTCTCAGAAGCGCCACGATCGCCGCGTTGGCCTCGCGGTCCGCCGTGGTCACAGGGTCGTCGACGCCCTTCCAATCGACGGAGAAATCCCTAGCGTAGATGTCAGCGATGAGGGTCGCGCCGAGCTCGGCAGACTCGCGGGCGACGGTCAGCTCTCGATCGAGATTCACGAGCGATGGCGTAACACAGGATTGCCACCGACCACGAAACGCCGCACACACCCGGGCGTGTTCGAGCCTCGCGTCGAGCTCGCTGCGCCGGACGCAGCGAGCCTATGGTTCATTTTTGCAGGCGATTCGCTGATCGTTCGCGATCGCCCCGACGGCTCGTGCGAGCCCCTCTCGGGCGACCTCGCGCTCCCCATCCCCGACGCCCCGATCCCGCTCGGCGTGCTCGACGGCCGCCTCGCCTACGCCGCGACGATCGAGAGCAAACCACCGCTCGCGCCGGGGCTCTCGGCCACATCGCTGCGCGCGCTGCACGCGCGGATGGACGCATCGGCCTTCGACGCGGCCTCGCTCGGCGCCCAGCTCGCGTACTTCGCGCACAACTACCGCTTCTGCGCCCGGTGCGCGGCCGCGCTCGCGCCCGCAGCACAATCGCGTGCACGGGTATGCACACGTTGCAAACACGAGTGGTACCCGCGCGTCTCACCGTGCGCGATCGTGCTCGTGCGCGACGGAGACCGCGTGCTGATGACGCGGCAGCCGCGCTACCCCGCGGGCATGTACGGGCTCGTCGCGGGCTTCGTCGAGGCGAGCGAGTCCGTCGAGCGCTGCGCCGAGCGCGAGGCGCTCGAAGAGTGCGGGATCACCGTGAAGAACCTGCGGTACTTCGGGTCGCAGCCGTGGTCGTTTCCACACCAGTTGATGCTGGGCTTCGTCGCGGACTACGCCGGAGGCGAGCTCGTCGTCGACACGAGCGAGCTCGAAGAAGCGCGCTGGTTCTCTCGCGACGCGATGCCGTCGCTGCCGCCGTCGGTGAGCATCGCGCGCAAGATGATCGACGCCTTCGTCGCGGACGAGCTCGGCTGAGCGCCTACCAGCGAGCGGTGATCCCGTCGGCGATGTACGCGCCCAGCGCCGCGATCGTGAGCGCGGGGTTGACGCCGAGGGGCGTCGCCATGATCGAGCCGTCCGCGACGAAGAGCTTGTCGCCCTGCCCGTGGACCGCGCCGCGCACGTCGACGACCGAGGTCGCAGGGTCGTCGCCCATCACGCAGCCGCCGAGGGGATGCACGGTGAGCAGCTCCATGGGCTTGACGCTCGTGGGCTGAATAAACGTCCCGTCGATGCGCTCGGTCATCGCGTTCATCGCGGCGGGGATGCGCTGCATGAAGCCTTGGTTCTTCGCGCCGGGCCACCGTACGCGCACGCGCTTGGGGTCGTTGGCGTCGAGCTCGAGCGCGCCGAAGTGGTCCTCCATACCCACGGACAGAAACGTCAACGACGACTCGAGCGCGCCGCGCGACTGCCAGCCGAACAGGTCAGCCTTCTCGCGCAGCCACTCGTGCAGCTCGTTGCTGATGCTGGTGTTCGAGTCGCGGCCGAACGGCGCTGCGGCCACAAGCAAGCCGCGCACGAGGGCGGTGAGGACGCGTGGGATGCCGCCCTCTTCGATGACGAAGTGCTTCTTGACGTCGGGGTCGTCCCAGAACTTCGCCACCGACGTGATGGTGGGGCCGTACGACTGCGCCGTCTGCTTCTCGCCGTTGTACCCGAAGCCGATCACGTCGGCGTTGCCGCTGAAGCGCGAGCCCAGCGCGTCGGACACCGAGAGCGCGCGCTGCTTGCTTCGCGCGAGGATGCCAAACGACCCCAGCGTCCCGGCGCTGATCACCGCTTGCTTTGCGCGGATCGTTCGCTCGACGCCGCGCTGGTGATCGTGCGCGACGATCGTGACGCCGTCGGCGTCGGTCTCGACGCGGATCACCTCGAGCTCGCTGTAGATCGACAGGCCGTTCTTCTCGGCGATCGAGAGGTAGTTCATGTCCACCGTCCCCTTCGCCGTGAAGTTGCAGCCGCTGACGCAGCCGCCGCAGCGGGTGCAGGCGTCTTGGATGTTGCCGGTGTCCGCGCTGCGGTCGGTGCGCTCGAAGGCGACCGCGATGGGGACGAGGCTCGCGCTCGTGCAGCCCTTCACGACGCGCGCTGCGTCGAGAAACACCTGGGATTTGAGGGGAGGTTCGGGGTCGAGCGACGGCCTGAGAACAGCGTTCGCGCGCTCGTAATACGGCGCGAGGTCGGGCAGCGCCTTGGGCCACTGCGGGAGCGCGAAGACCGCGCGCGGCGCCTCGATCATGGCGTTGGCGTTGATGAGAGACGTTCCGCCGAGGCCGTTGCCGCAGAGCACGTCGACGTCTCCCGCGAGGTTGAAATCAAAGAGCCCCGTGGGGTTGATCGGAGACTTGAGCTTCGAGGGCATCTCCCACGGTTCGTCGGCGAAATCCCCGGCGCGCCACTCGCTGCCGCGCTCGAAGAGGGCGATGTTCTTGCCGACGCCCGTCGCCGGGTCGCGCCACGAGGCGAGCTCTTTGGCGACCGCTCCGCCGCCGTAGCCCGAGCCGATGATCACGACGTCCCAGGTGGTCGTATCGACGTCGTCGTGCGGCTTGACGAGCGAGCGACGACGGATCGAAGGCGCGGGCGGCTCGCGAAATCCCGCGAGCAACACGTGGAGCTCCTGCCGCAGAAACATCCGAAGAAACTTCATCTTGGCGCCCCAGCCAGCGCCCGGCCCCTTGGTGTCGAAGCTCGCCACCAGGCGCGCGAAGTCCTTCATCGGAAAGTGCAGCACCCCCGCGGCGACGATGACGTCGCGCTCGTCGTGGATCGTCGAGTAGAGCGTGGTCAGGTCGTGGATCGCGTCGATCTGCGTGGGGTCGTCGTCGAGAAACTTCGTCCCGACGAACGTGTACTTCTTGTCGCCCACCGAGAACGTGTGACGGTGCTCCATCAAGCGCGTGTCACCAGCGCCTCGGGACATGAACTTGAACGTCCCTGCGTCGAGCGTCACGGGCTGCGCGCCGAACAAATTGCCGAGGTACTTGCCCGAGACCTTCGCGGGGTACTCACGGTTCGCGACGAAGGCGTCGAGGTCGTCGACGTGGATGGTGAGGTCGAAGCCGAACCACTCGTTCTTCGCGCGACCGTTGACCTCTCCCGTCCGTGGGTCGTCGGCGCCCCACGTGAAGAAGCCGGTCATTTGCTCGTGAAACCAGAGCTCCGTCTTGTTCATCAACCGGATGGTCGCACGAAACACAACCTTCGCAGCACCGTCGTTCTGCGGTCACCGGCGCGTTTCGAACGCGTGCGAAGGGTCGTTGTCATGAGCATGGATCGACGACGCTTCATTCGAACGACGGTCACCGCGACGCTCGCGGCCGGAGCGCTTCAGCGCTGCAGTCCTCCGGTGATCGCACCCGACGCCAGCGACGCGAGCGCCGCTGAATCAGCGGTCGACGCAGAGCCCGCCGAGGCCGCCGCGGACGCCACCGTGCGGCCCGACGGCGGGTGCATCGCGAGGCCGAGCGAGTTCGGCGCGGGCGAAGGCGCCTTTCGCCACGGCGTCGCGAGCGGCGATCCCCTGATCGACTCGGTGATCCTGTGGACGCGCGTGACGCCCGCGGACGCGAGCGCAGAGGTCGAGGTCACCTACGAGCTCTCGATCAGCCGCACGTTCGACGCGATCGCTCGCACCGGGACGCTGCGAACCAGCAGCGCCAGGGATTTTACAGTCAAAGTCGACGCCAACGGCCTCGCTGCCGGCACGACCTACTACTATCGCTTCAGGGCGATGGGCGAGACGTCCCCCATCGGACGAACGCGCACTGCGCCCGACGGCGATACCTCGCGCGTTCGGTTCGCGGTGATCTCGTGCGCATCGTACGCGCACGGGTACTTTCACGCGTACCGAGCGCTCTCTCGACGCGCGGACCTCGACGCGGTGATCCACCTCGGCGACTACATCTACGAGTACGCGAGCGCCCTCGACACGCCGTGCTTCGGGTCGACCTACGGCAACGTCCGCGGCTACGACCCGCCCCACGAGACCACCACGCTCGCGGACTATCGTCGTCGCTACGCGCACTACCGGCGAGACCCGGACCTGCAAGACGCACACAGGCAGCACCCCTTCGTCGCGGTCTGGGACGATCACGAGTTCGCGGACAACGCTCACCCTGCGGGAGCAGGCAACCATCAGCCCGTCGATGGCGACTGGCAGGCTCGCAAGCGCGCCGCGATGCAGGCCTACGCCGAGTGGATGCCCATTCGCGAGCAGATGGACGGAAAGATCTACCGACGACTGCGTTTCGGCTCGCTCGCGGATCTCATCATGCTCGACACGCGCATCGAGGGCAGAGACCCGCAGGTGCCGGGGCCGTCGTCGCCCGACCGCACCAACGCGATGCGACAGCTGCTCGGAGCGCAGCAAGAGCTCTGGCTGCGCATGCAGCTCATGGACGCGGGCGCGCGATGGAAGCTGCTCGGGCAGCAAGTGATGCTCGCGGCGGTGCTCGATCAGTTTCCCAACGTGGACCAGTGGGATGGGTACCCTGCGGCGCGTCGACGGGTGTTCGACATGTTGGCCGAGAGCAACGCGCGGGATGTTGTGGTGCTGACCGGAGACGTGCACTCGTCGTGGGCGTGGGACGTGGTGCCCGAAGGAGCGACGTATGACCGAAGCACCGGCGCGGGCGCGGTCGCCGTCGAGCTGGTCGTGCCAGCAGTGACGTCGCCGGGCGTGCCGCCGACAGTGGGGCCGATCCTGACCGAAGAGCTCTATCGCACCAAGCCGAACCTCTCGTACGTCGACCTCGTGCGCCGCGGCTACGTGATCTTGGACATCGACGAGACGCGCACGCAGGCGGCGTGGTTCTTGTTCGATCGCATCGACGTGATGGCAGCGCAAACCGAGCGCGTCGCAGCGGTGCGCGCGGTCTCTCGCGGCGTCGCTCACCTGCGCGAAGAGAGCACCCCAGCGGCGCCTCGGGACGGCGCTCCGCCGCTCGCTCCGTAAGCGACAACTGTTCTCGACAACGCCCCGCGCGCGTCGAGCGAGCGTCACGCGATCGACAAGCGCGGCGAGTACTGCTCGAACGTGAACCGCGCACGCACCGCCCAGCGCACTTGCCTGCATCGTCTCGTCGCCTCGACGCTCGCGTGCGTCGCGTTCGGAGGTTGCGCGCAGTCCGTCACGCCCACAACGGCGCAGCCTGCACGGGACGCGGGAGCCGTCGACGACTCGATCGAACACGACGCTGAGCCGCCGAGCGAAGCCTCGGAGCGCGACGGCGCGCTGCTGGCGATTTCGCTCAGCGCAGCGACTGGGTCGCTCGAGCCGTCGATCGCGCGCTGGACGCTCGGAGAGCTCGGCGCGATCGCCCGAGGACACAGCGCGTTCGGGTATTTCTTTCCGCAGCGAGCCGAGCCGGTCGGCGAAGAGCGATCGGAGATCTCTCGCGCGTTTCGCTCGCGCGTGTTGGCGCGGTGGCGCGCGCCAGTGGGGCTGGCAGAGTCGCTGCGCGCGGCTCCGACGCCGTTCGCTTTCGAGGTCGAAGACGGTCGCGCGGCGCTCTGGGTCGCGCACGGCGCTCCTTCGGGTTCGAGCCCGTCGGTCAACCGCGCGGCCACCGGTCAGCTCGCGCGGCTCGGCGAAGCGCAGACGCTGCCGCAGTCTCCCGCGCAGCTCGACGCGCTGATTCGTGCGCACAAGCTGCAGGTGGGAGCGACGCGGATCGGCCTCGCAGCGGACGCGTACGGAGAGTGGGAGATCGACCGCGCGTCACACGCACACGAATTCAACGCGACCGACCGCACGCGGGGAGCGCTCGCGGGCTTCGGTTCAGGCTTCGACGACCGTGGCGAGCCGCTGGCCGAAGACGTCGTCGGCGGCGTCGTCGGCTGCAGCGGCGGGACGCTCGCCCCATGGGGAACAGCGCTGCTGCTCGAGTCGACCGCCGCGCGCGCGTACGGAGAGCTCGAGCTCGCGCTGCGAGGAGATTCGCTGGTGGGCCGACGTTCGAGCGGCTTCGAGCCAGGCGCGATCGTTCGTCCGCGCACCGCGGGCCACGGCGCGAGCGACTTCGGCAGTGTTTCGGACAGCAGGCTGAGGCACAGGCGCGATGAAGCGGGCTACGTCGTCGAGCTCGACCCGCGCGCGGACACAGCGCAGTCGTACGACCGTCGCGGCGTCGGGCAGCGAAAGCTAGCAGCGTTGGGTCGCGGTCACTGGCGCGGCGTGGCGATCGCGCCGCGCGCAGAAGGGACCGCGCCGATCACTGTGTACGCTGTCGACGGGCGCGCGGGCGGCAGGCTGTTCAAGTTCGTCACCGTCGACGCGGTGTCGCCGGGCTCGACCGCGCGCGAGCAGCGCGACGCGCTCGCGAACACGCGGGTGTTCGTCGCACACTTCGCAGGGCTCACAGAGAACGATCGCCGATCGGTCCCTTCGATCGGCGGCCCGCCCACGGTCGATCGCGAGGCCACAGGGCGATGGATCGAGCTGTCGACGCGCAGCGGCGCGCTCGCGCCGGACGGCGCGACGACGGTTCGAGACGCGCTCGCGGATCCGCTCGTGGGCGGCGTCGGAGCGTTCGCGGACGACGCGACGGTGCGACTCGCGCTGAGCACTGCGGCCGCGAAGATCGGCGTCGCGCCCGCAGACGGACTGCGTTCGATCGCCATCGAGCCGACACGGGGATCGATCGTGCTCGCGGCGCACGGCGTCGGAGGGGACGCGATGGGCTCGATCCTGTCGCTTCGCGAGCGGGGCGCACCCCACGCAGCGGGCGAGTTTCTCTGGGCCGAGCTGTGGCACGGACACGAAGGTGACGATTGGTTCTCGGCGGCGCACCCCGCGGCGCTCACCGTGGATGCGCTCGGGACCGTGTGGTTCGCGACGGAGTGCGAGCCTGCGTTGGCGACGTGCGCGCGGAGCGAGGGGCTCTTCGTGCTCGACCGAGGCGCCGAGCGTCGAGACGGTGAGCCCACGGTGCGGGTCGCGACGTGGGGCCTCGCGTTGCGCGTGGCAACAGCGCCGGTCGGAGCTGTGTTTTCTGCGCCCGTCTTCGATCGCGCGGACGCGACGATGTTCGTCGGGGTGCGGCCTGCAGGCGCGTTCGAGTGGGCTCCGCCCGAGGAGCAATGGTGATGCTGTTCCCTCGCCGCGCCGCGCTCACGGTGGCCGCGCTCGCCGCGTGCTCGGGTCGCTACCCCGGGAGCCGCTCGCGTCGCGACGGCGCTCGCGCGTCGCTGCTCGTCCGCGGCTCGGACACGATGGTCCTGCTGGCTCGGCGTTGGGCGGAGGCGTTCGCTGCGAACAACCGCTGCGACGTCGAGGTCGCAGGCGGAGGAAGCGGAACAGGCATCGCCGCCCTGCTCAACGGCACCGCTGACCTCGCGATGTCCAGCAGGCGCATGCACGAGCGCGAGCGACGCGCGCTCGAAGCGCAAGGCCGAGCCTCGAGCGAGCACGTCGTCGCGACCGACGCCGTCGCGGTGTACGCGGCGTCAGGGCTGACGATCGCGGCGCTCTCGCTCGCGCAGCTCGCGGCGATCTACCGCGGGCGCGCGACGCGCTGGACGCCGATCGACGGGCGCGACGAACGAGTGATCCCATACGGTCGAGAGAGCTCGTCGGGCACGTACGCGTTCTTCAAAGAGCGAGTGCTCGACTCGCTGGACTTCGCTGCCGAGGTGCAGTCGCTGCCCGGCACGGCGTCGGTGGTCGAAGCCGTCGCGTGCGATCCACGGTCGCTCGGCTACGCGGGGCTCGCGTCGCACATCGGCGTGCAGCGAGTGCCGCTCTCGGCCGACGGACCCGCCGCGCTCGCGCCCACGAAGGCGAACATTTTGTCCGGCGCGTACCCGCTCTCGCGCCCGCTGTATCTGTACCTCGCCGCGAGGCCGTCCGCGCAGGCCTTGGCGTTTGTACGCTGGGTCCTCACGGCAGAGGGACAGGCCATCGTCGAACGAGAGGGGTTCTGCCCGCTCGCGGAGAGGACCTGAAATGCAGGACGTCGCGCACAGCGCTGAGGCGATCGAGCCGCCGTCGCCGCTTCGCACGCAGCGGGGCGCGCCCTGGACGCATCGCGCCGCCGAGCACGCGATCCGCGCGTGCGCTTCGGTCACGATCGCGGCGGTCGTGCTCGTGCTCGCGTTCGTCCTTCGCGAAGCGCTGCCGTTGTTCTTCGACCGACCGCGACACGCAGAGGTCCCTCTCGGGTCGCTGGTGCTCCCGAGACAGTGGACAGGATATGACCACGCTACGTTCGTCTGGCAGCCGGTCGGAGGCGTCGCGAAGTTCAACATTGTCCCGCTCTTGCTGGGCTCCCTGAAGATCGCGACGCTCGCGGTGCTGATCGGCGCGCCGGTGGGCGTCGCGGCGGCGATCGGGCTGTGGCAGCTCGAGCTGCGCCGCGCGCGGCGGTGGATCAAGCCGGCGATCGAGTTGCTCGCGAGCGTTCCGTCCGTCGTGGTCGGAGCGTGGGCGCTCGGGACGCTCGCAGGCGTGATGCAGTCGAGCCTCGGGTTGCTCTGGCGGCTCAACGCGCTGACGGCCTCGGTGGCCCTCGCGGTGATGATCGCGCCGCTGGTGTTCACGATCTCCGACGACGCGATCAACGCGGTGCCCGAAGAGCTCACCGAGGCCGCGTTCGCGCTCGGAGCGCGGCGCTTCGAGGTCGCGTTGAAGGTCGTGGTCCCCGCGGCGCTGCCCGGCATCGCCGCCGCGTTGGTCTTGGGCCTCGGCCGCGCGATCGGCGAGACGATGATCGTCGTGATGGTCTCTGGCAATGCGCCGGTGCTTCGGCCCTGCGACCCGACGTCGAGCGCGCGCACGGTGACCGCGACGATCGCCACCGAGCTCGGCGAGGTCGTGCAGCGCTCGCCGCACTGGAGCGTGCTGTTCATGCTCGGCGCGGTGCTGTTCGCGTGCACGCTCGCGCTCAACGCGATCGCCGCGGCCATCATCGCGCGGCTCACGCGTCGCCTGCGAGGACGCTCGTGAAGCGCGCGGGTGATCGCGTGCTCGGCGCGCTGTGCGCCCTCGCGCTGGCGCTGTTGGCGCTCACGTTGATCGCGATCGTCGCGTCGCTCGCGCGCGAAGGGACCGCGGCGCTCGTCACAGGCACGCGCGACGGCCTCGCGCTCGCCGCGCTCGGAACGGCCGCGGTCACCTTCATCATGACCCTGTGCAGCGTGCCGCTCGGAGTGTTGACCGCGGTGTACCTCGCGGAGTTCGCGCGGGACGAAGACCGATCGACGCGGTGGATTCGCGCAGCGGTGCGCGCGCTCGCGGGTGTCCCCTCGATCGTGTTCGGGCTCTTCGGGCTCGGCTTCTTCGTGCTCTTCGTCGGCCGCGGGCTCGACCGGGTGCTCTACCCTGGGCTCGGCGCGGTGTTCGGCCGGCCGTGTGTGCTGTGGTCGGGCGCGACGCTCGCCGTGCTCGCGCTGCCTGTGATCATCGTCACGAGCGAAGAAGCGCTGCGCCGCGTGCCTAACGAACAGCGCGAAGCGGCGCTCGCCCTCGGCGCGAGCCGCATCGAAGCGACGTTTCGCGTGTCGCTCCCCGCCGCGCGAGCGGGCGTGCTGACCGGCGTCGTGCTGGCGATCGGACGCGGCGCAGGAGAGGTCGCGCCCATTCTCTTCACTGGCGCTGCGAACTTCACGCCCGAGGCGCCAACGGACGCGCGCGCGATGTTCATGCACCTCGGCTTTCACTTGTACGCGCTCTCGACGCAGTCGACCGACGCCGCGAGCGCTCGGCCGGCCGCGGCGGCGACCGCGGTCCTGCTGCTCGCGGTCACGCTCTCGCTCAACGCCGTCGCGCTCGTGCTGCGCGATCGCGCAGTGAAGCGCGCTTCGCCGGAGGCTCGCCGATGACTCGCGCGAAGCCGATCAAGCTCGAGGCGCGCGGGTTGTCCGTGGAGTTCGCCGCGAAGCGCGTCTTGTCCGACGTCTCGCTCGCGCTCGCCGAGCGCTCGGTGACCGCCCTCATCGGCCCTTCTGGCTGCGGAAAAAGCACGTTTCTTCGCGCCCTCAACCGACTGCACGACCACTCTCCGTCCGCGGCTGTCCACGGGCAGGTCTTGCTCGACGGCGAGGACATCTACCACCCGGACGTCGACGCCGTCGTCGTGCGACGCCGGATCGGAATGGTCTTTCAGCGCCCCAACCCGCTGCCCGGCAGCATCTTGGACAACGTCACGTTCGGCCTGCGCCTCGCCGCATCGCGCGACCGTTCGTCGCTCACCGACCGCGCCGAGCGAGCCCTGCGCGCAGCGGCGATCTGGGACGAGGTCCGCGACCGACTCGGCGCCTCGGCGCTCTCGCTCTCGGGCGGGCAGCAACAACGACTGTGCATCGCCCGCGCGATCGCGATCGAACCAGAGGTACTGCTCATGGACGAGCCGTGCTCGGCGCTCGACCCGCTCGCGACCGAGCGAATCGAAGCGCTCATCACCGAACTCAAGCGACGGTACACGGTCGTGCTCGTCACGCACTCGCTCGCGCAAGCGCGGCGCGTCAGCGACGAGACCGCGTTCTTCTACCTCGGCGCGCTCATCGAGCGAGGCCCCACCGACCGCGTCTTCGAAGATCCACAGCACGAGAAGACGCAGCAGTACGTGCGCGGATCCATCGGCTGAGCTCAGCCACGAAGCAGCCAGAGCACAGTGAACACCGCCCCCCATGAGAGCAACAGCGCGGCGAGCTGCCACAGAGCTGCCGTGACGCGACGCCAGTCACCCGACGAGCGCGACTCGATCCACGCGCCGACGAGCGCTCCGACCACGAGCGCGACCAGCGTCCAGAGCGCCCGAGAAAACCAGTCCATCGCGATCGTGCGCGGAGGCGCGACGACCACCCAGCGCCGCTCGACGGGCAGATAGAAGAACAGCCCGACGCGCCCGGCAGTGGTCACGAGGTAAGCCGCGCCCGCGCAGAATGCGCCCATCGCAGCGGACAATCGCAGCGATCGCTCGTCGCTCACTACACGCTCCGGTAGCTCGTCACGAGCAGCCCCGCGACGAAGTTGAACGCGACGCACACGGCGCTCACCCACGCGCACGCGCGCAGCACGCGCCCGGACTGCGCGTCGAGAGAACGGCGCGTGAGCAGCCACTGCGCGAGCAGCAACGGTGCGATGAGCACCGCGAGGTTCTCTTTGACGTCGAAGAGCGTCGAGACCCAGCGAGCGTGCAGGTCGAGGTACTCAGCGCGCACTTGGAGCCGGTAGTTCGGGTAGATCGCTGAGCCGAGCGCGAACAAGGTCGCCCAGCTCGCGAGAGCGACCGTCGGATAGAGCCTGAGCAACCTCGACTGTACGGGCACGGCTCGGCGAACGAGCAGCGCGAAGTGCACGCTCGCGCCGAGCGAGACGCCAGCGGCGATCACGTGGCTGATCAGCAAGAGCTTGAGCGCCCATCGAGGCGCGTCGACCAGCATGTCAGCGCTCGCCCAGCGACGGATGCGTCACAGCACACCCCCACGCGCTACGTGCGAGGCACCAGGGAGACACGGCCTTCGTTGATGACGGTTCCATCGATTCGGTGCGGCGTGACGTCGAGGTTGCGGGCGGTGACGTGGACGAGCAAGAAGTTCGAGACGCTCTCGGAGTAGCGGCGCCACGGCTGCGATCCTACCGGGTAGAGCTCTGCGCCCGCGCCGGCGCTGATCATGTACACGGTCCCTCGGCGGCCGACGACCTCGCGCCCCTGGCCGTCGATCTCTTTGCTCACCTCGAACTCGTGATCGTGCCCCGAGAACACGATGTCCACGCCGAACTCGTCGAACACCGGCGCCCAGGTCTGACGGATGAACACCGTGTCGACCGCGTCTGCATAGCGCGCCGAGCTGAAGGCGGGCTTGTGGTGGACCACCACGATCCATGGGACGCGACCGCGATTGGCGCGCGCGCGCGTGAGGTCTTGCCGCAGCCAATTGAGCTGGGTCCCCGCGACGTTGCCGGCGAGATCTCCACGAAACGGCGTGTCGTTGAGGACCACGAAGTGGATCAACCCGTAGTCGTAGGAGAAGTAGAGCTCGTCCTGCTCCATCACGCCCGCCTGCGGCTGCGCGAACTGCACGAGGTAGTTGAGCGAGAGCGCGTCGTGGTTTCCGTGCGCCATGAGAAAGGGCATCGTCGCGAGCGGCGTAGCGCAGGAGGCGAACCACTCGTTCCACTCGGCCTGGCTGGTCCCGAGAAACACGGCATCGCCAGAGAACACTTCGAAGTCCGGCTGCCGCATGCCCGAGACGGACATGATTCGCTCTTGCAGCGATCGCAGCGTCGCGTACCCGTTGCGCGAGTCGCCCGCGACGACGAAGTTGATCTCCGCGGTCGCGTCTCCCGTCGCTGGCGCCGTCTTGAACGACTGCACCGCGCTGAAGTGCCCCTCGCCGCCGACCCGGTAGTAGTACGTCGTGTCCGGCGCGAGTCCGCACACGTGCACCTCGTGCGCGGTCACGCCGCCCTCGCCGCTGCCCGCGCTCGAGACGTGACCCACGGCGACGCGATCGAGCGCAGCCGGCGCTGTTCCGAACTGAACGACGGACGCCCGCGTCGCGCGGTCCGTCGTCCACACAAACGCGATCGTCGACGATGGGTCCGCCGCCCAGCTCACGTGCGGCGCGCGCGGCTCCGCCGCGGGCCCGAAGGTGCTCGTGTCAGCCATGTAGTTCGCCCGAGTCATCGGCGTCGTGCGCACGCGGTGCGCGCAGCCTTCGGGCACGTAGTCGATGGGATCGTTGCTGGATCGCCCTGCTTCTGTCGCAGCGGCGAGGTCGTCCACCGTCGCGTCCTCCAGCGACTCGACGTCGCTCGACACCGCGACGCCCGAGTCGGGGCGAAGGTGAAGCGGGACCTGACACGCGCCGAGCGCGAACACCGCGCTCAACACCACACCATCACGTGCTCTCATCGCGAAGCTCCTCACGAGACGCGCGCTCAAAACGACCCGGTGAGCTGCAGCGTGAACACGTCGTTGAGCACGATTCCGCTGTCCGGGACGCCGCCCGCCAGGTCTCGATACTCGTTGTTGATCGTGTACGACGCGTGCAGCTTGAAGCCGTGACCGAGCTGGTACCAGTTGACGCCGAAGGTCATCGACAGCGTGTTCATGAAGTCGCGGTACACCTCGCGCGTCTGCGACGGCGGCAGACGCGTCGCGCAATCCGGCGGCGGCGCGCCCGCCATCGACACGCCAGCGGTGCGCGTGATGCACGCGGACGGGTCGAAGCCCTGCACCCGCGCGACGAGCTCGAGGTGATTGGTGAGCGCGGGATGAGGGATGAAGAAGCCCACTTGCGCGAGCCAGCCAAAGGCCTGCGTGCTCGGCGTGATCGTCGTGTCGGTCTCCGCGGTGTCGCGCGCGTAGAGCTCTCCGTAGAAGCTCGCGCCGTACGCCGCGAAGAACACGTCCGCGCCGAGCGAGGTCACGCCGATGCGGTTCGGCTCGGGCGTCGTCGCGCCGGGTCGCGTGATGGTCCCGATCTGTCGCACTTGCGTCGAAGCGTTGACGGCGATCGCGAGCGTCGGCGCGCGGCGCATGTTGACGGCGCCCTCTTGCAGCGACGAGGGACGACCGAGCGGGTTGATCGCGAGGCGTCCTGACCAGAGAAAGAAGCCGTCCAAGTTGAAGGGCGTGTTCGCGCCCTTTCCGTTGAACACGCCGAGGTAGTACTCGAAGATGTCGCGCGGGCCCGTCCATCCCCAGGCCATCACGCCGAGGTCGAAGCTCGGCACGAAGCGCACGCCCGAGCTGTTCGCGGCGCCCGACCACAGCGCGCGATCCGCGAACTGATACCGCGAGGACGAGACGAGCTCTTGCCGTGAAAACGGCACGCGAAACTGCCCGATCTGAAGCTGCAGCCACCGGCGCACAGGCACGAGCGCGTACGAGTCGAGCAGCTCGAGTCGGTCGGACAAGTTGAACTCGATGCGCATCTGCAGGAGCGGGTGAGCTTGCCCGTGCACCACGACGCGCGTTCGTTGGATCGTCACGCCCGGCGGCGCGGAGAAGTTCGTGCTCGAGCCGAAATCGTAGCCCGTTTGCAGCGCAAACTGCGGCTGTGCGAAGAACCCGATGTCGAGCCAGCGCTCCGCCACGCCCTCGGGATAGCGACTCGCGCCGACGTGCCCGCCCGCGGCCAACGGCGGAGTGAAGTCCGGCGGACGCAGGTCAGGAGACGCGCTCGCGCCGAGGACGGCCATCTCCATGAGCGCGGCGATGCCCGTCGGTGCAGCGGCAGCCAGCCCTCCCGAAGGCGCGGGTGGACGCCAGCCTTGGCGCGGCTCTTCCCACGCGCGAACGGCCGAAGCCTCCCGCGACAACACCGTCACCAACGCACCCGAGCACAGGTACGCGAGCAAGCGAATGGGCGACTTGTTCACAATGGTGAACGATCGCTACCAACGCTCGCTGACGATCCCGTGATCGCTGCGTGCCGTCCCCTCACCGCGACGGTGACATCGTCGCGCTCACCCCGGCGCGAGCCACGCGCTCGCGCGATCGAGCCTGCGAACTCCGCACGCGCGGGCGTCGCGCTCGGCCACAGAGACCAGCGTGGCGCCGTGCTCTCCGCCGACGAGCAGCCCTCGCTGATACCGCGCCACCGCGGCGTGCAGACGCAGCTCGCCCACGCACAGCGCTCGCTCTGCGCGCATCAACGCGCGAAGCTGCTCGTCGCGCTGCCCTCGCTTCGACGCGATTCCCGCGCGAACGAGCCCCGCGAGCCCCACAGCCCACGAGACTTGTTCACCCTCGAGCGTCGCGGCGTCGCGCTCGGCGCGGGCGAGCAGTCGACCAGCGCCCGCCCCGCGCGACGCGCCCACCAACGCGCGAGCGCGCAGCGAGAGGGCCTCGATCTTCGCGTACTGAACGCGCATGAGCAGCGAGCGTTCGAGCTCGCCCCACCGCGCGTCGAGCCGCGAGAGCGCCGTGCCCGCGTCGTCTTCGTACAGGTCGCACTCGACGTGCGCGCGCAGCGCCCAGTAGTGCTGCACGTGAAACCCGTCCTTCGACCAGCGCGACATCGCGTCGTCGACCAGCTTTCGGCCTCGCGCCGCGTCGTCCTTCGCGATCGCCGGAAGAAACGCCAGGTACGTGAGCAACGACGTCGACGCGAGCCGATCCGATCGCGACTCGTACTCGCTGAGCAGCGCAGGAATCGCCCGGTCGATCTCATGGATGGCCCCGAGCCACACCTTCGGCGCGAGCGTGTAGAACTGCGCCTGCGCGAGGTCCCAAGGAGCCACGCAGCGATCACGCAGGATCGTGGCCGCGCGCTCGCAGTCGCGCACGCCGTCGACGAAGCGGCCCTCCATACACGCGGCGATCCCCGAGCACAGCCACACCATCCCCGTGGCGTGCGGGTTGTCCGTGCGCGCCGCGCGATCGCGCGCGAGGTCGAACAGCGCAGCGGTCTTGAAGCGGGCCGAGTAGCCGAGCGTTCCGCTGAAGCCGGCCTCGATGGCGGTGGCGCGCGCGACACGGTAGGGCTCGCCGAGCTCGAGCGCTTGAAGGTAGTGGCGCGTGTTGAACTCTGCTCCGCGGATGTTGTCGACGATGCCAAGCCCCTGCGCCGCCGCTCGACACGTGTCCACTCGGAGCCGCTCGCGAGCGTCCCCAGCGCTCGCCCGAAGCGCTGGCTCTTCGCCGCGCAACGCCAGCTTCGCCCGCGCAAACAGCAGCGAGAGCAGCGCGCGCTGGGGGCTCTTGGCGAAGTCCATGTCGAGCCCTCGCAGCACGATGCGCAGCTGCTCGATGCCCTCGTCGATGTGCCCCGTTCGCAAGAGCGGGTCGGCCGCGCGCAAGCGAAGCTCGAGCGCTTCGAGCTCGGGCGCCGTGGTTGCCGCGTCGAGGTAGCAGTCGGCCGCATCGCTGCCACGCCCAGCGTTGGCGAGGCAATCCCCCCGCGCGATGACCAGGTCGCGGTTGGCCGCGCGGTCTCCGCCGCGCAGCGCGATGGCCTTGCGATACAGCCGCGCCGCGCGCTCGAACGCGAGCGACTGCGCCGCGCGCTCGGCGGCGCGCTGGCACCACTGGGCAGCGTCGACGAGGGCGCCCGCGCCCTCGAAGTGAAGGGCGAGCTGGTCGGGCTCGACCTCGGGGTCTGCGACGAGCGCCGCGGCGAGCGCGTGGTGGGCGTGCTGTTTGGCCCCTGCGTCGATGCGGCGGAGCACCGCCTCGCGCACCCGGTCGTGCTGGCACTCGACACGGTCTCGCTCGCTCTTGCGCACGCGCGCGAAGCGCTGCGTTCGTAGTCGCGCGAGCGCGTCGGCAGCGTCGTCGCCGAGGTTGGCGGCGCGTCGCGCTGCGCTCCACGAGATCGGGACGCCCGCGACCGCGAGCACCTCGAGCAGCGCGCGCGACGCGGGGTCGAGTGACTGCGCGCGCGCCCACAACACATCATCGAGGGCGACGCGCGCGTCGGCGGGCGGAGGGAGGGTCTTTCGCTCGGGGTCGTCGTTGTCGGCGTCGGTGACGTGGCGGGCGAGGACGTCCAAGAAGTAGGGATTTCCCTGGGATTCGCGCGCGATGGACTGGGCGCGGCCGCGCTGCTCGTCGGTCTTGTCGCCCACGAGCGCGCGGGCGACGGCGAGCGCGTCGTCCTGCGAGAGCGGGTCGACGTCGAGCACGCGAAGGGTCGCGCCGTGCTCGCGCAGGCGCTCGGGGTCGAACCACTGCCAGAGCGTCGTCGGGTCTGATGGCTCGGTGCGAAACGTCCCGACGAAGAGCAGAGACCGGCCCGGCGCGGCGCGCAGCAGCTCGTCGAAGACCTGCGCGCTGTCGACGTCGCCCCACTGCAAGTTGTCGACGAAGAGCACGACCGGCCCGCGCTCGGAGAACGCGTCGAGCACCGAAGCGAGCGCGCCGGTGGCCTTTCGTCGCAGCTCTTGCGGGTCGCGCGAAGAGACGTCCTCGCTGAATCCAAAGGACCGCACGCGCTGGAGCACAGGAAAAAGCCTGGTCAACGCGCCCGCGTTGGGCGGGGTGAGCTCGGCGACGTCGTCTGAGTCCATCGCCCGCAGCTGCTGCGCGAGCGCGTCGATCAAGCTGTCGAGCGCCTCGAACGGAACCGACTCTTGCTCGTAGCACTGCCCCGCCAGCACGAGGGCGTCCGGCGCCTTCGCGCGCAGCTCGTCGACGAAGCGCCGCGCGAGGGTGCTCTTTCCTGTCCCGGATTTTCCGCGGAGGAGCACGACCTCGACCGCGGGGGCGCGCGCATGGTCGAACGCGCTCCACAGCGCTTGTTGGTGCGCGGCGCGACCGACGAGCACCCTCAGCGAGTCTCGGCGCTTCTTGCGTCGATGCCGCTGCTGCGTGAGCGCCTCGAGCACCGCGGCGCCCGTCGGTCGCTCGCCAGGCTCGGCGCGCAAGAGCGCCATGCACAGCTCCGCGAGGTCGTCGGGGACGCCCGCGGCGACGCGCCTCGGGTCGATCGGCGTCGCGGTGAGCTTCTCCGCGAGGATCTCGCGAGGGTTTCCGTCGAACGGAAGCCGTCCCGTGAGCGCCTCGTAGAGCACCACGCCCACGGAGTACCAGTCGCACGACTCGTCGACGCGCGCGCCCGTCGACTGCTCGGGCGCCATGTACGCAGGCGTCCCCACGATGCGAACTTCGCCGTCATCGTCGCGGTCGCTCACGAGCCCGAAGTCGAGCAGCACGACGCGACCGGCGCGAGAGACCATCACGTTCGACGGCTTCACGTCGCGGTGCAGAAGACCCGCCGAGTGCAGCGCCTCGAGCCCCGAGGCGAGCTGCACCAAGGCCTTTCGAAGCAGCTTCTCGTCGCACTGGCCTCGCTGGGAGCGCTCGCGCAAGGACGCGCTGGCGCTCAAGTCCGGAGGCAACGCCATGAGCGGTCCTGCGACGGCCGGCGTGGTCACGATCAAGTTGGGCGTCGAGTCGTCGGCGCTCACCGTCGCCGGGCTCTCGTCGGTCGAGCGCTTCGAAAACGCGTGGCTGGGGTTCGACGCGCTCGACCCTGTCAGCGACCCCGTCGCGTCGAGGTCCACCGTCGCCAGCGCCTCGAGCGACGGGGTGATCCCGCCCTCTCCCCGCACGAAGGACAGCAAGTCCGTCCCGTCGACGAACTCCATCGCGAAGAACCAGCGATCATCCTCGGCGAACAGCTCGTGCAACGTGACCAGGTTGCGGTGCGAGACGTCGGTGAGCTTTCGAAACTCTTGCTTGAATCGGTAGAGCGCCGCGCCGTCCTGGAGCCTCAGGCGCTTGAGCGCGACGGTCGCGTCCCGCGCGCGATCGTACGCCTCGTACACGACGCCGAACGCGCCCTCGCCCAAGCGACGACGGACGTCGAAGCGACGGGTCCCCGCGAAATCGTCGAGCGCCTCGGCCCCGTGGTTCGTCTCGCTCACGTCCATCCCGCGCGCGATCGTAGCAGCGCTCATCCGCGCCGAGGATGACTCTTCGTTGCGCTCAATCGAGCGAGCGGGCCAGTTCGGTCGCGTCGTGCGCGCAAAACACGCGCGCCTCGCGGCTGTGCGCGCGGACGAGGTCGCGCAGTCGACCGAGGTTCGCCCTGCGCAGCGAGTCGTTGACCGCGACCATCGACTGAAACGCTCGAAAGCCCGACGGGCAGCGGTACTCGGGCTCCATCTCGCCGTGATGAAAGTACGCGTCTCCGCAGTGGAGCAGCCACTGTCCAGCGGACTGCACGGCGACGCCAGCGTGTCCACGGCTGTGCCCCGAGAGCGGGATCATCAGGATTTCTGCGGGCAGACCTGCGATGTCTCGCACGCACTCGAAGCCGAACCAACGCTCTCCTGCCGAGGGCTTGTGCGGGCTCCAGCGCGGGCCGTGCGCCCACTGCACGGATTTGTACCGCTCGCGCTCGCGAAAGGTCGGCTGCTGCGCGGCTGCGAGCTCGTCGCCCATCACGTGCACGGCGGCTGCAGGAAAGTCGGCCAGGCCTCCGGCGTGATCGAGGTCCATGTGCGTCAAGACGATGTGACGCACGTCTTCGGGCTGAAATCCCAGCGCTTTCACTTGAGAGACCGCCGCCTGGACGGGGTCCATCTTGGGGGCTGTGATCTTCAAGAACGCGCGGCCGATGCGCTGCTCAGGCTCGCGCATGTCCGCGAGGCCGAAGCCGGTGTCGACCAGGACGAGGCCCGACGAGGGGGTCTCGATGAGCAGGCAGTGGCAGACCATGCGTCCCCGCGCGAGGAGCGAGCCGGGCGCGTCGACGAGCGGCCCGCCGAGCGGGCACATCGTTGTGCAATCGAGGTGATGGATTCGCATAGTTTGTCGCGCAATGACGGTACCATCCCGGGCCGTGGCCACGCTGTCATTGCGGGCGATCCGCAAGGTCCTGGGAAGCAACGCGATCCTCAAGGGAATCGACCTCGAGGTGAGCGCTGGTGAGTTCGTCGTGCTCGTCGGCCCGTCGGGCTGCGGAAAGAGCACGCTCCTTCGCACCATCGCAGGGCTCGAGACGCCCGACGAAGGCGCCATCACGCTCGGCGGAAAGGACGTCACCCGCGCAGAGCCGCGCGAGCGAGACATCGCGATGGTGTTTCAGAGCTACGCGCTCTATCCGCACTTGACGGTGCGGGACAACCTCGCGTTCGGCCTGCGATTGCGCGGCGAGAGCGAGGCTACGGTCAAAGCGCGGGTCGAAGAGGTCTCGCAGATGCTCGGGCTCGGCGCGCTGCTCGACCGCTATCCCAGGGACATGTCCGGCGGGCAACGACAGCGCGTGGCCATGGGCCGAGCGATCGCGCGGCGGCCGAAGCTCTTTCTCTTCGACGAGCCGCTGAGCAACCTGGACGCGGCGCTGCGCAATCAAGTGCGGGTCGAGATCAAGAAGCTCCACGCGACGCTGGACGCCACGATGATCTACGTCACGCACGACCAGGTCGAAGCGATGACCCTCGCCGACCAGCTCGTCGTGCTCAACGGCGGAAAGGTCGAGCAGAAGGGCCCGCCGCTCGAGGTCTACGCGCGGCCTGCGTCGCGATTCGTCGCGGGATTTCTGGGCTCGCCGAGCATGAACTTCGCCGACGCCCGCGTCTCGGACGACGGCGCCACGGCCGTCGCAGAGGGCCTTCGCGCGCCGATCGACCGGCAGCGCTTCAGCGGCCTCGAGCGAGGGCGCGCGGTGGTCGTGGGCATCCGTCCCCACGACGTCACCGTGCGCCGCGGAGAGTCCTCGGCGCAGGGCTATCGCGACGGCGCGCAGCCCGCAGAGATCTCGGTCCCCGTGGACGTCGTCGAGGCGATGGGCTTCGAGGCGTACGCGCACGGACAAGTGGCGGGCGCTGCGTTCGTCGCGCGCGTCGAAGGGCGGCCCGACGAGCTCCCGCGCCGCGGCGAGACGCTCGCGCTCAGCGTCGAGGCCGCCAACGTGCACTTGTTCGACCCCGAGACGGGCCGCTCGCTCGCGGAGAGCAAGTCGTGATCGCGCGGCGATGGCTGGCGCTCTTTGCGACCGTCGCGCTGCTGCTCTGCACGGTCACGGCGCACGCCCAGCAGCGATCGGTCACGCTGTGGCACGCCTACCGCGGCGCTGAACAGCAGGCGCTCGAGCAGGTGCTGCGCGCGTTCGAGCGCGAGCACCCGGGCGTGACGATCACCTCGCTCGCGGTGCCGTTCGACGCGTACGCATC
Organism: Myxococcales bacterium; assembly: GCA_013298625.1. GTDB lineage: Bacteria > Myxococcota_A > Polyangia > Polyangiales. The sequence continues at coordinate 30,063 of JAAFIF010000046.1, forward strand.
GAAGCTCGAAGCCGCCATCCCCCGAGGAAACGGCCCGGATCTCTTCATCGATGCCCACGAGCGCCTGCCCTCGTACCGCGCGCGCAACATCATCGAGAGCGCCGCGCCCGCGCTCGGGCAGCTCGCGCGCACGGACACGGGCCCGGACCTCGAGCCGCTCGCGCTCGAAGCGGTGACGAGCAGCGACGGGAGCGAGCGATACGGCGTTCCGCTGGCGCTCAAGTGCCTCGCGTTGTTCGTGGACGAAGAGCTGTGGGAGCGCGCTGGGCGCCCGTCGCTCGAGACCGTCGAGGGCATCGCCGCCGCGCGCAGCGCCCTGCCGCGCGAGGCGTACCCGCTCGTGTACTACGGCGCCAACGCGTACTTTCACGCTGCGTTTCTCCACGCGTTCGGCGGACAGCTCTTCGACGATCGCCGCGGGACCTACGCCTTCACCGGCGCCGCCGCGCTGCAGTCGCTCGAGTACGTGCAGCGCTTGTTGCGCGACCGCGTCGTGCCCGCCGAGGTGGACGGCGCGTCGGTGACGCCGTACTTCCGCAGCGGCCGCGCGATGACCGTGATCTCGGGCCCGTGGTTCGTCGGCGAGCTCGGAGACGCGCGGCGCTTTCGCGTCGTCCCCCTGCCCCGCGTCACGAGCACCGGTCGCGCGCTCAGCCCGCTCGTGACCGTCGAGGTCGCCTACCTCGCGCGCAACGCGCACGCCCCCGCGCTCGCCGCCGAGCTCGCCGCGTATTTCGCCAGTCCTTCTGCAGCGCGAACGCGCGCCCTGATCGGCCGTCAGGTGGTCGCCACGCCCTCGGCCTGGAGCGACCCCGCGCTCGCCGCGGACCGCATCCTCGCGCCCTTTCGCCGCGCCGCGCGCGACGGCAAGCTCATGCCCACGCACGGCAACATGCGCTTGTCCTGGGAGCCCGCGAATCAAGCGATCCGCCGCGCGCTTCGCGACCCAGCCGCGACCCGCGTCGCGCTCGAGCAAGGGCAGCATCGGTACGACGACGCGAGCCGCCCGCTGCCTTCGCGACGCTCTCCGCTGCCGCTGCAGCTCGTGCTCGGCGTGCTCGCGCTCGGGCTGGTCTTTCGCTCGGTGCAGCGCGCGAGAGACCCCGCGTTTCGCTACGCGGTCAAGCAGTCGATGCCCGCGTACGCGTACGTCACGCACGCGGTGGTGATCGTGACGTTGCTGGTGGTGCTGCCGCTCGTGCTCGGAGCGATCACCTCGCTCTATGCAGGGCGGGACGGGGCGCTCGAATACGTGGGCGCCGCGAACTACTGGGACATCATCACGGCCCGCGGCGGACCCTTGTTTACGTCCGGGACGTTCTACGCGGTGCTGCTCGTGACCGTCGTGTGGACGCTCGCAAACCTGGCGTTGCACGTCTCGATCGGCGTGGCGTTGGCGCTGCTGCTCTCGCGCCCGCTGCTCAAGCTCCGGGCGCTGTACCGAGTGCTGCTGATCATCCCGTGGGCGGTCCCTTCGTACGTGACCGCGCTCGCGTGGAAGGGGATGTTTCATCGGCAGACCGGCGCGATCAACGCGATGCTCGCGGCGCTCGGGGTCGAGCCCGTCTCATGGTTCGCGCAGTTTTCGACGGCGTTTACGGCGAACGTGGCGACCAACACGTGGCTGGGGTTTCCCTTCATGATGGTGGTCACGATCGGCGCGCTCGCGGCGATCCCGAAGGACCTCTACGAAGCGGCCGAGGTCGACGGCGCGACGCCGTGGCAGCAGTTTCGGCACATCACGCTGCCGTTGCTCAAGCCCACGCTGTTGCCGTCGGTCTCGATGGGCGCGGTGTGGACGTTCAACCAGTTCAACGTGATCTTTCTCGTGTCCGGCGGAGAGCCTGACGGCGCGACAGAGATCCTCGTGACCGAGGCGTATCGCTGGGCGTTTACGCGGCAAGCGCAGTACGGCTACGCCGCGGCGTACGCGGTGCTGATCTTCGGGGTGCTCGTGCTCGGGACTCGGCTGCTCGAGCGGCTCACGACGCCGCCGCACGCGAGAGGAGGCGCGCGATGAGAGAGCACTCTCGCAAGGGCCCGTGGTGGCTCGAGCCGCTCTCGCACTTCGTGCTGCTGCTCGCAGTGGCGTTCGCGCTGTACCCCGTGCTGTGGGTGGTCTCGCTCGCGCTCGACGGCGTGCAGCGGCCGGTGGCGCGGGCGATCCCGTGGCCCGAGTCGCCGTCGCTCGACAACTTTCGCGCGATCATTTTTGCCAGGGGAAACACTGGCGAATGGCTCTTCGGTCGACAGCTCGCCAACTCGATTCTGGTGAGCGCTGCGACGGCGCTGACGGCCATCGCGATCGCGACCCCAGCGGCCTACGCGCTCGCGCGGTTTCCGAGCTTCGTTGGGGCGAAGGGCGGGACGAAGGCGCTCTTGGCCACGCAGATGTTTCCTGGCGTGGCGAGCGCGGTGCCGCTGTACATGCTGCTCGACAAGCTGCGGCTGCTCGATACGCGCTCGGGGCTGGTGCTCGTGTATGCGACGACGGCGGTGCCGTTCGCGATCTTTCAGCTGCGCGGCGCGTTCGAGACCATCCCAAAGGACCTCGAAGAAGCGGCCATGGTCGACGGCGCCACACGATTTCAAGCCTTCGTGAAAGTGGTGCTACCCGCAGCCAGACCCGCCCTCGCCGTCACCGCCCTCTTCGCCTTCATGTCCGCGTGGAACGAGTTCATCCTCGCCGCCACCTTCCTCTCGCGCGAGAGCGCGTTCACGCTGCCGGTGGCCCTGCAGCGCCACGTCGGCGAGTACGACGCCGCGTGGGGCAAGTTCGCAGCGGGCTCGATCATCGTGAGCGTCCCCGTGATGGCGCTCTTCTACGCGCTGCAGAAGCACCTGGTCGGCGGCCTGACCTCCGGCGGCGTGAAGGGTTGACGAAAATCGTCGTCGCGAACTGCGGGCACGGGACGGATTTCCCCAGTTCTGTTAGTTTCCAAAGGTGGCTAGAACAGCATCCCTGTTGATGGCGACGGAGCACACGGGTGGGGCGCGACCGTCCAGCGCATCGAGCCAGCACGAGACGCTCGCGGTCGATCTGCTCGCGGTCCGCGGCGCGGTGCAATGGCTCGCTGAATCGGACGATCCCGAGAGGACCAGGCGCTACTGCCGAACAATCCTGGGAGAAGACCTCAACCAGCGCATCGAGCAGCTCGAGCCCACCGACTGGGTCCCGATCGAGTGGCTGCTCTCGCTGATGAACACCGTCGAAGCCAAGCTCGGTCCGAGCGGGCTGCGCCGCATGGGCCGCACGATCTTCTTGCGCTCCCACTCGGAGAACGCGCGCAATCACTGCAAGAGCGCCCGCGACATCCTGCACGCGTTCGACACGCTCTACCGGCTCTGCAACCGCGGCGTCGGCATCGGCGGATGGACGGTGCTCTCGTTCGAGCCGACCGAAGCAGTGCTCGAGAAGACCACGCCGCACCACTGCCTGATGGAAGAAGGCATCGTGGTCGAAGCGTGCGCGACCTTCGGCTGCCATGTCGTGGTCACGCAGCGAAAGTGCGTGCGCAACGGCGACGACTCGTGCGTCTTCGTCGTCACGCCCACCGCGCCGAGCCCCCTCTGGATGCGCTGAGCTAGGGCCGCCCGTTGGCGAGCAGCCACGCGTACACGTCGTGCCCTGCCGAGAGGTCGTAGGTGCGCGACCACGAGTCGTGACCGACGCCGGGGTACACCGTCAAGCGCGCGTCCCGTCGCGGCGGCGACGGACACATGTTCATGAGGTTCTGCATCGGGTTGATCGTGCCCGACGGAGCGACGGTGCCGTCCGCGTCGCCGTGAAAGCCCCACAGCGCGACGCGACCGAGGTCGCAGCGCTGCGCGCCCCACGCGCCATTTCCGTCACCACAAATCAAGACGGCCGCGGCGACGGGGGTCGTGTCGACGTGGGCGCCGAGGTAGTTCCAGCTTCCGATCGCGCCGCACGAGAGGCCGGTGAGGTAGATCCGCCGCGGGTCCACGTTGTAGTTGGCCTGCGCAAACGTGAAGAAGTCGCGGATCTCGTTGGCCGTAGGGCAGCCTCCCCCCGCGTGCTGCGGCGAGAGCACCACGAAGGGCCGGTCCGCGGGCCATCGATTGCCGTTGATCAAGCGAGGCGGCCCCTGGCTGAGCACGCGCGAGAGCTCGCCCATCGAGCCGTTTCCGTTCTCGCCGATGCCGTGCCAGAACACGAGCAACGGCGCGCGCGCGCCGCTCGCGCTGTATCCGGGCGGCAGATACTCCCAGAAGCCGTTGCCCGCCATCGTCGTCCCGAGCGGACGCGCGGTGTGCCGCGAAGACGACGGGCCCGCGTCGCCGGGGACCGCAGCGTCCGCGCGGGCGTCGGCGCGTGCGTCCGCAGCAGCGTCGCGCGAGGCGTCCATCGCAACGCTGGCGTCCATCCCGACGCTCGCGTCCGGAAGCGAAGCCACATCGGGCTGCGGCGTCAGCACGTCGGGCTGCGACGTCGCGTCCATCGAAGGCGCCGCGCCGTCGCTCGCAGGCCCCGTGTCGCCAACGGCCGCTGAATCCGCAGACGGAACCGCTCTGTCACTGCCCGCGTCGCTCGTCATGCTCTCGGGTCCGCATCCCGCCGCTGCGACGGCTAGAAATGCCGCAGCACGCGACCATCGGTTGTTGTGAAGCATGTCTATTCAGCGCGCTCGCCGTTCGGCCGCGCTCTGCGCTGCGACCGCACTGCTCGCGCGTCTCCTTTCGCCCCCGAGTGTACCCAGCGGCGAGGTCAGTGCGGGATCGCGACGCGCGGCCGGCGTCGAATCGTGCTGCGAAACGCCTCGATCCGCGCGTGCACGTCGAAGATGCTCTCGCACCCCTCGAGCGCGGGGAGGTACAGCACCCGCGCGGCCACGGCGTCGAGCGAGAACGCCCAATACAGCGCCATCAACGGGTTGACGAAGAGCTCGCTGTTCGCCGTTCGATCGGTGAACTGAACGTCCCCAAACTTGCCTTCGACCGCTGCAGCGATGCTGCCGTTGACGATGCTCGGTCGACCCGGCGTGCGCGACTGCGCGTAGGCGACGGCGTCGATGAACCCCTCGCCCTCGGGCATCGACGGCAGCACCGAGAACGCCCCATAGAATCCGCCCTCGGCGCTGAGCGCGGCGACGTTCTCGAGAAAGTGCGCGTGGCACACGCCGTGGTACGCGTCGACGCCGAAGCCCAAGCACACGACGAGCTTCGTCGCGACGTCGAGCGGAGCGACCGCGGCCAGCGAGCACATGTCCTCGGCCGGCGTGCCGAGCCCCGCCTCGTCGCCACGCATCAAGATGTCCGTTCCGCCGTCGATCAACACCACGGCGTCGATCGAGAACCAGTCGATCAACCGCTGATACGCCGCGCGCAGCGGCGCCACGCCGGACTTCGAAAACGCGAACACCGATCGCTCGTCCCCCCTGCGCGCGAGCCACTCGCACAGCGCCCGCTCGGGCAAATACTGCTCTTCTCCCTTCGTCTGCGCGCGCACTTCGTACGTCACCTCGTCGAGCCGCGTCGCGTCGGTGCCGCCCAGGTACGAGAACGAGAGGTTGGCGAGGTGCACTCGCTTTCCCTGCGATTGCAGCGAGAGATACAGCGGCAGCCCGGCGAACACATCGAAGCCGCCCCCCGCGCCGGCGATGAGCACGCTCTTGGCGTCAGCGAGCTGATCGAACAACGGCACGGACCCCAGCTTCGTCATCGCCCTCGAGCTTGTAGCATCGCAGCCATCAGTTGTTGAATGCGGCGCAGCGCGAGCTCGCAGGACCGCGGCGCGGCGCTCGGGCGTCAGACCGTCGCCCGCTGGCGCGCACCAGGCGAGAATCAACCACCGCGCGCGTCGCGACGAGACGTGAAGCGCGACTCAGGACGAATGCGATGAAGAAAGTCATCGTTCCGCTCATCGTAACCGCCATCAGCTTCGCGCTGCTTTGGTACTACGATGGTCGACGTTTTGCCGAACAGGCCGCGCTCGCCCGCGCGCTTCGTACCGAGGGCGAGTCCGTCCGTGCCACGGTCACGACGCTGCGTAGCGAGCGCATCGGCAAGCCGAGCTCCAGCAACGGACACAGGGGCTCGTATCTGTGTCATCTCACCGCGGTCGGCACCGTCAACGGGCAGAACGCCACGTTCTCGCTGCTCGAGTACAACCCGTGCGAACCAACGCACACGCGCGGAGAGAGCGTCGAGCTGGTCGCGCTGCGCGCCGACCCCACGCGGTTCATGCGGCGCGCAGAGCTCGACGCGCGCCTGGTCAACGGGTTCAAGGCCACCGACGCTCGCGAGCGAATCGAGGGCCCGCTCTTGATCAGCGCGATCGTCGGTCTCATCGCGGCGGCGCTCGCGCACAAGTCCGCGAAGCGCTAGGGTCTGCGGCTGCGCTTCGACTGACCGCCCTTTGCTGCGAGCGTCAGGATCGGTCCGCTCCGGCACCCTGACAGACGCGCCGATTGCGCGCGACGAAGACGAACAGGTCCCCGTCGAACACCGAGCGGTTCATCGCGCGCGTGGCGATCGCCAACACAGTATCGCCTGTGAAAACGGCGGAGATCGCGGCGCGCGGCGCGGTGGAGCCATCGCCGGGAGGCAGCCACGGGCAGAGCACGGCGGCGAGGATACCGGCGATCGGGTCGCCGACTGCGGTCGCGTGAGCGACCGACCGCCGTTGAATGTCCTGTCCTCGGGCCCTTCCGTCGCTGGGGCCATCGCGAGCTTCGCGGGAGGCGAGACGGCCTTTCTCGACTACGACCGGGTGGTGACGCCCGTGGCAGGTCGCGGACTCTTCTTCTTTCACCGAGTGCTTCACGAAGGACGCGAAGTGAAGGAGTGAAATACGCGCTGAGAACGGACGTCATGTATCGCAGGTGATCCAACTTGCTCGCCGAGGGGCAGGTGTCGAGGGCCTCGTGCATCAACCGAGAGATGCGCTCGAGCTGGACGCTCACGATGTGCCGTGACGCGCGGAGCGCTGCGCGCGGCGATCGTCACGCGACTGCAACGGAGCGAACAATCCTTGGTCGCGCGCGAGCGCGTCGGGGTTCACGCGCTTAGGGTCTCGGCCGTGATCCGAGCGCCGCTGTCCATCGAGCTTTCGCCGCGAGAGATGCAAGAGATCGACGAGCGCTGGAGGGACGCCGTGCGCGCCCTGCAGTCCCTCGCGCAGCGGGACCTCTGGTACTGGAGCTCGTTCGAGCCAGAGCTTCCGACGACGGCGTTTCGCGAGGCGAAGCAGCTCGTGGGGCTGACAGAGCTGTTTCGCGCGCCGACGGCCGACGAGCTCGAGGCGGTCGCGCGCGGGCCGGACCAGAAGCTTCGGCGGTTGAGCCCCGCGCAGCTCGCGGAGATCCGAGAGGAGGCGCACTTCTCCGTTGCGAGTGTGCGCTACGAAGGCCAGCGACACGTGTGGGCGCTGACGGCGCTCTTGCAGCGCGGGCGGGGGCCGATCGGGCGGGCGCTGCGCCGGTCCGCGGCGTTCTGCGCGCGGCAGTTCATCGTCGAGTCGCGCGATCGATTGTTTAGAGAAAAATCAGTCAGCTTGATTGCTGGTGCCAGGCGTATGCGCCGCGCAGCGCGCGGGCTCGCGGGCCTCGCGGTGGGGCTGGTCGAGCAGGCGCCGAAGCACGAGGGCTGGGATGTGGACGAGCGGCTGCGCGCGGCGCGGCGCGCGTATGTGCTCGAGGGGTGCGCGCGGGTGGACGCGGGGTGCTGGCGCACTTCGGACGGTCTGGTGCTGGACCTTCGGCTGCACGAGCCCTCGCTGTCGCACAAGATGATGTCCGCGCTCGAGCGGGTCTTCGCGCGCTCGCTTCGCGAGGATCGCGAGCAATTCTACCAGCGGATCGCCGCGGACGAGGCGATCGAAGAGCTGGCTCCGGGGCTGGGCGCGGCGCTGGTCGAGCACGCGCGGGCGCGGGACGTCGTGGCGGAGATCGAGCGATTGTCGAGCGCCGCGATCGACCTGAAGCGAACGGCGCTGCGGGAGGCGCTCGCGCGGGCGCACCCGACACGGGCGCTCATCGACGAGTGGGTGAGCGAGCAGGTGGCGCGCGGGTTGGACGCGTGGGAGCGCGAGGAGCGCGAGGCCGTCCCGGCGCGGGCGCACGCGGAGCTCGTCGCGCGGGGGCTCGATCGAGAAGCTTGGATATTCTCTCGCGGAATGCGCTTCGCGCGCGAGGTCGAGCCGGGCCTGCGCGCGGGGCTCGAGTCCGCGCGCGTCCCCGCGGGGCGCTTCGAGTGGCCGCGGCGGATCTGGCGTCGCGCAAACTGGAAGGTCACCCGTCACGAGCCCGAGGGCGCCGCGCCGTACTACACGCTCGACCGACACGCGCGGCCCGCGGTGACGACGGACGCTGTGGGCTGGCGACTCTCGAACCTCTGGCACCGCTCTGCGTGCGCGTGGAACAACGGGCTGCACTGGCTCCTCTCGGACAACTTGCTGAACGGCGCCCTCGGGTTGCGGGCGCTCTTCTCGCGAGAGCCGTTTCACCGCGGGTGGGACGTGGACGCACAGACCGGCGCGCTCGTTCAAGTTGGCCTGACGCCGACGTACCGCTCGCGCGTCCGCGCGCTGTGGCAGGGCGTCGCGGCCTCGCGTCGCGCGTTCGAAGCGCGGCCGGACACGGGCTTCGTGGGAAAGTCCGTCTCTCGCTGGATCTCTCGCTTCTGGAACTACGTGCTCAAGGGCGCGGTCGGCACCGCGCTCATCGCCGTGGGCCAGCCTGCGCTCACCGCGGTGAACCTCGCCGCGGTCTCGCTCCTCACCGCCACCTCCATGCTCTGGGCCCCGCTCTCGGGCGCGCTGCGCTACGCGCTCGACGCGCTCGTCTACGACAGGTTCGCCTGGCATTCGAGCGACCGCGCGCTGCCGATCGCACAACAGTTGATCGTGAACTTCGGCCTCGCGGGCGTGGGTCAGTGCGCGCTCGCGCTGTGCCTCGGGCTCGCGGTGCACCCGACGGTGGGCACCGTGGCGCTCGCGCTCGCAGGGGTGCGCGCGGGCGTTCGCGCGCTCTACGACGACGCGGCGCGGGCGGTGATCATCGGGCCGCTGGGGAGGGTTCCGGTGACGGGCGGGTTTCTGGCGCGGCGGGTCGAGGGGCCGGGCGTGTCCGCGGACTACTTCTTTCAAGTGCGACCGTCGCTCGTGTCGATGGTGCTGCGCGCGAAGATGGAGACCGAGGAGCTGCAGCTCTTTCAGCGAAAGACCCAGGAGAAGATCTGCGCACCACAAATCGAGCTGGGGCGCTTCGTCTCGCAGGTGTTGGGCCCCTTCTCTGCGGGAGCCGTCGCGTCCGAGCGCGCCGCGGCGCGGGTGGACGAGAGCACGGCGCGTCACCTCGAGGCGCTATCGCGCGCGCTGGCTCCACGGTTCGAGGCGCTGAGCGCGCTGACCTCGATCGCCGAGGCCGCGCACATCCGTCTCACGCGCGCGGACCTGGACGCGACCGTCGCGCGCGCTGGCTCGGAGGTGAAAGAGTTCTACAGCGAGCGGATCCTTCCGAAGATGACCGAGGTCGAGCGCGAGGACCTCTGGCGCGAGCGCGCGCTGGCGGTCGGAGACTTCGACGGGCTCGCGCGGCGGCTGCTCGCGGAGACGTTCTCCGAGGGGCTGTTGTCTCCGCTCGAAGAGACGGATCGATCGCTGCGTCTGGTGGTCGATCACCTGCGCGCGAGTGATTACCTCGGGGCGCTCGAGCAGGGCCGCGCGGTGGCCGACGACCTGGACCGGGTGCGCGAGCCGTATCGCTCGACGAGCTGGATTTCGACGGACGAAACGCAGACGCCCTCCGCGCCCTCGGCGCTCTTCTGCGAGCGGCCGGGCGGCTGCGCCGAGTGGCTGCACCTGCCGCCGGAGCCCGAGCGCGAGACCGGGTAGCGTCCGCGCGAGGTTGCGGGGCACACCCCTCGGTCTGGAGTGACTTCGCGCCACCGATCGAAGTGGCGGGTTACGGTCTGGCGGCGCTGTGCGCGACCCTGGTGGCGTGCGGGGCTCCGATGGACCCGTCGGGGTCCGACGCAGCGGGAAGCGATAGTGCAAACACAGTATCGCCTGTGAAAACGGCGGAGATCGCGTCGCGCGGCGCGGTGGAGCCATCGCCGCGAGGCAGCCACGGGCAGAGCACGGCGGCGAGGATACCGGCGATCGGGTCGCCGACTGCGGTCGCGTGAGCGACTGACCGCCGTTGAATGTTCTGTCCTCTCCGAGCCATGATCCCTCCGTGTGCGAGCTCGGCCCGCAGCCGTGCTCTCATGGCGCGCGACGCGATGGCGGCAGAGCTCGAGTTTTCTCTTGGCGAGGGATCAGTCTGGTCGCAGCTCGGCTGGGCCTGGTGCGATTGGCTCTCTGCCGACGGCTGCGAGCGGTGGGTGTACTGCGGCACCTCGGCGGCGAGGTTTCGCCTCTCGGACCTCGCGTGCCTCGCGCAGTGGCGCGTCGCGCCGAGCGAGCCCGTCGTGCAGTGGAGCCTCTGGCTCGGCGACACAGAGCCCGTGCTCGCGCTCGTGGTTCGATGCGACGACGGGCGCCTCGAGCTTCAGCGCTGGAGCTTCTGCGACGGAGAGAGTCGCTGCGTGACCGTGTACGAGCTCGACTCGGAGTACGCGCTGATGGACCTCACAGCGTCCGAGCGCAGCGGCTGCCTCTCGCTGTGGTGCGGACGGCACGTCGTGATCGACATGATCGCGGGAGAGGTTCGCGGCGAGCTCGATGGCCCCGCGGCGACCGAGAGCCAGCTGCCCCGCGCGGTCTTCGACCGCGATCGCGTTCGATGGGTGACGAGCACGGAGATCCGCACCGAAAGCCTCGTCGGAGAGCCCACGGTGCGCGCTCGGCTCGCGTGGACGCTGAGCTTCGAATCGCTCACCGAGCTCGACGAGTCCTATGCGCTGCTCAGCAACGCGACCGCTCCCTACGCGGTGGCGTTGCTTCATTTGGAAGACGGCTCGCTCATCGCGCTCGACGACGGACCGGTGTCCCGCGCCTGGATCACCGATCGCTCGCTCTATGTTCGCTACGGCAACACGCACATCACGGAGTACGCGCTCGACACAGGCGCGCGACAGCGCGTCATCGAGACGACCGCGGTCCGAACGGACACGCGACCGTTGCGTGGCGATTCGCTGCTCGATTGCTCGCCGGACGGCTGGCAGAGGTACGACCGCCGAACGCTCGCGCTCGTCGACGAGCTCGTCGCGCGATCCGCGCCCCACACGCTCGCGCTCGACGCGAGCGGCGCTCTGCTCGCGGTGTGCACCGAAAAAACGCTGGTCGTCTACGATCTGCGCGCGCGCGCGACGGTCCTCGAGCACACCGCGGCCGAGGCGATTCGGATCGTTCAGTGGCTCGACAGCGGGGCGCTGCTCTTGACCAAGACGCACAGCGATCGGACGCAGCGCTTCGTCGAGTGCGTGCTCGAGCCGAACGCCTTGATCGAGCACGACGACGGGCGCGCATGGACGGCGGATCCGATGACGTACGGCGCGCAGGCCACGCGCGACGGACGCGCGAGGCTCTTTCACGCGAGGCGCGACGCGAGCGTCGTGCGCGTGGCGATGGTTCGCAGCGCGAGCGGAGCGTGGATCGAGCTCGATCTCACCCGGGCGTTGATGCCCCCGAACGAAGTGTCGCTCGTCGCGAGCGACGACGACGCGAGCGCGACGATCGCCACGGTTGACTGCAACAGCGGCGGACGATGGACGCGCATCAGGCTGACCGAGGACGGAGCCACGGACCAGACGCTGCTCGGTGATCGGACGCTCGACGCACCGTTCTTCGCTCACGGCGTCGCGCTCTGTCAGGAGCGCGTCGAGGGGACGCGCGCTCGTTGGTACGCGCTCTCGCCGGACGGGAGCTTCGTGAATCTTCCGCTCGAAGCCTACGGGGCGCGCGCGTACTTCGCGCGAGACGTCGGGGTGTTCGCCACGGTGAGCGAGGACCGAGCGCGCGTGTTCGTCGTGGATCTACAGGGAGCGCTCAGGGCCACGATCGAACTGCCCGCGGAGAAGACCGCGACGACGGTCGCGATGGGACACCAGGGAGAGCGTGTGTTCATCGGCGTCTCGAACGGCGAAGTGCTCGTGTACCGCGTCGAGCCTGGCGATCACAGAAGCGCTCGCTGATCCGCACGTCGCACGAAGCTGCGCGCAGCGATCAGCGCTCGCGCAGATATGCCAACACAGTATCGCCTGTGAAAACGGCGGAGATCGCGTCGCGCAGCGCGGTGTAGCCATCGCCGGGAGGCAGCCACGGGCAGAGCACGGCGACGAGGCTACGGCCGATCGGGTCGCCGACTGTGGTCGCGTGAGCGAGCGACCGCCGTTGATTGTCCTATCCTCGGAGAGCGAAGATTTGCAGTGACGGAGCACGTCATTTCACGCCGTAAAAGATCAGCTCAAATGATCTGCGCCGTGATATTCCACCGTTCGAGCGTAGGAGAATTCGAGAGGTCCCGCGCACCGAGGCGCGAGGGGGGGGGCTGCGTCTGCGGTCACCTCCGGCGGACCATGTTGACTGCAACGTTGTTCGAAAGGTGGATCGAGTGAGATCAATGAATCGCGCCGCAATCGCGTGCGCTGCGCTGCTGATGGCGGCCTGTTCGGGCCCCACGACTCCGAGCGATGCGTCGCCGGATCGTGGGGATACCAGCGTTCGGCCAGATGCTCCGGGAAGTGACGTGCGCACGGACGTTCAGAGTCCGCGGGACGTGCAGGAGAACGACGTCCCGAATCCGCAGGACGTCCCGAATCCGCAGGACGTCCCTGATCCGTCCGACGTGATGGATCCAGATGCGACGATGGCGGACGTCCCCTCGGACACGCCGATGATGTGCGCGATGGGGCAGACCCTCTGCGGGGCAACGTGCGTCGACACGAACACCAGCGCCGCCAACTGCGGGATGTGCGACCGTTCGTGCGGAGCAGGACAGACCTGCGCCGGTGGGATGTGCCAGGGCATGGTCATGTGCGGCATGGGTGAAACCGCCTGCGGAATGGCCTGCGCCAACCTGCAAACGGATCCGATGAACTGCGGCTCGTGCGGCGGCGCGTGTATGGCTGGCGACGTCTGTACGATGGGCCGCTGCGGCCCGCCGCGCATGATGTGCCCGATGGGCCAGACGGACTGCACGCCGATGGCGGCGATGCCCACGTGCGTCGACACCCAGACGAGCAACATGAATTGTGGTGCCTGCGGCACCGCGTGTATGGCCGGCACCACCTGCGTCGCCGGCGCGTGCACCTGCGCGATGGGCACGACCCTCTGCGGTCGCGACTGCGTCAACACGCAGACCGACGGGATGAACTGCGGCAGCTGCGGCACGGTCTGCCCGATGGGCCAGGTCTGCAACATGGGCACCTGCGGATGCCCGGCGGGACAAACGCTGTGCGGCGGCGTCTGCGTCAACGCGCAGACGGACAACGCCAACTGCGGGACGTGCGGCACGGCCTGCACGGGCGGGACGACCTGCACGGCGGGCGCGTGCGCGTGCCCGATGGGGCAAACGTCCTGCGGGACGCCTGCGATGTGCGTCAGCACGCAGACTAGCAACACCAACTGCGGGATGTGCGGTCGCGCGTGCGCGATGGGACAGACCTGCACCGCGGGCGCGTGCGCGTGTCCGATGGGCACCACGCTCTGCGGCGCAGGCGCGATGGCCGCGTGCGTCAACACCCAGACGAGCAGCACCAACTGCGGCGCGTGTGGAATGGTCTGCGCGATGGGCACGAGCTGCATGGCGGGTCGCTGCATGGGCACGCCTCCGGCGAACGACACGCGCGCGGGCGCCACGGTGATCAACCTCGCGATGCCCTCGCAAACGCTGATGGCGGACACGACCTCGGCGCGCAACAACACGACCGCGTGCGGATGCACCTCGGGCAACGACGTGTTCTACACGTTCACGATCACGCAGCCCGAGGTCATCTATGCCGACACGTTCGGCGCGACGTGGGACACGTCGTTGTTCATTCAGGACGCGGCCGGCACGAACGTGATGGCGGCGCCTGGCTTCGTGACGTGCAACGACGACCACGCAGCGGCTGGATTCTGCACGGGCATGATCGGTTCGAACTTGCAGTCGCAGATCGCGGCGCGGCTGAACCCGGGGATGTACTTCCTCGTGCTCTCGGGCTGCGGCGCTGGCCCTGCAGGAATCCACTTCCAGCACGCGCCTGCGGGCAACGGAACGACGACGCGCATCGCCCCCGACGCCACCACGCGCACCGCGATGAGCACCACCGCGGGCACCGGCACCGCGTCGGGCACCTGCTGCTCGACCGGCGCTGACAACTCGCTCTTCTGGGTGACGTGCCCCAACACCGCGACTGCGTTGCTGCACGCGAACACCTGCAACACGATGTCTGGCGTGACGACGGCCGCGTACAACGTCTCGCTCTCGCAGAACACGCCCGCGCGCGGGACCGTGGTCTGCAACGATGACATCACCGGGGCGTGCGGCAACGGCTCGAGCGTCGTGGCAACGATCCCTGCGACCACGGCGACCACGGCCAACCTCAACACCATCGTCGTCGACGGCTGCGCTGCTTCGGGCGCCGCGACGGTGAACTTCACGCTCGCGCCGCCGTGCGGGGCCGGGCAGCGCTGCAACGCGGCGTGCGTGGACACGCAGAACGACGTGAACAACTGCGGCGCATGCTCGCGCCGCTGCGCCGTCGGCAACCGCTGCATCGCGGGCGCCTGCGTCGCTCCGCCGGCGAACGACCTGCCTGCGATGGCGACGGTCATCAACATGACCAACCCACAGACGGTCATCACGGGGATCGACACCCGCGCGGCCACCAACAACACCGCGGGCCCGTGCGGCTGCACCTCGGGCAGCGACGTGTTCTTCAACTTCACGATCGCCGCGGGTCAGTCCGAGATCATCTACGCGGACACGCTGGGATCGAGCTACGACACGTCGCTGTTCGTTCAAACCCTCGCCGGAACGAACGTCACCGCGACGAACCTCCCCGCCAACGGCATCGCGTGCAACGATGACGGCGGCCTCGCGGGTTGCGGCACGGGCCTCCAGTCGCAGATCATGCTCCGCCTCGACGCTGGAGCGTACCGACTCGTGCTCTCGGGCTGCGGCTCGGGCACGGCGAACCTGCGCTTTCAGCACGCGCCCGTCGGCAGCAACGTCACGGCCACAGGCCTCCGCTTGCTGCCTGCAGGCGCCTCGACGCCGGGCGGGACGATCACGAATCCGCCCGCAGGACGCGTGAACCTCGGCTGCGCAGCCGCGGGTCCCGAGCACACGTTCTACTGGCACACCTGCGCTGCGGCGACAGCGGGCATGTTCACCGCGTCGACCTGCGGCCGCGCGACGTGGGACACGTCGATCGCGCAGTACAGCCCTGGTCGCGCTGCGCCCACCTCGTGCAACGACGACACCGGTGGAACGTGCGGCGTTCGTTCGTCGATGACCTCGGCGATCCCCGCGGGCGCCGGTCTGCACATGTTCTACATGGACACGTTCAACACGGCGACGCCGGGCGCGTACACGGTGCAAATCACCCGCCCGTGACCACCGACGCGCGTCTGCGGGGACGACGCGCGGGCTGACCAAACCAACACAGCATCGCCTGTGAAAACGGCGGAGATCGCGTCGTGCGGCGCGGTGGAGCCATCGCCGAGAGGCGGCCACGGGCAGAGCACGGCGACGAGGCCACCGGCGATCGGGTCGCTGACTCCGGTCGCGTGAGCGACCGACCGCCGTTGAACGTCCTATCCTCTCGATGCTACGAGTGAACAGTGTGTCGTTCGGCAGGGCTGCTCGTCGCAGTGATGCTCTCGAAATCGTGTGCCGAACTGCCGCCACCTCACCGCGCTACGCGTGCGATCGACGCAGCGGGGTTCGATGCGAGCGAGCGTCCTCGCGCTCCAACAGCAGCTCTCGCGCGCGGCTTTACGGTCGGTCTGAACACACGAAATCAACTGTGGCGTCGCGAGGGGATGCCGTCGGTGGTCGTGCATGTTCCGAGCGGGTGGAGCGCGCGTGCGCCGCTGCACGTCGTTGTCTTGCTTCACTCGTGGGGCTCGTATGCGATGCAATGGCTCGCGAGCGGAGAGACCGAGCTGCGCGCGGGTGAGCCGCACATCATCGGTTGGGGCTTGGACTCGCGACACGACGCTGCGCGCACGGCGGCGATCCTGATCGCTCCGCAGTTCGATCCCCGAAGCGCGCGCGACTGGTCGGGACGATTGAGCGATCCCACGTTCTTTCGGCAGCTACTCGATGAAGTGCTCGGAGAATCGCTGGTCGATCGGCTGGGGCCCGGCTTGTCGTCATCGTCGCTCGCAGAGATCACACTCGTGGCGTCGAGCGCTGGCGGATTCGCAGCAGAGACGATCGTCGCGCGAAGCGACCTCGCTGACCGAGTCGACAACGTTGTTCTCTTCGACGCACTCTACCGGGGCTCGGATCGCTTCGTCGCGTGGGTGCGAGCGTCGGAGCGGCGGCGCTTCGTGAGCATCTACGGCGGTGGCGACGCGGTTCAGTCGGAGACCCGGCGCCTCGTCGCCGCGCTGAGCCCATCGCTGCGCGCTCGGGCGGCGCTCTACCCGCGCGGATCGCTCGAGCGCGCTGTGCGCGCATCGCGTGTGGTCGTCGCGCTCACGTCGCTCGAGCACATCGGAATGGCGCTCGCGCTCTACGCCAAAGTGCTCCGCGCATTGGGACTTCCCACGATCGACCCGAGTGTTCCTCACGCCAAACTGCCCCGCGGCGACACTTCGAGCGCTGAGCGAATCGCCGTTGGGCAGACCATCGAAGCGGCACTCGAGCCGAGCGACACGCGGCTCAGCGACGACTCGCGCGCGGACGACTACGCGATCGAGCTCACCGAGCCTGCGCGCCTCGCAGTAGAGGTGCGCGCGACAGGCGCGCGAGGGCGGATCGACCCGTTGATTTTGTGGGTCGACAATCGCTCAGTGATCGCGGAGGACGACGATGGTCTCGGGGGCACCGGCGGCAGGCTCGTCGCGGATTTTCCTGCAGGAACCCACCGCCTACGAGTCACGACGCATGGCCCGTGGCAGAGCCTCGGGCGCTATCGCGTGAGCGTCGCATTCGCTTCTGAGCGCTGAGTTTCAGATCGCGCCGGGATCCGTCCGGTCGTCGGTCACCGGGACAAACGCGAACGGCTCGGACCCGAACGGAAGCTGCACGTCCATGCGATCGATCGCCTCTCCGAAGTACGCGAGTCGCTCGTCCTGCCAGAGCGAGTACACGTGGGCGCGGTCGCTCGCGTTGGACGACGCGTAGAGCAGCCACGGCGCGCCATCCTGCACGATGAGCACGAGAAACGCGTCGTAGAACCACCAACACAGTATCGCCTGTGAAAACGGCGGAGATCGCGTCGCGCGGCGCGGTGGAGGCCCTGGTTCCGCGGTGGTTCGTGATGCGAGACGTGCACGCGGGCCAGGGGGCGCTGCTCGTGCAGCCGAGGCACGCCCTGAGCTGGATGAAGGGGCCCCTCACCGCGAGCGAGCTGCGGCGACGGTGCGCGACCGGGGGGATCGCGCGCGGGCCGCAGCGTGTCGTGCAGCCCGAGCGCATCGCGTAGCCGAGCACCCGTCATCAACTCGCTCTCTCCAACGCACACTCACGGGAGCGCCGCGCTCACCCGCAGCGGAGCGCCCCGCGCCGCCTCGAAGCGCACGCGCACAGCCCCGCCCCGCCACACGACATCGATGGGAAACCTCGCCCCGATCGAAGCCCCCACGCGCGTCGTTCGAAGCGTCGCGAAGCGCAGCACGACCACCGCGCCACCATGAAAGGCGATCGCCGCGAAGCGATGGTCGGCCGACTCCCAGAGCGCCGCCGCCGCAGGCTCGCTGAACAACGTGCGCCCCTGAGTGTCGTAGAGCTGGCCGGTGACGCACGAGGTTCCGCAGCCCCACGAGTGCCAGAGGCGATCGCCCTCGACCCAGCGCAGCTCGCCGCCAAATCCTGGCGACCAGCGCGCGACGCGCGTCACGCCGCTGTTCGTGCGCTCGTAGACGTCGAGCTCGCGTGCGTGCCGATCAGGCGTGCTCCAGACGAAGAAGTGCCGCCCCGACGGAGAGACCTCGACGGCCTGGATCGAGCGCGGCGGCTGTGTGGGATAGCGGACCAGCGTTTGACAGGGTCCCGAGGCCGCGCAGAGCTCGACGCGAAGACCTGTGGCGTAGGTTCCGTTCGCGCGGAGCGTCTCGACCGCGAGCACGTCGCCGCTCGTGAGGGTCACCGCCGTGAAGACCGCAAGCGCGTCGATCGAGATGCGTCGGTGCGCGCGGGGCGTGGCTCGACAAGACGGCGAGAGCATCGGAGCACAACGTCGCGACCGAGCGAGCACATTCCCGTCCACGAACAGCCGTGGCTTCGGGCGCGGCTCGCAGCCAGGTCATCCAGACGCCGTCGAGCAACTCACTCCCGAAGCGCTCGGTCGATCGAGCGCACGAGATCCTGGCGATTGGCCCGCACAAACGCCGCCCGCGCGCCCTGCAGCAGCTCGGTCCGCTCGCCGTCGGTCCGCGCGACGAATGACAGTCGCTCGAGCGTGCTCCCGACGCTGAACTCGTGTCCGAGCTCCTCGAACAGCTCCATCGCCCGTTCGTAGTGCCGCCGCGCAACGTCGGACTCCTCCAAGTCGAGCGCGATGTCGCCGAGCTTCGACGCGGCGTTCGCCAACCCGTGTTTGCTCCCGGCGCCCTCGAACGCGATGCACGCTTCGTCGCAATACCATCGCGCGTCATCGAGCTGCTCTCGCTCGAGCATCACCGACGCGAGCAAGAACGCCGCGTTGCCTGCGATCGCACGCGCGCCGATCGAGATCGCTTCGACGCGCGCCTCGCAGAGAAACTCGAACGCGTCGTCGAGGCGCTCATCTCGAAGCGAGCAATCCCCCAACGAGACGAGCGCGCTGGCGGCCGAGAAGCGATCGGCCCGACGGCGATCGAGCGCGAGCGCAGCCCGCAAGGACGCCATCGATCGAACGTAGTCGCCTCGACCGATCGCGAGCGCGCCGAGCGCGCGAATCGCGCCAGCCTCGCCGAGCGAGTTGCCCGCGCGTCGGTGCAGCGTGAGCGCCCGTGCGTAGAGCGCGTTCGCCTCGCGCAAATCTCCCTGGTATTCAGCGATGTCCGCGAGCCCGTCGAGCGCGTTGGCCTGCCCCCACTGCTGCTCGCGCGCCTCCCAGTGTGCGAGCACCTCCGCGAAGAGCGCGCGCGCCTTGGCGCGATCTCCGAGCGCGGCGCTGATCTCGGCGAGCTTATGCTTGCACTCGATCGCTTGATCGAGCTCACCCCCGTGCTCGAACTCGACCGACGACGCCTCGAAGAGCGCTCGCGCTTCGATCGGCCGGTCGGTGTCGCTCAGCACGTCGGCCTCGATGAATCGAAACTCCGCGAGCTCGAGCGGCGCGCGCTCTGCGTCGATCAGCGAGCGCGCCTCCTCGCACGCGCGCAAGGCTTCGTCGAACCTGCAGGCATTGCGGCAACGCCGCGCGAACGCCCGGAGCGTCCGAACGATCCAGAAGCGCTTGTTCGACCGTCGAGCACACTCCAGCGCTCGTTCGGCAGCGAGCACGGCCCGTGCGGGGTCGCCGGCTCGACGAGCCGCGATCGAGAGTCCCTCCCGCGCCCGCGCCGACAGCACGTCGTTGCGCGTCCCTTCGAGCAGCGTGATCGCCTGTTCGAATGCGCTTCGCGCGTCGTTCCAGTTCGAGGATTCGAACGCGTCGTAGCCCCGCGCGAGCAACGCCTTCACTTCGTCCGCCCGTTCATCACCCATCGAAGGCGGAGCTGTACGCATCGCCCTCGGCTGCCGCCAGGTTTCGCAACCGGCCGCGTCGGACGCCCAGTGAGCAGCGGCGGGTGAGCAGCGGCAGGTGACGCCTGACCCACGAGGAGCCAGCACAGCATCGCCTGTGAAAACGGCGGAGATCGCGTCGCGCGGCGCGGTGGAGCCATCGCCGGGAGGCAGCCACGGGCAGAGCACGGCGGAGAGGACAACGGCGATCGGGTCGCCGACTGCGGTCGCGTGAGCGACCGACCGCCGTTGAATGTCCTATCCTCAGCACAACCCGGAGCAAGCTGTCGGAGCGTGTCGCAACCTGTTCGCGTCGGAACGCGAATCCCCCGCAAAGCGCGACACACGCCGACAGATGACGACGCGTTGCCGGTCCTTCAACTCCTCTCGCCCCGACTGAAGAGAAAACGCCGAAACGCCGCAGCGCTGAAGAGCTCTGCGGCGCTGGTGTTTCTCCCGCGCGTGGGCGGGCGCGACGAGCGGGCGTCCTCGACGAGGTGCTCGACGGCGGTGAGTGTCTTGCTTGGCGTCGACGGATCGAAGGCAACGTCGATCGTCCGTCGCTGGTCCTGCCGCCACCATCCCGTCGGAGCTATACCGCGCCCGCGACGAGCGTCGAAGACGCGCGGAGCGGACCAGCGCGGTTGATATCAAGTCAAACCACTGCCGCGCACTGGGAAAACTACGAACCCCGTCGCGGTAGTGGTTTAGCGACGCTGCGATGGCTCGGTGCCTGGTTCGACTTCGATCAGCGAGTAGTTCTGCGCATGCAGGACCAGGCGCGCTGGTCGTTCGGTGGCTGTGGCTCCGTCACCGACGCGAACCACGAGCGAATTCTGCGCCGGATCGAGCATCCGAGCGGCCGACACGTTGAGCAACACGACCACGCGCTGCGAGCCGAAGCGGCGCCACAACACCGTGCGCGTGGTCCCCGTCGACGAGGCGATCTCGGTCGCGTCCGCGAGGGCGCCTTCGAGCGACACCACCTCGAAGCCCTGGCCCGCCGCGATGGCGTTGTCGGGCCGATAGATCTCTGCCAGCAGCGTCTCGCTCGAGTCGTTCGCGAGCACCAATCGCGTGGTCTTCCAGTCGGCGCGCATTCCAGAGGCGACCCGGCGCCAATGGTCGGGCGATCGGTCGTCGCGACGCGAGACGACCGTGACTCGATCGAACGCGTCACCGGGGTCGTCGAAGCACGCGACTGCTCGAAAGTTCTCGGAAAATTCCATGCGAAACCGCGCGCTCTCGATTCGCCTGACGACCTCGGGATTCGTGTGGAGCATGACGATCGAGTTCGCGCCTGGGCTGCATCGAAATGTCACGGGCGTGTCGTGGAGGAGCATCGAGGCGAATCCGCTCCAACCGGGGCCGAGCCGCCCGAGCCACAGACCGGCGGCTTGCCAGCGATGCGACGCGTCGAAGGTGAGGCGCAACCCTGGCACTCGATCTTGCCGAAGCTCGACCGAGAGCAGCGCCGTCGATCGAAACCGAAGGAGCTGCGGCTCACCGAGCGCGAGCTCCGACGCACGAATGCGCGTGTCCGAATCGATGGTCACGCGTGGCACGATGTAGCGTCGCGCGTCGGGGGCGTGTTGTTCGCGGACCGAAGTCCACCGTCGAAATTGGATCCACGGAGGCTCGACGCAATCGACGTCCTCCGGCGCGTCGATCATCAAGAGCTTCGCCGCGGCTTGCTCCAAGATGACCGCTGTCGGTGTGAGCTCGATCGACTCGTAGCGCGAGACCACGCGCAGCGCGTCGAGCGCGTTGTGCCGCCTTCGACACGCGAGCATCGCGTTGAACGCCTCTCGCCCGATCGTGACGCGATCGCCGTCGCGCCGAACCTCGTATCGCATCCATCGAGACTCTCCCCGAGCAACGACCGTCGACGCATCGCCCACGTACGCGTCCAAGTGCACGATCGTCGTAGCCCACAGCGACGCCGCGGACAGCGCGCCGAACATCGCCAACCACGCCAACGCGAGTCGCGCCCCGCGTCGGCCGCCTGCGCCGAACCAGATGCCCCATACGCTCAGCGCGAACGCGGCGCCCGCGACGTCCAGCGCGCGCCGCATCGCTGACGACGCGAAGTACGCGAGCGCCGCCCACCCCAACGAGAACACCACGCTCGACAAGCAGAGCGCGAGCACCATTCCTCTCGCTTGCCCGCCGCGCACCACGATGGTGGCCGCGCGCGTCCATGGGCCCGCGGACAACGCGCCCCTGGGGCTGTCGACGGCTTCGCGGCGCGCGTCGACCTCGAGCTCGGTGAAGCGCGTCCATCGCGCGAACTCTGGTCGATCGAGGGAGAGCTCGACCCTCCCGTTGGCGCGATCGCTTTCGACGACTTCACGCTCGAGCGCGGGCTCGCCGTCCACGAGGACACGGATGGCCGAGCACGGTCCGTAGACCCACACAATCAAGACGTCATCGTCGCTGAGAGAGATGGAGGTTCGGGACGCCTTCGCTTCAACCGAGACGCGAACGACTCGACGCCCGCGCTTGGGCGAAGGTGTGGCGCTGGACTCTGGGCGCGCGGGATCCATCGGGCGATCGTACGACCCGCGCGAACGCGAGCAACCATCATACGAGTGTTGAAAAGATGTGCGTCGGCCGCGTTCCAGGAGCACGTGGGTTCCAGTGCCAGCACAGTATCGCCTGTGAAAACGGCGGAGATCGCGTCGTGCGGCGCGGTCGAGCCATCGCCGGGAGGCAGCCACGCGCAGAGCACGGCGGCGAGGCTACCGGCGATCAAGTCGCCGACTGCGGTCGCGTGAGCGATCGACCGCCGTTGAATGTCCTATCCTCCGAAGCAGAAGTGATCTCGTCGGACCTCCCGGTGCTCGTGGACTTCGGCGCAGTGCGGTGCGGCCCCTGCAAAGCTCTCGAGCCGACAGTCGCCGAAATCGCCGGTCTCTACAGCAGTCGGTTGAAGGTCGTGAAGGTCGACATCGACGACTCGCCGAGCGTCGCGGCGCGCTGCGGGATCCGTGGCGTTCCGACGGTGGTGGTGATCAAGGGCGGACGCGAGGTGAAGCGTCAGGTCGGCAACATGCCGAAGAGCAAGCTCGTGGATTTGATCAACGACGAAGTGTGATCACAGCGCAGCGGGAGGGGCGACTGTGCAGGGGATCGGGCAGCGCGTGAGCGCGATCTGATCGCGCGCGTCGAGGGCGATCGCCGTAGAGAACATCGTGCGCAAGTGCGACAAGCTCGAGCGCTTCGAACGCTGTCGCGAATGCAGCGCCGCAAACACCGCCGCGTTCGACGGCGCGAATATGCGACACGATCGGGTGTGTGCAGCAACGCCCGCGCTACTCGGCGACGACTGCGAAGGGAGCCAGCGCTGCGATTCGCGAGCTGTCGCCATCGCGACGATATTCCATCGAGAGCTGCACCACGTATCGGCCAGCGCGCCGCGGGATCAGCCGTTCGCGCACGGGACGCGAGCCTGTCCCTGGCCAATCCAAGTGCAGATTCACCATGATCGACTCGCCCTGGCCCATCCAGCGCACCTCGCGCCGCTCGTTGTCCTGTGCGCCTTCGCGCAGCGCGGCCGGATAGACAGCTCCCGCAGTGAATCGTCCGTCGGAATGGAGGCAGTTTGCCTGAAACGCAGCTCGAAATGGAATTCCTCCGAGCGGCTCGGACCGCAGGTCGACGGCGATGCGCGGGGCTGCTCGATTCATCAATCGAACTCGCAGAATGTACCCATCCTCTGGACGAGCACCGCCGACGCTCTGGCGCAACTCGACGCCGAGAAAGTCCGCTTCGATCTGCGATCCGACCGTCGCGGATGAGCCCGCGCTGCCACGCCCTTCGCCGTCCGCGCGCGCCTCGAGCTGCGTGCGGTCGCGCGCAGAAACGGGATCGAGCCGAGCGACCTGCGCTCGTTGCTCGCTCGCAGCCGCGTCGTGCACTGCCGTCACGAACACCGGGCGAACACCGTTCATCGTCACTCTCGGCGCAGTCACCTCGTGGCGCTCACAGGCCACGCCGAGGCATGAAACGATCGCGAGCAACGTTTCGGCGCGACGGCGAGAACGTTCCATCGCCTCAAAGGATACACGTTCAGCGCGCGCCGATCTTCGCTGCTGCGCGACTGCTCTCGCCGACCACGCAGAAGCCAGGAGCCTCGTCGCGATCGAGCGCATCGACGCTCGTTGATCGCGTCGTGCCGCGCGGTGGAGCCATCGCCGGGAGGCAGCCACGCGCAGAGCACGGCGGCGAGGCTACCGGCGATCGGGTCGCCGACTGCGGTCGCGTGAGAGACCGACCGCCGTTGATTGTCCTATCCTCCAAGAGCTCGGCCTGCTCGGGCGCGCTCAGAAGGTGTTCGGCCTCGCCTCGGCCCAGATGGACGCGGCGATGAAGATCGCGACGCAGTTTCCGAAGGTGAAGATCAGCGGCCGCGCGCCGGTGTGAGCGCGCTGCCCAATTGCCCGCAGCACGCCGAGCCTCCGTCGTGTACGCTGCCGCGCTTCGAGGATCGCCGCGTTGGTTCGCGTATTCGTCGCCGATGACCATCACATTGTGTGCGAGGGCCTGCGCGCTTGGGTCGAAGCGCACGACGCGCTCGAGTGGAGCGGCTGCGCGCTCGACGCCGACGCCCTGCTCGAGCGCGCCACGCACGAGCCGTGGGACGCGCTGCTGCTCGACCTCTCGCTGCCAGGATGCCCGAGCACCGAGCTGATCACCCGCGTGCGCGCAGCCCAGCCCGCGCTGCGAATCATCGTGTACTCGATGTATCCCGCCTCGGAGTACGCCAACTGGACGCTCGCCGCAGGAGCGTCCGCGTACGTCTGCAAGTCCGAGCCGCTCGCCGCGCTGTTGCAAGCGTTGCTCGCGCAGGCGCCGCCGGCCGTGACGCCCCCGCCGCCGGACGACGCGCGGCTCGCGCACGAGAAGCTCGCTCCCCGCGAGCGCGCAGTGTTTCTCGCGATCGCGCGCGGGTGCACGCCCTCGCAGATCGCATGGGATCTCGCGATGGCGCCGAGCACCGTGAGCACGCACTTGAAGGGCGTCCGCAAGAAGCTCGGCGTGTCTTCGACGCTTGAGGTCGCCCAGTACGCAGCGCGCCACGGGATCGCCGGAGCTCGCGAAGAGTGAGCCGATGCCCATGAGAGAGCGAGCGAGCGCGCTGCTCGACAAGCTGTTTCCCGAGCGAACGTTGGGCGAGGATCGAGCGCTCATCGAGCAAGAGCAGCGCGCGCAGTTCGCCGAGCGAGCGCGCTGGTGGGGGCCTGTTTTGTTGGTCCTGCAGGCGATCGTCATCGTCGGGTGGATCTCGCTTTCGGTGAGCTCTCCGACGCAGCTCCTGTGGCGACGCAACGTGATCGCGCTGTGGTCGTTCGGAGAGCTGTGCGACGTGCCGATCGTCCTCGCGGCGTTCTGGCCGCACGGCAGCCTTCGTTGGATCGCGCGCAACGCGGGTGAGCTGATGCAGACCGTCGCGCTCGTGGTGTTCGCGGGGCTGGGGCTCAACGCGCAGCTCGTGCACGGATCGGTGGCGCTGTACTGCGCGCTGTTGGTCGCCGCGCCGTTCGCTTTTCCGGCGAGGTCGTCGCACTTCGCCGTGCTCTCGACGCTCACGACGAGCGCGCTGATCGCTGGGCAATTTTGGCTCCAGCCCACGCCCATCCTCCGATGGAACAACATCAGTCTGGCCTTCGGCAGCACGGTCTTCGGCATCGCGGTCGGACGCCTGTACGTGCTCGCTCGGGTGCGCGAATTCGTGGCTCGCCGCGCGCTCGAAGAGCAGCGGCAGACGCTGGCCGCGCGCGTCGAAGAGAAGACCCACGAGCTGAGGGCGCTGGCCGCGCGGCTCGAAGAGCGACTCGAGAGCGAGCGTCGTCGAATCGCCGCGGATTTGCACGACGAGCTGGGGCAAGACCTCACCGCGCTGCAGCTCGAAGTCGCGGCGCTCGAAGCGGTGAGCAGCGACAGCAAAGCGAAGCTCGCGCCGAGGCTCGCGCGCATGTCGGGGTCGCTCGAGCGCGCGCGGGGCGCCGTGCACGCGATCCTCGAGTCGCTGCGGCCGCGCATCCTCGACGAAGAGGGGCTCGAAGCCGCGGTGCTGTGGCTCGCGCGGTCGTTCGAAGAGCGCGCGGGCGTCCCGTGCCGGACGACCATCACGCTCTTCGACGAGCCCGACCCGCTGCTGGCGACGGTGATCTTTCGCGTGGTGCAAGAAGGGCTGACCAACATCGCGCGGCACGGCTCGCCGAAGCTCGTCGACGTCTCGGTGATCACCGAGGGAGACGAGCTTCACGTGGTCGTGCGCAACGTCGGGCAGCCTGTCGCGACGCCCGCCCGCGCGGGTCATGGTCTGTCAGGGATGCTCGATCGCGTGCGCGCGGTCGGAGGCGAGCTGCGCGTCACGCTCGATGCCGTGGAGGGAGCCACGGTGTTCGCGCGACTTCCGCTGCAAGCGACGCCCCCCGCGGCGTGACCGCTCGAACCGTACGAATTACTTCGTATGGAAAGTCTGCACCCACCCATGTAACCGACTGGTTCTTGGACTTTTGTGCATGGGCGATGGTCGTCGGTGTGCAGAGCGGTCCGCTTTCGGGAGTGAACTGAGAATGAAACTTCGATACACGCCCTCGACGAGCGCTACGACGCTGGCGTTGCTCGTGAGCGTCGCGTGCGCTGTTGGATGCTCGCCGAGCATGCCCTCGGCCGACGCGGGCGCAGACAGCAGCGCGATGGACGTGCCCACGGACATGGGCACCGACGCGAGCAGCGACAGCACGCCCCCGAGCGACAGCGGGATGCGTCCCGGTACGACGGCCGACGCGATGTGCATGGAGAACTGCATGGCCGACGGCGACCTCAACACGCGTCAGGTCTGCGGGACGACGGGCACGACGTACTCGTATTGCGCGTGGGAATGCGCGCAGGTTCCGGCCGGTGTCTCGGTCTATCCGGGCGCGTGCAACGCCGACGGAACTCCGCCCGCCGACCGCCCCCCGACGCCCGCCGACGGCACGCACGTCTGTGACTGGATCAAGATCGGCACGAGCTGGATCTCTCTCGCCTGCGGCAGCGACCTCGACGACCCGATCATGCAACAGGGCGACGACCTCGAGCCAACGGACCCGCCCGCCGATGGCGGAGCCGCCCCCGACGCGAGCGCGCCCGATGCGAGCGAGCCTGACGCGAGTGAGCCCGACGCGAGTGCTCCCGACGCGAGCGCTCCCGATGCGAGCGCGCCCGACGCGAGCGCGCCCGACGCGAGCGCGCCCGACGCGAGTGCTCCCGATGCAAGCGCGCCCGATGCGAGCCGCCCTGGACCGTCGATCGACCCGATGATGTTGCCCGACAGCGTCGATCACCGCGCGCGCTTCGGAGCGGCGGAGAACCAGGGCAGCGTCGGAGCGTGCACTGCGTTCGCGACGACCGCGGGCCTCGAGAGCGCGCTCGCAGCACGCGGGCTGCGCACGGATTTGAGCGAGCAGCACTTGTGGCTGCGCTACTGCCAACCGAGCATGGAGTCCGCGCTCGAAGCCGCGCGTCGAGGAGTCGCTGCGAAGACCACCGCGGATATGCGCGGATATATGTACGACGGCGCGAGCGCGACGGGGCGCGCGAAGATGTGCGAGACGCGCGGGACGCCCGACACCGATGCGCAGATGATGCTCGACACGCTCGCGCAGTTCTCGGTCACGTCCGTGGACGAGATCGAGCCCACTGCAGGCAACATGGCGCCCACGCCCGAGCAGCTACGCCGCGCGATCGGCCTGGGAAACGACGTGGTGATCGCCGTGTCGCTCAACAGCGCAGAGTGGAGCTCGCCGCCAAGCAACACGATTCCTGAGTCGAACGTGCGCGGCGCGTCGGGACACGCCGTGCTGCTCGTCGGCTACGAGCGTCGAGGGACGACCTGGTACTTCCTCATGCGCAATTCATGGGGCGATTCGTGGGCCGACCGCGGCTACGCGTGGGTCTCGGAGAACTATCTTCGCGCCCACTTGTACCGCCCCGCGT
Organism: Myxococcales bacterium; assembly: GCA_013298625.1. Taxonomy (GTDB): domain Bacteria; phylum Myxococcota_A; class Polyangia; order Polyangiales. Next base: position 57,824 of record JAAFIF010000046.1, read on the forward strand.
TCACCATCCAGGCGTCGTGCGAGCGGTGCCTGTCGAGCATTCCCAACTGCCCTGCGGGACAAGCCGCGTCGTCGATCGACGGAACGTGCCGCCGTCAATGCCCCGACGGATCGCTCGCCAACGCGATGGATCAGTGCCCACCTCCTCCGATGTGCGCCGCGGAGTTCGTCAACGACCCCGTCACGACGTCCTGCGTCCCCGCCTGCCGCATGGGAACGTTCAACTACGCTAGCGGCATCACGCAGACCTGCCGCCCCGCTGGCTGCACCGTGAACATCCCCATGGGAACCAACGGATGCACCACGGCCGGCGGTTGCACGCTGCACTGCCCTGCCCCGCAGTGCTCGATCGGCACCTCTCGCAACGAGTTCGGCAACCCGATCACCGTGTGCATGCGCCCGAGCATGTGAGCGAAGCGCGCGAGCAGTCACCGTGGGTGACCTCGCTCACTCGCACCCGAGTCATCCTGCGCAAGCCCCCGCGCTTCACCCTGCGCGCGACTCGGGGGCTAAACCACTACCGCGCCGGGGTTCGTCGTTTTGCCTCTGCGCGGCGGTGGTTTGCCTTGATTTCTACCGCGCTCATCCGCTCCGGTCATCTGTGATGCCCGAGGCGGGCGCGGTATATAACCCACTGCGCGATGACTCTGCTCACAGCATGGCCTTGGTTCGGCGCTCTGGCCGCGCTCGTGATGATCTTCTGGGTGGCGAGCGGCGACCGCCGCAGAGCGAGCGACCCGTGGTGGTGGCTCGTGTTGCTCTTGCCCGTGTACGTCCTGCACCAGTTCGAAGAGCACGGCATCGACGCGCGCGGGCACGTGTACGCGTTTCGCGCGGCGCTCTGCCACACGCTGCACCAACCCCAAGCAACCTGCCCCGCGGACGAAGCGTTTATCTTCGCCGTCAACGTCGGAGGCGTGTGGCTCGCCGGCGCGCTCGCAGCCTTCGCGAGCAGCCGCCGCGACGCCGCAGGAATCGCCATCCTCGGCCTCCCCTTCGTCAACGGCGTCGTTCACATCGCCGCGGCCGTCCGTGAGCGCGCGTACAACCCCGGACTGCTGACGGCGATCGCGCTGCTGGTTCCGTATGCGCTCGTCACCGCGCGGCTCTTTTTGCGAACGCGCGTCGTCCTCGCGCGGCGCGCGCTGACGGTGATCATGGTTGCCGGCGTGCTGTTGCACGGCGTGCTGCTCGCCGCGCTCATGCTCTACAGCCGCGGATCGCTCAGCCGCCCCGCGATGCTCGCGATTCAGGTCGCCAACGGAGCGCTCCCTTTCGTCCTCGGCCGAATCTTTCTGCGCGCTGCTCCGCCCGCTCAACGGTGATCATCGCGCCGCGCAGGCTCGTTGAGCGCCGCGGTGTACGGTCGCGCGCGCCGCTCTGCGAAGCCGTCGATCATCAGCCCGACGCCCGAGAAGAACACCAGCGCGATGCCGAGCCCTTGCGTGAAGTCCCCGCGCGTCGCGAAGCACCAGGCCGACCACTGCGAACGACGCCCATGCAACGAGGCAAATGGGCCACGCGCGGTTCACCTTCTCCATGCGCGCGAGCTCGTCGCGCCGCGCGGCCTCCGGCGAGGCCTCTAAACCACTACCGCGACGGGGATCGTAGTTTTCCCGGTGCGCGGCAGTGGTTTGACTTGATTTCAACGGCTCGTTGAAAGAGCCGATCCGCTTGGGCATCTTCGATGCCCGTCGCGGGCGCGGTATAGCGAAGCGCTCGCCGCGGCGACTTGAGCCGGCGTTCGAAAGCCCACCGACGCGCCGACGACGGTCATCAACACGCCCAGCAGCAGAAACGGCACCGCCACGCCTCGCGTAAATCCACCGCTGTTTTCGCTGACGAGTCAGCCGCCGAACACCAGGCTCAACAGACCGAGCGGCCAACACAGCATCGCCTGTGAAAACGGCGGAGATCGCGTCGTGCGGCGCGGTGGAGCCATCGCCGGGAGGCAGCCACGGGCAGAGCACGGCGGCGAGGCTACCGGCGATCGGGTCGCCGACTCCGGTCGCGTGAGCGACCGACCGCCGTTGATTGTCCTATCCTCGTCCCGCCCCGCAACTGGCCCAGCGCGTCGAGAGATTGTGGCCGAGCGCGAGTATTTCTCCGTTCACCGAGCGCTCGCGCCGCTCGTGGGACGCTTCGAACGCCGTGGCCGTCCGCTTGCAGTCACGGTGGTTCGCTCCGTCGCGTGTGCCACCGTGCGCCGTGAAACAGAGCGCTCACCGGCGGACCGCTACGCCGATTGCAGAGGGCTACAAATCATGACACACGAAAACAAGATCCCGCACTTTCTTCGGTTCTCTCGCGCGATCGCGCTCGTCGGTTCGCTCGCTGCGTTCGCGTCGCAGGGCGCCGGGTGCGCGGCGAGCGTCGGCCCGACGGGCGACGGAGGCGACAGCAGCGTCGCGTGCACTTGCTGCCCGACGTTCAGCCTCACGGGCGTGTGTCCTGCGTCGTATCCGGACGGCGGAGCAGGAGCGCCGCTTGCGCCGGATTCGAGCGCTGAATCGCCACAAGACTCTGGCTCGATGCGCATGGTCGACGCAGGCCCACAGCCCATCGACGCAGGAACGTCGCCGCAGTACCTCGATCCCCCCGCGGGATCGCGCTGGTGCACTGCAGCGGACAGAGGTCCCAACGGAGGGACGCTGTGCCCCGTCGCCGGTCCGCTCGCGCCTCCCGAGCTCGACGCCTGAGCCACAGCACGCTCGAGCCCGAAGCAGCGCTGAATTGGCCTTCCGCAGGCGGCTTCGAGGCCGACACAGCATCGCCTGTGAAAACGGCGGAGATCGCGTCGTGCGGCGCGGTGCAGTCATCGCCGGGAGGCAGCCACGGGCAGAGCACGGCGGCGAGGCTACCGGCGATCGGGTCGCCGACTGCGGTCGCGTGAGCGACCGACCGCCGTTGGATGTCCTATCCTCCGAAATTGCAGAGCAGCAGCAGCTTCGAAGCACCGAGCGATGGACCGGAGGCGTGGTTGCCCGCGAGGTCCGTTGCGTAGGACAAGCGCGGGATGAACGTGGACGCTCCCGTGTGCGCCGCGATGCTGCTCCGCGGGCGATGGAACTTCGAGGCCGCGATCGCGCACGCCGTGACGCTCGAACGAGCGGAGCAACGGCGCTGGCTCTACGAGGTCGCGCGCGTGATCGCTCCGGCGGACATGCTAGCGCTCTGGTCGCGCTTTTCGAGAGAGGACCTCGCGGAGCCGTGGGAGTTGGCTCGGCCCCCGTCGATCGCGCTGATCGCCCGCGCGCTCGCGCTCGGAGCGGTCGACGTCGCAGACTCGCTGACGGCGGCCGCGTCGCTCGACGGCAAGATCGCGCACGCATGGCATTGCGCGGGCGCTGCATCGGCGCGCGTCGCTGCGCTGGCGCGTGCTGCGCTCACCGCGCAACGCGAACGCTCGCTGCGGCTGCGGCGCGGGAGCGTCGAGCTGCTGTCCGAGCGGGTGAGCCTCACCCTCGCGCTGCCCAAGGACGAAGCGGCGCGCGTGCTGCTCGCGCTGCCGGAGGATCTCACCGGGGCGGCTCCGCTGGTCGTAGAGACGGCGAACCCTGCGGTGCGCGCGTCGCCGCGAGCGCACGCGCAGGCGCTGCGAGACGTTTGCCTCGGCGTGACAAACTCCTTCGGCAGCGGTCCCTACGTCGAGTACGAGTTCTTCAATCCCGACCACGGACGTAGCGGCAGCGCGTTCAGTCAGCTCGTCGAAGCGCTGTGCGCAGCGGGCCTCGACACCGTCGCGGTCGCGCTCTTCGAGCTCGCAGCGGACGAGCCGATCGTCGTCGACGAGCCCGCGGCGTGGCACTTTCTCGACCAAGCCGCGGTGCTTGCTGCGCTCGATCGCGCATTCACGGCAGCGCAGCGCGAGGCGATCGAGCAGCGCGTCCTCGCGCAAGCGAAACAGCAGGCGAACAAGCATGCACCAACGTGGCTGCAGCTCTCGAAGAGCCTGTCGGAGCGCGGTCGCGAACGCTGCTTCGAAGAGATCCTTCGCTGCGACGATGCGAGCGCGAGCGAGCTTCCGACGGAGCACCGAGCGCGCGTGTTGGCGCGGGACTTCGCTGCGTTCGACGAGGCGATCGAGGTGACGCCGACCTTCGAAATCGCGTACCGCGATCACGCCATCGTGCGTGCGCTCGCGCGGCTTCCGTCGGACGACGCGCGTGTCGTGAGCTTCGTCGACAGCCGCTTCGAGCGCGCGTATCCGTTGGTCGCGATGGTTCCGGCGGCCGACGGTTGGAGCCGCGGATCAGCGTCGCTGCTCGCGTGGGTGCTCGATGCGGCGCGTAGCGGCAGTGCAGTCGCGATCGCGCGGCTCGCGCGCTGCACGAGTGAGGGCGTTGCGTTCTGGAGGGAGAGCGCGTTCTACCGCGGACTGCCGACGGACATCGTGGACGCAGCGATCGACGCGAGCCAGCGATGAGCGGCGCGCGCTGCGTGCGGCGAACGCGCAGCGTTGGCGGTGCCGACCTCCGAGCGCCGCGCTCACTTGGGAAGACGCCAGCGACCCGATCGTGCAGTCGGAAAGAGACGGCCATTCCCGCTGGGGCCCTCGAGCGTTCTTCTCCGTCGGTTCGGGGGGTTGAGGTGGTTCGACGTCATTTCGACCGCGCCGCGATTGAACATCGATGTCGTTCCGTTGGAACGCGGTCTATCCCTTGAACCAACGACGCAGACGATCGAGCATCGTCGTCGAGGACTCTGGCGCTTCACGCGAGTCCTCTTGTGGCCTGGATCCCTGCGGTGCCGCGATGGGAGGGTGGATGGGCCGCGGATCGCTCGGCGCGGTCGGCTTCGGCATGCGCTGCGGCATTGGCGGGTTCACCGTCTCGTGCGGCATCGGCGGAACCAGCCACACACCCAGCGATGGGTCGATTCCGTCAGTCGGCCCAGGACCAAAGAACACAACACCGTGGCAGCCGGGGCCCACCATCGAGCGCGGCGGCATGAATCCAAACGCCGCGGATTCCTCCAGCTTCCACGCGCTTTCGCGGCACTCGCTCAGCGCGCGCGCGATTCCGTCGACGCCTTCGTCCGCGCGCGGAACCCAGACGCCTACCGCCCCGTCGTTGTACGGAACAGCCCACACGCCTCGCGCCCACAACGCGAGCCACGGGTCGATCGGCGACGGATGGTCGAGCTGGAGCTTTCTCGCCTCGCGCACGACCGCGCGACAAGCGAGCACCACTCAAGGCACTGGCCACTGTTCGTTGAGCTGCGTCGACGTCCTTTGCCACACCGCGGAGCGCTGAAAATGAGGCTCCCACGCGGCGCGCAGCGCACGCACCATCGACACGCTCGCCGTGTCCAACGGATCGTGGGCGGTCGTGCGACGAAGCGCCGCGACCAACGCGGACGTTCGCGTGCCGAGCGCGAGGGGATTGGCTCGCTCAGCGAGCTCCTTGGCCGATCGGGTGATGAACACTTCGCGAGAGAGTCCCTCGGTTCCTCGCTGGTCGAACGCGTCGAGCGCAGCGTGCCACTCGTCCATGCGATCGCGAACGAACCAACACAGTATCGCCTGTGAAAACGGCGGAGATCGCGTCGTGCGGCGCGGTGGAGCCATCGCCGGGAGGCAGCCACGGGCAGAGCACGGCGGCGAGGCTACCGGCGATCGGGTCGCCGACTGCGGTCGCGTGAGCGACCGACCGCCGTTGAATGTCCTATCCTCCGGACTACGAGGCGCCGGCACCGTGGCTCGCGCGCTGTCGCGACGGTCCCGCTCACCGCTTTGCGCGCGTGCTCTTCGCGGCAGGCTTCTTCGCCGGGACGTTCGCGTCGGGCCCGCCCAGCCCGGCGCCCTCGAGCTCGAACCGCAGCAGCACGTCTCGCTGGTAGAACGCGCCCATCGGCGAGCTCACACGGAGCGCCGCCGTGCGCCCCGCCACGGCCAGCAAGCTCAGCGTCACCTTCGCACCGAGCTTGGGCGGCACGCGGACGAGCACGTCTTCCGCGAAGGGTTGCTGAAGCGATGCGCGCACGAGCTCGTGCGGCCCGCTCGCCAGCAGCGCGTCTTCGTCGACGAAGGCCACGCCCGTGAGCGCGTTGTGGCTTGCCTGTCCGGTGCCCGCGCCCGTGGCCCAGGTCACCATCCCGGGCGCGTGGGGGACGCCGTTCTGCAGAACATCACGCACGGACGCCAGGGCCCCGTCGAGCGTCTGCTGATCATGGCGGGAGCGCGCCTTGTCGCGACGCGCTTCGAGCGTCTTCAGCAACGGTCGCAGCCGGTCCGCGGTCCCGCTGTCGAGGCTCGCCTGCGCGGGGAGCGCTGCGCTCGCGCCAGGGAGGCTCCCGAGCGCGACCACCAGGGGTCTGCAGCCCGCTGCGAACCGCGTCGCGCTCCCGGCGACGGTGTCCACCCCCGAGGGCAGCGCGAGGAGGGGGCTGACCGCGCCCGTGCGAAGGTCCGCGATGAACACCGCCCCCGGGCTCCAGTCGGCGCACACCAGGGAGCTCGGCCCGGCGGGCGACACGTGGCGGCCCTCGAGCGGGCGCGGAACATCGTCGAGGCGGCGCCCGTCGCGATCGAGCACGACGATGGGCTCGTGGCCGTTGAACCAGGGCGACACGATCCCAAGCCGAGAGCTGTCGCGAGTCCAGTGCACCTCGCCGAACTGCGTCTTCAATCCCTGGACTTCGCCCAGCATTCTACACCCGGGCAGCTCGTACACGAGCACGCGGTGCTCGTACGCCCACACGGCCAGGCGCGTGCCGTCGGGCGAGAGCTTCGCGTCGAAGAACCCCTTCGGAAAATGGACCGACGCGAAGACCTCGCCGGTCACGACGTCGCGCAGCTCCAGGTCGAGGCCCTCGGCTGTGAGGACGCGCGCCCCGTCCTGCGAGAGCGCGTGGAATCGCCGGCACTCGGACAGCACGCTCACGGAGGGCGCCAGGTCGATGAGGTCCCCCGTCGGCGCGTTCTTGTCGGTCATGCGCCGGTGTACCGCGCAACCACGGAGGACTGCCAGCGACCCGCGAGGGGTGCTTTCGTGATGCCCGAAGCACTCGGGACATCGCAGCATCGCCAAGGCGCAGCGCAGGAAGGGCGCTGAAGTGACAACGCCGACCGCCGTTCGCGAACGCGATGCGCCACGCACCCGCGACGCGTGAGAGACTCGCGCGATGCGTCTCCTTGAGTCCATCAAGGCATGGCTCAGTCCGCCTGCCCCCGCAGACGTCGGCACGCCGATTCAGCGACTGTCCAACGCCCTGTTGCTCACGTCGCTGAGTGACCAGGACGGGTTCGTGCTGTGCGCGAACGAAGCGCAGATGTTCATGTCGTTCTTTCGCGATGGCGTGTTCACCGAGTCGCTGGATCTACCCGCGAAGCTCGCCCTGCCGACGCAAGCGCGCCTGTTGGAGATGGTCGGCTTCGATGAGCATCGGCCGCAGGAAGAACGGCTGTTTCTACGCATGGACAACGGGAGAGTCGAACCTTTCGTCGCGTGGATTCGCACGAGCGCGATGGGCGAGCGGCTGACGATGGCGCATTACAAGAACGACGCGGGGGAGCGCGTGCTCGATCAGCGGCCTTTCTTCGAGGAGCTGGCGCGTGGCCGACGTGCGTACGAGGCCAGAGACTTCGAGGGCGCGCTTCGCTCGACCGCGATCGCGCTCACCCTGACGGATTCCGATCGCTACCTGATGAGCTTCGCCCTCGGCGCGAAGCTCTCGGCGCTCATTGCGCTTGGCGCGGCTCCGCGGAGCGAAGAGGCGTTCGTGCTGCAGTCCATCGAGGCTGCGTTGGGCGCTCGTCACCCGGTCACGCTTCGTGTGACGGCGGAGCTCGCCGGTGAGCGCTTGAAGTTTGCTCAGCGCGAAGAAGCGCTTCACCTCTGGCGGTCCGTGCGCGAGCCCTTCTTTGTCATCTTCGGCGAAGACGACCCGATCGGAGCAGAGCTCGCTGCGCTGCTGTGAGCGCGATCGTCGTGCGTCCGGTGCTCGAACCGCTTCGATGCACGTCCTCATCGCCGTCCACAATTCTGGCAGCAGGCCCGCAGCGATCGAGCCCATGAGCATGGAGGCTCGGAGCGCGTCCGGCACGGTCGTGTTCGGTCCGATCGAAGCGCTCCTCGACGGCGGCGGTCCCGATCGACGACCGCGGAGCTTTCGAGGACGGCCGTTCTCGATCGTGCGCGGCACGGTCCATCTGCACGGCGCGTATCGACCAGGGCTGGGCTACGGCGTGCCGTGGCAAGAGCGCCTCACGCTCCGCGTCAACGGCGCTCGTCGAGCTCTCGGACAACCCCCTTCGATTTCGTGTGCCGCATCGTCGGGCGAGAGCGGGCGGACGGGATCGCTTCTGAGACTCGAGTCAGTCTGCTCGCTGTTGCTCGAACGCCGCGCTGCTGCGTGACGTTCGCCGGTCTGGTCGTCAGCAGGGCTGTGAGCTGTACGATGCCCGTTGCCGCGCCCCGCAGTCCGTACCGAAGCGCCCAACACAGCATCGCCTGCAAAAACGGCGGAGATCGCGTCGTGCGGCGCGGCGGAGCCATCGCCGGGAGGCAGCCACGGGCAGAGCACGGCGGCGAGGCTACCGGCGATCGGGTCGCCGACTGCGGTCGCGTGAGAGACCGCGGTTGAATGTCCTATCCTCCGCGCGAGGCTGCAGTACACTCGCGTTGCGAATGAACGAATCGTACGCGTGGGCATGGGGGCATGTTCAAGAAACGAACGACCGCATCGAAATCTCAGTGCATTACAACACCAAGCAGCAGAGAGGCTCTGTCATCATCGCGCTGCTCGTCGTTCTGTTCGTCAGCGTGCCATTGTTTCCCATCAACGTGGCCGCGAGTCTTTTCGTGGGGATTCCAGCACTCTATTGGATGTGGGGCGGCATCGTGCGAGGGCGACGAACCGCGACGGTGACGCTCGATGAGGTCGGGCTGCATGTGGCGATGAAGGGGGCGCCAGCGCCGACTCTGTTGGTTCCTTTCGAAGATCTGCTTCGCGTCGAGTCGCAGGAGGCGGGCGGCGGCCGACACAAGATGGTGGCGTTTCGCTGTTCTGCTCCAACGCGGCCGGTCGAGGTGTTGCCGTACCACGACGGCGTTGGTGCCGTCGCGACCGTCGTTCGGTTGGTCACGGATCGCCTGGCGTTGTTGCGGCGCGCGAAGCCCGTCACTCCCTCGGTGGTCTCGCCTGCGTCGCCGATCGAGGGCGGGATCGGTCGCCTCGGTTCGGCGTATCGCTCGATGCTCGATCGAGGCCTTAGGGTCGTGGTCTCGTACAAAACGGATCCGGTCTGGATGCAGGAGAGCAGCTTTGCTCGAGAGCACCTGGGAAAGTACCGACGAACGAGCACGCCCCTCGCCGACGACGGAAGCGGAATCGGCGTAGGACTGTCGGAAAACACGATCGTCACTGCGTTCGAAGTAGAGCGAGAGCTGGACACGCCGGGCGCGACGATCATCGTGTTGGGCACCGATGTGCCTTTCGACACGCAGTGTGATCTTTGCTCGAAGCTGGCGAAGAGCCTCGGTCGACGCCATGACCGCGTCTATGTCGGCGAGTACATCTACCTCAGCGATGACTCGTGGGAGAACGTCGTCGCTCGCGCGTGGGACGGGGCCGCGGACGCGCCGACGTTGTGTTGCCCGTCGTGCGGACGTCAGGGAGAGCACGAGCCGCGTTGGCCGCATTTTCGCACGGCGCGGATCCACTGCGCCGAACCAGGCCGTCGCTGACGATCCGAAACGAACGTCGCGAGCGCCTGCAAGCGCTCGGCGCGGATCAGCCGTCGGCGAGGGAGCGGATCACCAACACAGCATCGCCTGTGAAAACGGCGGAGATCGCGTCGTGTGGCGCGGTGGAGCCATCGCCGGGAGGCAGCCACGGGCAGAGCACGGCGGCGAGGCTACCGGCGATCGGGTCGCCGACTGCGGTCGCGTGAGCGACCGACCGCCGTTGAATGTCCTATCCTCTGCCCTCGGGATCTTCTAGCCATCCTTCGAAGTTCGAATGCCCCGTCGATCATCGAGATTTTGGGCTGCGACCCACGCTCACGCTCGGGCGTTGCTCTCGGCTGCTGCGCTAGCATGCGTAGTCTCGTGTCGCGCGACGCTGCTGCAGACTCCGTCTGGCGCGACGGAACGTGCCGAGGCGTCGCCTCAACTCGACCAACGACTGCTCGACCAGTGTTGTGTTCGGGCTTCCGCGACGTCTCTCCAATGCTGGACATGCGGCTATGCGTACGCGCTCGACGGCGGCTGGAGTCATCCGAACAGCAGCACTCGAAGAGACCTGGCTCGCTCCTATCGCGATCGCCGATTTCCTCCGCTGTCTGCGCGGAGTTGGCGCGTTCAAGGAGTACGATTCGCCTGGGGAATCGCTGAATTCTCGTGCATCGAAGGATCCACACGCGGCTGTGAGCAAGGCTCGCCTCGCGATGTTCTCCCGTACGCGTTCGGCTGCCCTACCGAAGCGCAGCAGCGGGATGATCGCTTCTGGTCTTTCGGGCCCGCGACCTGTCACGGGCCGGTGCTGCAGTCACCGGAGTGGAGCTGGCGAGCGCAAGGGGTGCAGTGTCGTCTGTCCCATCAGATGTTGCGTTGCGTCGCGGAGGCTGGGCTGTCGGGCGCGAACGAGGTGCTGCGTATGACCGACGTCGACTCGTTCTGGGCGGGCCCGGAACTTGTCATCGTCCGTCGAACGAACGGAGCATGGAGCAGCGTCCTGATCGATCCTCGACTCGCGCCTCTGGAGCGGCCCCTCGGATCAGGCCTCGAATTCGCTGCAGTAGACGTGGGAATTCGTCACGCGTGCGCGGTCGATCATCATCGTCGACTATGGTGCTGGGGGCAGAACGAATCGGGACAGCTTGGCCTGGGACACTTCGACGATCGGTGGACACCGCAGCGAGTCACGGGCGTCGCAGATGTCCAGGTGTTGGGGATCGAGCATCGCCGTTCCTGTGTATTGGACGCGGCCGGTCGAGTCTTTTGCTGGGGAGACCCGAGCGGCGCGGGGCTCGGGACGGCCATGGACGGCGACCAGCTTGTTCCCCGTGCGGTCTTCATCGACGGTACGGCGAGCGCAGTGGCCGTTGGCTGGGGGCACTCGTGCGCGATCGTGGGAGAACAGCGCACGGTCATGTGTTGGGGACTCGGGCTGGACGGGCAGCTGGGCGATGCCCGCCTCGCGATGCCGCGATGGAGCGACTATTCGTCGGCGTACCGTCGTGCAGTGGTCCGCAGTCGCGCGGTCGCGAGGCCCGTCGCAGGGGTCTCGGGCGCCGAGCAGCTCGTGGCGGATGCGGGCTGGAGCTGCACCCGCCACATGTCTCACTGGCGCTGCTGGGGAGGCGCCATCCCGCGCCTGCCCATGGATCCTTCGCTCGCAGAAGACGCCATCATCGTGTCGCCCGTGGGGGTCGCCGGCGCGCCGGAGCCCAGTGAATTTGCGCCGCGACCAACGGCGTTGCGTTCGGCCTTCGCTCCGCTCGCGCTGCGACAGTTGCCGGCAGTGTCTCCGCTCGGCAGCTTTGCCTGCGCGGTCGCGTCGGATCGCACCGCGATGTGCGTTGGAAGCAACCGATTCGGACAACTCGGCGATGGCAGCCGCGTGGATTCGTCGACGCCGGTTCGAGTGGTCGGTGTCGACGATGTCGTCGAGGTCTCGGTTGGGGCCGGGCACGCGTGCGCCCGCACCGAAGTCGGCGCGGTGTTCTGCTGGGGAAACAACATCGGAGGTCAATGTGGCTCGCCGGATCGGTTCGGTCATGCTGTTCCGCGACGCGTCACGATGGTTGATGGAACAAACGCGAATCTTCGAGCAAGCGAAGCGGTGTCTTCGCGATGACTGCTACGCAACAGCGATTCACTCACACGTGGTCAATGCAATGCCAACACAGTATCGCCTGTGAAAACGGCGGAGATCGCGTCGTGCGGCGCGGTGGAGCCATCGCCGGGAGGCAGCCACGGGCAGAGCACGGCGGCGAGGCTACGGTCTGACGCATCCCCACTCGTCGCCGCATGAAATCCGCGCTGAAGTGTGCATGCGAGCGACGGTTGCAGTCCGGAGCTCCGGGCGCGAGTCTGTCTCTCGATGGCATCGACCGAGCTGCTCACCGCGAT
>JAAFIF010000197.1 GCA_013298625.1 Myxococcales bacterium
CGGCACGCGCGTCGACGTCTTCGGGGAGACGTTGCGTCCGCAGCTCCAAGAGCAGGTCGATGACAGCAGCGTTGGTGTACGCGACCTTCACGTCGACGAAGCCCATGCCGACGCCCATCGCGTCGTCTGCGGACCACAGCGCGCGCTGCGTGTCCTCGCGCACGAAGGTCTCGCGGTCGGAAGCGGCGAGCGCGACGCTCGCGCGAATGTCGTTCATCCAGCGCTCTTGGTCGGCGCGGCGGGCGATGAAGCGCTCCCACTCGGCGCGGATGGCCGCGTCGCTCAGCGGAAACGTCGCAGCCGCAGGGCTCGCTGCGACGTGCTCGACCACCTCGATGCCGAGCGTTCGCACCCAGCGCTGCTCGGCCTCGGTGAACTCGAACGACGACGCGGCAGCGTCGACCCCGGTCGCCTCGCGAACAGCGAGCGCGATCGAGTGCTTCGGCGGATAGCGCTTTCCCTCGAACACCAGGTCCTGCCTGGTCGCCTCGCGCGCGGGCGGAACGCCCTCGCGATCGATCGTCGCGAACGCGCGCTTGAAGTGCTCGAGCCCAACTTGTTCCTTCACAATGCTCACGCTGCCCCTCGTTTCGCGCGCAGTGTACAGGCGCCGCCCGCGCGGTCAGAGCCATTCATCGACGCGCACGAACTGCGAATCGCTCAACCTGCGTTTTGTGGTGCGAGTGTGGGTGTTGCTCAAACGTGGACGCAACAGTTTCCACTTTCGTCGACCGGTGACCACCGCGATACTCGGCGGCGTTCCATAACGAAGCGGGGGCTGTGCGTGCGCTGGTTTCCCGCGAACTCTTCGAGCCTCGCAGCATGCCCACCGCACCCGAAGTCGTTTCACTGCTTCCCGCGACCGCGTTGCTCGTGGTCGCGCGCAACGCGGGTTTGAAGCTCACGGCGATCGACGAACGCAGCGTCGAGCAGATCGCGGCCCTCTCCGCTGCGCAGCTCACGGCGGCGATGGCGACGCTTTCGCGAGAGACGCTCGCGTTCGTGTGTCGCGGCCTCGAGCTCGATCCGAAGGGTGACGCCCGCGAGTTGATCGCGAGGCTGCTGCCTGCCGCAGCCGATGTGCCGACGCCGCCGAAGTCGTCGATCACGTACTCGCCCGAGCAGCTGCGCATCATCGCCCATCGCGGAAGCCACTTGCAGGTGATCGCCTCGGCCGGCGCTGGCAAAACGGAGGTGCTCGCGCAGCGCATCGCGACGCAGCTCGACGAGGGCGTCGCGCCGCGAGCGATCATCGCGTTTACTTTTACCAACGAAGCCGCGGCGGGGCTGAAGGCGAGGGTGCTGCGCAAGGCGCAAGAGCGCGGGCCGCACGTGAACCTCGATCGGCTCTCGCCGATGTTCGTGGGGACGATCCACGGATTCTGTCTGCATTTTCTGCAGGATCGCGTCCCGCGCTACGCGACGTTCGACCTGTATACCGACCACCGTCTCGTCGGGTTGCTCACGCGCGAGTACGACTCGATCGGGCTCGACGCGCTCGGAATCCACAACCGCACCGACGCGATCAAGACCTTCTTGCAGACCGCAAGCGCCGTCGAGAACGAGATGCTCCCGCCGTCCGCGTTGCCCGACGGTGCGTTTCGCACGGCGTACGAGAACTACCTGGCGACGCTCGATCGCTACCACGTGCTGACGCACAACCAGTGCATCACGAAGGCCATCGAGGAGCTGCATCGGCCAGAGGTGTTCGAGGCGTTCCACGCGCAGCTGCGGCATCTGATCGTCGACGAGTTTCAGGACATCAATCCCGCGCAGGCGAGGCTCATCGAGTCGATGGCGAAGGCGCCCGTCGAGGTGTGCGTCGTGGGCGACGACGACCAGGCGATCTATCAGTTTCGCGGGTCGTCGGTGCACTTCATCAGAGAATTTTCAGCGCGATTCGCAGCGCACACCGAGACGTTGGCGGTCAACCGACGATCGCGCAAGAGCATCGTCGAGAGCGCGGCGAAGTTCGCGACGGGCATTCCCGACCGGCTGCCGAAAGAGATCCGCGCTTCGCGCGACGATCACCCTCGAGCGGTCACGCGCTTCGTGGCGGCGAACGCGAAGGCCGAGGCGGCGCTGATCGCCGACAGCATCGAGCGCATGCACGCCCAGGGAATCCCCTGGAAGAGCATGGCCCTGCTCTTTCGCGCGATGACCTCGGCGCCGGTGTTCTTGGACGAGTTCGAGAAGCGGGGCATCCCGTATCGGTGCGAGGGGCGCTCGGAGCTGTTTCTTCAGCCCGAGGTCGAAGTGCTCGCGCACATGTTCGCGTGGATCGCGGGGCGCGAGGACTTCTGGAGCACGCGCAAGCGCCAGAAGATCGACGTCACGCTCGACTCGGTGATCGAGCGCGCGGGCGCGGTGTTCGCGCTGCCCGAGAAGAACGTCGCGTTTCTGCGGCTCATGCTGCCCCTCATGCAGAAAGCGCTGCCCGACATGCGCGAGGCCAACCTCGTCGGGCTCTGCTACCAGTTTCTCGCGGCGATGGGCGTCACCGAGTGGAACGTCGACGATCCCAAGATCGTCCGTCGCCTCGGGACGCTCGGTCGCTTCAGCGAGCTGCTCGCGGACTACGAGAGCGTCAGCCGTCGCAGCTTCAAGCTGCTCGATCGCGAAGCCGGTCGCCGGGTCGTCGCGTCGGGCACGTCGGGCGGACAAGAGTTTCTCGACAAGCTCGTCGACTACTTCTCGTACTACGCGCAGGGGGACTATCGAGACTTCACGGGCGAGCCCGACCACGAGGGGGACTCGGTCGTGTGCAGCACAGTGCACGCGGCGAAGGGGCTCGAGTGGCCGGTGGTGTTCGTTCCGTGCCTGTCTGCGAAGCGGTTTCCTGGGTTCTACACCGGTGAAAAGAAGAACTGGCTGATCCCGCGCGATCTGTTTCCGGCGCAGCGCTACGAAGGGACGCGAGAGGACGAGCAGCGGCTCTTCTACGTCGCGATGACGCGCGCGCGCGATCACCTCTACCTCTCGACGCACGCGAAGGTGACCACGCAAACCGTCGCGCGCTCTCCCTTCTACGAGGCCCTCGGTGGACAACACGACGAGGTCACCGAGAGCGCTGTGTGGACGCCCGACGAGATCCCGTCGAAGGTGGGAGCCAACGACGACAAGCCGACGTTCTCGTTCTCGGACCTCGCGCTGTTCAACACCTGCGGGCACCAGTACCGCATGCGAAAGAACCTGGGATTTCAGCCGTCGGGTGCGAAGGAGATGGGCTACGGCCGCGCGGTGCACCACCTCATGAGGCGCATCGCCGACCACGTGCACAACTTTCGCGAGATGCCGGACAGCAGCGACGTCGATCGCTTGTTCGACCGCGAGTTCTACCTTCCGTACGCAGACCGCGCGGCGTGGGAGACGATGGAGACGCGCGCGCGGTCGTTGGTCGACGGCTACCTTCGTGACTTTCCCGAGGACCTGCAGCGGGTGTGGGAGGTCGAGCGTTCGTTCGAGCTGCACCTGCACGAAGCGAACGTCGCGGGCCGCGCCGATGTGATCCTCGACAGCGAGGGCGGCGTGAAGGGCGGGCTCGCGCTGGTCGACTACAAGACCCGCAAGGTGGCAGCGGACGACGCCAACCTCGACCTGCAGCTGAAGGCGTATACCGCAGCGGCGCAGGGAGAAGGATTCGACGTTCGCGCGGGGTATCTGCACGACCTCACCGCGTCGAAGGGCCACGCGCGGCACAAGGTCGACACGAGCGCGGCGCAGGTGCAGGGCGCCACGGCGCAGCTCGATTCGCTGGCGAGGCGCGTGCGCCTCAGAGAGTACGAGCCAACGAGCGGCAAGCACTGCCGCGTGTGCGACGTGCGAGCGCTGTGCAAGCACGCGGAGAAGAAGGAGGAGTGACGATGGGATCAGGTCCACTGCGGCAGGCACCAATGCGAAGGCGGGATGGTGACCTCGTGCTCGACCGAACGAGGAACGGGTCGCTCCGCGTAGGTTGTCTGTGTTGGTCGCAGACCAACACGGACGAGGCGCGATTCCTGCCTGCAAGCGAGCTTGCTCGGTCACTCGACATCGTGAGGCGGCAACGTGAGTTCAACGCCGATCTCATTCTGTGCTCGGGCGCTTCGATCTGGACCGATGCGGACACGGATCCATTCGCTGCCATTGCAACGGCATCGGGCGGCATTCCTGTCCTTTCGGAGTGGCGTGACAGCGCTACGGATCCTGCAGAGTGGTGGATCTCTGCGACTCACGGCTGGCAGCAAGTGAGGATCGACCAGCGCTTCGTCCTCTCTAGCCAAGCCCGAACACTTGGCCGGGACACGCTTCGCGAACTGGACAATGGCTGGGGAGTGCTCCGATTCAACGGACTGCCTACTGCGCTTGTATTGTTGCTCTGCAACGAAGGCAGGATCCTGGGAACCCAGAATCAGTCGGTTGTTGCGACTGCGCTCACGCGCAACACTGTTGCTCCCGCCGTGTTCCGCGGCGAGTGGGCGCTTCTGCACCCGTCGCATCGCCCATACGCGAGCACCAGCGCCTATCGCGGCTGGGGCTTGGTTAGAACAACACGGTACGCCGGACAACCCCGCGATGCGCTCTTTCGTCGGATCACGCGGCGTGGGCTCGCGTTCACGGACGGCACGCGAGCTCCCCGGCTGGTGGTTCATGCAGGAAGCTGGCAGCCCGGCCGGCCCCTTCAAGAGCGAACCTCGGGCTGCATCTTTCGCGATGGACGGCGGTTCAGGTCGAATGCGCCGGTGTTGATCGATGGCCTCGTTCAGATTCGCTACGCAGAGTTCACGCTGTAACTCTCTCG
>JAAFIF010000232.1 GCA_013298625.1 Myxococcales bacterium
CTCGGCGACGCTCACAAGGCGGCGCAGGGCGGCGAAGCGGCGCAGGGCGGCGCGCCGAAGAAGTCGCTCGAGCAACAGCTGATCGAAAAGGGGCGTCGTCCCCTCGGGAAGGTGAACTGACATGGGAATCCAAACTACGGTCAGCGCGGCCCCCGCCGCGGCGTACGAAGGACAGACGAAAGGCGACGTGTTCGAAGAGTCCGCCAACGCAGAGGCGGATCTCACGAACGGTCGGCTCGTCGTTCTCGGAACGAACGACAAGGGCGCGAAGCTCCCCGCCGCGGCGGGTGATGTCACGGGCAAGACGCTCGGCATCACGCGCTACCAGGCCTCGCGCATGGTGAACTGGCCCTCGGGGGTCACGGTGCCGTTCCCCAACGGCACCACCGTCCCGGTCATTCGTCGCGGGAAGATCTGGGTGAAGGTCGAAGAGGCCGTCGCCCCGGGCGACCCGGTTTTCGCCCGCCACACCGCGGGCGCTGGCGGCACCACGATCGGTGCGTTTCGCAAGAGCGCGGACACCGCGACCGCGGCGCAGGTCCCGAGCGCGGTCTATCGCACCACTGCGGCGATCAACGGGCTCGCGCTCGTCGAGATCAACCTGGTCTGAGGAGCACCACCATGAAGTCGAAATACCTTCAGATTCTTCAAGACTCGGTGCGTCTCGACGCAGGCGAGTCTGCCGTCGTCGCTCGCGCGCTCGAGCACGTCGAATCCGAGATGACGCCGGTCCTCTACGAGGACCTGCGATCGCTCGAGTACGTTCCGATGATCGAGGGCGTCGATCCCGGCGCGCAGACGTTCACGTGGTCGCAGATCGATGAAGTCGGAGACGCCGACAACAACTCGGACCGCGACGACGATCTGCCGACGGTCGACGTCAGCATCGAGGAGCTGAGCAGCGACATCAAGGGCATCGCCGTGATGTACAGCTACTCGACGCAGGAGCTGCGAGAGATCGCGCTCGCATCGAAGCGCGGATCGGCGATCCAGCTCGACACCGCGCGCGCCGACGTCGCGATGCGTGTGCTCGCGCGCCGTCACGATCGCCGCATCGCCTTCGGCGACCCCCGTTCGAACAACAGGATCCGCGGGTTCCTGAACAACGCGAACGTCACCACGCGCGCGGCAGCCGGCGTGTGGAGCGGACTGAGCGCGGACGCGCTCGCGGACGAGCTCTTCGCGATGGTGAACGCCATCGTGGTCGCGAGCCGCGAGACCGTGACCCCGGACACGATTCTGCTGCCGACCGCGCAGATGAACCTCGTTTCGCAGAAGCGCATCGGCACCACGTCGGACAAGACGGTGCTGTCGTACTTCGCCGAGACGCAGCGTGAAGCGGGCCGCCCCATCACCGTTCGCTCGTGGCCGCTCCTCGCGACCGCGAACGCTGGCGGAAACGGTCCGCGCGCCGTCTGCTACAAGCGCGACTATCGCATCGCCGGCGCGGTCGTTCCGATCGTCGCCGAAACGCACGCGCCGCAGCAGCGGGGGCTCAAGTTCGAGATCCCCGTCGAAGCGCGCAACGGCGGGACCATCATCCGTCGTCCGGTGGGCGTCATCTACACGGACGGCATCTGATGGTTCGCGTTCGAAACACGCGCCCCGCCGAGGTTGCAGGCCTCGCGCCTGGCGAGGTCGGCGAGGTCGACAACAAGAACCCCGGCGTCGCTGGGTTTATCGAGGTCGGTTGGCTCGTCGACGCGGACAAGATCGAGGAGCCCGCGCGCGAGCCGACGATCAGCGAGATGCGTGCGTCGCTCAGCGGTGCTCGCGAAGAGATCGAGCAGGCGCGCCAGGGCTTCGAAAAGCTCAGCCGTGAGAACGAGAACCTGCGCGCGCACGTGGCTGACGCCAACGCGAACGCGCTGAAGTTCAACGGCGAGATGACCGAGGCGCGCTCGCGCGCAGCGGAGCTCGAAGCGCAGAACAAGCACCTCGCCGCGGTCGCAGTGACCAACGCGAACGAGCTCAAGAGGACGCACGACGCGAACCGCGAGCTCGCGGCGCGCATCGCCGAGCTCGAAGCGCAGCTCGCGGCGAAGGCCGAGAGCCCGACGACGGCTGAGCCCACGAGCTCGCCCGAAGCCCCCGCCAAGAAGGGCAAGGGCTGAGCGATGGCCGTCACCCTCGCGAGCTTCCGAGTGCACTTCCCCGAGTTCGACGGGGCCGACGATTCGTTGGTCCAGGCGAAGCTCGACGAAGCCACACTCGCGCTCGACGAGAGGGTGTTCGGCGCGCGCTTTGACGAAGCGGTGAGGTATCGCGCAGCGCACACGCTCGCGCTCTCGCCGTTTGGTCAAAACGCACGCCTCGTCGCGAAGGACGGCAGCACCACCTACGGGACCCACTTGGACGCCGTCATGCGCTCGTGCGCGGGCGGCCCGTGGGTCGTGGGGCAGCTGCCATGAGCGCGTGCACGAACACCAGCGTCCGCGCCTGCGTGCGCGAGCTGCGTGCCCTCAGCCGGGAGGCTCGTCATGTAACCGCGAGGCGAATGCCATGAGCGCGTCGATCACCGACAAAGACAACGGATTGCGCGCGCTCATC
>JAAFIF010000169.1 GCA_013298625.1 Myxococcales bacterium
GAAATCAGGCCAGTCCCGAAATCTGCGGAGCAAGTCGCCGCACGCGCAGTCGAGAAACGCAGCGAGTCCATCTACTCACTTCGTAACCGGGTATTCACAGGGGTCACGGTCACCGGGTCTCTGGGCAACGAGCGCGCGGCGAGCGCCGTGCGCGACGCGCGCGCGAGCGTCTTGGGTCACTGGCCGCGCCGCTCGCGCGGGACCGTCGTACCCGGCGGTGAACCCTCTCTACGCTGCCCGATCCAACGCGCTCCTCTCCGTGGGTCCCAAGAGCAACCCACACCCATGTAATCAAGACTCGCTTGCACCAGCGCGCTGAGCGCCGTGCGCGACGCGCGCGCGAGCGCCTCGGTTCACCGGCAGCGTCACGCGCAAGTGACCGACGCGCCCAGCAGTGAACGCGCTCTTCTCCGACGCCCTCGCTCGAACGCCATCTTCGCCTCGCGCCCATTCGCCGCCGAAATCCCACGCAGCGCACGCATCAATCACTTAGCCATTGACCTAAGTATCCCCATCGCAGACACTTATCCCAATGGCTAACCATTCAACCCAGCTCGACGGCGTGTTTCACGCGCTCGCGGACCCCACGCGGCGCGCGGTGGTCTCGCGGCTCGGCCGCGGCAGCGCGGCGGTCAGCGAGCTCGCGCAGCCCTTCGACATGGCCCTGCCCTCGTTTCTCAAGCACCTCAAGGTGCTCGAAGCGTGCGGCCTCGTGCGCAGCGAGAAGGCCGGGCGCGTGCGCACCTACGAGCTCGTCCCGAAGAAGCTCGCCGCAGCCGAGCAATGGATGGCCCAACAGCGCGCGCTCTGGGACGCGCGGCTCGATCGACTCGACGCGTACCTCGTCGAGCTCCAACGCGCAGAAGCGAAGAAGAAGGACAACGCTTGAACTCCAACATCCACCCCAACATCAACCCCAACCCCGAGCTCGACCTCGTCCTCGAGCGAGTCATCGACGTGAGCCCAGCGCTCGTCTGGCTCGCCTGGACCACGCCCGAGCACGTCCTGCGCTGGTTCACGCCAGCACCGTGGCAGACCGTCGCGTGCGAGATCGACCTGCGCCCAGGCGGCAGATTTCACACCGTCATGCAGTCGCCCGAAGGACAGCAGCACCCCAACAGCGGCTGCTACCTCGAGGTGATCCCCGAGAAGAAGCTCTCGTGGACCGACGCGCTCGCGCCGGGCTTTCGTCCCACCGCTGCGGACCCGCACCTGCCCTTTCGCTTCACCGCGCACATCCTCATCGAACCCCACGGCGCAGGGACGAAGTACACCGCGATCGTCATGCACGCCGACACGAGCGCCCGCGCGCAGCACGAAGCCATGGGCTTCTACGACGGCTGGGGCGCCGCGCTCGATCAGCTCGTCGCGTACGCAAAGACCCTCGTCGCACCCGCGCTCACCACGAAAGCCGCCCCGCTCGAATGACCCGCCCTCCGCTCGAAGCCGCCCAATCGGGCCGAGAAATCACCATCTCTCGCTACCTCGACGCCCCCGTCGCGATCGTGTGGAAGGCGATCACCGACCCGCGCCACGTCGCTCACTGGTGGGGCCCCTTCGGCTTCACGACAGTGATCGAGACCATGGACGTGCGCCCCGGCGCGCGCTGGCGCTTCACCATGCGCGGCCCCGACGGCGTCGAGTATCCCAACGAGGTCTTGTTTCACGAGGTCACGCCGCACGAGCGCCTCGCCTTCGCGCACGGCACGCACAGCGCCGACGAGCCCCTCTTCGAGACGGAGATCACGTTCGCCCCCGAAGGAGCAGGGACGCGCTTCACGCTCAAGCAAACGCACCCCAGCGAAGAGCGCGCCAAGACCGTCGCGACCTACGCCATCGACGGCGGGAGGCAGACCGTCACGCGCTTGCAGGGCTACCTCGAAGCCATGCGCGAGCGCGCGGGTGAGTCCGTGCTCGAAGGCGCCGCGCACACCACGGACGAGCAAGACTTCGTGATCGTCCGCGTGTTCGACGCGCCGCGCGCCCTCGTGTACCGCGCGATGACCGAGGCCGAGCACCTCGCGAAGTGGTTCGGCCCCGTGGGAATGGGCCTCCGCGTGGTCGTGTCCGACCCTCGTCCAGGCGGACAGTTTCGCTACGCCATGCAAGCAGGGCCCAACGAGATGTGCGGACGCTTCGTGTACCGCGAGGTCAAAGAGCCCGAGCGCCTCGCGTACGTCGTCTCGTTTACGGACAGCGCGTTCGAGCCCGTGCGACACCCGATGAGCGACCAGTGGCCGCTCGAAGTGCTCGCGATCGCCTCGCTCACCGAGCTCGACGGACGCACCCTGCTCGTCTCGCGGTCGCTCCCGATCCACGCACAACCCCACGAGCGCGACCTCTTCCTCGAAGGCCGCCCCGGCATGCTCGCCGGAACGCACGGGATGTACGACCACTTCGCCGAGTACCTCGCGACGCTCGCCCGCTGAGCTCGAACGCCACCGATCACTCGTCGGCGCTTCGCTCACTTCTCCGAAGATTATTCGCCGTTCTCAGCACGGACAGAACAAATCGTTGACGCAGTGCACCTAGAGCGACTACCACTTCGCTCGGATGCATGACGCGACGAACGCCTGATCCCGAGCTCGACCGCACCGACCTGGCTCTGCTGGTCGCCCTGCAAGAGGACTGCAAACGCTCGCTCGCCGACCTCGGTGAGCGCGTCGGCTTGTCCGCACCCGCCGTGCACGAGCGCGTGAGGCGCCTCGAAGCCGCCGGGCTCATCCGCGGCTATCACGCGCACATCGACCCGCGAAAGACTGGGCTCGACATCGGCGCGTTCATCGGCGTCGGCATCGACAAGCCGAGGCACATCGACGCGTTCGAGAAGGCCATCGCAGACATCCCCGACGTGCTCGAGTGCCATCACGTCACCGGCCGTCACACGCTTGTCTTGAAGGTCCGCACCGAGAACACCGAGACGCTTCAGCGGCTCATCAGCACGCTGCGCGACCTGCCCGGCGTCGATCGCACCGAGACCATGATCGTCCTGCAGACGCAGTTCGAACGCACCCTCTTGCCCATCAACGTCCCCGACGACCCCCGCCCCGCGCGCACCAAGCGATGAACCACGACGAGCTCGACCCCCGCAGCGCCACCGAGGCCGAACGCCACCACGCCGCCCGCGACGGACTCTATCGCCCAGACGCCGAGCGAGACGCGTGCGGCGTCGCCTTCGTCGCCACCCTCGAGCGAACGCCCTCGCACGCGGTGATCGAACAAGCCCTCACCGTGCTCGAAAACCTCGAGCACCGCGGCGGCGTCGCCAGCGACCCGCAGACCGGCGACGGCGCGGGCGTGCTCGTGCAGATCCCCCACGCGCTGCTCGAAGACGAGTGCAAGCGCCTCGGGATTCCGCTGCCCGCAGCGGGCACCTACGGGCTCGGGATGCTCTTTTTGCCGCGCGACCCGCGCACGCAACAAGCAGCAAAACACCTCATCGAACGCATCGTCGACGAAGAGGGCCAGTTCGTCCTCGGCTGGCGCACGGTCCCCACCAACCCCGACGTCGCAGGCGCCTCTGCCCGCGCCACCATGCCCGCCATCGCGCAGGTCCTCATCGGCCCAGGCACGCTCACCGCCGACGACCACGCGCTCGACCGCAAGCTCTACGTCATCCGCAAGCGCATCGAACACGAGTCGCGCGCGCTCGACATCCGCGAGGGTGAGTACCCGTACATCGCCTCGCTCTCGACGCGCACCGTGGTCTACAAGGGCCTGCTCACGCCCTATCAGCTCCCGAGGTTCTTCTCGGACCTCGGCGATCCGCGGGCCAAGACCACGCTGGCCCTCGTGCACCAGCGGTTCAGCACCAACACGTTTCCCAGCTGGTCTCGCGCGCACCCCTACCGCCGCATCGCGCACAACGGCGAGATCAACACCCTGCGCGGCAACGTCGGGTGGATGGCCGCGCGCGAGCCCTCGCTCCGCGCGCCGGTGTTCGGCGAAGACGTCCGCAAGCTCTCGCCCGTCATCGACGAGACCGGCTCGGACTCGTCCATGTTCGACGACGTCCTCGAGCTGCTCGTGCACACCGGACGGTCGCTGCCCCACGCGGTCATGATGATGATCCCCGAGGCCTGGCAAAACCACGCCACGATGAGCGCCGAACGACGCGCGTTCTACGAGTACCACGCGTGCGTCATGGAGCCCTGGGACGGCCCCGCATGCATCGCCTTCACCGACGGCAGGTACGTCGGCGCCGTGCTCGACCGCAACGGCCTGCGCCCAGCCCGCTACACGGTCACGCGCTCGGGCCTCGTCGTGATGGCCTCCGAAGCCGGCGTGCTCGATTTCGAGCCCGAGCAGGTCGAGAGAAAAGACCGGCTCCGCCCAGGCAGAATGTTTCTCGTCGACACCCACGAGGGACGCGTCGTCGACGACGAAGAGATCAAGCGCCACGTGTGCGAGCGACGTCCGTGGGGCGTCTGGCTCGAGCGCAACCTCCTGCGCCTCGGCGACCTATCGCAGCCCACCTCCGCGCGCGCCCTGCTCGGCGACGCAGACCGACGACGGCACCACGAGGTCTGCGGCTACACCCGCGAAGACCTCGCGCGCGTGATCGTCCCCATGTGCCAGAGCGGCGAAGAGCCCGTCGGCTCGATGGGCAACGACACGCCCCCCGCGCCGCTCTCCGCGCGAGAGCCGCTGCTGTGGAGCTATTTTCGCCAGCAGTTCGCGCAGGTCACCAACCCGCCGATCGACCCGATCCGCGAAGCCCTGGTGATGTCCCTCGTCCAGACGCTCGGCAGCGAGTCCAACCTCTTCGAAGAGAGCCCCCAGCACTGCCGCAAGCTCGAGATCGACTCGCCCATCCTCACGGACGCCGAGCTCGCCACGCTCAAGGGGCTCGATCGCGACGGCCTGCGCACGCGCACGGTCAACACGCTCTTCAACCCCAAGGGCGGCCGCGAAGGGCTCGAAGGCGCCCTCGCCCGCATCGGCGCCGAAGCCGAGCGCGCCGTGCGCGACGGCGCCACGCTGCTCGTCCTGTCCGACCGAGGAATCGACAGCGACCACGCCCCGGTCCCCGCCCTGCTCGCGCTCGGCGCGGTCAACGCCTTTCTCGTCGAGAAGGGCGTGCGCCATCGCTGCGGGATCATCGTCGAGTCCGCCGAGGTCCGCGAGGTCGCCCAGTGCTGCCTGCTCGTCTCGTTCGGCGCAGGCGCGGTCGTCCCGTGGCTCGCGTACGACACCATCGCGGCCCTCGTCCGAGACCACAGCGAAGACATCCCGCACTCGCGCGAAGAGGCGACGGCGAAGTTCAAGAAGGCCCTGGAGAAGGGCCTGCTCAAAGTGATGTCCAAGATGGGCATCTCGACGGTGCAGTCGTACCGAGGCGCAAGGATCTTCGAGTGCATGGGGCTCGAGGCGCGCGTGGTCGAGCGGTATTTTCCTGGGATTGCGCTGCACCTCGCGGGCGCCGTCGGCCTCGACGAGCTCGCCCACGACGCGAGGCACCGCCACGAGCGCGCGTACGCCAAGAAGAAGCTCGACGTCGTCAGCGAGCTGCTCCCCGCGGGCGGTCGCTACCAATACCGCCGCGACGGCGAACACCACGCGTGGAACCCCGAGACCCTCGGCCAGCTCCAGCACTCCGTCCGCTCGGCCAACTACGACGGCTTCAAGAAATGGGCGCGCAAGGTCGACGACGAGACCCGCGACTTCGGCGCGATCCGCGGCCTGCTCGACTTCGTCGCGACAGACCCGATCCCCCTCGACGAGGTCGAGCCCGAGCTCGAGATCGTGAAGCGCTTTCGCACCGGCGCGATGTCCTTCGGCAGCATCTCGCAAGAGGCCCACGAGACGCTCGCCATCGCGATGAACCGCATCGGCGCCCGGTCCAACACTGGTGAGGGCGGCGAAGACCCCGCGCGGTTTCAGCGCGACGCCAACGGAGACTCTCGCCGCAGCGCCATCAAGCAAGTGGCCAGCGGGCGCTTCGGCGTCACGATCGAGTACCTCGTCAACGCCGACGAAATTCAGATCAAAGTGGCCCAAGGCGCCAAGCCCGGCGAAGGCGGACAGCTCCCTGGCCACAAGGTCGACGCGTACATCGCCAAGACGCGCCACGCGACCGCCGGGGTCGGGCTGATCTCTCCGCCGCCGCACCACGACATCTACTCGATCGAAGACCTCGCGCAGCTCATCTTCGACCTGAAGAACGCCAATCCGATGGCGCGCGTCTCGGTCAAGCTCGTCGCCGAAGCGGGCGTCGGGACCATCGCCGCGGGCGTCGCCAAGGCGCGCGCCGATCACATCTTGATCAGCGGCGACTCTGGCGGCACCGGCGCCTCTCCCCTCACCAGCGTCTACAACGCAGGAATCCCCTGGGAGATCGGCCTCTCTGAAGCGCAGCAAGTGCTCTCGCTCAACGGCCTGCGCGGCCGCGTGCGGCTCGAGACCGACGGCCAGCTCAAGACCGCGCGCGACGTCGCCGTGGCGGCGCTGCTCGGCGCCGAAGAGTTCGGCTTCGGCACCGCGGCGCTCGTCACGCTCGGGTGCGTGATGATGCGCGCGTGCCACTTGAATACGTGTCCAGTCGGGATCGCCACGCAGGACCCGCGGCTGCGCGCGCACTTCTCGGGGCAGCCCGAGCACGCGATGAACTACTTCGTCTTCGTCGCGAGGCAGCTCCGAGAGCTCATGGCAGAGCTGGGATTTCGCACGGTGGACGCGATGATCGGCCGCGTCGATCGGCTCCGTGCCCGCGCGCTGCCAGCGGGCTCGCGCGCCTCGCGGCTGGACCTGTCCAAGCTCTTGTTCGCGCCGAGCACGCCGGGGCCGCGGCGCAACACGGGCAAGCAAGAGCACGAGATCGAGCTGGCGCTGGACACGGTGCTCGTCGAGCAGTGCCGCCCGGCCCTCGAGCGCAGAGAGCAGGTCGAGATCGAGATGCCCATCCGCAACGTGCACCGCGCGACGTGCACGCTGCTCAGCTCGCACGTGGCGCGCAAGCACGGGAGCGCGGGGCTGCCCGACGCCACCATTCGGCTGCACTTCAAGGGCAGCGCGGGCCAGAGCTTCGGGGCGTTTTTGGCGCCGGGCATCGACGCGACGCTCGAAGGCGAGGCCAACGACGGGTTCGGCAAGGGGCTCTCGGGCGGGAGGCTGGTGGTGTTTCCTGCGGAGGGGTCGAAGTTTGCCGCAGAGGACAACGTGATCATCGGCAACGCGGCGCTGTACGGCGCGACGTCGGGCGAGGCCTTCGTGCGCGGCGTCGCGGGCGAGCGCTTCGCCGTGCGCAACTCCGGCGCGGTCGCGGTGATCGAGGGCTGCGGCGACCACGGCTGCGAGTACATGACGGGCGGCAGGGTGGTGGTCCTCGGCGCGACGGGCCGCAATTTCGCCGCGGGAATGTCCGGCGGAATCGCCTACGTCCTCGACGGCGACGGCGCCCTCGCGCAGCGGGTCAACGCCGCCACCGTGGCGCTCGACCCGCTCGACGCAGAGGACCTGAACCTCGTGCGCGGGCTCGTTCACAAGCACTACCAGCGCACGATGAGCGCGCACGGATGGCGAGTGCTCTCGGGCTGGCGCCAATGGAGCCGGCGATTCGTGAAGGTGATCCCGCACGAGTACAAGCGGGTCCTGGCCGACGGCGCGCACACGATTTCAAAGGGAGGCGCGTGAGATGGGAAAGACAGGAGCGTTCATCGACCACGCGCGCAAGGGCCCCGACAAAGAGCCCCCGAGCGAGCGCCTCGCGCACTTTCGCGAGTTCGAGCGAAGGCTGCCCGTGCTCGCCGCGCGCGAGCAGGGCGCCCGTTGCATGAACTGCGGCGTCCCGACGTGCCACGGCGGCTGTCCGCTCGGCAACGCGATCCCGGATTTCAACGACCTCGTGTACCGAGACAAGTGGCGCGCGGCGAGCGCGTCGCTGCACGCGACGAACAACTTTCCTGAGGTGACGGGGCGGGTGTGTCCGGCGCCGTGCGAAGCCGCGTGCGTGCTCGAGCTGCAGTCGAGCCCCGTGACGATCCGCTCGCTCGAGCGCGAGTGCGCCGACCGCGCCTTCGAAGAGGGCTGGGTGCAGCCGCAGCCCGCCGAGCGCCGCACCGGAAAGCGCGTCGCCGTCGTCGGCAGCGGCCCCGCGGGACTCGCGTGCGCGCAAGAGCTCGCGCGCATGGGCCACGACGTGACCGTGCTCGAGCGAGACGACCGGCTCGGCGGGCTGATGCGCTACGGCATTCCTGATTTCAAGCTCGAGAAATCGCTGATCGATCGGCGCATCGAGCAGATGCGCGCCGAGGGCGTGAGCTTTCGCACGGGCGTGAGCGTCGGCCGCGACGTGACCATCGCGAGCCTGTGCGCGACGCACGACGCGGTGGTGCTGGCCACAGGCGCGACGATCCCTCGCGACCTCGCGGTGCCCGGCAGAGAGTTCAGCGGCGTTCACTTCGCGATGCCGTTTCTGGCGCAGGCCAATCGCGCAGCGGCAGGCGACAGCGTGCGAGACGCCATCGACGCGAAGGGCCTTCGCGTCTTGATCCTCGGCGGCGGCGACACGGGCAGCGACTGCCTGGGGACGTCCCTGCGACAGGGCGCCGCGAGCGTCGTTCAGCTCGAGATCGCCCCTCGGCCTCCCGAAGCGCGCGGCGCGAACGAGCACTGGCCCAACTGGCCGTGGATCTTTCGCGAGTCCACGAGCCAAGAAGAGGGCGGAGCGAGAGAGTTCGCCGTCCGCACCGAGCGCTTCACGGGCGACGCGCAGGGGCGCGTGACGGGCGTCGAGTGCGCGCGCATCGCGTGGGAGGGCGGCGCGATGCACGACACCGGCGAGCGCGTGCGCTTCGACGCGGACCTGGTCCTCCTAGCGATGGGCTTCGTCGCCCCCGAGTCGAGCGCGTGGACCGGCACCGCGCTCACCACGGATCCCCGAGGAAATATCCAAGCCGACTGGGGCCGCTTCGCGACGAGCGAGCCGCGCGTGTACGCCTGCGGCGACGCGCGCCGGGGCCAATCGTTGGTCGTGTGGGCCATCGCCGAGGGCCGCGCCTGCGCGCGCGCGGTGAGCGAAGGATTCGGCCCGCTGGCCCTGTGACCGAGCGCGGCGAACGGGGGCGAAGAGCGACGAGCGGACCACCCGGTGAAGAAGCGGGGGGTCTCCACGGCGGGTTGGCAAACCCGCCGCGAGGGGCGCGTGAAGAGCAAACGACCC
>JAAFIF010000241.1 GCA_013298625.1 Myxococcales bacterium
GCTTCCGCGCGCCCCGCCCCCGCATAGCGAGGGCGGGGCGCGCGGAAGCGCGGGTGGGGGCCGCGCACTCGTCGCTCGCTCACGCCAAGCGCGGGTGGGGGCCGCGCACTCGTCGCTCGCTCACGCCAAGCGCGGGTGGGGGCCGCGCACTCTTCGCTCGCTCGCTCGCTGCAAGCGCGGGTGGGGCCGCGCACTCGTCGCTCACCATCCGCACGGTCCGCAATCACGCGTAGATCAGCGCTTCGAGCGGCGCGCGATCCACAGGGCGTTGGCGATCATCAGGGCCTGCATGGGCAGCCGCGCGTACAGCGCCCACACGGGCGGAGGCGGCGCGCCCTCGACCAGCGAGACCCTGTTGATGGCCATGTGAATGTTCGCGGGAAACACCGCGATGTAGAGCGCCACGAGTCCGAACGCGGCCCATCGGCGGATCGGCGCCCAGAGCACCGCCGCGCCGAGGGCGATTTCGGCGACGCCCGAGAGGTACACGAGCAGCTTCGCCGCGGGCAGCCACGGGGGGACGATGCGCTCGAACGGCGCGGGGCTCACGAAGTGCAATACGCCGACGGCGATCATCGAGAGACCCGTGGCGACGATGGAGAACTGCAACGCGCGCGAAGGGCGCTCTTGAGTGGACATGGCGGTCGGCAGTACGCGCGAAGGGCGCGCCTGGCTTCGTGCGTTCGTGCGGCGACGGACGATTGTCGATCGCGCACGCAGCGGGCTCGGATCGTGCCGTACGATCGTCGCAAAGGGAGCCTGTGAATGACGCGATGGAAGCCGCTGATCTCTCTGCTCTGCGCGAGCGCCGTCGCGTGCTCGACGCCGACGCCTGCGGACGACGCTGCGCCCGGCGCTGACGCAGCGACAGCGAGCGACGTCGTGCCCGCGGGCGACGGCGCGGCGCAGGGCGACGGAGGCGCGGGCTGCGGCGAGGCAGACCCTGTGATTTCGCTGTTCGAAACGCGGTGCGCCAACGGGGGGTGCCACGGTCCGGGCGCGCGGTTCCCCGAGCTCACGCGGCAGAGCCTCGCGATGGTGCCCTCGATGATGAGCCGCTCGAATCCGAGTGAGCGAATGATCGTCGCGGGCGACCCCGCGCGCAGCTGGCTCTATCGCAAAATGGCAGGAACGCAGGGCGCGACAGGCGGCTCGCTCATGCCCATCGGCGTCGGCAGCCCGCTGCCCGAACTCACTGTGCTCGAGCAATGGATCCGCGCGGGCGCGCCCACGACGTGCGCAGGTCCGACGCCGCCCGCACCAGCGCGGGACCCCGATCCCAACCTGCTCGATCAAGGCGCGCTGTTCACGTGCACGCCCGCTGCGATGAACGGGTCGTCTCCTTCGCGCCTTCGCCGCATCGAGCGGCTCGAGTGGCAGCACTCCGTGGGCAAGACGTTTCAGCCGCGAGCGCTGGCGGTGAACAACCCGTTCGAGGTCGCCGAGGGAGCGCCGTACCGCACGTACTCACGCGGCCTGTCGGTGGATCCCGTGACGTTGGACCTGTATTTTCTCTCGCTTCCCGAGGCGGCCAACAGCTGGACGCACCGCGACCCGCGCGACGATGGCCGCGTGAGCGACCGCTTGCAGAGCGTGCTCAACAACGGCGCGATCGCGTGCATGTACAACGACCGCGCGCCGAGCGAGGCGTGCATCGACGCGTGGCTCGACGCGTTTATCTCACGAGGGTTGTTGTTTCGGGCGCCGGCTGCGGACGAGCGCTCGCGGCTGCGCGCGCTGCTCGTCACGGCGATCGGCGAAGAGATGGGGGACATCAGCAAGCGCCCCGAGACGCTCGCGTTCGTCGGACAAGCGGCGTGGCTCACGGTGGGCGCGCTGTTTCGCAGCGAAATCGGCGGCGCGCCGGACGCGACCGGCCGCAGCCGGCTCAGCAACGACGAGCTCGCGCTGGCCGTGGGCGACCTGCTCAGCACGCACCCGCCGGGATCTTCGCTGCCCGCGGCTTTTCGTCCGACCCCGCCCCCAGCGACGGACCCCGATTGGGCGCAGCCCGCGGGCGGCTGGCTCGGCGCCGTACGCCGCTCCGCGCAAGACGGGACCATCCAAGACCCCGCAACGATCCGCAGGCTCATCGCGCTGTACCGAGGCGGCAACGACCCGACGCGCGAGGACATCTACTACACGCTCGACGGAAGGGGTCTGAGCTCTCGCGGAGAGCGCTGGCTCTCGTCGCGCATCCTGGGCTTCTTTCGGCAGTACTTCGCGTACGAGTCTGCCAACACGGTCTTCAAAGACACGCCCCA
>JAAFIF010000023.1 GCA_013298625.1 Myxococcales bacterium
ACGAAGAGCACCGCCAGGTCCTCGCAGTCCCCGCCGGTCGCGATGGTCTCGTCGGCGTCTTGGAACACCTCGGCCCCAGGCGGATCCGCTCGGTATCCCACGCGGTGAACGAGCGCGAGCACCTGCGCCGCACGTTCGTGTGCAGGCGCCGTTGCGTCAACGATCGTCGCGAGCGCGCGCACCGTCGGTGTCGTGGTGGCGTCGCGGGCGAGCTGCTCGAGCAGAGCCACGCGCGTCATCGGAGCGACCGTGTCCACGATGATCCAGCGCACTCGCACAGCGTGCGTCGCGAGCGAAGCTGCCGAAAGCGATGCCGTACGAACGACTCGCTGACAGCGCTTGCGCGAGTGACGCACGTGCGTATGGAGTCGGGCTCGATGAGCCTGCGCAAGAGCGACGAGAATGCGATTCGTGGGACGCTCGGCGAAGTGCTGAAAGCGCGACGCGATCTCATGATGGAATCGCTCGATCGTCTCGTTCGGCAGTGTGACGCGAAGATCCCGCGTGTGGCCCCGTCGCTCTTCGACGCACCGTTGACGGAGCAGCGCTGGATCGCGTTTCTGCGGGCGGAATCAGTGCGAGCGCGATGGAACGGAGATGACTTTCAGAAGCTCGCGGCGACCGTTCGGCTCGCGATTCGTCAGCCTCGCTGCAAGACGCTCGAAGAGATCGTCGAGCGGTGGTTGCCGGACGAAGACGCGCTGCGCGAGGTCGTCATCGCGACGCGTCCCGCCGTCCACACATGGTGGAGCGATCCCTCGACGACGTTCGAAGTCGCGACGATCCGCGCGCTCTTCGCCACGCTCGAACCACACGAGCAACTGCACTGCACGGTCGCACGGGTGATCGCTTCCGCGCGCGACGAGCTCAGCGCGGAGTTCTATCGAGCGTGCGAAGCGGAGCTCGCCCGAACACGCGATCCTGTGGCCGTTCAGGCGCTCGCTGCACGAGCGCGCGCTGCACTCGCGGCTCGAGAGCTCTCTTTCGGACTGCTCAGCTGCTTCGACGCCATTGCGCTCGGAGAGAGCTGGATTGGGTTCGGTTCGTCCCACTTCTACGACGCTCGAAAGGGCGACGTCGCGACGAGACAAGAGGACCTGAACCGCGCTGAGGCTACTCGCACGCACTATCCCACGCTGGATCTCGAGCTCTTGTGGCGAGCGCGCTGAGCGTCGCGAGGCCGGGCGCCGCAAGCGAAGCCGTACGCGATTCTCCCATGGCATCGCTTTCGACCGTCGCCGAGCGCGCACACGATGGGGCCGATGTTCGTTGCAGCGGCGAAGCCGAGGGCGAGAGCGGCGAGCGGCCCGAGCGCTGAGGGCGCCGCGGTGTTTCGTCGCTATCCCAAGCGCGACGCCGAGGGAAACATCGAGTGGATCCACTGGGCCGACCTCGAGCTCGCGAGCGCGTGGGCGAGAGAGGGCCTTCGCGCGCTCGATGCGTTCGTCGCGAAGCACACGCGGCCCGTCGACGATGCGCGCGTCCTCGAGGGCGGCGGCCGGGCTTCGATCAACAGCGACGCGCGGGAGGCGTTGCTCCCGTTGAACTATGCGTTTCAGGCGCTCAACGTTCCGCCGCTGCTCTCGTTGCCGAGCGAAGAGTTTGGCTGCGTGAACCTGCTGTGGTCCTTCGTCGCGATTCGGTCGGATCGCATCGAGGTACGGACGACAGTGCTCAGCGGGCCGGGCGCGTGCGTGAAGCCTCCTTCGCAAGCGGCGATGATCGCGCTGCGCCGTGCGGTCGCAGTGGACGAACTCGCGCACGATCAAGGAATCGTGGTGGACGTGCGCTCGCGGCAGCTGGTGTTTCGCGGGGGTTTCGACGCGGGGCTCGCGTTCAAGCGCGACGCTCCGCACAAGGACCGCGCGTACCTCGCGCTCTGGGCGCGCAAGCCGTGGGTGCTCGACCGCGGCGATGACGTCGAGTTCATCGTGGGCGAGCCCGCCGTGTGGGAGCGCGATCGCGTCGTTCGGCGGGTTCAGATGGCGCGGCCGTTCATCGAGCAGATCGCGCGCGACCCTTGGGAGGCGCTCGTGTCCGCGCGCGGTCGCGTTCGCGCGCACAACGACGGGCTCGCCGCTGAATGGATGGGGCAGCTACCCGAGCTGTCGACTACGCGCAGCGCGATGGACGTGAACACCATCCGCGCGATCATGGACAGGATCGCCCAGGCCCGCTCGGAGCGATCGCTCGAGCAAGCCCGCGCCCAAGCGCGCGAAGGCCTCGCCACGGGCGCCGGCACCGCCGCCGGTGTCCTCGGAACGTTGTCTGCCATCGCCCCGCCCGCTGCCATCGTCCTTGCGCCCACTGGCGCTGTGCTCGCTGCCGTCGCCGCGCTCGCGGGGTTGTTTCTGCAGGTGATTCCGAGGCAGTGGTTGGCGATGGCGGAGGTGCTTCCGCCGAGGCTTCCGACGCCCAACATGATTTCTGGTGACGAGGGCGCGAACGAAGCTCCGACGATCGCCGTTCCAGCTTCACCCTCGTTCGATCGCTCTCGTTCGAAGCGCGGAACCGCTCCCTCACCGCTCGACCTCGAGCCCCTGCAGCTCGTCACCACGATGAGCGCGACCGTTGCTCTCCCGCGTGTATCGACGACCGTCGCTCCGTCGCATCGAACGCCGCTCGGTCCAACGACCATCGCCACGTTGCTCGAGCGAGCGCGCTCTGCGCCGATCGCAAACGACCCCATCCCGTTGTCAACCGAGCCGCCCGTTCTCGCGTCGGGCCTCGACTCGCGATGGCTGTCGCAGCGCCAGTCCGCGCCCCCTTCTCCCAGCGCCGCACAGACGCTCGTCGCGATCGGCCTCGGCGTCGGAGCGCTCGCGCTCGCCTGGCGCTACGCCGCTCGCTGACCGGCGCTCACGGCCACTGGCATCGCCCGGTCGACGCGGTCGCGCTGCTCGGAACGCAGGTCATCCCCGTGGGGCAGATCGTTCCGAGGTTGCGGTCGCAACCGAGCGCGCATCGCCCGTTGGTGTCGCACGCTGGGATCGCGTCCCCTGTAGCACCGCGCGGACACTCTTCGTTGCGCGTGCACGGCGGCGCACAGGTCCCGTTCGCCCCCGCGTCGGGGACGACGCACGCTGTGTTTCCCAGGCACGCGGTCGGAGCACCGCAGGACGCGTAGACCGAAGTCGGCTGCGTCGGCGCGCACGCCCCGAGCGCAGCGAGCACGAAGGCAAGCACGGCAGTACGAGTGGTCATCGGCGCCGAGCCTGCACGAGACGAATGCACACTGCAACGCGGTCCTTCCCCGCGGCGCTCACGGCTTCGCTTGCGCCATCTCGTTGAGCACGCCTGCGACGATCTCTTTCGCGCTGTCCTTCATCAGCGGCGCGATCAGCTCGGCGAGCTTGCTCTGCAGCGACGGAAGGGCCGCGAGCGCGACGGGCGCCTTCTCGAGCAGCGACTCGAGCAGTGCTCCGTCACCATCGTCCTTCGTGTCGCGATCGCGCTCCTCGCGGCGCGCGCGGCGATCAGCGCGTTCGAGCTCGCGCTCTCGTTCGCGATCGATGCGGTCGATCCAGCGCATCATCATCTGCTGGTCCATCGGCGTGGGCGGAGCAGCTCCGCGCACGGTGGCCTCGACCATGCGCACCATCCGCTCGCTCATGTTGTTGGCATCTTCGCGGGTGCGCTGGGCCTCTTGCTGCATCGCGATGCGCTGCGCCTCGAGCTGCTTCTCCGCGCGCTCGTTGTTGGCCTGCATCATCGCGAGCATGGCCTGGACGTTCGCGTCGAGGCCACGGACAGCGAGCACACCGGGAGCAGCTTGCTCGACAGCAGGGCGTTGCTCCGCGGACATCGGCGTGGGCGAGGGGAGGGCGGGCTTCGGCGATGCTTCCGGTTGAACGAACTCCTTGGGCTTGCCCATGAGCTCGAGGCGCATGCCGCCGACGGTGCGGCCCTTCGCGCCAACCGCGCGGAGGTCGTAGGTTCCGCCGCCACAGCGCTCGGCGATGGTGACCTCGTCGGTGGTGATCGGGTCGAAGCGCTCGGGCCACACTTGATAACGTGTGCGCTTGTCCGAGCCGGGCCGCGCGGCGCTGTCGTCGATCACCCGTTGCGCGAGGATGTAGTCGATCGCGCCGAGCGGGGCGTCGGGAAACAGCGGGTATACCGGCGGAAACGCGGGCGAGTCGGGGGCGTTGCTGTCGTCGTGCTGTGCAGTGCGTTGGCTTGTCATGAGCACGGGTAGTGCTCGATCTTTGCCGACACAAGTCGGCTTCTGCATTCTCGCGACGCGCGGCTAACTCTGCGGTCTGCGCGGTTGCCGCGTTCTGACGGACTTTCCTCGTGCCGACGCCGCCATGGATTGTGCTTGCGCGAGTTCGCTGCGGTAGGACCGGGCCGCGAGGCCATCGCCGTTCAGGTCGATCGGTCGAGGCGCTGCAGGTCGACTGTTCAACGCGGCGATGTGTTCGCGGTGCTTCGCGAGGTCCTCCTCACGCGGTGGGTGCCCTACGACGTTGAGATGTGTCGCGATCTGCGACACGCAGAGTCGAGCCTCGTGCGGCGCGATTCCGCGAACGCTCGTCATCACTCCGTCGTCGAGCCAGAAGATCTGGTCGCATTCGGCGCGGCCTTCCGCGGCCGCGGCAGCCCGCGAGATGGATCCCAAGTCTGCGATGGTTCGACGCCCGAACCCAATGAGCATCTCAGGGTCGTAGTGCTCCGTGTCGGGATCCGTGACGGCGCCCAGCGTGGCGAGCGCGCCAATCTTGGCGAACACCGACTCGGACTCGTCGAGACCGAGCGGCGTGACGAGCCGCAGACTGAGGCATGCGTTGGCGACCCAATCCATCACCTTGGCGAACTCCACGCGTTCGCCCCACTGAATCGCGAGCTGCGCTGGTGCCGCCGCGAGCGCGAGCGCGCGTGCGTACCTCGTGATCGGTCCGGGAGCGTTGTCGAGGAGCCGACGCGCCATCGCGTGCGATGCCGAAGCTCGTTCGACGAGCGACTCCATCGATGGTGCAGGGGGACGGAGCGGCGGCGAACTGCGTTGCGCCGACGCGTTCGGCTGCTCACGCAGGGTGCGCGTACGCTCGCGCGGGTCCATCCACGGGACGGCGTCTTCACTCGCGAGCGTGGCCTCGATGCGCCCACACTCGCGAACGTGCGCGAGGACTCGCGCGGTGGCGACGAGTCGACCATCGTCGTTGCGGAGTTGATCGAGGTCGTTGAGTAGCGCACGAGACAGCCGACCGAGTTGCTCGTCGTTCATGGATCGAAGTGTAAAGAGACGGCGATGGGCGTGCTGACCGATCCATCGCGTGGTGACAGGAAATGACAGCGTCTTGAACGCATTCCCGAGGCAGTGTGTCTCTGACGTGCTTCGCGATGCGCCTCCCTGCTCGGGCAGGCTCACGGTGATGCTTGCGTTGTGCTTCGTTCTCCGCCGAGCCGTCCGCTCGCCGCCCACGCCGCCATCCGCGCGTTGCGCGCCTGCACGAACGCTGTGCTGCGCTCCATGAAGCCGCGGTACGTCGCGACGTCCTGCGGAATCGCGCTCGACGCAAAGCCATCGAACGGCGCGAAGAACGCGACGTCCGCTCCCTCTTCGCTCACCAAGTCCTGCAGCAAGAAGAAGTCTACGTATCCACGAAAGTCGCCGAACAGCGCGAAGAAGTCGCGATATCGCAGGAGCGTCTCCCCGAGCGGGCTCTTCTCTCCGAGGTAGTGCCGTCGAATGCACTCGAGGGTGAGATCCATTCGATCGCCGATCACCGTCCGCAGCAGCCCGCGCGTGGCGTTGATTGTCGGCTTCCGGTCCACCTGGTTGCCGGGGAATACCATCATCCCGCCGATCGTGTATCCGACCGCAAAGAACCGCGCGAGCTGCGCAGGCAAGAACGCGTCGAGCACCTTGGGCTTCACGCCCCAGCGCGTGTACGTCTGGATCACGGAGTCGCTCGAGAGCCAGAACTCTCCCGCGTCCGAGCGATGGTGCAGGTACGTCCCTTTCGTCGTGACGTCGAGCTCGAACACGCGTCCGTCTGGCAGCGGCTTGCTCCACAGGAACTGGTGATATCGCCGCAGCGTTGCGCTGTACGCGTCGGGGTCGCGCCCTCCCGCATCGAGCCGAAAGTCGAACGTCGTGTCGATCATCGGATGTCGCTCGCGCGGAGATCGTACTCGGCCGACGCTGCTGTGTCCGGCGCAGCGCCGACACGGCAGAGGTCACCGGAAGCCCGCGACGGACGCCGTCAGTGCACCCGGCAGCTCGCCAGCTTCCTCGCCGCTGCGCCGCTCCGCGCCGCTCGCATCACGCCGGTCGCAGCTCTCGCCCCCGCCCAATCTTCCCTCTCCGCACCCTCTCGACCCGATCGCGCTCTTCCCCCAATCGCCCGATCGCGTCCTCGCTCAGCTCGACGCCCAATCTTCTCGCGGCCTCGCTGACCCAGCGCCTCGATCGCCCCACGGCCCGCGCGACCCGATCGACCCGCGCCCGGTGCTCCCGGCGCTCGTCCCGCTTCGCGCGCACCATCCGCTCGATGTCCCCGTCGCTCACTTCACGCAGCGACAACCCCGCCCTTCGCACAATCGCCCGCACGCCCTCGTAGCGCGCGCCCGTCCTGTGCTCGATCCACGCCCGCCTGTAGCACCGCTGAAACGACCGCTGTCTCCCGCTGCGCGCGCCGCTCCGCCCGCCGCTCATTCGCCGCTCTCCCGCCAGCACCACGCGATGCCCTCCGCCCGCTGTCGCTCGATCCCCGCGTCGAACTCGAGGATCGCCGCACGCTCGTCCCACGCCTCTCGCGCCCGCTCGCTCGCGCCGCGGACCCACTCGCGCACGTCCCCCTCGAGCACCCGCGCCACGTCGCCCGCGCGCTCGCGCACCACCGCTCGCCAGCCCTCTGCGGCCGCGCTCGGCGCCCGCCCGTCGGTCCTGCGCACTCGCACGCGCCCGTCTCTCACCGAGACCTCCCAGCCCGCTGCATGCGCCTCTGCGAGCGCGTGCCCGATCGCCGCGTCGCTCACGGTTCCTCCCACCCGTCATCGAGCTCCACATCCAGCAGCGGAACCTCTTCTTCCGCCACCCTCCCTGCGACTGTCCCTGCCGCGTTCGCCGCAGATTCTCTGCGCTCGTTCACGTCAGAGGGAGGGCAGGGATAGTTGTCTCGATGATCCGCGTACGCGAGAGAAGCCTCGCTCTTCTCGTCCGCGCGCGTACCCGCTCCCGCGGGCGCCCGCGTATCCGTCGTGATGCCGGCGCAACCCTCCCTACTGTCCCTGTCGCGCGCTTCGTCGCCGAAATCACTGCCCATCGTCTCAGGGACACCCGCCTCGTGCTCGTCCCTGTCATCCCTCCCTGAGCTCCGATCGTTCGGCTCGCGCAGCACGAGCCCTCGGTAGACCATCCGTCCGTCGCTCTTCACCTTCGCGAACTGCGACCGCGCCGACATCCGTTCGCCGAACGCCGTCTGGCTCCCCGAGCTCTCGCCGCGCGCTTCGCACCAGTCGCTCCACGCCCGGTACAACACGCTCGCTGCGACACGCGCGCCGTCCAACACGCGCGTTCGCTCTTCGAGAAACTGCCCCAGTCGATCGCTCTCGTTGCGGTAGCCCTCCGTCGCGGCGCGGATCGCCGCGGGCGGCGCGAGGCCCTGGTCGCTCCACGCGATCGCGCCGCGGATGACCCACGCGAGGATGCCCTCGGCTTCGCCGCGCAGCTTGTCCGCGAGGTGCGGGTCCTTCTCGTGCTCGGGGATCTGCACGGCCCACGGAATCAAGTGCACGCGCCGCCAGAACGCGTGGCTGTTCTCGCGCACCTCGGGGCGGTTGTTCGTGCACACCGAGAGCTTGTGCGTGATCGTGAATTCGAAGAAGTCCTGCCGCATGTAGCGCGCGGTCATCTTCGTGTCGCCGGTGAGCTGTTTGACTGCGTTCTCGTTCCAGCCCTTGCCTCCGGCGGTCTCGCTCACGAGGGCGTGACGCAGTCCGCACAGCTGCGCGCGCTCGGTCGGGTGCGCCTCCTGTCCCGATCGCGCCAGCAGCACGTCGCTCGGAATGATCCTCGCGTACTGCCCCAACACGTGATTGATCGCCTCGACGAAGGTGCTCTTGCCGTTCGCGCCCGTCCCCCAGTGCACGACCAGGCACTGCTCGAGCGTGCAACCCGTCGCGCAGTAGCCGCACCAGCGCTGCAAAAACGCTCGCACTTCGGCGTCGGGCTGCACGCGCTCGAGAAATGCCTCGAACGCCGTGGCCTT
The DNA here is from genome assembly GCA_013298625.1 of Myxococcales bacterium. GTDB lineage: Bacteria > Myxococcota_A > Polyangia > Polyangiales. The sequence continues at coordinate 8,217 of JAAFIF010000023.1, forward strand.
CGCGTCCGGCTCGAACGCAACCGAGACAGCCCTCGAGCACAGCGCGTTCGGATCGTGTGGTCGAAGCGCGCCAGAGCGCAGGTCGATCATCCCGTTCGCGCAGTTGAGGACCTGCTCGTCGCGATCGAATCCCTCCGCGTGCACGCGCAGCAACGAACGTCCCCGCGCAAGGTCGACGATCGCCATGATCTTGGCTCGCGAGCAGAGCTGCTCGGCGGTTCGCATTCGCTTCGCCGCGTCGAACTCATCGTCGGCGTCTGCCTCGGCCGCCAACGTGCGCGCGAACTCCTGCGCGCATCGGAGCGCCGCTTCGGCGTCGAACTCCCAGTGCGTCCCCGTCCACGCATGCCATCCGCGCTCGGGAACGAATCGCACGCGATCGCGGTAATCCTCGGCGAATCGAGCGGCGTTCCACGCGTCGGTGTAGCGCTCGCGCACGTCGAGCGGCGTCGGTGGCGCGCCGTCGTTCGACGCTGCTCGGGACGCTCGTCGGCGATGCTCGTTGAGCGCGCGCTCCCAACCGGCGACGTCCGCGCGCGCTCGCTTCAGAGCCATGCGAACGCGCTGCATCGTCAGGTCGTCCACGCCGCGCAACGGCGCCACGAGCGCCAGCGCCGCAGGCTCCCACGCAGCCAGCGGATCCCGCTCGATCTGCTCGAGCAGGTTCGCGATCGCCTCGCGTCCGTCACTGCTCGGCTTCGCGGTGCCTCGCGCTGATGCGAGCTCGTCCGATGCGACGAGCCGAACGCCGGGCGGGAGGTCGTCGTCCATCGCCGTCGTCATGCCGCGCACCGTCGCGCGTCGCGCACGCGCAAGAGGTAGTCGTCGAGCCCCTTCGCGACGTCGAGCGGCCACTCTGCCGCGGACACGTCGTAGCCCAACGAGGCGAGCTTGTGCACGAGCTGCGCGCGAGCCCGACGAACGGGCTCTTTCTTCGGCGATGGGTCCTGCCAGTCCGCGTCGAGCGCGACGACAACACGACGAGGATCGATCGCCTCGACCACGGCGATCGCGCTCGACCACAACGCAACGCCGGGAATTCCCACGATCGCGTGCTTGAACAACGCCGCGCACGCGTCCGCCTTCAGCTCTCCCTCGGTGATCCACAGCGTCGACGCACGCCACCTTCGCTCGCGCGTCGCGTGCGGAACGTGAACGTTGACCGCAGCGCTCGGCCCGCCGAAGCGACGGCTCGAGACGCTCGTGTATCGATGGGTCGCGTCGAGCTCGTTCGACCGCACCTTCAACGCCACGATCCTCCCCTCGAGGTCCCGCGACGGAACGAGCATCCCTGGCGCTCCCCGCACGCTCCACCAGCCACGCCCGTCGCGCTGCTCCCACACGAGGCCCGGGATCGACGGAAGCGCGCTGCTTCCCACCGCGCGTTCGATCGCCCGCGCCAGCCTCGCGCGGCCTTCGATCGGCAGCGTTCGATACGCTCCGTCTGCGATGTCCCGATCGCTGAGACCGCGCGCGCGCAGGTTCTCGCGATGCGCGTCGCACAGCCGCAGCGACGCGAGCAACACGCTGTACGCCTCGTGGCGAACGCTCGCTGCCGCCATCTTCGCAGCAGGAACGACGATCTCTTCGCTCGCGCTTCGCGTGGGTCGGCTCTCGGCGCCGAGCTTGTGCACCCAGTACGTGATGCCGTCGCTGTTGGTCTTCTCGCGGCGCGACGCGACGCGCTTGCACAGGACGAAGCCCGCATACTCGCCGGATCCCAGCTGACACCACGAGTCGCACTCGCAGACGGGGCATCGCAGCGCGCGGGAGGCGTCGCGCCAGGCTGTCCGCGAACACGAGCCGAAACGCTCTTTCGACGCGCTCATCGTCGTGCCCTCTTTCGCAGGTCGTTGGCGGGCTGCGCGGCCTTGATGCGCGCCGCGCGCAGCGCGTGTGTGCGTCGGTCCCATGCGTCCGCGAGCAGGGCGTGCATGGGGCGATCGAGCGTTCCGCGAGCGCGGTCGCGACTGATGTCGTCCCAGAGCAGCCTCAGCTCGGCGTGAGTGTTCGCAGCTTCGATCGCGACGAGGAGCAGCCACGCTCGTGTCCTCGAGCGCCTCGCTCGCTTCGTTCCGATGCTGATCTCGATCGGAACGACGGGTTCTCCCGCGTCGAACAACGCCAGCTGCCCGACTTGTAGACGTCGATCCATGCGCGGTCTCTCCTCGTTGGCTTCGGTGAGCAGCGCTCAGGCGGTTCGTCGCGGCGCCGTCGCGGACACCAGCTCTCTCGCCGCGGTGATCGCCGAGCGAGCTCGCTCGACCCGTCCCGAGAGCGCGGGCTCGTGCGCGCGCATCGTGACGAGCTCGTCGATCGAGTCGATCGCTCGCAGGACGTGCGCGACCGCCTTCTCGGGCGCGACCGAGAGCGCCGTGGTGCGCACGCTCCATCCGAGCGCAGCCGTGAGCTCACCGAGCGCGAGCTGGACCGCGCTCCAACGCGGCCCGCGCGTCGCGCAGTACAGAGCGATCCCCATCGCGATCGTGAGCCGCGCGTGCGCGATCGCGTACGCGGCTTCGACCTCACGTGCGCGCCGCGGATGGACGTCCCGCGGTCGAACGCGCGCAGGCCGCACGAGCCGCGCACGAGCGACGATGCGCTGCGCCGAGCAAGCAGGGCATCGCATCACGCCGCCTCGCTTTCGAGACGACGAACGATCACCGCGCGCGCGGCGTTCGCGGCTTTGGCGTAGCCCCAGTCCTCGATGCGAACGTCGCCGTCCGTGAGGTTCTCGAGGTCGAACGCGTTGCAGAGGTCCGGCGTCTTCTTGCCCTTCTCCCAGTCGTGCCAGGTCGGGTGAGTGACGCGGAGCAGTCGTGCAGCCTCCGCGATCGATGTCTTTTTCTCGCGTCCGGCGCGCCAAGCCTTGAGCTTCGAGGGGCCCAACATGGTAGTAACCGTAGCTACGGATACTATGCTGAGTCAAGGAGTGATCGTAGCCACAGATACTGTAGCGGAGGCTACAGTCGAGGTCGTGACGGCTTCGAAGTCCCTCCCTGTCGAGTCCAACGAGCGATTGCGCGCGCTCGTCCGCGAGCTGCTCGAGACGCGCGCGGCGGGCAACATCACGGCCTTCGCGCGCGAGCTGAAGGTGACCGGGCCCTACCTCAACGAGTTTCTCAGCGGAAAGCGCGGCGCCGGCGCGAAGCTCCTCACGGCCCTCGCGGACTACACCGGGCGAACGCTCGATGACCTCGCGGGCCGCAAGACCGTCATCGCGCTGCCTCCGCCGCCCGAGGGCACTGCGCTCGCCGGCAACCTCCCGCACTGGGCGGAGGCCTCTGCCGAGGCGCGCTCGCGCAAGGTGGTTCCCGACGAGGCCATAGCCGTCGCAGCACACGTGGGCGGGCTCACCGCGCCGAAGGGCGGCGTCACGCCGGAGTTCGTGATCGACCTGGCGCAGTTCGTCGCGCGCTACGGCCTGCACCGCGAAGAGGTGCGCGAGGCGGCGGACAAAGAGCGCCGCGCGATCGAGCGCGAGCGCAAGCGCTCGGAGACGGTGGCCGCGAAGGGCAAAAAACTGCCTCGCGCGAAGTGACAGAGAATGTCCGCGCCACCGTGGCATCTGGGCCGCGGTCGATCCCCGGTAGGGCGAGTTGACACTTGGTTGTTGGTGTTGCGTTCCACCGCGTGGATCGAGATTCTGAACGGCCGTGATCGAGGGGCTTCGCGACGCGTTGGGCGCGTTGCCGAGCGAGCGTCTCGCGGTTGAACATCAACGGGTGGCACGAGCCTCGAGGCTTCGAGAACAGCTGTCGTTGTTGCCGGCGAACGAGCTGGGGGAGGTGTTCCCCTGGCAGCGCGTTCTTCGGCCGCGGCGCCACGCGCTCGTGCTCGACGACGAGCAGAGCAGCGCGCTCGCGGAGCTGCAGTGGGGCACACGCCTGGTCGGCGACGATCGAATCGCGTCGATCGCCGCGGCGATGCGCCGGCAAGCCGCGCTCCCGATGCCGTTCGCCGACATCCGCATCGTGGCGCTGTCCGAGGGGCTCGAGCTCATCCCCGTCAACGGGATGAACGTCCGCGACGGCGGTCGCATCCTCGGCCGCGCGCTCTACTACGCCGCGACGACCAGCAGGCAGCAGCGGACGTTTCGTGTCGGGCACGAGCTCTCGCACCACGGGCTGCGCTTCGACGTCCACGACCACGCCGATGTGCAGGCACTCATGGCCGAGCTGCTCGCGCCGATCGCGGTCGTGACGCGGTTTCGTACGGTGAGCGAGCTCTACCGAGCCGCGCGCAACGTCTCGACGTGGATCCTGCGGCTGCAGTTCGCGCGGGCGACGCTGCTGCGGCAAATGGAAGAGCGCGCGGCGGTCGGACTGTAGTCTTCATAGCTACAGAGACGATTTTTCTTTGACGCCATCTGTCGCAGTAGCTACAGCTACGATTGCGACAGGGCGAAGGGCCCTTGTCGTCCGAAGGCAGGAGGTCTCTCGATGGTCGAGCAGAAGGCGTCTGGTGTGGATGGCGGTGCGCACGGCGTTCGTGCGTACGACGCGCGCGCGGTGCGTGCGGCGGTCGAGCAGCTCGCGCGAGCTGCGGGGATCGAGCTCACGAGCGAGGCCCCCGAGGACCTGCTCGACGTGATGGCTGAGGCGTTGAAGACGCTCTCGGTCGCGCTGTACGGCGAGCGCCTCGCGGTCGTGCGACTCGGGCGCTTGTTCTCGGCTGCGCTCGAAGGGCTGCCGGACGGCGAACGGCCGGCGGACGACGACTGGGACGACTTCGGCGGCTTCTTCGACGACGATGGCTTGGGCGAGGGCGATGGCCACAGCGACGCGCCCATCGGGTTCGTGTTGGTCGACGCGCGCACGGGGAGCCCGCTGTGAACGTGCTCGTGAGGGTCGCATCATGAGCGTCGCCACCTCGCTGCACGAGCCGAGCTCGCACGCCGTCATGGCGACGTCGTTCGGCCAGATCACCACCGCCGCGCTCGGCCTCTTTCTGCTCGGCGGAAAGAAGTCCCGCGCCGCCGCCGACTGGTGCCGCTCGCACGGCATCTCTCTTCGCCGCGACGGAAAGCTCCTCTGGGCCCGCGTCGAAGACGTGCGCCGCGTGCTCGACGCGCAGAGCGCCGCGCCCGCGAACGACACGACCTCCGTGCTCGCGCGCGCGAAGGCCGCGATGCAGAGGCGCTGATGGGCCGCGACCTGACCGGGTGGGTCCGCAAGCGTGGCCGATCATTCTACGTCGGCTTCTTCTTGCGATCGGGCAAGACGTGGGAGCGCGCCGCGCGTGACGAGCACGGCGCTCCACTCAGCCGTGAGGATGCGAAGGCGCTCATCGCTGCGCTCGTCGCGGACTACGTCGCGTTGCGCTGGGATCCCGAGGTCGGAACGCCGGTTCCCGAGCCCGAACCGATCCCCGTCGAAGCGGTTCCGACGGTCTCGCAGTACGCGAACGCGTGGGGCTCGATGCAGCGCTACGAGAGCGCCCCCGAGGATCGCGCGACCGTCGCCCGATACATCGCGCGGGCCCCCATCGGCGCGCTGCCCGTCGATCAAGTGCGCCCGCGCCACGCTCGCGCGTTCATCCAATGGCTCATCGCGCACCCGTCCGAGCGCGGCGGGACGCTCGCGCCACGCACGATTCGCAACGCGTTCGACGTGCTTCGTCGCGTGCTGCGCTCGGCGGTCGTCGACGAGCTGCTGACGTCCAACCCCTGCGAGCCCGTGCGTGGCGAGCTACCCGAGATCGAAGACAAGGACCCGACGGCGCGCGCGAAGTGGGACTTCTCGCGAGAAGAGATCGAGGCCCTGATCTCCGACGAGCGCTTGCATCTCGATCGACGCATCGTTCACGCGCTGCGCTTGCTCACTGGCGCGCGCATCGGAGAGATCTGCGCGCTTCGCTGGAGCGATTGGGATCGCGCCGCCCAGCCCCTCACGAAGCTCACCATCTCGCGCGCCATCAAGAGCATCTCTCGCGCGGAGGGCTCGACGAAGACGCGCGCCATCAAGGTCGTGCCTGTGCACCCCGCGCTCGAGCGCGTTCTCGCCGACTGGTGGGCTCGCGGGTGGAGCGAGACCTTCGGCCGCGAGCCTCGTGCCGAGGACCTCGTCGCGCCCACCGTTCGCGGAGGACGGCGAGGGGAGCCGCGCACATCACACGCACATCACACGCTGAGAACGAGGCGTTTCGAGACGACCAGCGGGTGCTCGGCTTCACGCACGTGCGACACCAACACGTCGCGCGACACGCGTTCGTCTCTCGGACGCTCTCGGACGGAGGCGACGGCTCGGTCTTGCGCTGGATCACGCACGCCCCGCCGCGCACCGCGCACGACGGCTACACCCGCGCGGACTGGGGGCGCCTCTGCGCAGAGATCTCGAAGCTGAAGCTCTCGTCCCCGAGCCAGCTGATCCAGTCGGACACCAGCGACCCCAACGCGGTCGCGCCGCGGGGCGAGGTGCTCGCCGACGAGTGGCTGCTCCGCTCGTGGCTGCGGGAGCTGGACAGCGAGTGACCAAGGGCCTGCGAAAATACCTTGGCAGATACTTTGGCAGGCTGGTCTCGCACCCCCTCCAAACCCAGCAAAAACCCACGGAGCCACACAGGAATCGAACCTGCCAACCGCGGCGAAAGCCGCGTGTCCACCGGTTTTGAAGACCGGGCCCGTCACCAGCTCGGGAAGTGACTCCGACTCGCACTGTACACGGTCGCGTTCAGTCCTTCACGAACCAAATTCATCAGTAAATTCAACATCTACTGAACAAACGTAACTGGTTTTTTGGTCCTGATCACCCGTCGCTGTACACACGAGCAGTGCCGAGCGCGAGCCGGGCAGTGAGCCCCGCGCACAGCACACCAACTCAACCCTCGCGACCCTTCACGACGGAGCACTGACCATGACCACCACGACCACCGCTCGCCGCATCCGCTTCCGCCTCGCTGGCTTTGTGTTCACGTACTGCCGAGAGACCGCGAAGGCCCGCGTCCGCATCGACATGTGGCGCGAGGACCCGACGACCGGCGAGCGTCACTGGATCACCGTTGCGACCACCGCTCCCGATCGAAAGAGCGCTCGCGCCGCTGCTCTGGCGCTCGTCGCGTGGGTTCGATGGTGCGACGTCGGCCCGAAGAACTCTGTGCAAGCTCAAGCCGTCGCTGAGTCGTTTGCGATGTTGCGCGAGCGGCTCGCGTCGCGCATCCCCGACGCGAGCGGCAACATCACAACGCGGCCGGCGACGAAGATCACTCCGCAGGGTGGCGTCGGTGGTAGTCGCGTTGTCGCAGCGTGAGCGCGCGCTGCGCATCGCTGATCGTCCACGCTGTCGCGCTGCCTTGTGTCGCGATGGCGAACAAGTGGTTGTCGTACCAACCCGTCACGAAGAATCGAAGCCCCGATCGCGCCGCGACGATGCCGCTCGCGTGGTCCATCGCGGGCACGTCCAACGTGGCGACGCTCCAGTCCGTCGTGTCGACGAGGCTCATCGAACTGCCTCCGTAGTTCGCTGTGCCGACGTAGCGTCCGTCGCTCGTGACGTCGATCGATTTAGGCCACTCGCCGACGGTCACCTCGCGAATCGGCCGATCGTTCTGCGTGTCCAACACCAGCAGCTTCGAGTGGCTGAAGCAGCTCACGTACAGCCGCGCTTCATCAGGCGAGAGCGCGAGGTGTCGAGGGATGCGGCAGACTGGGTCGATCCTGCGATGGGTCTCCATCTGCGCGCCCTCGTATACGTCGATCGTATGGCCGTTGAAATTCGCCACATACAATCGACCTGCGCGCGTCACCACCATGCCGCGCGGGTTGCGGCCGGCGCGCATCGTGCGCGTCACCGTGGCGCGCGCCGTGTCGATCTCGGTGACGTTGTGCGTTCCCCAGTTGGCGACGAAGAGCCGCGCGCCGTCGCGCGAGATCGCGAGGACCTTCGGGTGGCCACCAGCGCGCACCTCCCGCGTCACTCGTCGCCTGGCGAGGTCGATGAACTGCACCGTTCCACGGGTGAAATTCGAGGCGTAGAGCGTGCGTCCGTCCGGTGAGAGCACGCTCTCGACAACGATGCCAGGGACGTTGATCGCGCCTGTTTGCGCGAGCGTCGCGGCGTCGAAGAGCATCACGTTGTTGCTGTGCGCGTTGCCGTAGTTGGTCACATAGAGCGTGCGCCCGTCGGGCGAGATCGAGACGCCCTTCGGCATCGAGCCCGTTCGAATACCGCCCACCACGTCCATCGCTGGAACCGCGCCGAGCGGAAGCGCGACCAGCACGACCGCCGCCCCCGCCCACAGCATCGCAGTACGCCGCGTGTTCACCCGCCGAGGTCCATCACAGGAAGCTCTCCTCCCGCAGTGTTCAGCGCGCGGCGCGCAGGCCCCGCGTCGGCCAACTCAAGCCGCTCGAGCACCGGAACCGCCAGCGTGAGCTGCTTGCGCGCCTCGTGCTGCATCCCCTGTTCGACCAGATAGATCCCGAAGCTCGCCCTCGCGCGGGCGAGCTCACGCGTCGCACCGAGCGCCTCGAGAATCGAGATCGACTCGCGAAAGTACGCCTCGGCGCGGCGCGCAGTGTCGCCCGTCGCGTCGAACACCGTCGCGGCAAAGACCTCTCCCAGTCCGCGCAGCGCCAACGCCGCGGTCTCTTTGATGCCGAGCGACTGCGCGATCGCGAGCGAGTTTTCGAGGCGAGCGCGCGCTTCGTCGAGCTCGCCGAGCAGCCGCGCGAGCGACGCACGGATGCGCTCGACCTCTGCGAGCACCCTTCGATCACCGATCTCGTGACCGACCTTCTCGGCGCGGTCGAGCATCGCCGTAGCGGTCTTTGGGTCTGCGCGGTGCACCGCGGATTCTCCCAGGTTTCCTGCGGTAAACGCGATCATGCGACGGTCGCCCATCGTGTCCGCCAGCTCGAGGATCTCGGTCCACATCGACTCGGCTTGCTCGACTTCACCACGGTCGAACGCCAGCGCCGCCAGAACGTTGCGCGTCGCGAACTGCCCTTCGATGTCGTTGTGCCGCTCGCGCAGCGCGAGCGCTCGCTCGAAGTGTGCCTTCGCCTGCCTCGGCTGCCCGTGCGACAAGTGAACGAGCCCCAGGTTGTGCGTCGACAGCGCCTCTCCCAGCGGGTCCTCGAGCCCACGACGAATGTCCAGCGCCGCGGTGCTGTGCGCGAGCGCTGCGTCGAAATCTCCAGCAAAATAAGCGACCATGCCCAGGTCGTCCTGCACCGCTGCGACGCCGCGAAGGTCCTCGGCCATCTGAAAGAGCTCGAGCGCTCGCCACAGGTACGCCCGCGCTTGCTCGAACTCTGCGCGCCCTCGCGCGAGCCTGCCGAGCCTCCCCAGCGCCGCCGCCATCTTGTTGCGCGCGCCGTACGTGTGCGCGAGCGCCAACATCTCTTGAAACGTCGCCTCTGCCTCGTCGACGCGCCCGAGCAACGAGAGCACCACGCCGCGATCGTGCAACGCTTCGAGCCGCGCCGGCGCGTCGTACGCAGGCAAGAACGCGAGCGCTTTGTCGAAGAGCTGAACCGCTTGCTTTCCACGGTAGCCAGCGCGCGCGACGCGCGCCGCGCGAAGGTACGCGCGCGCCGCCGCCTCTGTGAGCCCCGCCCGTTCGAGGTGCCCTGCGATCGCTCGCGAGAGATCATCGGCCCTGGCGCCGGCTGCGAGCTCGAGCCACCCAGCGCACACGTCGTGACGGCGCTGGCGGATGTCGTCCGGCTGCGCTTGCAACATCATCTCGCGCAGCCCCGCCACGGCGAAGACGTACTCGCGCTCGTTCGCAAGCTCGCCGTGCTCGATCGAAGACAGAAGCTCCGCGGACACGAGTCGTCGAAGCGCTTCGTGCTCGCGCGCAGCGATCACGTCGTCCGCGCTCGGGTCGAGCGGGCCATCCTCGACACGCGCCATCGCGCACACAGCGCCCTCCCAGAACACCTCGCCGACCACCGCCGCGCGACTGAGCGCGGCGCGAGCGTCGTCGTCGAGCCGACTCATGCGAATGTGTAGCAAATCTGCGGTTGAAATCGGGCCGTTTGGACCGAGCGCCTCGAGGTCGATCGACCACGGGTCTTCATCCACCACGATCACCCTCGACTCGATGAGCGCGAGCAGCAGCTCGCGGATCTTGCCCGGCGCGCCCGCGGCGCGCGTCACCACGGCTTCGAGCAGCTCTTCGGGGACGACAGCCAACCCCGGAAGCAGGTGGTGACAAAGGATCTCGCACGCGCTCGTCGAGAGCGGCTCGGGCTCGACGACCACGCGCGCTCTGGCCGTGAGCGTGCGTCCGCGCTCGGGCGTCGTCGCGATCACCAGCAACACCGGCGCTCGAGAGAGACCTGAGACCATCTCGCGCACGACCGAGAGCGCCTCGTCCGAGGCGAACTCGAAGCGGTCGAGGACCAACAAGAGCGGGCTCCCTTCGGCGTCCGCCGCCCAGAAGCGCCCGAGCGTCTCTCCGAGCTCTCCGACGTTCTGGCTTCGCTCGACTTCTTCGGCCGACAGCCCCGCGAGAACGAGCAAGCGCCGAACGTGGTCGGTGACGTGCTGTGATTTTCTCGCGAGGACGCGCTGCGCTTCTGCCGAAATATCCATGCGCGCCGCGGGGATGGGCCTGGTGGGCGCGACGTTGAATCGGTCGAGGAGCCAGCGCGCGATCGGCGCAAACGTCGGCTCACCAGCGCGGGCGGTGGACGCGAGCACGCGAACGCCCGGCGTCGCCAGCGCGCGCTCGACTGCATGGCGAAGCAGCCGTGTGCGTCCCAGCCCCGCGGGGCCGACGACCGCCACCACCGCGCCCTCGCGCGCGCGCAAGAAGCGATCGAGAGCACCGTCGAGCGCGCTGATCTCTCGCGCGCGCTCGAGCAACGGCGTGTCCATCGGCAGCGGGTGGTGTGCTGGGGTTTCGAGCGGCGTTCCACAAAGAGCGCAGCTGCGTCGGGGGGACGGATGAACGAGCCCACATCCAGGGCACGTCGGTCCCGCATTGGAGCCCTCGCGCGCCGGGGGCCCTGAAGCCTCGTGCATAGCGCAATTCATCACACGGGCTCGCGCTCATTGTCGAGCGCGACCGCCGAACTCAACCGAACACGGGCCGCGAACGCCGCTCAGTAGCCGAGCGCGTTGAAGCTGTCTGCCCCGCCTTGACCGCCGCTTCTCGCGCGGTTCGTGGCGCGCGCCGGCGCTGCGCGACTGCGGCGGACGGACGATTCGCTCGTCTGATGCGTCACGGTTTGGGCGCTCGCCGCTTGGACGTTCTGGCTCGCAGCCGCGGCGGCTTGCGTAGCCTCGAGCGAGGCGATCTGCCGTTGGATCCTGGCCCGTGACACGTCGTCGGTCGCGTTGGCGAGCGCGAGCCGAAACTGCTGCAACGCGCTTGCTGTGTCGCCTCGCTCCAGCGCGCCGCGCGCAGCCAGCTCTGCTGGCGGGGTGGCTTGCTGCTGAACTCCAGCGACCTCGACGCCTGCGTTGGACGCCACGCCGTGCTGTCGAAACGCCGCGGACTGCTGCTCCGGCGCTCGCTGAACCGCCTGTCCCACGGCGTTCTGGCTCGCGGCCTCGGCGGTCCAAACCTCGCTATTGCCCTGATCCAACCGGCGCGCGCCACCCGCGGCGATGTTGGGGGCAGCAGCAGGGGTTGGCGCGGCGTTCGGCTGGGGGCTGGCGGGGGACGTCACACGGGCCGCTCGGGCCTGCGTGTCGGGGCGCTCGGCGCGCACGCGCAGCGAAGGATCCGCGCTGATGCCTCGTCGCTGCGCGCTGCGCTCGTCGGCGCTGCGCTGCTCTGCGCTCACTTCGACCGCGGGGATCACGTCCCGCGGCCGCTCTTCTTCGGTCACCGCTGGGTTGCGCGAGGGGTTGTACAGAGTCGTCACGCCCACGCCGAGCGCCATCAAGAACACCGCGGCCATCGCGACTTCGCGCCGCATGGCCATCGCGGCGAGCCGCTCGATCCACCGCGCTCCGCCACGCAACGGAACGACCGTCGCGCCGCCGCCCTCCTGGCCGCTGCTCGCGTTGGCGTCGTCGACCGCGTTGGCCTTGCTCGCGTCGTCGCCGACCCGCACGGTCGCGGACGCACGCGCGCCCGATCGATCCGCGGCGCTGCTCGTCGCGCTCTGCGATTCTCTTGGCTGGCTGGCTCGCTCGATCGCCTCGAGCAAGGCGCGCGACGCAGGAGGCGCGCTCGCGACTGGCAACATCGCTGCTGCGCTACGGCCGCGCTCGAGCTTGGACCACTCCTGCTCGCACGATGCGCAGCGCTCGACGTGGGAGCGCACTTCGTCAGCGCGCGCCTCGTCGAGCTCGCCGTACGCGAGATCGAGCAGCAGGGGTTGGCAGTCTTCGCAGCGCATGTTCACTGTCCTCGTCGTGACCGCTCGGCGCGGTGTTCAGCCGAGCGCCTTCGCGTATTCTTCGTACTCAGCCAACGCGCTCTGCAGCCTCTCGAGCGCGTAGCGCATGCGGCTCTTCACCGTGTTTTCTGGGGCTCCGACGATGTCGGCGATCTCTTTGAACGCGAGAGATCCGTACTCTCGAAGCATGAAGACCTCGCGTTGATCCTCGGGCAGCTCTTGAATCGCCTGCACGAGCTTGCTCTGTAGCTCCTTGCTGATCGCGTTTCGATCGGCGCGCGGCCCTCGGTCTGGGAGCACTTCCCCCAGCGTCGGGCCGTCGTCGGTCGAACCGCGCGAACTCTGATCTAGAGACGGGTGGCGACGCAAAACGGCCTTGCGCGCCTGGTCGATGCAGAGATTTCGTGCGACCGTGTACACCCAGGTCGAAAACTTCGACGCTCGCTGAAAGTCCTTGAGACCCGAGAGGACGCGGATCCAAGTGTCCTGCAACAGCTCCTCCGCCGTCGCGCGGTCGCGCACGGATCGAAGGATGAAGTTGAACAGTCCGACCTCGTGCCGCTTCATGAGGGCGTCGAACGCACGGCGCTCTCCTGCGCGGAAGCGTTCGAGGAGTTCCTCGTCCGTCGGTGGGACTGCGGGCGGTGCTGGCACGGTGAGGACTCGAAGGAAACAGACCTGGCCGAGCACTCACTGGCACTCGGAGCCGAACAGAGCCTGCTCTGACCGGCCGCGGCACTCTATCCGACGGGAAGGTCGTCGCGGTAGCCCTCGAACAACTGTCGTAACCTGGGAGAATGTTCCCTAGCCCGGTTTCTGTCACCGAACCGATCGCCGACCGATACCCTCGCGCGCGTGATCGCTTGGAAGATGGCCCGTGTTGGGGTACGTCCCACATGTGCCGGGATCGTGCGTCCTGGCTTCAAGCCTTTCTCGGAGACAATCGAACATGCGCGTGTGGTTGATGGCACTCATCCTCGGGGCCTCGCTCTTCATCCACGGGGCGGGTGCGCAAGCCCAGTCCGATGCCGGCGCGACTGCGACTGCGACGCCGCCCGCTGAAGAGGGCGACGACTCGGATGCGAGCGCCGCGGCGCCGATGGCCGCGGCCGACGCAGGGCAAAGCATGACGGGCGAGCAGTTCGTGGTTCGCTTGCGTGACCTCGAGCAGCGGATCAATGAGCTCAAAGAAGAGATCTTCCGCTCGAAGGCGCGCCTGTCACTGCTCGCCGAGTCGATTCTGCAGAACGTCATCGGTGGCGCGCGCGCGATCATCCAGCACGAGAACCAGATGGGCGCGCTCTACCGCCTCGTCCGCGCGGTGTACTCGCTCGATGGCGCGCCGATCCTCACCCGCACCGACGACAACGGCTCGCTCGCAGATCAGCGCGAATTCCCGGTGTACAACGGGCAGATCGGCGCAGGCGACCACTCGCTGACGGTGAACCTCGAGTACCAGGGCAACGGCTACGGCATCTTCTCGTACGTCAAGGGCTACCAGTTTCGCGTGCGCTCGACGCACAGCTTCTCGGTGCCCGAAGGCAAGGCCATTCAGATCCGCGTGATCGGCTACGAGCAGGGCGGTCCGCTCACGCCCCACAACGAGCGCACGGCGATCCGGTTCCAGCCGCGCATCGTGTCGCTGCGCGACGTTCAGGACAGCGAGCCGGCGGCCGAAGGCGCAGCGGCGGCTCCTGCCACCAACGCGCAGCCAGCGCAGGGCGCGCAGGGCACGACGCCTTCTGGGGGACGCTGATGAATCGCACTCCGCTCCGCGCTTTGGCTGCGGGGGCGCTGCTCGCTCTGGCCGCTCCGGGCCTCGCGTCGGCGCAGTCGATGGACAACGCCACGCGCGCGGTCAGCGATGCTGAGACCCGCGCGAACGCGCTCGAGCAGAACATGCCTCGCGTGCAGGCCGCCACGACGCGCCCGACGCGGCCGTACACCGAGCGCTTCGCAGACGGTGAGCTGCTCTTCCAGCTGCGCGACTACTCGCGCGCCGCGGTGCTGTTCACAGACATCGTCACGAACTATCGCGATACGCCCGCGTTCGCGAACTCGCTCTATTTGCTGGGCGAGTCCCTGTATCAAGCGGGCGATCGACACGGCGCTCGCTCGCGGTTTCGCGAGCTCGTGCTCGACCACGGCACCGACCCGATGTTTCGGCCGTTCGTTCAGCGGGGGCTTGGACGACTGATCGAGATCGCCCTTCGCTCTCGCGACCAGTCGCCGCGCACCGTGCAAGACATGAACGAGATCTTCGCGCGGCTCAACCAGCTGCCGCCCGGAGACATCGAAGCGCAGACGACCTACGTGCGTGGAAAGTACTATTTTCTTCGCCCCAATCCCGACTACGACCTCGCTCGGCAAGCGTTCGACTCGATCCCTGCGTCGGCGCCGGTGTACGCGCAGGCCCGGTACTTTCTCGGCGCGATCCTGACTGCACAAGAGCGATTTCCCGAGGCGATCCAGGCGTTTTCGCGGGTCACCCAGCTCGACGCGCAGAACGACCAACAGCGGCAGCAGGTCATCGACCTCGCGTGGTTGGCGATCGGAAGACTTCACCTCGAGCGCAACGAGTACGACTCCGCAGTCGAGTCGTATCAACGTGTCGGGCGCAACTCGTCCTTCTTCGACCGCGCGCTCTTCGAGCTCGCGTGGTCGCACATCCGCAGCGGAGACGCGATCCGCGCAGAGCAAGCGCTCGAGGTGCTGTCGGTCTCCAACCCCGACTCGCCCCTGATCCCCGAGGGAAAGCTCCTCTGGGGCAACCTCTTGCTCCGCACCGGCCGCTTCGATCGGGCGCAACGTGTGTTTCAGGACGTGAGAACGCAGTTCGGCCCGGTCAGCGCGAGGCTCGATCAGCTCGTCGCGCAGAACACCGATCCGCAGCTGTATTTTCAGCAGCTGCTGCAGATGAACACGATGGTGTTCGACGCCTCTGCGCTCTTGCCCGCGCAGGCTGTGCACTTCGTTCGCGAAGAGGGCACGCTCGAAGACTCGCTCGGCGTGGTGAGCGATCTGAACACCTGTCGACAGTACATCCGCGAGAGCGAAGACCTCATCGCGCGGCTCAACGCCGCGATCAACTCGCCCTCGCGCGCGCACGTGTTTCGAGAGCTCCGCAACGCACGCGAGCAGGCGTTTCAGGTCTTCAACCGCGTTACTCAAGGGCGCGCGGCGCTCGCTGCGGCGCTCGACCAGGCCGCGAGCGGGCTCAACGACAGCAACCTTCAGGGCGTGCTCACGCAGCGCCGCTCGCTCGACACCTCTGCTTCGCGTCTGCCCGTCGACGACGCTGGCGTTCGTCGTCGAGACCGCGCTGCGGAGAACGAGTTCGCCGTCCTCGGCCAGGAGATTCAGCGCAACGAGCAGCGCGTCGCCAACCTCGAAGCGATGCTCGCCGCGATGCGCCGCTACCTGCGAGACAACCCCAACCCGCGCGGCTCTGTGGACATCAGCGGGTTGACCAACGAGATCGCGCAGCATGACGCTGCGATCGCGAGCTACCGTGCTCGGCTCTCGGACCTGCGGCGGCTGATCGCGGCAGGTCGCGCACAGGTCGGCGTCGGCGATCCTCGCTATCAGCGCGACACCGAAATTGCGCGCGAGTACCGCGATTTGCTCGTCCGGCAGATGGACATCTTGCGCGCCGCGGGACGACTCCCAGGTGAAGCGCAAGCGCTGTTCGCGCGGCTCGATGAAGCAGAGCGTCGGGCGCAGTCGTTTGACCAGCGCGTGCAAGCAGTGGTCGACCAGCGCATCACGACGGTGCGCTCTCAAGTGCAAGAAGAAGAGCGCAACGTCGCGGGCTATCGCGTGCGTCTCGCCGACCTCGAGCGCGAGTCGGCCGATGTCGTCGGTCGCGCGGTGATGCAGAGCATCGCCAACGTGCGCCTTCACTTCTATCGCATCGTGATGCGCGCGGACCTCGGCCTCGTCGACGTGGCCTGGGAAGAGCGCGAGAACCACAACAACCGCGCGCGCATCCTCGCAGAGGAGCTCAACCGCGAATCGACCGCGCTCAACGACGAGTTCAGCGAGGTCATCGAGGGCGCCGAGAACGAGACGAACGGACAGCAGCGGCCTGGCCAGGGCGGGAGCGGATCCACGACGCCTCAGCCGGGCGGGCAGCAGACGCCGTCGCCAGCGACGCAGCCGGGCGCCTCGAGCAGCCCTGCGCCCGATGGCTCCTCGAGCACGGCCCCGCAGACGAATTCGGGCGCGGCCGCGCCCAGTGGTGGACGCTGAGTCAGGAAACGCAGTCCATGAAGATTTCTTCTCGTTGGCTTCTCGGAATTCCGCTGGTGGTCGCTGCGCTCGGCGCCTCACGCGTCTCGGCGCAGACCCGACCCACGGACACCGGCGCGGACGCTGGTGTCGCGGCGAGCGCGGACGCTGCTCCGTCGGCGCTGATCACAAGCGGGGCGTCTTCTTCGGGCGCTGCAGACGCTGCGGTCACCGCCGTGGGTGTGGCGGACAACTCGAACGGCGGACTCGGCAACGAGCCGCAGGTGCAGATTCGCGCGCGCCCAGCGCCGACGCCAGAGCAGCTCAACGCGCTGCGGGTGCTCGAGGACGAGATCAACGGGTTCACCTCCCGTGGAGACTCGTACCGACAGAGCGTGAACGGGCTCCTCCGACGCGAGCACGAGAATCAACTCACGCGTCTGCGTCGCGGCTACGAGCGGCAGATCACCGCGGAGCAGCAGGCCGAGGCGCTCGCGCGACGCAACGCGATCTCGATCTTCGAGCGCTTCATCGAGTCGTATCCGACCGACGCGGACCACACGCCGGACGTGATGTTTCGCCTCGCGGAGCTGTACTACGACGAGGCCAAGTACGCGAAGCTCGAGGCGGACGAGCGCTTCGACCGAGCGCGCGCCGAGCGCGAAGCGGCGAATATGCCGACCGACGACATGGCCACGCCGCCGCCGGCGGACTATCGCTGCTCGATCCTGCTCTATCGCCACGTCGCGCAGCGCTTCACGAACTTTCGCCTGCGTGACACGACGCACTACCTGCTCGGGTGGGTGCTCAAGGAGATGGGCAAAGAGGACGAGTCGATCGGCGCGTATCGCAGCATGGTCTGCCCCGCGCGCTTTCGATACCAGCCGCAGATGGACCTGGCGGCGCCGATCGTCCCGGGCCAGGACACGCCTCTGTCGTGCCAGCATTTGGCGGACGTGCTGCGGCCGTACGCGCCGGAGTTGACCACGCCGTACGTGGCTCCGAGCGCGGCGACGAGCGATGGTGATGGGGGCGCAGAAGCAGGCGCTTCGTCCACGGGTGCGAGCGACATCAACTCGTCTCTGACCGCCGCTGGGCAGTCGACGGAGACCGAGCCGATGCCGATCCCGACGGACTACGCCGAGTGCCAGCCGCTCAACGGCGCCAACGGACGGCCGTCGCGCTACACCGCGGAGACCTGGTACTTCATCGGCGACTATCACTTCGATAATCCTCCGACGGACCCAGACCTCGGCAACGCCTTCGCGATCGCGGCCTACCAAGCCTCGATGCGCTTCAGCGAGACGCCTCGCCTGCCCTCGGCCAACGCCAACGCGGGAAGCGAAACTCCCGCTGCGGGCATCGCCGGCGCGGGCACGGGCGGCGGAGACCCCAACGAGGTCAGCGCTGCCAACTCGCCAGGGCGCGCGCAGTTCAACGCGAACACGCAGTACGGAATCTTCTGGTCGAAGTCGCTCTACAAGATCGGCTGGGGCTTCTTCCGTATGCAAAACGGCTATCCGAAGGCGCTCGAGGCCTTCTCGCGTCTGCTCGACTATTACGACTACGTCGGCGCTGAGGCGGCTGCGCAAGGCAACCGCTCGGACACGATCAAGTGGATCGGCGTGATCTTCTCCGAGAGCACGTGGAACCTCGCCGCGTCGAACGAGCAGTTCGAGTGCCAGCAGCTCGTCGAGACGTTGGCGCGACCGCCCGCGGACGCGACACGTCCGTTCGACTGCGCGGGCATCATTCGAATCACCTCGCCGTTCAACGCAACGCAGCTCGCGTCCACGCAGCCTACGGCCACGCAGCGCGTGACGGGCACGCCCGTGCCGGGACGTCCATCGCACATCCCGCAGGACCGGCCATGGACGCCGGAGGCGTACCTCGAGCTGGCCAACGACTACTTTCAGCAGACCAAGTACTACGAGGCCATCGCCCTCTACCGCTTGTTCTTGCGGATGAACCCGCTGCACTTCATGGCGCCGCGGGTCGCTGAGAACATCGCGATTTCGTACGAGCGTCAGCGGCAGTTCGACGCGGCGATCGGCGCTCGCGGCGCGCTCGCGAACTACCTCGAAGGCGGCGACTGGTACCGGGCGAACAACTCGCACCCGGACGCGCAGCGCCACGCCGAGATCGTCGCGCGCAACTCGCTGCACGACACCGCGATCGAGCACCACCGCCGCGCGTCCCGCGCGCGCACTCGCTCGGTCTCGTTCAACAACTGCGCGCTCGGACAGGCGGGCGGAGATATCTGCCAGGCGGCGCGCAACCCGCGCGAGCGCGGCGAGCGCCAGGCCTCTGCGTTCGCTGAGCTTCAGCGCGCGAACCAAGAGTACCAGCTCGCGGTCGAGGCCTACACGAACTTCATTCGCAACTATCCCAACGACGACGCTGCGTACGAGTTCAAGTACAACCGCGCAGACGCGCTCTTCTGGAGCGGCAACTACGCGGAGGCCTCTCGCGCCTATGGCGAGGTTCGCGAGTCGAACGAGAACGACCAGTATCTCGCCGCGAGCGCGTATATGGCCATCAAGTCGCTCGAGGCCGCGATCCGCGCGGACGTGTCCGCCGGTCGCATGGACGCGTGCCTCGCTGTGCGCGCGGGCATCGAGATCGGCCAGCTCCGCAACGCACAGGGGCAGCCGTACCTCGACGCGGCGGGCGAGCAGCGCTGCAAAGAGCTGCCGACGCAGCCAGGGGCGGCGCAGCCCGCGCAGCCGCAAGCTGGTCAGCAGGCGCAGGCCGCGCAGCCCGCGGCCAACGTGTTGGAGATCAACATTCCCGACAACGTTCGGTCGTTGATGGAGGCGAGGATCTCGTACGTCCGCCGCGTTCCGCGCGGACAAGACTCGCCGCGCGGCCTCGCGGAGGTCTTTCAGAGCGACGGAAACCCGCTCAACGATCCGCCGTTTCGCTCGAAGTTCGCGTACCTCAACGCGCGGACGAACTTGCGCTACGGTCACGCGCGGGACGCTGAAGAGGGCTATCGCTACATCCTCCGCACGTTCTGCTCGGACCAGCTCGTCGCAGGCGCGGCGTTCGCTGACCTCTTCAACATGATGCTGGTGCAGAACCGGCAAGAAGACCGCGATGCGCTCGCGATGGAGCAGTCGCGCGGCTCGTGCCGCGGCGTCGATCAGAGCTTGATCGTGACGACGCTCACGGACCGCACCTTCCGTCTCGCGCTCGATCGCTTTCACTCCGCTGAGCGCGCGAGCGGAGAAGAAGCGCTTCGGCTCTACGAGAGCGCCGCGAACGAGATGCTCCAGGCGATCAACTCGAACCGCGGCCACCGCGACGCGCCGCTCGCGCTGTACTACACCGCGCTCGCGTACGAGCGAACCAACCGCTTCGACACAGCGACGCAGACGTACATCCGCATCACGCAGGACTTCAACAACCTCAACGTGAACGGATCGAACCCGCCCCGCGAGCTCGAGGGCGGCGACCGCCAGCAGCGCGTGGACATCCTCGAGCAGGCGCACTTCCGCGCTGGCGTGAACCTCGACCGAACCTTCGACTACGAGGGCGCGGTTCGGTACTTCGACGCAGTGGTGCGCGACAACCGCTTCGCCTCGGCCACGGGCCACGGCGATCACGTGCACGACGCGCTCGCTTCGATCGCGCTCATTCGAACGAACACCGGCGACTGGACGCGCGCACGTGAAGCGTGGCGCGCGTTCTTGCCGGTCGCCGAGGCGGGGCGCGAGCGCGCGACCGCCGAGTATCGCTACGCAGAGATGCCGTGGCGCGCGCGTGATTGGCAGGGCGCTGTCCGCGCGTTTCAAGAGTACCGCCGCGCGACTCCGATGAGCTCGGACACGGCAGAGTTTCACGTCCAGGCGCAGTACAACATCGCGCAGGCCCTGCGAAACGCTGGCGATCAGACCGGCGCGCAGCGTGAGCTGCGTCGCGTCGCGGAGGTGTTTCGTCAGTCTCGGCAGCAGCCGGGCTCGCGCGCCGCAGCGTACGCAGCGGAGGCGCTCTACGCCGACCTCGACACCCGCGTTCGGCAGTTCATGACTCGCGCGCTCACGCAAGGCACCGGAACGGAGCTCGCTCGTCAGGTTCGCACGATCAAGACCGAGCTCGACGCGATCGACACGCAGGCCGCGGAGATCATCGATCTGCAGGGCGGCGAGTACACGATCGGCGCGCTCGTCCGTCGCGGCGAGGCGCACGAGTACCTCGCCACGCAAGAGGTCCGCATCGCCACGTTGTTGCGGCTCTCGACGGCGCAGCAGCGGCAGCTCACGCAGGCCGAGGCGAGCGCGACGCGCCTCGATCGGCTCGCTGACCAGCTCGGCGGCCGCAACGAAGCGCTCGAGACCCGCCTGCGCAATCAAGCGCAAGAGGTCCGTGATCGTGTGCAGCAGATGCGCGATCAGATGACCACCGCGGTGCAGCAGCAGTACGACCAAGAGGCGGAGGCCGAGCGCAAGCTGGCCATTCAGGACTACGCGATTGCGATTCACCTCGCGCGTCGCAACAACATCCCGACGCAGTTCGCTGCGACCGCGCTCGAGCACATCCGGCTCGAAGAGAATCGCCCCCTCATCGAGGCCGCGGTTCGCGGGATCTCGCCGCAGCTCGCGCAGCGGGTGGGCTTCTCGTACACCGCGACGATGTTCAGCACCGAAGCGCCGGGCGCGACCCTCACGCAGCAGCAGCCGGTGGCGACGCCGGGACTGGCGGGCGAGTGAGCGGCCAGGGAGTGATCACGATGAACGTCCGTTCGAAGGCAGTGTTTCTCTCGCTCGTCGCAGCGCTCTCGGGCTGCGGAAACAACGAGCAGAACAACGGTCAACAGACCTCGTCGGGCGGCTCGTCTGGGGCCGACGCGAGTGCGTCGTCTGCGGCGAACACCAGCAACAACACGAGCCTCGAAGAGTCTGCGACGCCGCCTGCGAGCGCCGTGCAGGACTCTGGGATGCTCGCCGCGATGGCGGACACAGGCGTCGCGGCGCAGGTCGAAGAGCCGCAGAGTCAGCCTGGTCGTCCGCCCGCGCCGCCCGCCCGCCCCGAGATGAACTCTGCCGCGCGGGACACCTACCGTCAGGGGCTCTCGTCGGCGCAGCAGGGCAACCTCGGCGCCGCGCGCGACGCGTTCGATCGGACGCTCTCCAACGATCCTCGGGCGTTCGCTGCGGCGTACAACGCTGGGATCATCGCTGAGCGCCAGGGGCAGGATCCTCAGGCGGACAGCTACTACCAGCGCTCGCTGACAATTCAGCCGGACTACGAGCTCGCGGTCGTCGCGCGCTCGCGGCTCCTCGTGCGACAGCGCCGCGTCAACGAAGCCGTGCAGTTCGCGGGCGGTATCGCGAGTCGATACCCAGGCAACTTCTTGGTTCGTGCCGAGTACGCGCGATTGTTGGTGACGGCCGAGCGCTACGACGAAGCGGTGAACGAGGCGCGCGCGATTCTGCGCATCGACGAGCGCAACGTTGCGGCGAAGATGGCGGTCGCTGAGGCGTTTCGTGCGCGCGGCCGCACAGACAACGCGCTGGCGATCATCGATGACGTGATCAACGGCTCGGACCCTAACCACCCGAACAACGGTCCCGGGGCGAACGACGCTCGCGCTCACTACTTGAGAGCGCTGCTGCGAATCGAAGTGAGCCGGGATGTTCCCGGTGCGATCCAGAGCTTCACGCGCGCGGTCGAGCTCGATCCGCAGTACGCCGAAGCGCACAACAACCTGGGCGTGTACTTGCTGCAGGCGGGCAATGTTCCGCAGGCGATCGAACATCTCCGTGCGGCGGCGGCGCTCGCCCCGTCGTGGGCGAAGGCTCACCTCAACCTCGGCGACGCGCTGCGCGCGATGCACTCGTACGATGAAGCGTCGACGGAGCTCGCGCGCGCGCAGCAGCTCGACCCGTCGATGGTCGAAGTTCACTACAACTACGGCCGCTTGTACGGTGAGCAGGCGCGCGAGATCGCCAGCCAAGGCATCGACAACCTCAACCGCAAGATCGCGCTGCTCCAGCAGTCGCAGCAGGCGTTTACGCGCTTTCGCGACGCGCTCGGTCCGCAGTTCGTCAATCATCCGCGCAACGCCGACGTGACCGCGCAGCTCGAGCGTCTCACCGCGCTCGTGACGCGCACGCAGACCGTCTTGCAGCGCGAGCAACGACGGGCGGCGCGCGCCTCCGGTGCTGCGGCGACGGGCGGCGACGCGGGCGCGGCGCCGGCAGCGAGCCGTGACGGCGGCGCTTGAATCCTGTGCTCGACATCGTGTGTGCTAAAGCAGAGTAGAGGCGGACCCATGAAGCGCAACAAGATCGGATTGGCGGCGGTTCTCAGCGCAGCGATGGCGCTCGGCGCTGGATCAGCCTGGGCGCAGAACGCGCCGACGCCCGGCGGCGAGGGCGCGACCCCAGCGGCAGGAGGCGAAGAGCCAATGCAGGCGACGCTTCGTACCGAGGGCGGGCGTCGCGTGTACGTCGCGACGGGAACCATCGAAGTGCGCGGAGAGATCCAGCGTCCGTACGCGTTTTCGCTCTCGGGGCGCTCGTCGCTCGGGTACTCGTACCTCGAGCTGCCCGTGCGGTTTTTGCACGAGATCATCAACGCGGTTCGTCGCGCGCCCTTCTGACGCGGCCGCGACAACGCATGTGGATGATCGTGCAGGGGGCGTACGCGCTGGTTGCTTGGTCCGTTGCAGTTCGCGCGGTTTCGCGCGCCGCCGCGCTCGCCGGTGCGGTCGACGGTGGGGTCGTCGAGGCGGTGCGCGCCGCGCGTCGCGCAGGCCGATCGACGCAGCAGTTGGCGTCGGACCAGATGCACCCTGCGCTGGTGAGCGTGTTGAGCGCTGAGACCGACGGCGAGCTGGGGTCGGATCGCGCGGACGAGGTGCGGATGGACTACGCGGTTCCGGTCAGCGCGCTGCGCGGCATGGCGACGATCGGAACGTCGCTCGGCTTGCTCGCGGCGATTGCCACGCTGCGGTCGTCGACCGGCGGCGGAGAGGCCGTGGCGGCGCGGGCGTTTGGGAGCGCGCTGTTGGGGTTTGCGACGGCGGTTCCGATGTGGAGCGCGCTGGCGCTAGCGGGGCGGCACGCGCGATATGCGTCGAAGCAGCTGCACCGGCTGGCCTTGGCGCTCGAGGAAGACCCAAGCGACGGCG
Organism: Myxococcales bacterium; assembly: GCA_013298625.1. GTDB lineage: Bacteria > Myxococcota_A > Polyangia > Polyangiales. The sequence continues at coordinate 31,886 of JAAFIF010000023.1, forward strand.
GGCGGGCGCAGTCCCAGCTCGACGAGGATGAAGAGTGACGAGCGACGAGGCGTGGACGACATGCCCCGACGGGCGGTAGAGTTGAGGGGTTCGTCGTCGACTCGACGCTCGAGCGGGCGGAAGAAAATCTTCCCCCAACGGGAACTCGATCGCTCTGCCGTTGTCAGAGCGCATCGAGTCGCGCTCACAGAGCGCGCCGATGATGGCGCGGGCGCGGTTGGATAGTTCGGCACGATTGGTTCGACGAGCGAACGGAGCGGCAGATGGCGACGCAGCAGCAACCCCCACGAGGAAACAAGCCCGGCGCGATGACCATGGCCATGCAGGCCGTGCAGACCGTCCAGGGTCCCAAGGTGCTCCGCATCGGGATGATCCAGGGCGGCAAGATCGTCGAGGAGCGGATCATCCGCACGCGGGACACGGTCAGCGTCGGCACGACCGAGCGCAACACGTTCACCGTGGTGGGGCCGGAGCTCCCAGGGCACTTCGACCTGTTTCAGATGGTGGGCGGCCAGTACAAGCTGAACTTCACCGACGCGATGGACGGGCGCGTCGCGATGGCGTCCGGCGTGATGTCTCTCAAGCAGCTCAAAGAGAGCAATCAGGCAGTGAAGAGCAACGTTGGGTGGCAAGCGCCGCTCAACGAGCAATGCCGCGGCAAGGTTTCGATCGGCGACGTTCAGTTCTTGTTTCAGTTCGTCAACCCGCCTCCGCCGCAGCCGAAGCCGCAGTTGCCAGCGGCGATCCGCGCGGGATGGGTGAAGAACATCGACTGGACGTACAACGCGTGCCTCGCGTTCTTCATGCTCTGCGCGTTCAGCGGGCTCGCGTACGTCGAGTACCTGTACGACCCTGAGATCGAGGACGTGTTCGCGCTCGATGCGCGCATCGTGCAGTTGGCGACGCCGCCTGCGGTGCAGGAGCCCGAGCCGACGCAGCAGCAGCCGGATCAGAACCAGCCTCAGCAGCCGACGAACACCCCTGCGCCGACGCAACAGGCGAGCAACCGGCCTGCGCAGAACACTGGAAACGCCGAGCAGCGTGCGGCGCGCGCCGCGGCGCAGGCGGAGGGCGCGTCTCGTGCTGCGGAGCGAGCAGCCGCTGCGGCGTTGAACGCTCTGCAGAACAGCGCCGAGTTCGCCGCGCTGACGGGCGCGACGGACACGGGGCGCGGATCGGCTGCGGATCGGCTCGCGCAGGGCGGACTGATGCAGGGCTCGGTCGATGCGCTCGCGAACACGGGCGGGATCTCGACCGCCGCTGGCGGTTCGGGCGTGCGTCGTGGCGGCATGGCGGCGAGCGCTGGCGGCATCTCCGGCGGCGGTGGTCTCGGCGCGGGCCGCGCGATCGAAGGCGGCGGCGGCGGCATCGGCGGCGGCGGAACGGTCGTGGTCGAGCGTCGCATCTCGGGCAACGCGAGCGTGGGCAGCGGTGAGGCGGAGGGCGGAGAAGGCACGCTCGACGCGAGCCGCGTGGCCGGCTTGATCCGCGGGCAGATGGGTGGCATTCGCTCCTGCTACGAGCGCGCGCTGCGCAACAATCCCACGCTGTCGGGGCGACTCGATGTGCGGTTCACCATCGGCACGTCTGGCCGCGTGACCTCCGCGTCGTCGAGCGGGCTGGGTGCGGCGCCCGAAGTCGGTTCGTGCGTGGTGTCCCGTGTGCGTGGGTTGGTGTTTCCGACGCCCGAAGGCGGGTCCGTTGATTTCAGCTTCCCGTTCAACTTCTCTCCGGGCGGCTGATCGCCCTCGGTGAGTGCGCTGGGGGGTTGAATACGCGTGGGCGGCGGGGCATCTCAACGGACGAGACGACGTGCGCGTCGTGTCACTTCCCGAGCAAGGAAAGTGCGCGAAGCGACACAGAGATGACATCGACCGGATCCGTGATGTGGCGTTGACACCCACAGGTTCGGCTGAGATAGTTCGGCACCTTTGTGCTCGATCGTCCGACTAGGTGATCGAGGAGGCTTCGAGATGAGCAAGCGTTCCTTCTGGCAGTGGATGGCGGTTTCGGTCCTGGTGCTCGGCGGCGTCCGGATGGGCGTTGCGCGCGCGCAGACCGCGAACAACGCGACGACGCAAGAGCAGCGCCCGGTCGTCGGCACTCGCACGGTTCAGCAACTGACCCCGCAGCAGCAGCTCCGCTCGGCGTCGCGTACGGTCGAAGAGATGCAGGTCACGCGTCGGTCGGTTTCGACCATGCTCGACCGGGCCAACCAAGAGCGCGACATCATCAAGGTCAACTGCCTCAACGACAAGCTGACGCAGATCGACGTGGCGATTCGCTCGGCGCGCGAGCACGTCGACCTGTTGCAGACCGCGGTCAGCGTCAGCAACGACAACCAGCGCAACCACGAGTACTCGCTCGTGTTGATCTACCAGCAGCGCGTGCGGGGCCTCGATGTCGAGGCGCGTCAGTGCGTTGGCGAAGAGGCCGCGGGTTTTGGTGAGGGGACAGAGATCGGTGTTCGGGTGTCGACGACGATCCCCACTGAAGATGTCGACCTTGTGCCTGGCGGCTTGATCGAAGTGTATGTTCCGCCGACTTTGAGCCCGGCTCGATGAGCGCTACGCGCGAAGTGGGTCGAGTGGCGACAGATTTCAGGAGATCGAGACGGATGAGGCGGAGTTCGATCGCGGCTGTCCTCGCGGCGGTTGCCGTGGGTGTCAGCGCCGGAGATGCCCGGGCACAGTACTGGCTCGCGGATCGCAACCTGACTCAGGGGCGCGGCATCCGCGTTGGTGACTTCGAGCTTCACCCTGGGATCGGCGCGGAGTTTGGCTACGATTCCAACGCCCTCTACACGGCCAACGCCGAGGGCGCGCTGCGTCTTCGGGTCACGGGCAACATCGGCATCTCGACGCTCGGTCCCCAGCGAACGCAGTCGACTGGCGCGCCGCCCACGCCGCGGCCGTTGCAGTTTCGCGCGAACGTCGGCGTAAGCTACTCGCACTTCTTCGGGCTGGGCGCGGTCGGTGTTCGTCCGGTGTCGGATGCCTCCAACCTCGGGTTCAGCGCGGCTGTCAGCGTGACGGCAACGCCTAGTCCGGTGTGGAATTTTACGTTCTCGGACACGTTTTCGCGCGCTGTTCAGGGCACGAGCGAGCTGAACTTCGGGCAGCTGTTTGTGTTCAACCGCTGGCAGAATCTCGCTCAGCTGGGCTTGGGCATCACGCCGGGTGGCGGCTCGTTCGAGTTTCGGGCGAACTACACCAATTCGCTGAACATCTTCTTCGAATCGGGATTCGAAGGTTACAACAACATGGCCAACGATCTGACTCTTCAGATGCGCTGGCGATTCCTGCCGAAGACCTCGATCGCGTGGAGCGGAACGGCGCAGCCGACTTTTTACTTCAACCCGGCAGCGATCGGCACCGGGCTGTTCACGAGCGTGCCGCTGTCGACGCGTCTCGGCATCACTGGCTTGTTCTCCGAGCGCGTCGCGTTTCACGTGTTTGGCGGCTATCAAGCAACGTACTTCTCGCTCGGCGACAACGTCGAGACGTTTGTGGGCAGCGCTGAAGTCCGCTTCATCACTGGACCGCAGATGGCTGTGCGCGTTGGCGTGTTGCGAGACATCGCGCCGTCGCTCATCGGCAACTACATGGTTCGCAACAACCTGTACGTGAACGTCAGCCACATGTTCGCGGGGCGTTTCTCGCTCTCTGGCGAAGCGCAGGCGGGCCTGGTGCAGTTTGGCTACCTCACGGATCAAACAGGCAATCGACTGGCTTCGATTTCGGGTGGAGCGGTCGACGCCGCGACTGGGCGAATCACGGGCTTCCGCGTGTTGGCGCAGCTGTTCGGCGAGTATCGATTCACGGACTACTTGGGTCTGAACACGACGTTGGCGTTCACCGGCAACTTGATCGACGCTCGTCTCTCTTCGATGGGAATGGCGCTCGCGTCGCTCAACTGGGTCAAATTCGAGGCCTTTCTCGGGCTTCGCGTGAACTGGTGAAGGCTGTCTGGCGTCTGACAACCCGATCGTGTTGAGTTCGAAGTCGCTACGCAGGGGGAGGATGGTCGCGCTGCTGCTCGCTGTGTCGAGCTACGGTGCGTTGTGCTCGAGCGGGGGGCGGTTCGATCCACCCCCGCCGCCGCCAGAGAACAACTCGCTTGGTGTGGGCGATACGTTTCAGGTGCGGGTGTTCAACGAGGCGGACCTGTCGCAAGAGTACCGAGTCGCGCCCGATGGGACGATTGATTTTCCTTACATCGGACGGGTCTCGGTCGCAGGACTGGGCCCGTCGCAGCTCGCGGATCGTATTCGTGACCAGCTGCGCGAACATCAAGTGCTGAACGCTCCGCAGGTCAGCGTCTTTGTGCGCGAGGTCAGCTCGCGGCGGATCGACGTCATCGGCCAGGTCGCCCGGCCTGGGTCGCTCGCGTTTACGCCAGCCATGACGATCGTTCAGGCGATCTCGGGAGCGGGCGGGTTCACACCGCTGGCCAACCGCGACCGTGTCGTGTTGATCCGGACGTATCAAGGCCAGCGACGGACGTTCACGATCCCCGTGCAAGGGATCATCGAAGGGCGCTTCGCGACGGTGATCCTCGCGCCCGGCGACGTCGTGAACGTGCCAGAGAACCCCATCTGAGACGGGGGCGCGTCGCAGCGCTCGCGCGCTTCCTTCGTGCTTCTGGGGCTTTGGGGGCAAGGCAGCTGTGGCGGTCCGGGCGCTGGGCGTACGGAGCCCGTGCGCGGGCGAAGTGCTGCGGCCGGGCTGCGGCGTTCGCACGCGTTCGCATCGGCGAGCACGGTCGTGCTTTAATCCTTCGTCGAGTTGGCTCGCAGAGCGTTGGCTCTGCAGGCCGCAGCGTTGGTTGACGAACGTGAAGGAGCGAACCGCAGTGCGACGACGGATCGGTGTGATGGGGGCGATGATGCTTGCAGCGACGCTGTCGCTTGTGACGCCAGCGGTGTCAGAAGCAACCGTCGTGGTTCCGCTGACTCGTGAAGAGCTTTCGGCGCAGTCTGACTTCGTCGTGCGCGCCACGGTCGTGTCGCGTCGCAGCGGGTGGAACGATGACCGATCGCAGATCGTTACGTGGACCCGACTGCGCGTCGCGGAGTACCTCAAGGGCTCGGGCACGCAAGAGCTGATCGTTCGGCAGTTCGGCGGGCAGGTGGATGGGCTCGAGAGCGAGATTCCAGGCGATGCGCGGCTCGGAGTGGGACAGCACGCGGTGCTGTTTCTCCGTCGCGGCGACGGCGTTGTGTTTCTCACCGCGCTCGCGCAGTCGGTCTACTTCGTCACGGCTTCGCCTGAAGGCGGCGCGGTCGTGCGTCGAGAGCTCTCAGGGCTGACGTTCGCTCGTTGGGTCAACGGTAGGATGACCATGGCCGAAGCGCCTGCGGACAACACGGACACGCTCGAGCGCCTCGTGCGCGAAGTGCGCGCGTTCAACGCGAGGAGGCGATGATGAGCCGACGTCCTGTGATCTCTCGCGGTGCGCTCGTGCTCGCGCTGCTCGGCGCCGCCTCGGTCGCGAGCGCGTACACGCCCTCCGCCTCCAAGTGGAACCCGTCCTCGCTGCCGATCGGCTACCGGATCAACGCCGCGAGCGCGCCGGCGTCGCTCGGCGCGGCGGGCGCGATTGCCGCGGTCGAGGCAGGGTTTGCGACGTGGGCGGCGCCGGCTTGCACGACGTGGCGTTCGCGCAACGATGGCGCCACTGCGATGACCCGCGCGCGCTCGGGCGACAGCGAGCGCAGCGTGCTCTGGATCTCGAGCACGTGGCCCGCGGAGCTCGGCTCGGTGAACAGCACGATCGGCGTCACCACACCGGTGTGGCGTTCGGGCGGCTACTTCATCGACGCGGACATTCAGTTCAACGCTGTGGGATTTCGCTGGGGCACGGGGACGGGAGGCACGGTCGACACCGAGTCGATCGCCGTGCACGAAGAGGGACACTTCTTGGGGCTCGACCACACCAACGTGCGCGGCTCGATCATGTTGCCGTCGTACTCGGGGGGCCAGATTCGCAGCCTCAGCGGTGATGATCAGGGCGGCGTGTGCTTCTTGTATCCGTCGGGCGCGGCCGTGCCGGACTCGGGCGTTCCTGCGGACTCTGGGGTGAATCCCGGCGGCGGTGACGTGGGCGCGGTGTGCAACGCGAGCACGCCGTGCGCGGCGGGCAACCGCTGCGTGTGTCGCAGCGCGACGGACTGCTTCTGTTCTCGGAGTTGCTCGACGAGCTCTCCGTGCCCATCCGGCTTTCAGTGCGCGAACACGAGCATCGGCGCGCTGTGCATTCCTGGCGGCGGCGGCACCATGATGGGCACCGGGCGCACGGGCGATCCGTGCACAGCGCCCGATCAGTGCTCGAGCGGGCTGTGCGTGCAGGGCGGAGGAGGCGCTGCGTTCTGCTCGCAGGCGTGCTCCGACGACTGCTCGTGCCCCAACAACTTCTCGTGCTTCATGACGTCGATGGCGGGGCTCAACGTGTGTGGTCCAGGCACCAACACATGCAACCCAGCCAGCGACGACGCTGGCGGCGGCGTGGTCGAGCCGGACGCGTCGGTGCCGGTGATGGACTCGGGCGTCGCGGCGGATGCCGGCGAGAGCGATGGGGGACGCGTTCCTCCCGCGGAGATGGGCGGCTGCAAGTGCTCGGCGCCGGGCTCGACGCGCAGCGTCTCGGGTGCCTGGGCGCTGGCGATCGTCGCGCTGGGCGCGGTCGTCGCGCGGCGTCGTCGCGTCGTGCGCTGAGCGTATTGCGAGCTCGGCAACGCCGCGTTGCGCGGGGAGCAACGCGAGTGTGAACGTCGAGGTGAACGTACGGCGCGCGTTCGCCCGCTCGTCGTGAGAGCGCGCGACGCTTACGAGCGGTTGTAGTTCTCGCTCTCGAGCAGGATCACGTTGGTGCGGCTGCGAGACTCGCCCACGGACGTTACGTACACGGCAGGTCTGTCTTGCACCGGGCAGACTTTCTCGCACGCGCCGCAGCCGATGCAGAGCTTCGGGTCGACGTGCGGGCGTTGAACGTGAACCGTGCGGCCATCGCGGCCGGGAACGTCGAGCTCTTCAACCCAGATCGCCTTGGGAGACGTCGGGCAGAACTCTTCGCACACGATGCACGGGGTGGCCATGGCCCAGGGCAGGCAGCGTCCCTGGTCGTAGAAGGCGGTCCCGATCGAGATGTGGGGGATGTTGCGCTGCGGGTTTCCGAGCTTCTGCTCTTCGTTGATCTTCTGGATCGCGCCGGTGGGGCACACCTGACCGCAGAGGACGCAGGTGGGCTCGCAGTAGCCGATGCGGGGGATCAGGATGGGGGTCCAGAGGCCCTCGATTCCGGACTCGAGCAGGGCAGGGTGCAGGGCGTTGTTGGGGCAGACCTTCATGCACTCTGCGCAGCGGATGCAGCGCTCGAGGAAGTCTCGCTCTCCGACGGAGCCCGGCGGTCGAATGAGCTTGTCGTAGTAGTTGGCGTCGAGCGTGTCGCTGGTGCGCAAGACGGGCAACGCGCACACGCCTGCGATGGCAGAGACGAGCGTCTTGCGGCGATCGAGCTCGGGCGCAGTGCGGGCGCTTCGACGGTTGGGCAAGAAGCGAAACTTGATCACGTCTTCGGGGCACGCGGTCTCGCAGTTGAAGCACATGTGGCACTCGTCCTGGCGCCACTTCACGCCGCCCTGCGGGCTGTCGGCGCCCTGGCAGTGCACGATGCAGAGGTTGCAGTCCGTGCACTTCGAGTGGTCTTTCTCCATGCCGAACACGGCGTGGCGCGCGATCACGCCGAGCGTCGCGCCGAGCGGGCAGAGCGCGCGGCACCAGAAGCGCGGGATCCATCGGTTGGCGAGCACGACGGTGAAGAGCAGCGCGCCGATGACCCACGTCTGGTGAAAGAAGAACTGCTTGGGCTGCAGGACCGTCGCGACGAGCACGTCGCGCGTCGAGTCCGTCGCTTGTTGCAGCACGCGGAGGTTGCCCGCAGAGACCGTGTCGAGTCCGCGGCCCGTGATGTAGTTGAAGAACGGGAGCACGCCGAGCCCGATGGATCGCACGGCGATGCAGATCGGGTCGAAGAGCCCTCCGATGGCGCTGCCGAACGCGGCCGCGAGGAGAAAGACGATGAGCAGGTAGTACTTGATGTTCTGGTAGGGGCGGGTTTTGTTGGCCTCGACGCGGCGACCTCCCGTCGTGGCGCCCTTGGGGTTGGGGACGAGCCAGGCGAAGAAGTGGTGGAGCGTTCCGAACGGGCAAATCCAGCCGCAGAAGACGCGGCCGAACAAGAGCGTGAGCGCGACCATGGCGACCGACCACCAGAGGGCGCGGTAGACGGTGTGCGTCGAGAGCAGGGTCATGAGCGCGACGAACGGGTCGGCGAGCAAGAAGCCCTCGACGGGGTAGGGCATGCGGATCGTCGTTCCGCCGGTGAATCCGCCGCGAAATTCAGTGCGGACCAGCAAGAACATGAAGAGCCCGAAGAAGCCCGCTTGCGAGACCCTGCGCGCGTTGCGAAGCCACTCGATCACTTTGCGCGCGGGGATTCCGCTGCCAGGGCGCTTCTTCTTCTTCGGGAGCAGCCGAGCCTTTACGCGCTCGAAGAGCGACGGCGTCTTCGCTGCGCTCGCGGCGGGCGCGCTCGCGGTCGTCGCAGCGGTGGCGTCGATCGACGCGGCGATCGCTGGCGCCTTCGCGCGCGCCTCCGGTGCTGGCGCAGAGACGGCGGTCGTGGGTGGGCGCTTCTTCGCAGGCGTTTCAGCGGCCGTTGGGCGTGGGGCGTCGGCGTCGATAGAGTCGATCACGCCCACTTTTCCGAGCCACGGAATGGGACGAGGAAGGGCGGCGCTCATGCGAGCACCACCCGCGTCGTGGCCTGGTCGACGAAGTGCTGCGACAGCGCGAACGCTGCGTCGACGGGGTCGGTGTCGAGCGGAACCAACAGCGCGTGGTGCTCTTCGCGTCCGTCTGCATACAGCGCGAGCTCGCGCGGTCGGAGCGTGCGCCAATCGGCGGTTCCGATCCCGCGCTCTTGCCCCATACGGAGGTACGGGAGGTTCTCTGGGCGCTGGCCGATGAGCGTGCATCCGAAGGCGTCAGCCGCGACCTGGTCGACCGTGGCGATGATCGTGTCCATGCGTCGGGTGTCGTCGACGTTGCCGCCTTGCGGGCCGTTGCGCAGCAGCACGCGGATCCCGTCGACGATGGTGAGCGTGGGCCGCATGAACGTCGCGAGATCCGCGACGCTCACGTCGATGGACTGGTGCAAGCGGTTGCGACGGCCGCCGAGCACGCCGTACCAGTTCTTCATCGCGGCGGTGTACTTCGCGAGGTTGTGGTGCTTGGCCACGGGGACGTTGATGACCTTGTCGGCTTCGACGAGCGTCCGGTACACCGGCCACTCGTCGAGGATTTCTCCTCGCAGACGCATCGTGCGAAAGCGATGGTCCGCGGGCAACACAACGCGCGCGCCGACGCGGTGGGCGCGGGTCCAGATGCCCGAGCGTTGAAAGCAGCGGGCGGGGTCGTTGCAGCTCGCGTCGGTCACGACGACGTCGCTCGCGCCCGCGGCGCGCACGAGCTCGACGATGGCTGCGACGACCTCGGGGTTGCTGTTGGCGGCTTGCAGCGGCGTTCGATCCCAGCCGATGTTGGGCTTGATCACGACGCGGTCGCCGTTGGAGATGAAGCGACGCATTCCGCCCATCGCTTCGACGGCGCGGCGGACGAGCGCGGTCGGCGTGCTCGCGTCGATCTCGCTGTGCGCGACGACGAAGTCGCTCGGTCCGCCGGGGTCTCGGCCTCTGAAATCGCGCACTTCGCGGCGACCTGCGGCGAGGCGCGTCTGCCAGCCTCCCTGGTCGTAGAAGCGCCGCGCGACGAGGGCGCTCGCTGCGAGCGCGCCCGCTGCGTAGGCGCTGCGTGTGACGATCTCGCGTCGTGAAGGACGTTGGTCAACGGTCATGCGGCGCGCGCAGTGTACGGACCATTGCGCTCATCGCCAAAGCGTTGCGCGTCGGGAACTGCGCGAGCTGCATCGCGAAAAGCGACCGCAGTGGTCGGTGTGACCGATGCGTGCAGTTATCGCCGCGGGGCGCTGCGGTCGAGTTGAGCGATGGCGGCGGCGGTGAGCGCGGCGCGGTCGAGCGTAGAGGGTGCGGGCGACGCGTCGATTCCGCTGCCGGTGGCGATCGCGACGAACGCGCCGCGGCGGGCGACGACGGACTCGCCGTGAGTCGGAAGCGTCACCGCGAAGGCTTCGTCGGCAGAGGTGCCAGCGATGGCGCTGGCGGCGCGGAGGCGGTAGCGGTTGGCGGCGGCGCGTGCATTGTTGTCGTTGGCCGCGGTGAGCAGCGCGACGCGGTAGCGCTTGTTGTCCGCGGTTCGGTACCAGCCGATCCAGCCTGCGCCGGAGTTTTCGACGTCGAGGACGTTCTGGCTCACGTACGAAGCGCCGCCCCACACGAGGTTGTCAGCGACGAGCGGAGCTGGGGGGGCGTTGTCGCTGCCGGGGATGCTGGCTGCTGCAGCGCGTGCGAGCGCGGGGAGGATCTCGCGCGCGGCGGCGAAGAGGGCGCTCTCGTTGACGTCTTCGTTTTCGTCGGCGAGGTCGACCTGCACCAAGAATGACTCTTTGACGAAGACGAGCTGCGTGCGGCCCTGAAATCCACCGGCGCCGATGCGGACGGCTTGGGGCTCGAGCGACGCGGGGTCGCGGCCCGAGCTGAGGTGCATCGAGTAGCGACCGTAGGCGCCGAGGGGCGCTTCGAACTCGTAGATCGAGACGGTGGCGACGAGCTTCGTTCCGGGTTTGCGGTAGTCGGTCTTGGCGTAGTCGCGAACGCCGTAGTTTTGGTAGGAGACCGCGTCGCCGTCGATCTGTTGAAACAGGTTTGCGCCGGTCGAGTGGATGACGACGCCAGACTGGCGAAACCCAGCGGTTTCGGCGCGCGGGAGCACACGGCCCGCCGCGCGAAATTCGGCGGCTGCGGCGGGGGGCGCGAGGGCTGTGTCCGAAGGGGGAGCGTTGGCGCTCGCGGCGTCCGCGGGCGTCGCGCCGGTGTTGCTTCGCGGCGGCTCTTGCTGCGAAGGCGGTGGAGTGGACTCGGGCGGTGTACGCTTGCACCCCGCGAGAGCGAGGATGAGCGCGACGGTGATTGGACGGGCCATGGACATGGGCGGAGGGTGGGGGTGTTATGCCGACGGCGCGTGCTCAGCAAGCGCGGTTGTCGGGCGCGGTCAACCGCCGCACAGGTGTGAAACGGTTGCGGACCTTCGCAATGGGCTTCTGTGGGTGGGGGTCGCCCACGGAGGTATTTGCTGCAAACCGGGAGGCTGTCTAGGGCATGCTCGTTGCAGAGGCAGTGTGGTCGAGATGATCCGACGTGTGAAGCGACGCAGGGCGAACGATGGAGGCGGGCTGAGGCTCGTAGTCCGTCGCGCGCGGTCGGGCTTTACGATCATCGAGCTGATGGTGGTCGTGGCGATCATCGCGATCGCGATGGCGGCGGCGTTGCCGGCGATGCGACAGGCGATGCGCGATCGGCGTACGCAGCAGGCGGCGGTGGCGTTTTTGAACGACCTTCGTGAGGCCCGCAGTCGGGCCACGATGCGCGGCCGCGCGCACACGGTTCGGGTGAGCATCGCGGCGAGCTACACGCGGGTGGACATCGTCGAGGGCGACACGAACAGCTGTCGACTCTCGAACTGGACGATGCCTGCGTCGCGGGTGGTGTTCGTCGAGCGCGAGTGGGGCGACCCTGCGCTCATGGTCTCGGACATCGCGTTCGACGCGGTGGCGCCGGCGCTTCCGTACATGGAGTACTGCTTCACGCCGATGGGACGGATGTTCTTTCGCTCGGCGCCGGCCGGCGTGTTCTCGGGCGACGGGCTCGGCACGGCCGCGGCGAACGGCGGGTTTATCTACACGGTGCGCAACACCGAAGTGACCGACACGGTGGCTCGTCGAGTGTTCATTCCGCTGACGGGGATCGCGAGGCTGGCGCCATGAGAGCTCGCGGTCGTATCGCGAACAAGCGTGGATATACGCTGGTCGAAGTGATGGTGGCCATCGCGGTGATGGCGATCGGCGTGACGGGCATTCTGTCGATGCAGAACGCGGCGGTGCTCGCGAACCGTCGCGCGCAAGAAGTGACGATGGCGACGAGCCTCGCGCGCCGCTGGCAAGAGATCCTTCGTACGGACGCGCTCGGGTGGAACCGCCCTTCGCAGCGCAGCACCGTGGCGGACCTCGGCTCGGACACGCGGCATTTGTGCGGCCTCGTGGGCTGTGGCGGCGGCGCTGGACAAGTGGATCAGTGGTTCGTCCCTGCGGCGACCTTGCCCAATGAGTCTCCGGCGTACGACCACTGGGGACGCGAGGTCGCCGTCGCGGCGCCCGAGGCGAAGTACTGCGTCAACGTGCGGCTCAACTGGCTGCGTCAGCCGTCGCTCAACCCGGTCGACCAGGGCGTGATCCGCGCAGAGGTGCGCGTGTGGTGGTACGCCGAGGGCGCAACGCGCGAGCCGACGTATGCGAGCTGCGGGACGGGCGGCGGGCTCAACGCGCTCGGCTCCGACGTCGCGCGGGTGCACTCGGTGATCGACGTCGCGACCGTCTGGGGGTTGCAGCAATGAGCGCGAACAAGCTTCGTCGCCGGGCGCGCAAGAGCGCCGCGGGCTTCACGATCATGGAGGTCCTCGTCGCGCTCGGGCTCACGTCCGTTGTGGCGGTGGGGCTCTACACGCTCTCGCGCGTGGCGACGCAGACGTTTCAGCAGCAGCAGCGGGTGAGCGAGATGCAGCTCCGTCTGCGCTCGGCGATGGAGATGCTGCGCTCGGACTTGAGCCGCGCGGGCTACCACAGCACGCCGAACTCGGGTTCGGACCCGACGGTGTGCCCGCGACCGGTGCTGCCGGTGACCTCGATCGGCGCGACGATCGACGCGCCCAACCCGACGCACTTGCAGGGCGACAACCTGTTTGTTCAGCCCGTGCGGCTGATGATCACGGGCAACCTCGCGTCGACCGACGAGTACAAGCTCGGCGCGGTGGTGCTCAATCGCGTGCGCGTGCAGCACCGCTGGGACGAGTGGGAGCGGGTGCGCACGGCGCAGGACATGGATCGGATTTTTCCGGTCGGTCGTCTGGTGCGGCTGCGCGGTCTCGACGGGTCGATGCAGTTCGGGACCGTGCGAGCGACGGAGTATCGCGACGCGCGGCAGCCGATCACGAACATGCCGGCGATCGACCTCGATCAGCCGGTGGTGGTCAACGACGGGTCCACCTCGGGCTGCGGGCTCAACTCGTCGCTCGGCTGGATCGCGCCGGTCACGATGGTCGAGTACCGAATCATGAACGCCGCGGGCGTCGCGTCCAACGCGTACCTCGGCAGCGCGCCCTTCACCGAGGGAAAGATGGACCTCGTTCGCCGCGAGGTTCGTCGCGCGGGCGGAACGCTGCAGCCGGTGATGGGCTCGGACCTGCTCGTCGCCGAGTACGCGGTGGACCTCGCGATCGGCGCGGTCTTCGACGAGGGGCCGTTGCTCTCGAGCGAGCCGCGCCTCGTGCGCTACGGGTTCAACGATCCAGTGATCTTCCAGCGGTTGACGATGCCGGGCGCGGGCGCGTCGCAGGCGCACCGGGTGCGCGCGATCTCGTTTCGTCTCTCGGTGCGCGACCGCACGCAAGACCCCGAGTTCGGGTGGACCGCGCGCAACGCGGCGACCGAGCCGCTGACGCGCTTTCGTGTGAGCGCTGTGTTGCCTGGCGCTGCGCGCGTGCGCACGGCGACCGGCGAGGTCTCGCTCGTCAACACTTCGACCCGCAACCTTCGCTGAAAGCACGAGAGCGTGATGCGAGAGAGCACTCAGAACCGCAGGACACGAAGGGCGACGGCGCGGCGTTCGCAGCGCGGTCGTTCGCGCGCGGGCATGGCGATGCTGCTCGTGATGCTGCTCATCGTGATGGTGTCCGCCGCGGGCGTGTTCGCGGCGAAGAGCGCGTCGATGGACGTGCGCTCTGCAGGCTACGTGCGACAGGCCGCGCAGACCGAGTACGTGAGCGAGACGGGCTTGATGATGCCCATCGTCGAGATGCGGCGTAACTGCACGGGCTACCTCGGTTTGATGCTGCAGCAGCAGCGCATGGCCATGGGCGCGCCGGACGCGTGGCTCGAAGAGCACAGGGTGCAGTGGCGCTTCGGGCTCGCGGATCTTCAGCGGCCGGTGGGTGGCGTCGCGCCGCCGCCGGTGTATCGCGCGCCGACGGGCGTCGGAGTGACCCGCACGCCGGGCTCCTTCGGCATGGGCCTCGCGGAGGCTGCGTTCGACACGCGCGTGACGTCGCTCGGCCGGGTGCCAGCGACGCTGTACGGGTTTTCATTGGATAGCAGGATCAACATGGTGGCGTTCTTGTTCGAGTCTCGTGGTCGCGTTCAGCTCAACGGCGTGACCGATCCGAACGAGACAGGCGCGGGCACGATCCCGTCTCGCGCTGTGGCTGTTGTTCCCTGCGAGCTGTGAGGAGGCACACGATGGCGATGCGTCGAATCGGAGCTGGTTTCGGAGCGATGGCCGCTGCGGCGGTGCTCTCGGGTGTGCTCTTGCCAAGCGAGGCGAGCGCGCAGTCCGACGTGCGGCTCATCCGTCCCAACGTGCTCATCATGCTCGACACGTCGGGCTCGATGGAGTGGCGCAACGGCGTCGCCAACGATCAGTGCTTCGGCGGTGACGGCGGCTCGTGCAACCGCTGCGTGCTTCCGGGCGGCGCAGAGGTCGCGCAGTGCTCGCCGCTGTGTCCTGCGGACCAGCAAAAGAACCGCTGGATCACCGCGCTCGAAGTGCTGACGGGCGACATCCTCAACTACTCGTGCCGCGAGCTTCCGCGCAACAGCGCGACGGCGTACCCGTACGACTACAACTACCCGATCCCGTACCACGAGCCGCTCTCGGGAGGCCTTCCGCTCTCGCACGCCGGCGCGCAGCAGGCGCCCAACGGGTTGCTCGACACGTACATCGAGCGACTGCGCTTCGGGTTCATGTCGTTCGACAATGATTACTGCGACGGTCTCACTGCGGACTACGGGCAGTTCTCGTACGGACCGAACAAGTTCTACCGAGCGCGTGCGTGCGCGGACGCTCCGGTGTCGCTCAACATCGGCGGCCGTCGCTCGTCGACGGACCTCGCGATGGACCCCGTCGCGGGCGGGTTGATTTCGGTGGGCTCGCCGAGCGCCGACATCGCAGAGATGGCGCAGACCAACGCGCGCATTCAAGCGACGATGACGGGCTACACGACGATGGCGGGCTCGGCCATCGCGGGCATGCGTCCCTTCGGCGGAACGCCGATCGCCGCGCTCCTCGAGGACGCCAATCACTACTGGACGACCAACGCCGACGTGCGTCAGCCCAACGGTGGCGGGCCAGGCGACCCGTATTTTGCCTGCCGTCCGCGCTACAACCTGCTCATCACTGACGGCAAGCCGAACATGGACTTCGGCGTGAGCGACCCGGGCGGTCCGACGTGCGACGACGCCAACGGGTTCTGCCCGTATCAGCGTCCCACGATCACGGCGATGCAGATGGCTGCGACCGGCGCGGGTGCTCCTGGCGCGAAGACGTGGATCGTCGCGTTCAACGCGATGGATCCGGCGACGATCGGGACGCTCAGCACGATCGCGACCGCAGGCGCGGGCCGACTGCTCACGGCGAGCGACTCGGGCTCGCTCCGCATGGCGCTCGACGAGGCGTTCTCGACGTTCGCGCAGGGCACGACGACGCGCACGAGCCCTGCGTTCGGCAACTCGTCGTCGAGCTCGGGCATCGCTGCGAGCTATCAGTTCAACACGTCGTTTGCGATCGCGGCGGGAGCGCCCTGGGAGGGCGTGCTCGAGCGTCGTCGGTCGGTGTGCGAAGGCGCGCCGCCTGCGCCCGTCGAGAAGCCGTACGACGCTGCGCGCGACGACTTCGGCGCGCTCTTGCGCCTCTCCGAGCGCACCGCGGGCGCGCGCGGATGGGGGCAGCGAAAGCTCTGGTCGTACGTGCCGGGCGGAGCGTCGATCGCGACGCTGCGTGGAAATCTGTCCTCTGCGTCGACGGGCGTGTTTCAGACGCCGCTCGACGCGACGGTGCCGAACACGCTCATCGGCGCGGCGACCGGCGCGGTGCGCGACGCGACGTTCGCGTGGCTGCGCGGCGATCCGGGGACGGTTCGCGCCAACAAGCCGCTCGGGGATATCTATCACTCGAATCCAGTGATCGTCGGCGCGCCCACGGTGTCGTTGCCCGATCAGTCGTACGCGGCGTTTCGCTCGCTGGTGTTGCCGGTGACTGGCGCGCGCATCAATCCCGTGACCGTCGGAACGCGCGAGACGATGCTCTACGTCGGCTCGAACGACGGCATCCTGCACGGGTTCAACGCGGACTCTGGCGAAGAGGTGTGGGGCTTCGTGCCTCCAACGTTGTTGCCGACGATGGCGTCGCGCGTTCCTGCGACGCGGTTGTACGGCGTCGACGGGACGACGGTGAGCCGCGACGTAGTGTTCGAGCGCACGATCGGCACGCCCACGGTGGCGTCCGATTGGCACTCGGTGGTGGTCGTGGGTCTTCGCGACGGCGGCGGAGCGTTCGTCGCGTTGGAGGTCACGGACCCGTATCGCCCGAAGTTTCTCTGGCAGTTCTCCGACGTGGACCTGCGTGCGGCCTACGGGACGCCGCTCGTGACGACCATTCGCACGACGTGGCCGTCGGGGCAGCTCACGGAGCGCGCCGTCGCGGTGCTGCCCGGCGGAAACGCGCCGGCGTCGATCGCTTGCTCGCCGACGGCGAACCCGCGGCCGACGCCCACGCGCGCCTCGGTGAACTTCACGGGCGCCGACGGTCGTCCTCGCGCTGCGACGCGCTGCTGGGATGGGACGTTCGGCGAATTCGTGTACGTGGTCGATCTGCGCACGGGCCAGCTCATTCGAAAGATCGGCACGGGGCCTGGAGGGCTGAGCCCCACGGGCACGCCGATCACCGGCTCATTTGCTGGGTATCTTGCGGGCGACGGAACTGTCACGTCGCGCGCGTACGTCGGCGACGCGGACGGCGGGCTGTGGCGCTTGGATCTGTCGCAGCCGAACCCTGCGGCCTGGTCGTTCGATCTGATGTACGACCTGTTTTGGGACGCTGGCTACAACCAGGGGCAGCCGATCGTATCGCCTCCCATCCTGACCGTGGACCGCAACAACGACCTGCTCATCGCGGTTGGTTCGGGAGACCCGGACCTGCTCGAAGGGTTCGATCTCAATCGCGTGGCGATGATCCGCGAGTCGGACCCCGCGCCGGACAACGCGGTCAATCCTGTGAACGTCGGCGCGCACTGGATGCTCCGCCAGAACGCGGACGTGACGCGCGGGCTGTTGCCGGGCGAGCGTTTGACGGGGCCGATGTCGCTGTTCAACGGCGTGCTGTACTTCGGGACGTTTGTGCCGGCGAACAGCGCGGACGCGTGCCAGCTCGGCTACTCGCGCTTGTGGGCGATGGATCAGACCGAGCTCGACATGGGGGCGCCGCCAGGCGCTTCGGCGGTGCCGATCGGGCGCTTGGACATCGACGGTGATCCGTCGACGACGATGGACATCGTGCGCGTGACCCGCGACCTCGGCGGCAACGGGACGCTCGATGACGATGTGAACTCGGTGCTCTTCGGCGTCGGAATTGTTCGGCGTCCCGCGTGCCCGAACGTGCAGACCACGACCGATCCCTTCTTCGGTGGAACGAGGCAGTACGTCTCGGGTATGGAAGGCGGAGACTATCGACTGGTGATCCAGACGGGCCGCGGTGGTCCGATGGGCATGGTCGGCGGCCAGCGCACCAACGTGGTCTCTCGCAGACTGGTGTCGCCGCAGATGGAAGTTCGGTTGGACTCGTGGGCGACGGTATTCGAGTGATTCGTTGATGAGAATCGGACCACGACCAGCGGGCGGCGCCATGCGCCTCTGTCGATCGAGCGCGGTGTTGTTGTTCGTCGCCGCGGGCTGTGATCGGCGCCCTGTTGCGCCTGCGGACGCTGGCGTGGCGCCGGTCGAAGTGACGGAAGACGCAGCTGCGGTCGCAGACGTCGAGTACGTCGACCCGAGCGACCTGACGCCGAGCTCGATCCGCGCGTTCGGCGTGACGATGCCCGTCGGGACGAGCGAGCACCTCTCCGAGCCGGGGATGAAGATGTTCTACGTCAGCGCGCCGATGAACCGCGTGATGCGGTATCTGCAGCGGAGGTTGACGATCACGGACGGAGACATTCGGCCGCTCGGGGCGATGATCCGCCGCGCGCGGGTGAAGTTTACTCCGCCGGGCCAGGCGCTGTTCGTCGACGTCGGCGTGCGCGACGAAGGCGATCGCACGTTCGTCACGATTTGGAACCGCCCTGCGCTTCCCATCGGCGGCTCGATCAGCACGGCTGAGTCGTTGCGCCTGGCTGGGTTCGACCCGGACAGCGGGCGTCCGCTCATCGGCAACCATCACTGACGCGTGACTTGAATTCTGCACACGAAGACGAGTCGCCCCTCGCGGTCGCGGCGTTTCGAAAGTACCTCGCCGCGCGGTGGCTCGCGTCGGTGTCCGTGCAGATGCTCTCGGTGGCGGTCGGCGTGCAGGTGTACGCGGCGACGGGGCACACCAGGGCGCTCGCGTGGGTGGGGTTGGCGCAGTTCGTTCCGATGCTCGTGTTCGTGTTGCCCGCGGGCCGGGCGGCGGACACGTGGGACGGGCGCTCGATCGCGTGGTGGTGCGACGTGGGCTTCGTCTTGTGCGCGTCGGTGCTGCTCGGCTCTGCCTATGCGGGAGCCCGCGAAGCCACGACCTGGGTGTACGCGGCGCTCGTCGTTCTCGGCGCGTCGCGGGCGTTCTACGGGCCCGCTGTCTCGTCGCTGCTTCCGCGAATCGTGGGCGCCGAGAGCCTCTCTCGCGCGGTCGCGTGGCAGTCTGGAGCATGGCAAATCGCCGCCGTTGGAGGGCCCGCGCTCGCAGGCCTTCTCTACATCGGAGGCTCACCGAAGCTCGTGTACGCCGTCGCGCTGGTCGGCACGGTGATCGCCTTGGTGTTGATGGGGTGGCTGCGGCTCGATCGCACCGTGGCCGAGCGCGCGCGCGACGACGGAGCGCGTTCGAAGAGCGCGTTCGAAGGGCTGGTGTACGTCTGGCGCAACGACCTGCTGCTCTCCGTGCTCTCGCTGGATTTTCTCGCGGTGTTCTTGGGCGGCGCGACGGCGCTGATCCCCGTGATGGTGAAGGACGTCCTTCGCGCGGGCGACGGGACCGTGGGGCTCTTGCGCGCGTCACCCGCGATCGGAGCAGCGCTTGTCTCGTTGTGGCTCGCGCGCAACCCGATCCGAGAGCGCGCGGGCAAGAAGCTCCTCGCGTCCGTGGTGGTCTTCGGCGTCGCGACGGTGCTCTTCGGACTGTCCCGTGACGTCTGGCTCTCGATGCTCGCGTTGCTGGTGCTCGGCGGCGCAGACACGATCTCCGTCGTGCTTCGCGGAACGCTCGTGCAACACGGCGCGCCGCCGGCGATGCGTGGACGCGTGAGCGCGGTCAATCAGCTGTTCGTCAGCGCGTCGAACGAGCTCGGCGAGGTCGAGTCGGGCCTGCTCGCTGAGGGGGTCGGCGCCGCCAACGCCGTGGTGTTCGGCGGGATCGGGACCGTCGTGATCGCGCTCGCGACGGGCGCGCGGTTTCGAGTCCTCCGCGAGCTCGAGCGCGTCGAGCACGGCGCTCAGGGGTAGTCGACGATGAACTCGCGCGAGGCGCGCGCGACGCGCCCCGTGGCGAACTCCTCGAGCGTCGCTTCGAGCCGCACGCGGTGCCCAGCCGAGTCGCTCGGGCTTCGAATCTGCGTGAAGATCACCAGCTCCGCCGAGGTGCTCTCCCACGCGCTGCCGGTGTTGACGAGCCCCTGTCGATCGCGCCGACGAAGCACGTCGTCGGGCGTGTTGAAGACCTGCCCCGAGCTCGCGTCGACGACACGAAAGCGAAGGTTGACGTCCGGCGCGAAGCCCGAGAATCGAACGCGCCCGAGCACGTGGTAGCCGCCTTGCGGGCCCATGATGAGCTTCACGTGCGCGTCGCTCGCGGGGATGTCCTCCCACTGGGTCGCTCCGGTGCCGAGGTCGAAGGGGATCAGGATGTTTCCTGCGTCGTCGACGGCGACGCTCGCGTCTGGCGGCGGCGCGGACGGCCCTGCCCCGCACTGCGTGAGCGTGACGAGCGCGAGCGAAACGAGCAAGCGAAGCAGCGGTGAACTCACGGGCGAAGCTCAGAGTGTACATCAAGGTTCGCTGGCTCTTGCGCGGCTCTGGCCGGTGCGAGAGCGTCGGGGACGATGACGTTGCGCGTGCGCTTGCTTCTGCCATTGATGCTCGTCGGTTGCTCGACGGGCCCCGTGAATCCCCCCGCAGACGGCGCGGTCGCTGACGGGAGCGCCGATGCGCGCGCGTGCGGCCCGGGATCATCGACGCAGCCACAAGCGCGCGGCGACGCGGTCGGAGCCGTCGATCCTGCGACGGGCCTGCTCTATGTGTTCGGCGGAGACGTCGGGCCGACGGTGATGTGCATTCCGTCGCCGATGTTTCGCAACGACACGTGGAGCTACGACGCCGAGTGCGACGCGTGGCGATCGATCGAGACGGCGACGGCGCCCACCGCGCGGGCGCGCGCTGCGTTTGCGACGGACACGCGACGACGAAGATTGGTGCTGTTCGGCGGTCGCTTTCGCGCGGGCGCGTCCGGCAACTACACGCTCTACAACGACGTGTGGGCCTTTGATTTCGCCGCCCAGTCTTGGGCGCAGATCGAGGTGACCGCGCCGGGGCCGACCCCGCGCGCCAACGCCGCGGCCGCCTACGACCCGATGGCCGACGAGCTGCTCGTGCATGGAGGCAACACGAGCGCCTCGGGGACCGCGTTTCAGCCGCAGTCGGACCTGTGGGCGCTCAACCTCGAGACGCGCGCGTGGCGACGGGTGGCGACGATGGGCACCGGACCGAGCGCGCGGCTCTTTCACGGCGCGACCGTGTCGGGAGGCGCGCTCTGGGTGCTCGGCGGCGGCGGCGCCAACGCGTTTCAGGGACCGTTCTTCAAAGACGTGTTTCGGCTGGATATTTCCACGTCGACGTGGTCGCGCGTCCTCGACGCCAACGACGACATCGCTGGGCGCATCAACCCCGCGCTCGTCCCCGACGGCGACGGCGTGCTCTTGCTCGCGGGCCACGACGACGGCTCGCTCGGCAACCGCAACGACGCGATCGGCGTGAGCGCGGCGGGCGCGGTCACGGTGCACGTCGCGGGCGATCAGCTCAACCAGCCGCCCGCGGGGTTCTGCGACTTTCCTGCGGACTTCGTCGCAGCGCAGGCGGACACGCCCGAGCGTCGCAGCGCGGGGATCGTCGCGCACGACCCGACGCGAAACCGCGTGGTGGTGTACGGCGGCAAGACCGACTGCGGCCTCGCCGGAGACGTGTGGATCTTCGACCTCGCGACACACCAGTGGCGCGTCTCGCGCAGCACCAACGACGGGATGTCCTGCGCGCGGCAAAACCGCACGGGCTGCTCGACGCTCTGCAGCTGACGTCGCTATACCGCGCCCGCGACGGGCATCGAAGATGCCCAAGCGGATCAGCGCGGTTGAAATCAAGTCAAACCACTGCCGCGCACCGGGAAAACTACGAACCCCAGCGCGGTAGTGGTTTAGCGCTCGGCGATCATCACGCGCTGCATGGGGATGCCCTCTTTCTCAGAGAGCGAGCGCTCGCCGACGACGCCCATCGCGCGAAAGCCCTGCCGCGCGTAGAGCGCTTCGGCTCGCGGGTTGTCGATGGACACGTGCAGCGCGACGCGCGAGAGCCCCAGTGACTTCGCAAGCGAAAACACTGCTTCGAGCAGCAGCGATCCGATGCCCTGGCTGCGCACCGAGGCGTCGACGCCGATCTGCGAGAGGTAGAGCACGTCGTCTGGGATGCCCTCGCCGAAGGGCGCGATGCGCACCGCGCGCATGGCGAGCGTGGGCCAGTCACGCGGGGCAAGCGCTCGAAGGACGGGCTTTGCGGTGCGCGCGAAGATGGCGGCCTTGTCCTTCGCCGCGAAGGCGGCGACCGCGCCGACGATCACGCCGTCGCGCTCGGCGACGGTGACGTGCTTGTGCGAGAACGCGCCGTCGGGCGCGACGAACACCGTGGCCATCACGGCCTGCGCCGTGAGCTCGTCTTGCTCGGGCGCGAGCGAGTACGAGAGCACGTCGGGGCCTGACGAGAAGAGAAAGCGCGCGACGCGACGGGCGTCGTCCGTGGGCTTTGCGCGACGGATGATCACGGCGCTCATCGATCACCGCGCCGTTGACGAAGCTGGATGAGCGCGCGCTGCACGTCGCCTTGCTCGCGCTCGATGGCCTGCGCGATGGACTTCGCCGCGTCGGGAAAGTCCGTCCGCTCGAGCAGCTCGTACGCGGCGCGGCGGTCCTCGCCGGTGCCGTGCGAGAGCACACCGATGAGGTACTCGATGGCTTCGAGGGTCTGCACTTTTCCGATCGACGCGAGCGCGGCGCGGCGCACTTCGGGGTCGACCGAGTCGCGATGCAAGCGCGAGAGCGGGTCGAACGCGTGCGGAAAGTGCAGGCGCGACACGGCGTCGCGCGCGTTCTGGCGCACCGTGGGATCGGGGTCCACGACGCCCTTGTTGATCACCACGAACGTGCGCTTGAAGAAGAGCATCTGCGCCGCGCGCAGGACGCTGGCGCGCACCTGCGGAGCGGCGTGTTCGTAGAGCAGCTCGAGCGGGGCGAGCACTTGATACACCTGCACTTGACCGAGCTTTTCTCCGAGCGCGGCGAGCGCGGAAGGGTGCTGCGCGCTCGCGTGCGTGAGCGGCTGGAGCCGCGCGACGAGGGCGCGCCTGCGCACGAAGGACGGCAGCGTGGTGTCGAGCAGGATCTGCCCGCACGTCTCGACAGCGTCGCCAGCGGACTCCCACTCGATGACGTCGTCGTTCCAGATGTCCGGGTATTTGACGGGCTGCTTGAGGTAGTCGGGCAGCGGCGGCTGCGCGCCCTGCTCGTTGCGCGCGTCCGAGTAGCGCTCGGAGAGCCGCTGGTAGCGCTTGGTCCGCGACTCTTCGAGGCCGATCGACGCGAGCGTTCGAAACGTGGCGACCGCGTTTCCGTGCATGCCCGCGCTCGAGTAGGCGCCCACCGCGGCGAGGTACGCGTTCTCTGCGAGCTCTCCGGCGCCGCCGTTGTGCAGGATCGCGGATGCGGCTTTCTCCCACGCTTGTGCTTCACGAATGCGCAGCGCGCCATGAAACGTCAGGCCCACCGCGCGCGCGTAGTCCGCGGCCTCGTGCAGCATCGTCGCCGCCGCGTGAAACTCACCCGCGGCCTCGGCCTTGTTGATGAAGTCTTCGTAGTACTGAAGCGCGTAGTGCTTGAGGTGATCCTCTCGCAAGATGCGCACGCAGTTGACGTAGCCCTCGGCGAGGTTCTCGAACGATCCCGTCTCGACGCCGAGCGTCAGCAGCACCTGAAAGCAGTCGAACGCGCGATCTCTCAACCCGCGCGTCTCGAGCACGTCCGCGGCCTCTTCGAGCAGCCGCATCGCGCGCACGCGGCAGCGCACCGCGGCCGAGTCGTCGCCGAGCTTCTGCAGCACGCGGCCGAGGTTGAAGCTCACGAGCGCCGCGACGTACGGGTCCGTTCGCAGCTTCGGATCCGCGGCGACCTCCTCCCACAGCGCGCGGGCGGCGGGGTAGTCCTCCGCGCGCTCATAGGAGATCGCTGCGTGCGCCGGCCAGCCTGCGGTGCGGTAGTGCTTCGCGGCCTCTTTGGGGTCCGGCCGCGAGCCGCACAAAAACGAGCGCGCGTAGTCGATCGGCGACGTGTTGATCGAGACGCGCTGCATGTCCTGCGCGCGGCCGAGGTAGAGCAGGACCGTGGCCGCGGCGCGCTGCATGTTCGCCTGCGAAAACGCCTGCGCGAGGAGAAACATCGCCTCGTCGTAGTCGCGGTCGACCAGGTGCGCCTGCTCGGCGACGCCCATGAGCTGCTTGGCGGCCTCGACGGCGTTGCCGACCGAGAGCATGTGCCGCGCGCGATTGACTTGCTCTTCTGTGAGCACGGGTCACTCTCCTTCGACGTCGTACTCGTCGACGTCTGCGCGCTGCCCGTTGGGCGGGGGAGGGGCCTTGGACATGCGACCGGGCGGCAGCATGGATTGCCGCGCGCCTTCGCTCGCTGCTTCGACGATGGAGATGGCGCGGGTGGCGCGCGCGTTCTTGTCGCGCAGGGCCTGCTCGGTCACGACTTCGTGGCCGGTGAGCATCGAGAGGTAGTCGAGCTCGAGCGCGCCGCGCGAGGGGAGCATGAACACGCCGTACAACTCAGCGTGTTCGCGGATGCGCCGAACGAGCTCGATCGGCACGTGACACTCGGCGTGCGTGATGATGTACGCGGTGATGCTCACGCGGTCGCGCATGCGGTCGAGGTCCGACGCGAACTGCGAGAACACCCGCGCGTAGTTGCGGCCGTGCTCTCCCTTGAAGGTGAGGATGCCGGCGACATGCATGGGTGCGTTGGCGGCGCGCGCGTTGCGCCGGACGCGCAGCGGCTCGTACAAGCGCGAGTCGAAGAAGCGCACGTTGGCGTCGAAGCCGAGCAGCGTCATCTTCTTGGCGAGCGCGATGGCGAGGCCGCGGGCGAACACCGCGCGCGCGCCGCGCATCGAGGCGCTCGCGTCGACGAGGATCTGGTACATGCGCGGAGGCGGCTTCATCTGCGCCTCGTGCGCGTAGTAGAGCATCTCGTTCTCCATGAAGCGCTGGTCGAACAGGTCGTCGTCGTTGGCCATCTCGGTGAGCACGAGAGAGTCCAGCGACCCGTTGGTGACCACGCCCGAGTAGCCGTCGACCGAGAACACTTGCTGCCCGCCGCCGCGCTTGGTCTCGAGGACCGAGGGGAGGATATCCAGCGAGAAGTTCACGACGTCGTTGGCGTCTGGAGAAGAGAACACGTTGAGCAGGTCGACCAGCTCGGTCTCGGGCATCGAGCCCGCGTCGCGGCCGAACATGCGGAGCAGCTCGAGCGTGTCGAGGTCGATCTGCTCGAGCGCCAAGAGCAGCGGCAGGCGCTGCTGCACGAGGTGACGGAGGTAGTCGAGCTCGATGCGTCGATCGACGCTGTTCCACCCCTGCGAGAGCATCGAGAGGGTGATGGTGAGCATCTCGGCGTTGGGCGTGACCGCCTCGAACGCCGTGCGCTGGCCCTTCCATCGCTCGCTCACGGGGCCGAGCGCGCGAGCGAGCACTGTGGTGATCACCGCGTCTTCGACGGCGGCTTTGCTCGCGAGCGCCGCGACTTCAGTCTCGGCCATCTCGGTCAGCAGCTTGGCGTACTGATCGATCAGCCGAACCTTGTCCGTGTCGTTGATCCCGACGGACGGGTCCGCGCTCACCTGCGGGCGCACCGCGAACGGGGGGCGCGCGCCGAGCAAGATCGCGCCCATGTCGTGCACGATGAAGAACGGGACGGTGATCCCGAAGCGGCAGAGCGAGTTGTACCAGGCGAGCGGACGTGTCCCGAGCGTGCTCGTGGCCGCGTGCGCGCAGCAGAGCGCGAGCGAACCGTAGACGCGCTTCTCTGCGGGGTTGAGCTGCGTAGACACTGCCGCCCTTTTCTCTGCTCAGCCGACGGCGCGGCCCGAGCGAAACATGTGTTCGAGGAGCTGATCGACCTCTTGCAGCGCGCGCCGCGCGGGGTCCGTTCCGATCGCTTGCAGGGCGGTCTTGATCTCCGTGATCGCGCGCATGTGCGCGAACAGCTGCAGGTCCGACACGGGCGCGCCCGACGTGAGCGTCGCGCGGATTCGTTGCAGCTCGAGCAAGAGCGCGTCGAGCGAGACATCCGCCGAGGCCGACCGTCGCGCTTCGGGGTGCGCCTTGTAGTGCGCTTCGAGCACGGGGGTCACGATGCCCTCGAGGATCTCGGTCTGCTCGATGGTGTTCCAGATGTGCTTCAAGATCGCGAGGTCCGAGGCGTCGCACTGCTGGCGGCCGTCGTAGTAGGCGCTCGCGGCCATGAGCTTGACGAGCTTCACCACACGGCGGTCGCTGAGCGAGACGCCCTCGGCGCGGATCGAGAGCACGAGGCTCTTGTACGTCGCGAGCAGGTCGTCGGGCAGCCGCATGCGGTGAGCGACCTCCGCGCGCGCGCCCCAGATCTCGCGGGTGCTCGTAATGGGCTGCACCGCCTGGCGAGCGCCGAGCTTGGCGAGCTCTTGCTGCACGCCGCGAAACACCAGGTCGTTGAAGTGATACGCGTCGAGGTGATCGCTCTTCACGCGCAGCAAGAAGCGGTCGAAGATCGCGGCGAGCGACTCGTCCTGGGGCACTTCGTTGCTCGCGCCGATGACGCTGAGCAAGGGGATGTCGACGACCAGCGCGCCGTTGTTGAACTTGCGCTCGTTGAGCACCGTGAGCAGCGAGTTCAAGATGGCCGAGTTGCTCTTGAAGATCTCGTCGAGAAATACGATCTCGGCCTCGGGGAGCATGCCTTCGGTGCGCCGACGGTAGACGCCCTGACGAAACGCGGGGATGTCCACGGGGCCGAAGAGCTCGTTCGGCTCGGTGAAGCGCGTGAGCAAGTACTCGAAGTACTTCGAGTCGATGAGCTGAGAGAAGCCGCGGACGACGGCGCTCTTCGCGGTTCCGGGCGCGCCGATGAGCGCGATGTGCTCACCGGCGAGGACCGATAGGATCAGCAGGCGGATGGTCTCCTGCTTTCCGAGGAACTGCGCTTCGAGGGTGCGGGCGATTTGCCGCAGGTTCTGCACGAATTGCTGGCTCACGGTGAGACCTCTGCGATGCCCGCGCGGGCGAGCAGCGCCGCGCCGGGTCCTGGTTGCGATGGAGCACGAAGGGGCCGTTCGTCCAGACGAAGCGCGGCCACGATGACATCAGTGGATACACGGCACAGACGCGCGGTGCGCTCTGCGCCGAGGCGCGAGACGAGCTCGTATCCGAGCGCCTGTCCGCTGGGCGGAGCGCCGCGAGCGAGCGCCTCGGTGATCAGCATCTCCAAGTGAAACGCGACGAGCAACCCGATCGCGTTCGGAGGGGCGCCGAGGTTGTACGCGTGAATGGTCGCGCGCTCGATGCAGCGGACTCGGTGGGCGATCGCGTCGCCGGTGCGCATGCCGGGCGTGAGCGCCGTGCGCATCGCGGCGCCGCGCAGGGCGTCGTCGGCGAGCATCGAGAGCGACGCGCCCGTCCAACGAAAGGGCAGCGGCGCGTCGGGGCGATCGGCGAGCATCAGGTCCGTCAGCGGGCTGAGCGCGAGCGCGAGGTCGGCGAGCGGCAGCAGGTCGAACTCGGGCAGCGGGTGCGCCAGCGTCGAGAGCAGTTGAAACAGGTCGTGCCGGGTCTTGGTCTCTTGCACGCGGCGGACGGACTTCCACGCGGTCAATCGATTCGGCGGGGAGATTCCAACGAATTTCGCGCTTCCCGCCCAGAACGTGACGTCCGTGTCGACCCGGCCTACTACGTCGAGCCGCGCGAAGACCGCGTGTCGCAGCGCGACCTCTTGGGCCGTGCGCGGCAGGGTCACCCACTCGAGCACCTGCGCGGTCCACGTGCGAACGGTCTGGCGAAGTCCAGTGCGGCCGCTGACATCGGGGTGCGTGAGCGCGAAGAGGTTGTGCCACGCGACGCACAGCCCGATCACGTCTTCGGTGAGCGTGACGAAGTCCGTCGTCGGGCCGAAGCGAGAGAGCTCGACGCGCGCGGCGTTGACCGCGTCGGCCATGAGCTTTCCGTCGGCCATCGAGAGGTTCATCCCTTTGGGGCCCGAGACGAGCTCGTCGAGCGCGCCGGGGCCGAGCACGCCGTCGATCTCGACGTGGCCACCGGTGATGAGCGGCGTCACGAAGCCGCGAAGAAACTTGTCGATTGCCTTTTCAGCCACCAGTTCCCCCGCGGTCGGGACCCTGGCCGGGCGGGAGCTGTCCCGCGGCGAGGGCTGCGGCGCTGAGCTCGCGCGGCGGGGGAAGGCCCGTTCGCGCGCCGGGCGAGGTGATCCCCGCGAGCATTCCTGGCGGTGACGGCCACAAATCCGGCAACGGACGATCGCCGTCGAGCGGCGGCGCGATGGGCGAGTCTTCGTGCACCGGAACGTCGCTCACGAGCAGCCGCATCGCAGGAACGAACGCGTGCTCGGGCACGGCGGTCAACGGGTACGTCCCGCCCATCACGAACACCCGCTGGCCGCCTTCGATCTTCGCGATCTGCCGCAACACGTCGGGCGGAAGCGGCGGAGACATGGTCATCCCGAGAGGGACGAACACGCCCTGACCGAGCTCTTCGAAGAGCGTCCCGAGGGGGATGTTCTGCACTCCGTCGGGCCCGTAGAGATAGATCGCGTTGTCCGTAAACGCGGCGGAGATCTTCGTGAGCGCCGATGGGGGCAGCACAGCGAGCGCGCGCCCGAGCGTGTCGCGCTCTTGTGCGCTGACGACCAGCGCGCTCACGCGCTTGGGCGCGCTCGTCGACGGAACGAGCGTGAGGGCCAGGTTGAACTTCGCCTCGATGGGCTTGGTCTTCACGTTGGCCGCCGGTTGACCGGACTCCGAAGCGAGCGTGGTGACCGCTTGCACGTCGATGAACGGCGGTCGCTGCGCGAGCACGACGGCGCCTTCGCCGCCCGAGCGAAACAGCGCGAGCTCTTCGGCCGCGAACAACGGCGTGCACGAAGACAGCGGAATCGGGTGACGGTAGCCGTACTCGACCGCGGTGCGCTCTCCGTCGGGAACGAACACCTTCACGCCCGGCAGGGACTTCAGCAGCTGCACGAAGCGAGGCTGCGGCTGGTGCAAGAGCAGCAGGTACGCGCGCTCGATCGACGAGCTCGTCCCGCCGCGCTCCCACTCGACGAGCGCGACGCGGGCAGGCGCGTTCCACCGAGACAGGTAGCCGACGACGGACTCGCCGAGGCCGATACGAACCAACGCGTAGAGCTGCCTGGGTGTTTCAGCGCGGCTGCGCGGGACGTGCACGGGCGCGAGACGCAAGATGAGATCCCGCACGCCGATCGTGCGTTCGAGCCGATACGGCTGCGAAAATCGATCGTGATAGAGCGCGAGGTCGCCCGGGTCCGCGAGCAGCTCGCCCGCGTCGTAGCCGAACGGCGCCTGCGCGTCGCGATACTTCACGAAATGCCGCCCAGAGCCCGTGAACACCATGCCGCCGACGAGGCGCGCGATGGACGCGATGCGGTCCATTCGATGCGACGACGAGGACTGCACCTCGACGACCATCTCTCGCGTTCGCAGCGGAGAGAGCACCTGCAAGATGCGCATCGAGTCGAGCAGCTCGTCGAGCGCGCCCTCTTCGCCGGTGGCGCGAAGAAACGCGACGAGCCTCTCGGCCGATTGCAAGAGCACGATGCCGAGGGGGCCGAGGGCGACGCCTCTCGCGTCTGGCACCAGCCCCGGCGTTCGGAACCGACTCTGGTGAAGGACAACGCGTTCGATCACGGTGGGCTCGCAGCGGACCGTACGGGGCGGGGTGTACAGGGGTCAAGGGCTCTGGCCTGCTCGCGAGCCGTTCTCTTCGCGCATCGACGGATGTGAGGGCGATTGCGATCTGCGCTAGAGTCTGCGACCGATGTTCTCTGTCTCGGGACTGCGCCCGCTCGCGTTGGCGTTGGCGATTTCTACGGCGGCTCCGACCGTCGCGATGGGCGCAGCCGCGCCGCGGCCCACGCCTCACCAGCGGCTCGATCGCGCGTTGACGCCCGTTCAGCAAACGCTCGACGAGCTGCGCGTGACCGAGGACGAGCGTCGCTCGGTCAGCGATCTGCTCGCCCGCGGCGAGGCCCTCGCGGCCGAGAGCGTCGAGAGCACGCAGCGCGGAGAGCAGCCTCGGGCTGCCGCTGCAGAGCGCGCGATCGCGATCCTCGCCCGCGTCGTGCGAGGCCGCATCGAGGCTGTTCGTGCCGAGCGCGCCGCGAGCGAGCGAGAGCAGCGCGCGACAGAGACCGAGGCCAGCGCGCGACAAGCCCGCGGAGCGCTCGAGCGCGCAGCGGAGCGAAGGATGGTCGTCGAGCGCGACATCGAGCGCGCGCAGCAGGCTCAGCAAGCGCAGCAGCAAGCAGCGCAACCAGCGCAGCCCGAACCTCAAGCGGCTCCGACGCGGCCCCCGGCGCGT
Source organism: Myxococcales bacterium (assembly GCA_013298625.1). Taxonomy (GTDB): domain Bacteria; phylum Myxococcota_A; class Polyangia; order Polyangiales. The sequence continues at coordinate 62,058 of JAAFIF010000023.1, forward strand.
CCCCCGGCGCGTCCCGCTGCGACCCGGCCGCGAACGAGCGCGGGAGGTGCGCGATGAGCGCGCGACGGTGGATCGTCACGAGCGCGTTGTCCCTCGCGTTTGCTGCGGGATGCGCGACGGGCGGGACGGCGGTGCGAGCGAGCAGCGTGGACTCGCTGCATCGCTTGGGCGCGAGCGCGCTCGCGAGAGAAGTGCAGCGGGACGCTCCTGAAGCGTACGCCGAGTTCGCGCGCGCGGTGAGCGAAGCCGAGGGCGCGAGCGGCGATGCGCGGGCGGCCAAAGAGCGCGAGGCCGAGCTCGTGTTGGCGTGGGCTGCGACGCAGGCGCGCGCGAGCCGGGCGAGGGCGCGCACGACGCAGGCCGACGAGCGGATCGAAGCCGCCCGCGCCGAGCAAACGCGCATCGAGACGCGCGTGACCGAGCTCGAGGCCGAGAGCGACACCCGCGCGCAGGCGCTGGCGTCGATGCAGCGGGCGAGCGCGCTTCCCGATGGTCCGTCGGGCACGGAGTCCGTCGCGCGAGAGCAGCGTCAACAAGCGCGGCTCGTGCTTGCGGCGACGGCGATGATGGGCGTTGCCGAGCCACGGCGGGCAGCGGTTCAAGCGTTGATCGACGAGGCGGATCGAGCGACCGGCAACGCGCAGTGGGCGGCGTCCGGCAGGGCGCTGCGCGAGGCAGAGTCGCTCGTGCGCGACGCGCGTTCGGGCCGAGAGCCAGCGGCGAGCGCGGTCATCGATGCCACGAGCGGCGGAGAAGACCCGGTTGATCCGAGGCGGGACGCGCGCGGGGTGGTGCTTACGCTGCGAGCGTTGTTCGACGGGCGCGGGGCGTTGGCGGCGACGGCCAACGGGCGGCTCGCGGTGGTGGTGCAAGCGTTGCGTTCGCACCCAACGATGCGGGCGCGGATCGAGGTGTACGTCGGCGGGGCAGACGCGACGCGAGCGCAGCGCAGCGCGGGAGAGCGCGCGCAAGCGGTCAAGCAGGCGCTGGTGTCACGGGGCATCGACGCGCAGCGAGTCGAGAGCGAAGGTCTCGCGCGGGTCGCAGGCGGAGCGCGCAGCGACGACGTGGTCGAAGTGGTGTTGCTCAGCGGGACGTAGCTGCGACGAGATTCGGGGCGAAGATGTCGGTCGCGAAGCTGTGCGAAGAGATCGACGCGGCCCTGGCCGCTGCGCCTGCGCACGCGGTGCATCAGGACACGCGCGCCGGTTGGTGCGCGGCGCTCATCGAGCACATTCGCAAGCGCGCCATCGCGAAGGGAAAGAAAGACCTCCCCGGCGCCCTGACCGCAGCGCGCTCGATGATCGCGCTGTGCGCCGCGCTCCCTCCGCCGCCGAGCCACGCGGGGCCTTCTGGCTACAGCCCGGCCGCGGTGCCGGCCACGCTGCGCGCGCTGCTCGAGATCGCGTACGTGCAGTGCGACGCGGCGTCGAGCGACGTGCTTGCGTACGGCTTGAAGAGCGTGAAGGCGTCGATCGCGAAGGGAGTCGAGACGCTCGCGTCGTCGACGTACGCCGAGGACGTCGCGTACCGCGATGAGTTGAGCGCGGCGTTGAAGCACTGCACGATTCCGCGACGACCGAAGTCGTGATCGCCGCGCGACGATCGGTGTCCGAAATCGCTCCGTGACCGCGGCCGAGGAGCTCGTACATTCCAGGTTGCTCGCGGCTTGTGCAGGCCGCGGGTGAGTGCTTGAAACGTAGACTATCGGAGGGCTCTATGAATCGAACTTCAGTTCGAACGGCTGTGCTGCAGGCGGTCTTTGCGGCCGCTGCTCTGTCGAGCGCGCGCTGCGCGTCGCCGGTCGTTGCGCCGAGCGGGTCGGACGCGAGCGCCGCGAGGGAGGGCGGCGCAGTAGAAGACGTCGCGAGCGAGATCGCTGCAGACGCGACGGTCGCGCGTGACGGAGCGGCGAGTGACGGCGAGGCTGGGTGGTCCGATGGCGCGCCGGGGCCTGCGTGGGATGGCTCGTTCGCGCCGGGCTGCGAGCCGGTGCGTACGCAACGGGGATCGACGTGCCCCCCAGCGTTGGTGGTGCTGTTTCCTTGCGGAATTCCGCAGGAATGGCTGTGGACGTCGTCGGATGGTGGCCACTATGTCGACCCGGCAGGAGGGGCGACGATGCCCCCGAATCCAGAGACACTGCAGCGTTGCCAGAGTATTTGCGCGGCTTTCGGCCGCGATGTGGCCAACGGCGCGGCGCCGACATGCGCGTTCTACAACAGCAGCGAGCGCATCTACGGCGCAGCCGACGACGGGGGCGTCGTGGGGGGCATTCAGTGCGGGACCATTTGCGCCGGACGCGCCCTCGACGGCGTCTCGGTCGTAGAATCACCTGCGGACGTGCTGCGCGAACGTGACTCGTTTGCGCGCTATCTAGCGGAGTGCGCTCGGCTCGAAGCCATCGCGGTCGTGGCGTTCGAGCACCTCGCGGACGAGCTCGCTCGCCTCAACGCTCCAGTGGATCTCATCGAGCGCGCGAAGGTCGCCGCCGTCGACGAGCGCCGTCACACCGACGCGATGCGCTCGCTCGCGGCTGCGCGAAACGCGCCCGAGCTCGCCTTCAGCTTCGAGCCGCCCAGCGATCGTTCGCTCTTCGCCCTGGCGCTCGAGAACCGCGTCGAGGGCTGCGTGAGAGAGACGTTCGGCGCCGCGCTCGCTGCGTACCAAGCGGAGCACGCCGAGGACCAGGGCCTGCGCGCTGCGCTTCCTGCGATCGCGGTCGAAGAGCTCTCGCACGCGCAGTGGTCCTGGGATCTGGACGACTGGCTGCAGACGCAGCTCACGACCGCGCAGCGCGCGGCGCTCGACCGCGCGCAGGTCGAGGCGATCGACGCGCTTCGGGCCGAGACGACGGACCCGACGCTGATCGCGCGAGCGGGTATGCCGGGGCCTGCCGCCGCGCACGCTATGGTCGCGCAGCTTCGCGCGTCGCTGTGGAGCGCGCCCGCGAGCGCGTGATCGCTCGTCGCTGTAGAGCGCTCTCTGCGAGGGCCAATGATGCTTGACACTGTGTCAAGTGGTCGTGGCTCGCACGGCGCGCTCCGGCGAACGGCTCGATGCGCAAACGCGCTACCGTCGCTCGATGCAGACGGGACGTTTGTCGAGCGCGACACGGCTGGTGGTCGCGACGGACGAACACTTCGAGTGGGCGATCCGTGCCGTGAACGCCGAGCGTTCGGCCGATGGGCTGCGTTTGCCCGAAGGCGGGCTCGAAGCGGCGCCGGTGCTTCGGTGGATCGCGGCGTCCGCGCGCGCGGTGAGCGAGACGACGGGCCGGCCAGCGGCGTGGCTGATCGCGAGCGGTGATCACTGCGTCGGGGTGATCAGCTACAAGCGCGTGGCTGGGGAAGGGCTCGTCGAGATCGGCTACGGCGTTGCCGAGGCGCGACGGGGACAGGGGCACGCTGCGCGCGCGATAGCGCTGCTGTTGGACCGCTCCCTTGCAGACGGACTCGCGCTCTGCGCGGAGACGAGCGCCGAGAACAGAGCCTCGCAGATCGTGCTCGAGCGCAATGGATTTCATCGCGTCGGCGAGCGGTTGGACCCTGACGAGGGCTCGGTGCTGTTGTGGCAGAGCGTGGCGTGATCGGCGCTGAACGCGTGACGGGCGCTCAACGCTTGCGCTTGTTCGCGGGCGGTTGCTGCGCGGCCGCGCGTCGCTCGCTTTGCCATGCGTCGAGCGTGGTGCCGAGAGCTTCAGCGAGCTGTTCCCACGAATCGCGGGCGCCCGGGACGCTCTCGAAGCGCGGCGCTGCGTCGTCGAGCGCCGCGTCGAGCATCGCGCGCGGTGTTGCTCCCGCAGCGATCCTCGACTCGTTGGCGATCCACAGGGCCGCCGTCTTCGCGCCCATGTCCGCGCCGGCCGCGATCAGCACGAGCAGCATCGGAACGTCCGCCCAATACGCGGCCCAATGCGCCGCGGTCACTCCGTCGCGCCCGCACGCGCTCGGCTTCGCGCCCAGCTTGCAGAGCGTCCTCGCGATCGACGCGGCCTCGTCGCTGCACGCTCCTTGTGCGCACATCGCGCGCAGCACTTCACCGCGATCGACGCCGCCCGCTCGAAGCAAGAGCGGTTGAACGACGGACCACTCGCCGCGCTCGATCGCCTGCATCACGATCGACGGGCTCGACGGGGCGCGCGCTTCGAGCAGCCGTCGCACCATCGCAGGGGTACCCCAGCGGACCGCTGCCATCAGCGGCGGGTAGTCACTCGCTTCGTTGGCGTCGGCGGGATCGGCGTTCGCTTCGAGCAGCGCTTCGATCACCGCGAGGGTGGCGGCTTCGTGCCGTTGCCGTTGCTCGCGCGCGCCTGGGATCTGGCACGCGAGGCTGAGGGGCGAGCGACCGTGAGCGTCGCGCGCGTTGACGGGCGCTCCGGCGGCGAGCGCGGCGCGTGTCGCTTGAGGATCACGGCGCTGGATGCCGTCGAGCAGCGCGTCGAAGGGGGTCATCGGGGACGGTGTTCAATTGTTCACGAACGTTGCTCTGGCAGCAAATCCAGGGGCCGTCTGCGTTTGTGCAGGGGTGGACACCGTCCCTCGAGGCGTCGAGTTCGTGAAGTATTGAACACCGTCCCTGGTCGCGACACCCTCTCGCGATGCTGAATCGCTCGCTGACGGCCGTGCTCGTGCTGTGCTCGATGCCGTCGTGTGTGCGACCGCAACCTGCGCCCGCGTCGCCGCCCGTCGCGAACCCGCCAGAGCAAACGGAGCTGCGCGCGTTGCTCGTAGCACACTCGTCGCATCGCTTCGACGCGGCCGCGCAGCAACGGGGCTGCCCGGCGGAGCAGTCGCTCGGCGAGTACGTCGCGACGCTGGTGCGCAACACCAGCAACCCCGAAGACGCGTCCGACGATCGAAGCCGGTTCACGCTCGCGTGTGAGGCGGCGCAGTCGTGGCCAGCGACGCCGATGGATCCGCCCGCGAGCCCCGCGTATTGGCCGTGCCGAATCGATGCGTTCTCGAGTGACAGCGCGGGAGAGTCCCCGTGGCGCTACGAGCTGCGCTTTCGCGTCCGCCGCAGCGATCGAACGCTGGACCTCGAGACCTTCGCGTGCCCTGGTGGCGCGTGAACGAGCGTTGACTACTGAATGTCGTCGACGCGCCAGTCGCTTCCCTCGCGCACGAGGATGAGCGATCGGCCGTCGGGCAAGCGCAGCGCGATCGATTCGGTCCCGCCGGGACCTGCGCTGGTGGGGCGCACTTCGAGCGCCGCAGGGTCTTCGAGCGCGTCGAGCAGCATCGCGAGCTCGCTCTGCACAGCCCCGCGCGATCGCGACGAGAGCGTCGACAGGATCGCAGCGAGGTTGCGGCGCGCGATCGCTTCTCGAAGGGCTCGCGCTGCGTCCTGTGGAGTGGGCGCAGGGCCCGGTCCGATCGCGGGGCGTCCCATGCGCCAGCCTTCTGCTGTGTCGACGACGGTCACGGTCCCTCCGGCGCGAGAGGGGAGCGCCAGCCACGGGCTGCGGCGGCCGTCGAGAGCGCGGCGCACCTCGTCGCTGACCGAGCGAAGCTCTGCGCGTTCGCCCTGAATTCGCTGGCGAAACTGCGGCAGAGACTCATCGCGTCGCGCGTTGGCGGGGAGCATCTGGTAGAGCGCGTCGACGTCGTTGCGCTCGATCGCGCGCTGAAAGGCTACGAGCGCAGCCCTCGGCGACGCCCGCCCGCCCGCGCTGGCGCAGCCCGAAGAAACCGCGCCGAACCCGGCGACCAACGCGAGCGCGCCCCACCATCGCACCCCGTACTGAATGACCGTGCGCATCGAGTCCGCGCACGTTACCGGAGGTTCGAGCGCGAGGGCTACGAGAAGCCCCACCGGGACCGCCACACTTGTGAATGAGCGTTCACAACTGACGCGTGCGCTGTGTTCTCGGGTTGGGCCGGGGCGAGCGCGTCGGATCCAGTGAAACACTGCAAACCCTCAGCGCTCGGGTGCGCTACGATGGGGTCTCTGCCCGGTGGCACGATTCGTTCATACACCGTGGCTTACCGTCGGCTGGTCGCACGATCGCCGTCGCTGGAGGCCGTACCCGCCGTGAACACCACTCGCTTTTTCGCCGCCCTTCGCCGAATGATCGTCGCCGCTGCCCCGGTCGTGGCGCTCGCCGCGGCTGCTTCTACGAGCACGGGCTGCGCTGGGGACTCGTACTACTGCGACTCGACCGCTTGCTACTACTGCGACGGAACATCCTGTCGCACGGTCACGCCGCCCGCCCCCACCACCTGCGCGCGCACCAGCGAGTGCCCGGTCGGGCAGGTGTGCACGGACACGGGGTGCGCGATCCAAGGTTGCACGAGCGATCGTGACTGCGGCAACGGTCTCGCTTGCGTGACCGGCGCTGGCGGGACGCGCTTCTGCGCTCGCCCTGGCACCACGCCCACGCCCGTCACTCCGACGTGCACGAGCAACACGCAGTGCCAGGCCAACGAAGTGTGCCTCAACGGCGCGTGCGTGATGAGCACCAACCCTGGTTGCACCACGGACACGCAGTGCACCAACGGCCGCGTGTGCGTCTCGGGGCGCTGCGTCGATCGCTCGACCACGTGCCAGTTCGACAACCAGTGCGGCGCCGGCCGCGTGTGCATCAACAGCGAGTGCCGCAACAGCTGCGGCGCTGGCTCGTGCCCCGAAGGACAAGAGTGCGCGACGGCGGGCTCGGTGATGTTCTGCCGCGATCGCGCGGCGACCGGGTGCACCAGCAACGCGCAGTGCAGCGCAGGACAAGCGTGCCTCAACGGCCGCTGCCTCACCTCGTGCACGCCGGGCGCGACTTCGTCCTGCGGCGCTGGGCTGTACTGCAGCGATGATCGCGTGTGCATCCCCGACACGCGCCCGCAGCCGCTGTGCGACGCTTCGCGCCCCTGCGCGGTCGGCTCCGAGTGCGTCGCGGGCATCTGCCGCGTGGCGTGCACCACCAGCACGATGTGCCAGTCGGTGGCCGTGACGTATCGCAACTGCGGAGCGATCCCGTACGTGGTTGGTTCGCGCAACTACTGCTTGACCGACAGCGAAGCGCGCCCGACCTGCGCGCGCCAGGCCGACTGCTCTGCGGGCCAGGCCTGCGTCGACGGCAACTGCCGCTGAGCGATCGCTCGCTCTAATCAAAGGGGGAGGGGAACGTGATGGGTGGGTGAGCGCTGCTCGGGGGAGCAGCGCCGAAGCGCCACGCGATCGATCGTGCACGCGTTGCGTCAGCGCGCGTCTGTCCGCGGCAGATCGGGCGCTTCTTTCGTCGCAGTGGCTGTGGACGGAGGGGGGATTCACCGTAGTAGTCTCCGCGCCCTCAAGAAACCAACATGAGCAAGGCAGATCCGATCCTCGTTCGACGAGCCCTCGACAGCGCGCGCGCGCAGCGCAGCCAGATCGTTCGTGGCGCTCCTCTTCCCATCGACACCGCGCACGTCGTCGGCGCCTGCGTGAGCTGCGGGCGTATCGCTGCGACGGTCCTGGGCTTCCCAGACTCGCCGTACGCAGGGCAGGTCGGCCAGCCGCGCTTTCGCACGGCGCGCGAGCTCAAGCGATTTCTCGAAGAGCTGACGCAGAAGCCGCCGCAGATGCCGATGCAGACCGACAAGGACAACGGTCGCACGTGCGTGTGTGGAGCTCCTGCGGACCCGCGCGAGGTGCAGGGCCTTCGGTTCATCCACGCGATGCCCGGCGCAGGCGCCGAGATCATCGTCGAGGGCGTTCGTGGCGGCGGATCGCTGCTCGTCAGCGCCTCGGGCGACGCGCTCGGCGGCGGCGGCGAGTGGACGTGGAAGATCCTCCGCGCGCCCAGCGACGGAGCTGAGTCCGACGTGTCCGACTCGTTCGACGACGGCGCGATCAAGAAGGCCTTCGGCCGCGGGCTCACGCTCGCGACGCTGTGGCTCGAGCTGCTCGAGGCCGCGAAGAATGGCAAAGAGACGCTCGAGAAGGTCGAGCCGGGCTACTGGATCTACGCCGGACCCAAGGACGACGCGGGCCTGAGCGCGCGCGTCGAAGCGCTCACCAAAGAGAGCAGCGAAGTGCTCGCGCGCGACCTGATCAAGCTGGGCGAGAAGGACCCGCTTCCGCAGGGGCCGCACTGGGGCTTCTGGGCGCACGAGTACGCCGAGCAGATTCAGAAGGGCGAGCTGCGCGCGGGCGTGGTGATCGACCTCGCGCTCGCTCGCAAGGCCCTCGCGGATCGCTTGACCGCGCTCAACATCGGCGTGCGCGAGCAAAACGACGGCAAGATCCTGCAGGCGTTCTTCGTTCCGACCCCGGATTGGAAGGGCGACGTCGCGGGCTGGCCGATCGAAGTGCTCATTGTTGCGCTCGGCGCAGGGCACCTCGGGTGGACCATGTCCGAGACCATCGGCGCTGCCGTTGGTGAGGCGGGCGGACGCGCCGGCGCGCTCGCGGACTTCTTCGCGGTCGCCAAGCAAGTGCGCCCCGAGGTCGAGTGGAAGTTCGAAGGCATGCGCGCGATCCCCGTGCGCAAGGGCGGCGCGCAGGGACGGCCCGTGGACCTGCTGCAGACGCCCTTCCGCTTCGACCCGCGCAACCAGCAGGCGCTGCCGATGCTTGAGCGCGAGATCCGCTTCGCGACCGACGAGCTCGGCAAGGGCCAGGACCCGACGCGCCACTGCCCGTGCGGCGCCAAGGCGTTCGTCGCGGCGAGGCTCTTTCCGTGGAGCGTCGTCGAGGGCTTCAACAAGGCCACCGGCGGCAAGAACCCCTTCATCATCGAGACGTACACGGGCGCGAACAACCAGCCCCGCGCCGCGCTGCTCGGCGTCGTGTCCGACGACATGCACGTGCAAATCCTCGGTGAAGACGAGTTCAAGTCGCACGCGGTCAACGCCGACACCATCGGCAAGCGCCTCGCGCAGGACCTGCAGAACTCGCTCTTCGCCGTCGACGTGTCGATGCACGAAGACAAGGACAAGAAGCGCGCGCTGCTCGCGTACGGCCCGCTCGTCGCGTCGGTCGCGATCAACGATCACTTGATCGCGGCGCTGCACGAGGCCTGCGGCAAGCCCCTTCGCGGCGCCGAAGTGTCCGCGCAGGCGACGACGCCCAACTCGCTCGTCCTCTACGAGACCGGCTTCGACGAAGACCAGCTCGACAAGGTCCTCGAGATGGCCCAGGGCGCCGATGGAATTCCCCCGGACATGGCCCCGCCGTTCTCGCTCGAGTGGGACGACGTCACCCTCAGCGCTGCGCCCGTCGGCAAGTTCATGAACCTCACGCCCGCGCCGCAAGAGCAGGGCGCGCCTCCGCCCGCGGCGCCTCCGCCCGGAGCCGGCCGCGCCCCCAGCCGCGCGCGCTGAACGCCCGGTTCGGTCATTTCAGGGGATAACAGCATCGCGAAGGACCGCGGATTTCCGCGTTGAATCGCGGGGCTGCGTTTGAGCTTCTGCCAGGATTTGCGTAGGCTCTGGCGCTATGTCCGAGGTCGAGACCGACGCCACGAATGAAGAAGTTGCCGACACGCTTCCGGTCGGGTCCGTCTTCGGTCGCTACACGATCGTCCGACTGATCGGCGTTGGCGGCATGGGGGCCGTGTACGAGGCCACGCATGCGGATCTGAAGAAGCGCGTCGCGCTGAAGACCCTGCACCCCACGTACTCGAAAAATCCTGAGATCCGAGCGAGATTTCTCCGCGAAGGAGAGCTCGCGTCGCGCATCCATCATCCCAACGTCGTCGACGTCACGGACTTCGGCACGCAAGACGACGTCTCCTTTCTGGTGATGGAGTTTCTCGAAGGCATGAGCCTCGAGGAGCGCATCGAGAAAGAGGGCCGCCTCGAGCCCGCGATCGCCGCGGACGTGATGCTCGGCGCGTGCGCTGGCGTCTCGGCGGCGCACGACGAGGGCGTCATCCACCGCGACCTCAAGCCCGCGAACATCTTCTTGCTCCGTCAGCGCGGCGGCGACTATCGCGTGAAGATCGTCGACTTCGGGATCTCGAAGGCCACCGAGAAGTCGCTCGAAGGCAACCTCACGTCGACGGGGCACGTCGTCGGGACGCCCTACTACATGGCGCCCGAGCAGATGCGCTCTTCCAAAGAGGTCGACGCGCGCGCCGATCAGTACTCGCTCGGCGTGACGATGTACGAGGCGCTCTGCGGTCGAAAGCCCTTCGAGGCGGACAGCTTGTTCGAAGTGGTTCGCAAGGTCGCGCAGGGCGACTACGCGCTGCCGCGCGACGTGGTGCCAGAGATCCCCGAGGGGCTCGAGTCGCTGGTGCTCAAGATGATGGCGGTCGATGCGGCGAGCCGGTTCGAGACGCTCCGCGACTGCGGACGCGCGATCATGCCGTTCGCGACCGAGCGCGGCCGCGTGCTGTTCTCGATGGAGTTCGGCGACTCGCCAGCGCCCGAGTACTCCGCGCCGCCCCGTCCCGACGCGACAGCGGGCCTCCGCGCGCTCTCGGCGGACAAGGCCACCATCGCGGCGAAGGGAAAGCGCGTGACGACCGACGGCGCCATGGCTGCGGTCACGGGCACCGGGCAGATTTTCGAGGTCTCGAAGGTGCCCGAGGCGCCGACGAAGAAGTCGACGTCGAAGATCGTTCCGCTCATTGGCGTGGGCGTGATCGCGGCGGTGAGCCTCGCGTTCTGGGCCGGTAAACAGCCGGACAGCACCAACCACAACCCCGACACGCGCCGCGGCGCTGCGCTGCCGAACAACGGCAACAGCAACAGCAATGGCGTTGCTGCGCCGGTGCCCGACTACCCTGTCTCGATCACCGTGACTCCTTCGGACGCGTGGATCGTGGTGGACAACCAGTTCTCGGTGCCGGGCGTGTTCACGCGCGCGTTTCCTCGCGACGGTCGCTCGCATCAAGTGACGGTGCGCTCGTCTGGCTACCTTCCGCAGAACTTCGACTTCAACGCGCCGATCTCTCGCAACATCACGCTCGAGCGTGATCCCGCCGCGGCCAGCGCGCCCATCTTGTCGAACCTCGTTGACGCCGGCGCCGCTGCTCCGACCATCGCTGTGCGTCCGGGCACAGGCCGCAACCCCTCTGGTGGTCGCAACACCAACGGCGGATCGACCGCGACGAGCACTGGCGCTGCGAACAACAACGGCAGCAACAACGGCCGCAACAGCAACGGCGGGACGGCGACCAGCGGCAGCGGCCAGCAGGGCACCAACGGCGCGCTCATCTTGAATTGAATTCGCGCCCACGTATTCGAGCGCGCTGGCTGTTGCCAGGGGGAGCGCGCTCGATGCCCCGCGCTTCGAGCTGCGCGAGTCAGCGCACGATGAGCACAGCGACCGTGCGAAGCGTGAGCGGGCTAGCGAGCGAGCAGTTCGACCCGCTCGCTTGATTCCAACGGATCGCGTAGCGGCCCGGCGTCGTGGGCGCGGTGATGTTCATGACCGCGCCGCCCGGGCCGAAGCGCTCGTCGCGCGTGTTGTTGATCCAGTGGCAGAAGAGCTGCGTGCGCGCAGGTCCCTCCAAGAAGAGCAGCGCCTGGCGAGGGCCCACTGACAGCGGGGTGTACTGCCGAAGGTGAAAGCGCAGCCCCACGGTCGCGCCGCGATCGACGACCGCGAGCGGCCCTTGCGGCGTCGGGCCGACCAGCAGCTCGACCTCGTCCATCGACGCGACGGCGAACGGCGAGACCGTCGTGCGGTTGTCCGTACGCGTGATGTCTCGACGCAGGGGGTCGAAGCAGATCGTGCGCGTGTGCGGCGCCAGCTCTCGCCCGAACGGAACGCCGTAGTCGAAGTACCACCGCACCGTTGTGCAACCAGGCACTCCGGCGTTGAGGCCGAGGTTGGTGAGGGCCACGTTGCGCCCCATCGCCGAGCGTGTGTTGATCGAGCCAGGGCTCGGCACGCTACCGTCGAGCGTGTAGTAAGCGGTCCCCGCGATCGGCGCGCTGATCTGCAGATTCACGGGGTCCGCCGTGTAGATCACCGCATCGTCAACCGCGCCCGCCAGGATGCTCGTCGGCGGCGGAACGAAAATGCACGCCCCCGCGATGCACTGCTCGCTCGTCCCGCAGGCGACGCCCGCGTTTGCGCCCGTGCAGTTCGTGCTCGCGCCGCAAAACGCTCGGTTCGAGTTGGGGTCGATGCAGCTCTCGCCACACCGAATGGTGCCCGTCGCGCAGCCTCCCGCCGAGCAACGGCTGTTCACGCAGACCTCCCCCGCGCCGCAAGTCGCACCGGCGTTGGGGCCCATGCAGTTGCCGCTCGCGCCGCAGTTCATTCGGTTCGAGCGCGGGTCGATGCAGCTTCCGCCGCAGTCCACGGTGCCCGCGGGGCACATCGCCAGGCACGCTCCGCCCGAGCACACCTGCGCGCCCATGCACGTCGTGCCTGCGTTGCCTGCGGCGCAGTCGCCGCTCGCGCCGCAAAACGCCGGGTCTGTCGAGGGGTCCACGCAGCGTCCGCCGCAGAAAATACTGCCCGCCGTGCAGTTGGTCCGGCATCGTCCGCTCACGCAGCTCTGCCCAGCCATGCAGCGAGTGAACATCGTGCACGTGGCGTCGGCGTTGCAGTACTCCGGGTTGGACAGCGGGTCGATGCACTCGGTCCCGCAGCGAACAGTGCCCATCGAGCAGCGCTGGTTGCACACGCCCGCGACGCACTCGGTGCCGAGCCCGCAAGGGTTGTCGCAGCGGCCGCAGTGGCTCGTGCTCCGCGCAGTGTCCACGCACGCTGCGGCGCACACTTGAAAACTGGGGCCTGCGTCGCTGGGGCACATGACCACCGCGCTGTCTGCGTCGTCGCCCGCGGCGTCCGCGGCGTCTGCCGCGTCTGCCGCGTCGGGACCGGCTTCGCGCGCATCGACGGTCGCGTCCATCGAGCGAGCGTCGGGCACCGCGTCCGGCGCGCTGTCGCTGGCCGAAGCGTCGATCGCGCTGTCCATGGACGGCGCGGCGTCGAAGTCACGCACGGGGTCTCGCGACCCGTCGTTGGGAAAAGCGCAAGCGCCCGCAGTCGAGGCGAGCGCGACGAGCGTGATGCGAGAGAGCGAGCGGTGCAGTCGTGTAGGGTTCATCGCTGTGGGTCTCTCTCTCGCTCACTGCACGAAGATGAATCCGACGGGCGCGCCGCCGGGGTAGGCGCCCGAGCCGTTGCGACAACGAAACTGGTCGTCGATTCGGTGGCGAATCGCGTAGCGACCCGGTCGCATCGGCGCCGTGAGGTTGACGCGCCGTGAGGCGCGCGTGCCCGGGTAGTACAGACCGCCGAAGTAGTTGTTGCACTCGATCGACACGAAGCCGTCCGCGTTGTCCGAGTCGATCGACACGCTCGCCTGAACGACGCAGCCCGGGCAGTACGCCATCGTGCCCGAGTGCCACCACTGGTGATTGAAATCGAGGGTGAACATCGCGCCGGGGCGCAGCACCGCGACGGGGCCGCGGCTGTTGATCCGCACGCCGTCGACGTAGCTTCCGCGGGTGATGGTTTGGACCGCGGGCGTGCTCACGCTGACCGTGCGCGAGTGCACGACGCGCTCTGCGCCGAGGGGCGCGCCGTAGTCTTCGAACCACTGCAGCGTTCGGCACCCTGCGCTGCCGACGGGGAGGATCGCCGCGTTGCTCGCGCTCAGCGTGCCGGGCGCGCCGGGCGTCGGGCGCGACCCGTTGCACGTAAAGAAAATGGTCCCGTTGCGGATGCTGCCGATGGTCACGTCGAGCGGGCGAAACGCGTCCACCGTCGCTTCGAACGGCTCTTCGATCGCCAGCGACGCGTACGACTGCGGCGGCTCGTAGTACGTGCACGCGCCGTTGATGCAGAGCTCGGTGCTGTTGCACGTGCGGCCCGCGTTGGGCCCCGCGCAGTCGCCGCGGGCGCCGCAGAAGGTCCTGTTGCTGAGCGGCTCGATGCAGTTGCCGCTGCAGAGGACGGCGCCGGTTCCGCAGGTGTTTCCGCAGGTGCCGCCGACGCAGATGTCGCCCATCGCGCAGCGCGTGCCGTCGTTGGCGCCCGTGCAGTCGCCGCTCGCGCCGCAGAAGTCGCGGTTGGTGTTGGGGTCGACGCACGCGCCGCCGCACGAGATGAACCCTGCAGGACAACGACAGCCCATCGCTGTGCACACCTGTCCCATCGGACACACGCTGCCGCGCGAGGCGCCCGTGCACTCGCCGCTCGCGCCGCAAAAGAGCGGGTTGGCCGCGGGATCGATGCAGTTTCCGTCGCACGCGACCTGGCCTGCGGGGCACACGAACCGGCACACGCCCGCGACGCACGAGCGTCCGCCCGCGCACTGCTCGCCGTCGTTGACGTCGCCCAAACAGTCTCGCTGCGCGCCGCAAAAGTCAGGGTTGGTCCGAGGATCGACGCAGCGGTTGTTGCACGCGACCAGCCCCGCGGAGCACGCGAACACGCACATGCCCTCGCTGCACGCCTGGTCGGGGGCGCAGCGACGGCCGCACATTCCGCAGTTGTTGCGGTCCGCCGCGATCTCGATGCACTGGCCGTTGCAGAGGTCGAAGCGCGATCCGATGCCCACTTCGCACTGGTTGACGTCGCGCGCGACGTCGATGCTCGCGTCCGGCTCGTCGATCACGTCCGGCGCGGCGTCCATCGCTGGCGTACCGCGGTCCTCGACGAACGTGTCGATGGGGACGCCCGAGTCGAGCCTGTCGAGGTCGTCGGTCTTGGGCTGCGAGCATGCGACGGCGAAGCTCGCCATCGTCGCGACGAGCGCCCGTTGTGCGGTGGATGCAGAAGGCGATGCCATGCGGTGCCTCTCGGTCGATGAATGAAGCAATGGTTTAGAAGCGCACCAGACACTGCGCGCCGCTCAGCCCGAGCGTTGGCGCGCACGTCCACGACGGCTCGATGCGGGCGCTGGCAGCGCCCGTCGGGCGCTCGGCCGCGGGCGTCGCGGGGCGGCTGGTGAAGCGAACGTAGAGACCCGCGCCGAGCGCTGCGGCGCCGAGGGCATAGCCAGTGACGGCGAGGCCGAAGCCAGCCCACGACTCGCTGAGGATCGCGCCGCAGCGGTCGGCGCGGCGGGGATACTCTGGCGTCGAGTAGAAGCAGCCGGGCTCGTATTCGCCTTCGCCGAGCAGCTCGACGTCGCTGTTGTAGAGCGCCACGCGGTTCTGCCAGTGCACGTGGCCGATGATGCCGACGCCCACGAGGCCCGCGCTCGCGCCGATGAGCGCCCAGCTCAAGGGCGGCGCGGGCGGCTCGGGCGGGGGCGTGACGACGCGCGCTGCGCCGTTGTTGCGCGCGCCTCCGTTGCCGGTGTTGCCGGTGTTGCCGCCTTCGTCCGGCGCTTCGACGACGTTCTGCACGAGCGTGAAGCTCTCGCGGTAGCCGCGGCCGCCCTCGACGTCGATCGCGCGTCGAACCGTGCGATATCCGTCGAGGCGCACTTCGAGCGCGACGGTCCCAGTCTCGACGCGCAGCGGTTGTTCGAGCGGGAAGGTGCCCGTCTCGCGACCGTTGACGAACAGTCGCGCGCCCGGCGTGGTGCAGCTGAGCTCGATCGTCGCGATGCGCGAGGCGATCGAGTTGAGCGCGGCTTCGAGCGCAGAGCGATTGCGCTGGATCCATTCGTCGCTGGTCGCGGCGAGCGCAGCGCGCAGGTCGCGATCGGCGTCGGACCACTGCCCGAGCGCTTGTTCGGCGAGGGCGATCTGCGCCTGCGTGCGCGCCGCGGGCGTGATGGCGAACGCGCGTCGAAAGCTCTCGAGCGCGAGCTGGTCTTGCCCAGCGCGCCGCTGCGCGACGCCCTGTTGAACGAGCGCGTCCGCTTCGGCTGCGCGGTCCGTGGGCGGGGCCACGGGCGCGGCGCTCTGCGCGTAGGCCGCGGAGGGAGCGTGCACGAGGGCGAAGCAGGCCAGGAGCGCCGAGGTGTGATGCGAGCGAAGCAGCGACACGATGGCTTCAATTAGTACAACGACTTGGCCGCGCGCGAGTGATCCTCCGCGGTTACCTGCGCTGACACCGCGGGTGCAAAGGATGCGCGAGGCCGTGAAGCGCGGCGGTCAGCGCAAGCGAGCGTCGACGCCGCGCTTGATGACCGAGTCGCGGGCCTGGGCGGGGTCGGTCTCGGGGTAGTCGAGCGTGTAGTGAATTCCGCGGGATTCGCGGCGTGCGAGGGCGCAGTCGACCATGAGCCGCGCGACGGCGATGATGTTGCGAAGCTCGAGCAGGTCTGCGGTGACGAAGTACTTCCAGTAGTACTCGCGGATTTCGTCGTCGAGCAGCGCGAGGCGGCGACGAGCGCGCTCGAGGCGCTTGTTGCTGCGGACGATGCCGACGTAGTTCCACATGATGCGGCGGATTTCGTCCCAGTTTTGCGAGACGACCACGGCTTCGTCCGACGGGACCGCGTCGCCGGTCTGCCACTCGGGGATGTCCGGCCACGCGCCGCTGCGATCGATGTTGGTGAGCGCCACCGCCGCGCGGTGCCCGTACACGAGCCCTTCGAGCAGCGAGTTGCTCGCGAGTCGATTGGCGCCGTGCAGGCCTGTGCAAGCCACCTCGCCGATCGCCCACAGCCCCGGCAGCGACGTGCGGCCGTCGAGGTCCGTCGTGACGCCGCCGCACTGGTAGTGCGCCGCAGGAACGACTGGGATCGGCCCAGTCGTCATGTCCACGCCCCACCGCAAGCACTCGGCGTAGATGTTCGGAAACCGTGATCGCAAATAGTCCGGCGCGCGTTCGGACATGTCGAGCCACACGCAGTCTTCGCCGGTGCGCTTCATCTCGTAGTCGATGGCGCGCGCCACGACGTCGCGCGGCGCGAGGTCCGCTTGCGGGTGGTGGTTCTTCATGAACGCGGTTCCGTCGGCGAGGCGAAGGATGCCGCCCTCTCCGCGGAGCGCTTCAGAGATCAAAAAGTTCTTCGCCTGCGGGTGATAGAGCGCCGTCGGGTGAAACTGCGTGAACTCCATGTTGGAGATCTCCGCGCCCGCGCGAAACGCCATCGCCACCCCGTCGCCCGTCGCGACGTCGGGGTTGGACGTGTAGAGGTAGACCTTGCCCGAGCCGCCCGTCGCGAGGATCGTCGCCCGCGCGAGCACCGTGTGAACCTCGCTCGCGCGCTTGTCGAGCACGTACGCGCCCGCGCACACGTCGGGGCCGCCGAAGCGCGAGAGCACCAAGAGATCCACGGCCATGTGGTGCTCGAGGATGGTGATCTTCGGGTTCTTCTCTGCCGCTTCGAGCAGCGCGCGCTCGACCTCGCGGCCCGTGATGTCGCCCGCGTGAATGACCCTGCGCGCAGAGTGCCCGCCCTCGCGCGTGAGGTCGAACGGCAGACCGTTGTCCTCTTTGCTCTTCGAGAACTTCACGCCCACTTCGATGAGCTTTCGAATGCGATCGGGCGCGTCTTTGACCACCATTTCGACCACGGTCGGGTGCGAGAGGTCCGCGCCCGCGACCATGGTGTCCTTCACGTGGGACTCGAACGTGTCGCTCGGGTCGAAGACCGCAGAGATCCCTCCCTGAGCCCAGGTGGTGGCGGCGTCCGAGCGGGTTCGCTTCGTGACGAGGATCACTTCGCCTTGCTCGGCGGCTTCGAGGGCGAAGGAGAGTCCTGCGATTCCGCTGCCGAGGACGAGGTAGTCAGTGGTGTAGCGCATCGTTGGGTCGGCACGCAGCGTACATCCCGCGCGCATTTCCGTGGGAAGTTTGGTGAACCGCCCGGCGTTCACTATGATCGACCGATTCGAACGCCGCGCGAACCGCGACGGGCGACCGAGCAACGAAGTCACCATGAGCCGCGTCCACGCACCGTTTGTCTCTGCGCTGATCGTCGCGACCCTCGCGGTCGTGGGCGCCGCTGGCGTCGCGCGCGCGGACATCTTCATGACGCGCCGAGCGGATGGCTCGATTCACTTGAGCAACAACCCGTCGCATCGCACCAACGGCAGCTCGGTGGTGATTCGATCGCGCGAAGCAGCCCCTTCGCGGCGCAACCCATCGCCCGTGGTGAGCTTCGACGGGACGAGCACGCAGGTCGCGCAGGTGACGGCGATGGGCGACGCGCAGGTGCGGTCGCTCTACCTGGCGACCGCGCGCGACGCGGGGCGGTATGCTCGCTTCGACGAGCACATCCGCGAGGCCGCGCAGCTCTATCAGCTGCCCGAGTCGTTTATCCGCGCGGTGATCAAGCAAGAGAGTGACTTCAACCCGTACTCGGTCTCGAGCTCGGGCGCCTCGGGCCTGATGCAGCTCATGCCGCAGACCGCGCAGAGCATGAGCGTCCGCGACGTGTTCGACCCCCGCCAAAACATCCTCGGCGGAACGCGCTTTCTCCGCGTCCTCGCCAACATGTTCAACGGCGACCTGGTGCTGACGGTGGCCGCGTACAACGCCGGTCCCAACGCGGTCATTCGTCACGCGGGCGTTCCGCCGTACGAGCAGACGCAGCACTATGTTCGGCAAGTGCTGCGGTACTACTACCTGTACCGGGGCGGGCAGATGCCGGGGCAAGCGAGCGCGCAAGCCGCGGTCCCATCGGCGCAGCCGAGCAACGCTGAAGCGAGCCGCGAAGGCCAGAGCGTCGTGATTCGCTGAGCGCGGCGCTACGCCGTGGGCGCGAACGACGCGTCGACGAGCGCGCAGGCCACGACGGGCCCCGGCAAGCCCAGCGGCGAATCATCGCGCGCGCCGCGCTGCTCGGACTTCAACGAGACGACAGCAGTGCGCTTCGCGAGCGCGACGACCGCTCGTTCGCCTTCGGTGAGACGCGCGTCGAACCACGCTTCGACCTCGTGCGCGAGCGCGGCGTGGCGGGCTTCGTCCTCGGCGATCTGCGCGTAGCAGCCTCGCGCCGCTGGGCTTTCTGCGTGCTCGGCTTGCCACGCGGCGATCACCACGCCGAACGTCTCGCGGACGCAGCCCTCGACGGCGTTTTCGAGGGCGACCTCGAAGAGCGAACGGACCGCGAGCTGCTCGTGCTCGGGCTCAGCCATCGGAGCGCGCCCCGCGAGCGCGCTCAACATGAAAACGTGTGCGCGTTCGTCCTCGGCGCAGGTGCGGGCGGCGTCGACGAGCGACGGCGGAGCGCCGAAGCACGCCAGCTCCTTCGCCAGCCGCTCGAAGGCGGCGATCGCTTCGGCCTCGAGCGCCACGAGCGCGCCCAGCTTGTCTGCGTCGCGCTCGACCGAGAGGTCCGCGGTGCGCCGGCCGCAGACGGCTCCGAACTGCGCGCACTCGAGATGAACCCCGGTGCATCGAACGCCCGCGCCGCCGTCGACGGTCTCTGCAGCGCACGCGCTGACTTCGGTGCGAGCGCACTCGCGAAAGAAGGCCCGGGCACAAAACTGGGAGCACGACGCGTCGACGGGGCCTCCGTCGGGCACTCGGGGATCGGTCAGGCTCACCGCCTGATCGAAGCGCCCCACCTCGCGACAGCACGCGCCCAGCGAGAGCGCAGCGACAGCGGTCACGGCGCGTCGCGCCAGCGCCAGGATTTGCCCCGCAGAAGTCATGGCTCGAGCATACGTTGCTGCTTCATCGAGCGTCACCTGTGCCCTCGTCGGATACAGCGCGGATCGATCCGATTCGCGTTCGAGGCAGGTCCCCGGCGCGAGGCTCTTTGCTGCATCGTGCGCTCGCGCGGCAATCTGTGTACGCTCCCTGCTCGTGAACGCTCTCTGCATGGCTCGCGCGACGCCCGCGCTCGTGGTGGTCGCTGTGTTGTCGATGGCCGCTCCCGTGCTCGCGCAAGCGCGCGTCGACGCTGGCGCTCCTGCGTCGGGCGCTCGCATGGCGCCGCCCGGCGTGCAGGCGCTCGCGCGCGGAAACGCCGCGTACGTCGCGCGTGACTGGGCCGCGGCGACGACGGCGTTTCGCGAGGCGCAGCAGCACGCCGAGCAGCGCGTGCAGGCGCTTCTCGGGGTCGCGCACTGCCTCGCGCAGCAGGGCAACGCCGAGGGCGCGCTCGCGGCGTTTCGCGAGGCTGCGACGGCCAGCAACGGCGCCAACGTCAGCCCGTCGGACCGCGCGCGCGCGCTGCAAGCGGTGGCGACGCAGCTCGAAGCGATGACTCGTTGGAGCGACGCGCTCGCGGCGTGGCAAGAGTGGGTGACCTACGCGGACGCGCATCCGACGGTGTGCAACCCTGCTGTTGGCCGCGCGCGGGTGCAGGCGATTCAAGCGCGCGACGAGCGCGAGCGCACCGAGTCGCAGGTGCGCACGCGCATCGAAGAGCGCCGTCGTCGCAACGCGCAGAACCCGCAGCCGGGGCAGGGGCACTCGTCGTAGTCAGCGCGCGGGGGCGAGCGTTCGCAGGGTCTCGATCATCGCGAGCGCCTCGCGAAGCGCGCGGGTGACGCGGTCGAGCTCTGCCGTAGACGCTGCGCGCGGGAGATATTCTGCCAGTGATTTGGCTCGCAGAAGCAGCCGCGCGGCGATCCCTCGCTCGGCGTGAACGCGCGCCCAGACGTCGCACTCGGGCTCGCTCATCGGGCACTGCGCGCGGGCTCGGCGTATGTCGACGGGGCTCGCTCCGGGGTCGCTCTCGGGCGACAGCGCGGCGCCGTCGACGTGCCTCGCGACCCACGTCACGCCGCTGAGCGGATCGCGAAAGGAGACGCGCTCGGACTCTGCTGGCGCGTCGGGATCGGTCGAGCGGAGGACGCGGGACCACTCGACGAGCCGTCGCTCGTCCGCGCCCGCGCCGCGGATCCACGCGAGCGCGATCCATTGTCGCAGCGCGAGCGGCAGCGCTGGGGCGACGGTGTTCTCCGCGCCAGAGCGCGGAGCGTCGAGCGAGGCGAGGGGGCGCCGCTCGAACAGGAGTTCGCGCGCAGCGCTGCGTCGATGGAGTATTCCGAGGTCTTCCCAGTCTACGCTGACGATCGCGCCGAGCGCGCGAAGCGCACCTTCGCGGGACTCGTCGAGCATCGGCGCGAGGGGCGGCGTTGCTGCGGGGCCGCGGTCTTGTCCGACGTCCGCGAGAAACATCGCTCCGAGCACGCGCGCGTGATGCGAACCCGCGTGCGCGACCGCGGCGACTCCGTCGGACGGTGATGTCATGGCGGACTCGATGGGGCCGAGACCGACGCCGAGCGGTAGTTCGAACGACGCTCGATCGCCGAACACCGCACGCCGATAGTAGACCGCGCCGTCTTCGGGTCTGGCCGCGAGCGTATAGGCGCGGTCGATGCGACTGCCTTCAGGGGCGATGACCTGTTCGAGCATCCTCGCGACGGACTCGGCGGCGGCGAATCGCCTTGCGCTCGCTGCGGGGCTCGCGAGCCACGCGTCGAAGGTTGGAGCGTGCGCATACGCGAGCTGCGCCGCGCGGAGGCGTCGAAGCTCTGCCGACACAGCGCGAACCGGCTCGAACTCGATTCTGCGTAGCTCGCGCACATAGTCTGAGCGGGCGTTTGCGGCGGCGCCTGTGGCGAGTGCGTCGTAGCGATGCGCTCGCCACACGCCGCGAAACGCGTCGGTGAGGACCTCGATTGGCTCAGCGGCGCCGACGTGTGCGAGCGCGTCCCAGCGAAGTCCGAGTGCGGGATCGCGCAACACTCGGCGCGGCACGAGCAGGGGAGTCGACGCTTGTCCGCGCGCATCTCGCGTTGCAGCGTTGGGCGCGATCGGCTCCCATACGAGCGAGTTGAACGCGACGCGCGTCGTCTCCTTCGCGAACACCCAGAATCGGTTGTCGTCGCCGAGCTGCGGAGCGGACACCGCTTCGCCGAACCTCGACCGCGCGCTGGTCGACGGCAGCACCGATGGCAACTGGGTGTAGTGGTGCTCGAGAAACACCGGCTGCGCCAGATCGCCATCGAGCAGCGTGAGCGAGTCGACGTTGAGGTGTTCGAACAGGCTGAGCGCGCGCTGTTGATCGGTCACCACCTCGAACGCGTCGATCAGTCCCGTGAACGTGCGCGCGATCATCGCGTGGTCCGATCGACCCAGCGTTGGAGCGATCGCAGGGTCGAGGTCCATCACCGTCGACTGCGCGAGGTCGCGCGCGTGCAGCTCGTCTCGGCTCTGGCCGTCGGTGATGGTGTGGCGAGGCCGCATCGGGCTCGTGGCGCGCGCAGTCCACCAGCCGATGGGGTAGTTGGTGACATCCGAAGATCCCGCGAGGTTGTGTTCGATGCCGAGCGCGTGTCCGATGCCGTGCGCGACGGCGTGCCACTCGGCGGCGAGCTGCACCCACGCATAGAGTTGCGCCCAGTCGATGCTGCCTTCGCTGCCTGTGAATCGCCAAGCGCGACCGAAATCCACGCCGCGCGGCGGCCGGTTCTCGACGACGTCGCCGAGCCAGCCGAGCAGCTGCCCGCCCCACGCGCTGTCGTTGAGCGAGAGCTCGCACTGCGCTGCGTGCCTCGCTGCGCGGGCGCGGCGGTCCGCGTCGAAGTGCGCGACGTTGTACGAGCGCAACGGCGACGTGTACGCGCGCGCTTCGTCGGACAACGCGTTCGCGCTTGCGCTTCGCACGGCGATCGATCGCTGCTCGCTCGTGAGCAACTGCGCCTCGAACGAGTCGTCGCGAAGGTCGGCGGCGGACGAGTGCAAGTTGGGCGCAGGCAGATCGGGATGCACGTCGCGGTAGGACTCGTTGAAGCCGAAATCACCGCTGGTCACCGTTCCGTGTTGAGCGCGCAACATCGCGGTGCGCGCGTGCGCCGCCGACTCGATCTCTGCCCGCGAGACGAGGATCTGCGCCGCGCTGAGCTCGTGCGTCTCGCGGTCGACCGTCGCGCCGAAGAGCGCGCTCGGACCGCTGCGGTCACGCTCTCCGTCGATCATCGCCAGCACGTTGTGCGCGCCGTCGCCGATCGCGGCGGTCGTCCCTTGCCGCCCGCACGCGTCGCTGTCCCAGCCCTTCGCCCGAGCCGCAGCGAGCTCGCTCGGCGAGTGAAATCCCTGCACGTTTGCGTCGTCGCCCCAGACGGGCGAGTGGCAGAGCCGCAGCGGCTGCTCGACCCGATCGCTGCCGCTCGGCGGCGCGACCGCCAGCGGCTCGCACGCGTCACGCTCGCGATCGTCGCGCGCTTCGAGCATGCACTCTCGCCGCCGCGCCTCGCGCAGCGACCGCGCGATCGACTCGGACCAGCCCCGCGCCGCGAGCTCGATCGGCGCGAGCTCTTCGGGACGCGGCCCCAGCACGTAGAGCGCGATTGGCTTGATGATCCGATGACGAAACGGGATCGTCACGTACTGCCGCGGGCCCGAGGCGTCGCGCTCGCCGAACGCGTGCGCGCGCTCGTCACCGGACCACGGCACGCGCTGCCTGCGGCCGTCGCGCGCCCACGGCTCGAGGAAGAGCTGCGGAGCGACCGCGTATCCATCGCCCGCGCTGTCGCGCGCGACGCGCACGAACGTGCTCTCTTCGAAGCCGCGGTCCGCGCGCTCGACGGGGACCATCGACTCGCGGTTCGCCTTCGAAAACACCCACCGAATCGAGGCCGACAGCGGCGCGCACTCCCACGGCCGCTGCGCCGCGAGCGCGCAGAGCGACTCGTCGCCGAAGCCCACGGACCCCGCGCGCGGCGCCGGAAGATCCAGCGTGCTCTGCGTGTCCGTTCGAAACCCCACCGTGGTGATGCCGTCAGGGCCCCACGAGAATCGCCGCTCGGCCGACGTCGACCCCGCGGGAGAGGGCCGCATCGGCACCGTGGTGTTCGGGTCGTCGGCGACCAACGGCACCCGATCGGCGAGGTTGCGCGAGAGGTCCACGCGCATTCCGATGCGCGCGCGCCACGGGAGCGGGCTCTCGGTGGCGACCGCCGTCGGAGCGCCGTCGGCGTCGGGGCGCAGGCCCTCGCGAAACGCGACGTGCTCGGTGATCGCGAAGGCGGCGACCGTTCGCTCGGCCTCGTCAGCGCCGCTCGTCGCGCGGGCGATCAGCCTGTCCTCGGTGATCAGCCAACGCACGCGTCGCGCGTCAGTTTGCCAGCGAAATCCCCGGCGACTCATCGCGAACGCCTCGTCGATCACCGACCCCTGCGCCAGCCACTCGGGCTCGCGCTCGTGCGCCGCGCGCTGCTCGGCCTCGCTCTGTCCCGCTGCGGCCAACGTCATCGCCTCGGGCGCGAAGTCGCGCTTGTCGAGCAGGACCCCCGCCAGCGCGCGCGCGTCGCTGCGGCGCTCTCCGCCGTCGGTCGACGAGCAACCAGCCAGCGAGGCCAGCGCGACCAAACACACACACGTTTTCAAACGCATGGAAGCACACACTCCTCCCGCCGCGCGCGAACAGCCCGTCCCTCGGGCCGCCGCGCGCTCGTCATCGATGCCGAGAACACACAGCAAGCGAGGTGCCGACGAGAAATGCCGCTCGAATCGCAGGCGAAACAGCGACGCCGTTAGCGCGCTGACGGCGAGGGGCTCAGTTGAGCTGCTCGGCCGGGAGCTGCACGCGCAGCTTCCATCCGCGGTCGCCGCGCTCGACGTCCGCGGTTCCCCCGAGCGGCGTGACGCGACCCTTCAGCGGAGCGATCGCCTTGCGGTGCCGCGCGCCGTCGTCCGTCGCCTCGGCGTCGATGAGCTCGATGAGCACGCCGCCGCGGGCGCGCGAGAGGTTGACCTCGATCGCGCGCGGCTCGGCGTGACGAATGGCTTGCTGCGCGACCTCGAGGACGATCTTCACGAGGTTGCTGCGGAGCTTCTGCGACGGCGGCGCGAGGCCCTTGATGTCCACGTTGATCGTCGCGCTCACGCCGTTGTTTTCGGACACCGACGAGACCGTCTGACGCACGCGCTCAGCGAGGGCGTCCCAGCTGGCGAGCTCGTCGTCGTCCGTGCTGCGCCGCGGCTTGGGCGGCGGGGGAAGGGAGTTGCGTCGCTCTCGCTTGGGGGCGCTCTGGCCGCTGTGCGCGCTGGCCACGCGCGCGATCTCGTTGAGCAGCGCGTCGCGTTCGGCCACCGCGCGCTGGGCGCGACGGGCGAGGCTGACCACCAACACGAACGAGAGCATCGAGACCGAAGCGAGGATCGCGACGGGCGCGACCGGGCCGCCGTGGCTCATCGCCATGCGAACGAGGGGGGCGAGGGCCGCGCTCGCTCCGGCGACGACCATCAGCGCGTCCGACGGATCGCGGGCGGCGAGCACCAACAACGCCGCTGCGTGCAGCGCTCCCTGAAGACCCAGCGGCGCGCTGGACGCGCCCGACGCCGCCGCGGTGGACACGAGGATGGCGGCCCACGCAGCTTCGTCGAGGAGGCTCAGGGGACCGCTCTTTCGCGCGCGAAAGAACGCGATCGAAGCGAGCGCGAACGCGGTCACCACGAGCGCGGCGACCGGGCCGCGCGCGGGGCCGAGCCACGGTTCGCTGCGGGGCGCGATGCGCGCGACGCCGATCGCCGCGAGCGATACGAGGCTGAGGTCGACCAGCGGCGCGCGGGCCATGCGTTGTCGTTGGACGTCTTCGGGCATGTGGGTGATCGAGCGGCGCTTCGTTCGTGTCCGAGCTTCGAGGACGCCCGCACTCTACCGCGCTCTGCGTCGCGGTCCAGCGGCGCTCGCGCTCTGCGCGCGGGGGGCGACGCGGCCGTCGACGAGCTGCGTCAACGCGCGCTCAATCCGGCTGAAAGAGCCGGTTCTGCGTGTAGTCGTTGTCGTAGAGGCTCACGCGCTGACCGTTGACCATGATCTGCCGGTCGAACGACCAGGCGCCGAACGCGTTGATCGCGACGGCGATGGCGAAGACCGCGAGCCACAGGCGGTTGATCTTCGATCCGTTGAGCGCGAGCAAGACGACCAACAACGCGGCGATGTCGTTGCTGAAGCGAAAGCCGAACTGCACCCAGCCGGAGTTTTGGTAGAGCAGCAGCACGGCGAGCACGGCCCCTGCGCTGAGCGCGAGAAACGGCGTGTACCCGTGGCTGCCCTTGGCGCGCATGCGAACGAGCTCGAGAAAGTTGGGCGTGGTCACCCACAGCGCGAGCCCGTGCAGCGAGATCACCACGTACGGAAACTCTCTGGTGAACCACGGCGTCGACGCGAGGAAGATCCCGAGGTTGCGGCCGAGGTAGTGGTAGTTGAAGAGCCCCCAGCGCTCGATGCGTCCGCGCCACCCGATTTGCAGGTAGCGGTAGCCGGTCTCGCTCGCGTCGTCGAAGCGCGCGTGGTTGAGGTAGCGGGTGATCAAGATGCCGATCGCGACGGGGATCGCGAACTGCACACACGCGCGGAGCGCCTTGGATTTGTCCGCGTCGTTGTACCAGTCGAGCAGCTTCGATGGCGCGCCCTTGCCCGCGAGCCTGTGCACGCGCAGCGCTTCGATGGCGAAGAAGGGCGCGGCGAAGACCATGTTCGCGCGGGTGTGGATCGCGAGCGCGAGGATCACACCTGCGGCGATCGGGCTGCGCGCGTCGAGCGCGTACCAGAGGTAGCCGATCACGAGCGAGGCGTTGATGATGTGCGCGACGAACCAGACCGAGCCTTGGACGCTCGAGAAGAAGAAGACCGTTCCGAACGCGAAGAGCAGAGAGAAGAGGACGTTTTCGCGCCACGAGCGCTCGCTCTTGCCTTCGCGAGAGAGGCGCGCGAGCAAGAGGTAGAGCAGCGCTGGGGCGAGCGCGGCGAGCGCGATGTCGAGCCTTCGATTCGCGAAATCCCTGCCGAACAGCGCGACGGCGGGCATGTACACCACCGCAGGAAAGCTCGGAAACGCCACGAACCACTTGTCGTTGTAGAACGCCCAGTCGTTGCCGCCCCCGCCCGGCGGACACGTCCGCGCGCGGAGCGCCTCGGGCTCGCAGCGCACCTGCAGCGTCCCGTGCAAGTACGAGTCAGCGAGGTAGGCGAAGTGGTTGTCCGGCGAGTGCACCGCGAGCCGCTCGGCCGCGAAAACCGCGTACACGGCGAGGCACGCGGCGAAGATCATCGCCGCGATTTTCCACGGTACGGGCTCGGTGGGCGCGGGGCGCGACGGGGATGTCTCGCTCGCGTTCACGGCCGCTTCGGTCGGGGGCTGCTCAGCGGTCGACGCCTCGCCCGCAGCCTGCTTCTCAGTCTGTTCGCTCTCTGACATCCAGTGAATCCTGCGCGCTGTATACCCGAATCTGCCGCGAGCGCAGAGCCAGCGCCGCACGCCGTGACGTCCGGGCCACACAAAGCGCCGCGGTCGCTCCGTGAGCGTGCGCGAATTGCCTGCGAATCAGCAGCGCATCGACTCTTGGCTTCGACCCTGCAAGCGCTCAGCGCGATGAGCAAACTCGACTCCACCCTGTGTCTCGTAGCGGCCGCCCTCGTGGGCTGCGGGCAGAGCGTATCGGCCGGGGCGATCTCGGCGCTGCCTCCGACGGCCTTCGCGACGCCGAGCGAGCGGACGTTCTTCGCGCTCTCTGACGCGCGGACGATCGGGTTCTTCTTCGCGATGCGCAACCCCACGACGGGCGACGGCGGACTGTCTTCGACCTGCGCCGCGCGAAGCACTGACGGCGCGACCACGGTGTTCACGGCCAACGGGTGCATGAACGGCACGCACCGACACTCGGGCGTCGTTCGGCTCAGCGGCGATCCTGTGGCGGGACCAGAGTTTCGCCTGGAGTACGTCAACTGGCGCGACACCGGCGCGACCCCTTGCGCGGGCAGCGCCGCGACGGTCGCGAACGAGAGCGCCGTTCGCGGGACCGTGCACGTCACGGCCCGCGGAAACATCCGCGAGTTCGAGGTCGACTTGCTGATCGAACAGAGCAAGGTCGACGAGCGCGCGTGCACGGGCGTCCTCGAGACGCTCGCCATCAGCTACCGCGGAACGCTGGATTTCTTCGGTCCAATGGGCGTCTCGCGCGACCTGTCCGTCGCCGTGCGCGCCTCGGGCTCGGGCCAGGTCGCGTACACGCCCGCCGGCCGCGCGGACACGACCACCTCGGGGCTCGTGTTCGACCCTGCGGTGTGCGCGAGCGAACCCGCGTCAGGGACGCTCTCGCTGCGCGCGGGATCACACACGAGCGTGCTCGCGTACGACGGCGCGACGCGATGCGGGATGGGCAGCAACCGCACGGCGCCGCTCACCGTGGACGGCGTTTCGGTCGGCGAAATCGCGGTCAACGCGTGCTCGGTCCGCGGCGCGGCCGGCCGCGGTCGCGTCGGGCTCGCCGGGCTCTTCGCGCTCGCCCTCGGCGCTGCGGGCGTCGGGCGCCGTCGGCGCGGGCGCTGAGCGCTCTCTTCGTTCGCGTCGGAAATTGCGGCTGCCTCTCGACGCGCATGGCCACTTGCGGCATCTCTCCCCCCGCCGCGGGCCTGCGTTGGTCCGCCGACAACAGAAGCGAGAGAGGCATGGCACTCAGCACCGAGAGCGCGCGTTCTGCGCTCGAATCACTGGTCGATCCGTTGACGAACAAGACCCTCGGCGAGCTCAAGCTCTTGCGCCGCGTCGACGTGGGAGGCGCGACCGTTCACGCCGAAATCGAGCTGTTTTCGCACGCCTCAGCGTCCCGTACGGCCTTCGAAGCGGGCGCCAACGAGAAGCTCAAGGCGCTCGGCGCCGAGTCCGTCGAAATCACGTTTACGGCCAACGTCCGCACCCGTCAGGTCTCGAGCGAAGACCCTTGCCCCGACGTCAAAAACGTCATCCTGGTCATGTCCGGCAAGGGCGGCGTCGGAAAGAGCACGGTCGCCGCCAACCTCACGCTCGCCCTGCACCGCGCAGGCGCGCGCGTCGGCCTGCTCGACGCAGACATCTATGGCCCCAGCGTACCGACGATGCTCGGCGTGCAAGGGCGCCCCGTGAGCGCGGACGGCAAGCTCATCGAGCCGCTCGAGCGCTTCGGCGTGAAGATCATGTCCATCGGGTTCTTGCTGGACGACCCGAAGACCGCCGTCGTGTGGCGCGGACCGATGCTGCACGGCGCGCTGCAGCAGTTCTTGCGCGACGTGAACTGGGGCAAGCTCGACTACCTGATCTTGGACCTTCCGCCGGGCACGGGAGACGTCGCGCTGACGCTCTCGCAGCAGGTGAAGGTCACGGGCGCCGTGATCGTGACGACCCCGCAAGAGGTCGCGCTCATCGACGTCTACAAATCCATCTCGATGTGCCAGAAGCTGAGCATCCCGATCCTCGGCGTGGTCGAGAACATGAGCTGGTTCATCGACCCCGCTGGCAACAAGCACGAGATCTTCGGGCGCGGCGGCGGAGAGAAGGCCGCCGAGCACGCGAAGGCTCCGCTGCTGGGGCAAATCCCGATGGACTCGCTCGTGCGCGAGTGGGGCGACAACGGGACGCCCGTCGTGCAGGCGCAGCCCAACTCGAGTGTTGCGAAGGCGTTCAAGCTCTTGGCCGAGCAGCTCAGCGACAAGATCACCGTCGAGCTCAACGCCGCGTACGGCGGAAGCGCGCCCGCCGAGGGTCCCAAGCGCTTGAAGATCGTGCGCTGACCTGCACTGCCATCGTCACGCAGCGGCGACGATGGCGCGCTTGCCCCAGCCCGTGCGCAGGTCGAGCTGACGGTTCCACCCGATGGTGAGCGCGAGCGCGAGGGGCGTCTTGGTGGGGGCGCCGTCGAACTCGATGCCCATCTGATCGCGATCGCACCACGCGACCCGGCACGGAAACGCGAACTCGTACCCCAGCGCAGGCGCGATCACGCGAACGACCGTGGCCGTCCCTGCGGCCACAGGGTGCGCGAGGCGGAGGCGCATTCCGTCCCGCGAAACAGCGACCAGACGCGCGGTCTCGAAGCCGCCCGGCGCGGTCAGCTGCACGGGAACGCCGTCGTCCGCGTCCGAGTCGTCGGGCCCTGGCGCGCTTCCGTCGCCCGGGATCATTCGGGTCAGCGCCAAGAGTCTCCCGCGCTCTTCAGCGGTGAGCGGAGCGCGGTTTCGACCGGTCGCCTTCGCCGCGAGCTGCACGTAGTCGAAGAGCATGTCGATGACTTCGTCCATGGCGTCCTCCGCAAGAGCGTTGAGTGGGTGTCCGTGTGGCTTTGGATCGTCGTTCGTGGGTGAGCTCGATGACAACTTGACAGGGTGTCAATGCGCCGCGCACCACGGCGGCGGCTGGTGACCGACCGAGTGAGTGCGAGGCGCGTGCCATCGTAATGACGAGCATTGGACGCGCGAGCCCCTGCTGCGGTTTGATCAACGTTCTACTTCGAGGACCGCCGTGGATTTGTTCGATCGCGCAAAGAAGTCTCAGCCGCCCACCGCGCGAACCGCGGGCGGCGACGACCCGAGTAGCCACCGTGACGTTCGCGTCGCGGGTGACGATGTCGACGACGCTGGGTTGCGCGCTCCGCTCGCGGATCGCATGCGCCCACGCTCGCTCGAGGAGCTCGCAGGCCACGCCGCGCGCGTCGGCCCAACCACGGCGCTCGGCCGCGCGATCCTCGCCGACCGTTGCCCTTCGCTCATCCTCTGGGGCCCTCCTGGCTGCGGAAAGACCTCCCTCGCGCGCATCATCGCCGCCCACAGCAAGGCGCGCTTCGAGCTCGTCTCCGCGGTGCTCTCGGGCGTCGCCGAGCTGCGGCAAGCCATCGTGCGCGCCGAGGCCGAGCGCCGCGCGGGCCGCAAGACGCTCTTGTTCGTCGACGAGATCCATCGCTTCAACAAGTCGCAGCAAGACGCCCTGCTCCCGCACGTCGAAGCGGGCACGGTCACGCTGCTCGGCGCGACCACAGAGAACCCGTCGTTCGCCCTCAACGCCGCGGTGCTCTCTCGCGCGCAGGTCGTCCGCTTCGAGCCGCTCGAAGACGACGCGCTCGTCACGCTGCTCGGCCGCGCGCTGGTCGACGCCGAGCGCGGCTTGGGCGCCTACGAGATCAACGCCAACCTCGACGTGCTCGCGCTGATCGCGCGCTGGGCCGACGGAGACGCGCGCCGCGCGCTCGGCCTCCTCGAGCACGTCGTCGACGAGGTGCGCGCGAAGAAGCACGACACCATCACGCGTGACGACGTCGAGGGCTCCGCGCGGGACCAGACGCTTCGGTACGACCGCGACGGCGAAGAGCACTACAACATCGCCAGCGCGCTCATCAAATCCATGCGCGGCAGCGACCCGGACGCGTCGGTGTACTGGGTCGTTCGTATGGTCGAAGCCGGCGAAGACCCGCTGTTTGTGCTGCGGCGACTGCTGATCTTCGCGGCCGAGGACGTGGGCATGGCCGATCCGCGCGCGATCGAAGTGGTCGCCGCGTGCGATCACACGTTTCAGCGCGTCGGGCTGCCCGAGGGGATGATCCCCATCGCGCACGCCGTGACGTACCTGGCGCTCGCGCCGAAGAGCAAGAGCGCGTACCGAGCGCTGCGCGCGGCGCAGGCCGAGATCCAACGCAGCGGCGCGCTGCCGGTGCCGATGCACCTGCGCAACGCCCCCACCAAGATGATGAAGGGCATGGGGTACGGGCAAGAGTATCGAGACCCGCACGACACGCTCGACGGCTGGGTGCCCGATCACTATCTGCCCGACGCGCTGCAGGGCAACGAGTTCTACGAGCCAACCACGCACGGCGTGGAGGCCAAGGCGGCGGAGACGCTCGCGAGACGGCGGCGCGTGCGCCGCGATCGAGACCGAGAGTGACCAGCGAAAATACCAGCAAAAACAGCGGTGGACCGCTGAGCGCGCTCTACACGGCGACGATCTTCGCGAGCGCCATGCTGCTGTTCTTCGTGCAGCCCCTCGCAGGCCGCGCGCTGCTCCCCAAGCTCGGCGGCGTCCCCTCCGTGTGGAACGCGTGCCTGCTGTTCTTTCAAGCCGCGCTGCTCGCGGGCTACGGCTACGTGTGGCTGTCATCGCGGCTGCCCGAGCGGGCGAGGGCGCTCGTGCACTGCGCGCTGCTCGCGGCGGTGGCGCTCGGAGTCCCTGCGTTTTCTGCGACCGTCGACGACTCACGCGCCGTGGGCTCGCCCGTCGCGTACGCGCTCGCGTACCTCGCGCTCGCCGTCGGCGCGCCGTTTGTATTGCTCAGCACCACGTCGCCGCTCGTGCAGCACTGGGTCGCGCGCGACGGGACGCGGCCCTACGGTCTGTACTCCGCGAGCAACGTCGGGAGCCTCGGCTCGCTCTTGCTCTACCCCTTTGTGATCGAGCCGCGGGTCACGTTGCACGGGCAGACGACGCTGTTTCGCTGGGCTTTTATCGCGGTGGCCGTGATGGTCGCCCTCTGCGCGATCCCCTCGCTGCTCGCGGGCGGCGCAGCGACGGCGAGCGCGTCGAGCGAGCCCATCCCGTGGTCGAGGCGCGGTCGGTGGGTGCTCTGGGCGCTCGTCCCGACCATGCTGTTGTCCGGAGCGACCACGCACCTGACGACGGACCTCGCGCCGTTTCCGCTGCTCTGGGTGGTGCCGCTCGCGCTGTACTTGTTGAGCTTCGTCGTCGCGTTTTCGACGAGGATTTCTGCGGCGCCGTCGTGGCTCGCCCGCGCCGCTTCGCTCGTGGCGGTGGTGCTCGTCTTCGCGATGGTCGTCCACGCCAACGAGCCGGTGTGGGTGCTCGCGCTGCTCGACCTCGGCTTTCTCTTCGTCGCCGCGTGGATCGCGCATAGAAGGCTCGCCGACGACGCG
This sequence comes from Myxococcales bacterium, assembly GCA_013298625.1. Taxonomy (GTDB): domain Bacteria; phylum Myxococcota_A; class Polyangia; order Polyangiales. Next base: position 94,429 of record JAAFIF010000023.1, read on the forward strand.
CCGGACCCCGCGCACCTCCCGCAGTTCTACGCCTGGATCGCCGCGGGCGGCGTCGCCGGAACGCTGCTCACCTCCGCGCTAGCGCCGCTCTTGTTGCCCGATCTGTGGGAGTACCCGCTGGCCATCGCCCTCGCCACGACGGCCCGTCCCGTCGCTGGCGTCGTGCGCGCGGACGGCAGGCTCCGCGACGACCTCGCGTACGCGTTTGCGCTCGCCGCGCTGGTGGTCGGGCTCTCTCACTTGCTCGGGCGTTGGTACGGCGGCGACTGGCTCCTGACGCTCTCGTTTGCGCCAGCGTTGCTGCTCGCGTACCGCACGATGCCCACGCGAAGGCGGTACGCGTTGGCACTGGTCGCGATGGTGATCGCGGGCGCGCTCGCCAAGGAGCAAGGGGTCCGGCGCTACACCACCCGCAGCTTCTTCGGCGTGCTGCGCGTGGCCGACCACGGCGACGAGCGGCGGCTGATGCACGGGACGACCATGCACGGCGCGCAGCGAATTTCCAGGCAGAGCGCGTGCGAGCCGCTGACGTACTACGCGCGCTCGGGGCCGCTCGGGGCGTTCTTCGCCGCGGAGCGGGCGAGGGGCGCGCACGGTCGCACCGTGGCGATCGGGCTCGGGACGGGCGCGGTGCTCTGCTATGCGCGCGAGGCCGAGCCGTGGCGCGCGCTCGAGATCAGCGCGGACGTCTTGCGCGTGGCGAGCGACCCGCGGTGGTTCACGTACGTGCGCAACGCGGGGACGCGGGCGCTCGAGCTCGAGCTGGCCGATGGGAGGCTCGGCGTCGCGCGAGAAGCGGACGGGTCGCTCGCGCGGATCATCGTGGACGCGTTCAACTCGGACAGCGTTCCGGCGCATTTGATCACGCGGGAGGCGCTGGCGATCTATCGCAGAAAAATCAGGGACGACGGCCGCATCGCGATGCACTTGTCCAACCGCGTGCTCGACCTAGACCGCGTGCTCGCCGCGGTCGTGCAGGCCGAAGGGATGGCGGTGCGCGTGAGCGCGCCCAACGACACGGCCACGTGGGCGATCGTGGCGAAGCGCGAGTCGGCGCTGAGCGACCTCGACCCTCGCGCGTGGCTCCCGTTGCGCGCGACGGCTGGCGATCGACCGTGGAGCGACGACTACTCGAGCTTGTACTCGGTCATCCGTCGCTCGCGTTGAGCGGGGCTCAGGCGCTCGGGCGAAGCTTGTAGACGATCACGACCACGGTGATCGCGTAGAAGATCAAATTGAGCATAAACGGCACGTTCTTCAGGATCTCGTCCGTCGGCGAGTCGAGCTTCGACTCGTCGCGCGCGATCGACAGGAACAAACCGATCCCCACGACCACGAAGGGCGTCGTCGCCCAAAGGTAGGTCGTGTGAAAGAACGCCATCGTCGCCGGGTCGAGCGTGTAGGCCACGTACGTCCCGACGCTCATCACCGCGAGCACCATCAAGAGCCGGTCGAGCGTCTTGGGGTCGTAGTCGTCGAGCGCCGCGCGCGCCTTGCTCTCGTGGACCTTGAGCTCGTGTCGGCGCTTTCCGAAGCCGAGGTAGAGCGCGAGCAGGGCCGTGCACGCGAGCAGGTAGAACGACGGACGGACTGGATTTTCAACGGTCGAAACGGCGTAGCACCCAGCGACCACGCGCAGCACGAAGCCCGTCGCGATCGAGCCCACGTCCACGTAGGGGACGTGCTTGATGCGAAACGTGTACGCGATGTTGTTCACCAGGTACGCGAGCGCCGCGAGCAGCACGCCGAGCCCGAGCGCCCACGCGCCGGCGAGCGAGAGGAGCACCAGCGCGACGCCAAACGACGTAGCCTGTTTCTCCGAAACGATCCCCGCCGCGATCGGACGCTTGCATTTGGTGGGGTGGTTGCGGTCCGCTTCGACGTCCACCACGTCATTGAGCGTGTAGATCGCGCCCGCCAAGAGCGAGAACACGAAAAACGCAGCGAGCGCGCGTAGGAGCACCTCGGCATGAAACAAGTTCTTTGCGAAGACGATCGGCGCCAGGACGAAGACGTTCTTGAACCACTGCTTCGGGCGCATCGTCTTGAGCAGACCGGCAAGCACGATGGCGGCGGAGACTACGCGCCGAAGGGGGGCCGGGCAACCACGAGGTGGATCGCCCTGGCTTTGTCCTCGGCCGCTGTCGTGATGGGCGCAGAAGCGCTGGGCCAGCGCGCTCCGGCGGCGACGCCGATCGCGGCGAGCGCGGGCCCGACGCGACGGCCGACGCCCGAGGCGCGCTTGGACGAGCGCGTCCAAGAAGCGCTCGCACATCGCCGCGACAATCACGGAGCGATCGCGATCTTGCGCGCGTGGGAGCAGCGCGACTGGGTCTCTCCGTGGCGCATGGTCGACAGGCTGCACGGAATCTCTACCGCAGCGGGTGTCAGCGCAGAGAACGCCGCCATCGCGCGGGTGTTCGAGGCGCGCGCGCGACGGCGTGTGGGGCAGCGACGAGAGGCCGAGCAGATCGCGCAGTCGCTGGGATTTGCGACGCGATGGCTCGTCGTGGGCGCGCTCGACAACGAAGGGCGCGCGGGCTTCGCGCTCGAGACCGAGCCCGAGGCGCAGCGCTACCGCGCGATCGACATGAACGCGTCGTTCGCAGGAAAAGAGCGTCCCGCTCGCTGGCGCGCGCTGCCCGAGCTGAGCGTGCTCGGGATGGTCCCGGTCGGCGCGTCGGTGCGGCCCGAGCAAAACGTGTGCGCCATCGCGCATACGACGGCGATCGTTCGCGGCCGAAGCGCGGTGGACGCGACGCTGTGGTTCGGCGCTGGCGGCCAGTCGAAGGTGTACGTCAACGGCGCGCCGGTGCTGAGCGACGATGTCGCCCGAGAGCGGCCTTTTCCCGATCGCCAGGGCGCGCGCGTGAGGCTGCGGCCGGGCGCCAACCGCGTGCTCGTGAAGGTGTGCGTGGTGACCGAGCCGTTGGCGTTCTTCGCGCGCATCACCGGTGCGAACGGCGCGCCGATCGACCTCGCGTACGACTCGGACCCGACCGTCGCTCCCGCGCTCGAGACGCCCACCGCGCCGGTCGTCGTCGCGCCGTCGACGGGGCTGCTCGCGGCGCTGCAGACACGGGCGCAGAGCGATCGCGCGACCGCCGACGAGATCGAAGACTACGCCCGTTGGCTCTCTGGGACCGGCGCGGATCCGAGCGCTGAGGACACCGCCGCCGACCTCGCGCTGCGCGCTGCCGAGCGCGGCCCGAGCGTCTCGCGTTGGCTGCTGGCGGCGGACCTGCGTCGCGGACGCAACAACCGGCTGCACGCGATTCAGCAGGCGATCGACCTGGATCCGAGCGACCCGCTGCCGCTGCTCGCGCTCGCGCACGAGCGGCGGACCGGCGTGCGGCCAGAGGACGCGCTCCCTCTCATCGACCGCGTTTTGTCAGCGAACCCCAACGACGTCACCGCCCGCGTCGAGCGCGCCCTCGTCCTCGATGGAACGGGCTTGAACCTCGCAGCCCGCGCCGAGCTCGAGCGCGCCGCCAACGTCGCTCCGCACGCCGCTGCGCTGCTCGAGGTGCGCGCCAGCATGGCCGAGCGCGCGCGGCTCACAGACGAGTCGATCGCGCTGCGCCGCGCCCTGAGTGACCTGCGCGACGACGACGCGAACCTCCACCGTGAGCTCGCTTCGGATGCGCGCGTGCGCGGCGATCGCTCGGAGCTCCGGCGCGAAGCTGAAGCTGCCCTCGCTGCGGCGCCGTACGACACGGCGCTGTATGGCACCGTCGCCGAGCTCTACGAAAACGCTGGCGAGCGAGACGCCGCGCTCGCTGTGTTGCACCGCGCGCTCGACATCGCGCCGGACGCCGCCGAGCTCTGGCGCGCGCAGGGCGAGATGCAGATCCGCATGAACCTCCGCGACGACGCGCGCACTTCGATGCGCCGGGCGCTCGCGCTGCGCCCGCAGGACCGCTCGCTGCGCCAGCACATCGAGACCCTCGAGCCGGCGGTGCCGCGCCCTGACGAGGCGCTCGCCGAGGCGCCCGCGACGTTCTTGCGTCGGCGAACGCCCGAGCGAAGCCGCTCGGCGGACGAGTACCGCATGCGCTCGCTGCACGAGCTCACGGTGCGCACGGTCTTCGCCAACGGTCTGTCGGGCACGTTTCGACAGATGGTCTTCGAGGTGCTCACGTCCGAGGGCGCGCAGCAGTACCGACAGATCCCCGTCGGATTCGACCAGGACACGCAGCGCTTCGAGCTGCGCGCGGCGCGTGTCTATCACCGGGACGGCTCGGTCGACGAGAGCACCGGGCTCGAGGAGTACACGGTCTCCGGCGGCGCATCGCGGATGTACTACGACACCCGCGAGATGGTCGTGTCGTTTCCGCGGCTGCAGGTGGGCGACGTGGTCGAGGTGAAGTACCGCGTCGACGACGTCGCGCAGCGCAACGCGTTCGCGGACTACTTCGGAGACCTCGAGATCTTTCAGAGCGACACCCCGCGCGCGAGCGTGCGCTACGTGCTGCGCGCGCCGACGGGCAGGACGTTCTACTTTCGCGCGCCCGAGCTTCGCGGCTTGGATCGCAGCGAGCGCGAAGAGTCGCCCACGGTTCACGTGTACGACTTCGCGGCGCGCGACGTCGCGCCGGTCGCGCCCGAAGAGAACGCCCCTGGCGTCACCGAGCGCGCTGCCTATCTGCACGTCAGCACCTACCGCACGTGGGAGGAGGTCGGTCGTTGGTACTGGGGCCTCATCGCCGAGCAGCTCCGCGCCGACGACCGCGTCCGCGCGATCGCGCAGCGCGTGACGCGAGGGATGACCGAGCCGCGCGACAAGGTGCGCGCGATCTACAACTGGGTGATCCAGAACACGCGCTATGTGGCGCTCGAGTTCGGCATCCACGGGTTCAAGCCGTATCGCGTCGCGGACATCTGCCAACGCGGCTTCGGCGACTGCAAGGACAAGGCGAGCACCATCGTCACCATGCTGCGCGAGGTGGGCGTGGACGCGTCGATCGTGCTCGTGCGCACGCGGCGCAACGGTGACATCGACCCGAGCCCCGCGTCGCTGGCGGTCTTCGATCACGCGATCGCGTACGTGCCCGCGATGACGGGCTACCCCGACGGGCTCTTTCTCGACGGGACCGCGCAGAACAGCGCAATGGACGAGCTTCCGTCGATGGACCAGGGCGCGATGGGGCTCGTGGTCAACCAGCGCGGCGAGGGGCGGCTCGTGCACTTGCCCTTCGTCCAGAGCGCGAACAACCGCGTCGAGATCCGCACCGAGCTCGACGTCAACGCGACGGGCGGCGGGCGGCTGCGCGCGTCGCACGAGCTGCGCGGGCCCGACGCGGGCTCGCTGCGCGCGGCGATGGAGGCCCAAGCCACGCGCGTCGAGCGCATCGAGCGCTGGCTCGCCGGCGCGTACCCTGGCTCGCGCGTGTCCAACGTTCGCACGGGCGACCTGCGAGACGTCGACCTCCCTGCGCGCCTCGAGTACGACGCCGAGCTGCCCTCGATCGGAACGCGCCAAGGCGACACCCTTCGCTTCACCCCGACGCCCAGCCCCGAGCTCACGTCGAACTACGGCGAGCGTTCTTCGCGAACGAGCGACGTGATGCTGCCCGGGCCGCTCGCCGTCCACGATCGCCGCGTCGTTCGCCTGCCCGCCGGCTCGACGGTCAGCGAACTCCCGCCCGCTGCGTCCGTGCGCACCGCGTGGGTCTCGCTCGAGTACACGGTCCAGCACACAGGCACGACGATCACCGTCGAGCGCACGCTGACCTATCACGTCGACCGAGTGGCTGTGCGCGACTACCAGGCGTTTCGCGACGCGTGTCAACGCATCGACGAGGCCCTCGGACGCCGCGTGACCGCGCGCTTGCCGGCGGCGGCAGGGAGGGCTCCATGAGCACACGTATTCAAAAGCACTGGACAATGACCGCTCTTCGCTCGACGCCCACCCTCTTCGCGCTCTGCGTGCTCTCTGCCTCGTGCACCACCGGCGCGCGCCGCGCGGGCTCGTCCGAACAGACGCTGTCCGCTCTGCGATCGGCGGCCGACCGCGCGACCGCGAGCCCTGCGCAGCGCAGAGACGCCGCCTTGGCCGAGCACGTCTCGCCCGGAGGAGACCCTGCGCGCGCCGCGCGTGTGCTCGCGGATATGGTTCGCGAACGCGACGTGCGCGCGCTGTTCGTGACCGCGCTGATCGACGGGCAGCAGGGGCGCTTCGCGCAAGCGCGGGACGGGTTCATCGCGGTGATCGACCGAGCCCGCGAGGACCGCAGCGACCCGCTCGCGCCGGCGATCGCGGAGCTCGCGGCGTCGCGGCTGGTGTCGTTGCGCGCGGATGGTCCTGGATTTCGCGAGGCGTTCGCGCCCCTGGTCGACCGCGTCGTCGCCGACCCCGGTGCGATCGGGGCCGAGGCGACGTTCGAGCTGCTCGAGACCGCCGTGCGATGGGCGCGAGAGAAGGGTGAGCGGGCCTCGGCCGAGCGCTGGACGACCGCGGCCAATTGCGTGACGCGTTGGCGCGTCGCGGGCGCGTTTGGTCCGCACCCGATGGTGCGCTTCGACGAGCGCGTCGAAGCCGAGACGAGCGGACCGCTCGCGCACGACTACGACCTCGGACCCGGCCGTGGCCGGCGCCCTGTGTACGACGTCTACGCCCGAGGCTGCGCGGCGAACCTGGGGAGTGGGCGGACGCAAGAGGGCGTCTTCGTCGCGGCCAGCGACCTCGTGCTCGATCGCGAATCCACTGGAATTCTTCGGGTCGAATCGCCCAACCCCTTCGTCGTGTTCGTCGACGGCGAGGAGGTCACGCGGCTCGATCCTCGCCGCGACCCAGTCGGAACGGTCGCCGCGGTGCGCCTGCAACTGCCCGCCGGCCGCCACACGCTGCGCGTGAAGCTCGCCTCGCGGTACTTCTCTCCGCTGCTCGTGGCCTCGTTCAACGAGGCGTCGGGGCGGCCCGTGGGGCGCTTCGACGTGGCCTCCGAGGGAGCGCACGCCAGGCCGCCCACGGTGCTCGCCGAAGAGCCTGCGGCTTCGCCGCGCGACCCGTTCGAGCGCTTCGTGCGCGCGCTGTTGATGTTCTCTCGACGCGACGCGGTGGCGGCGCGCGAGCTGTTGCGCCCGATCGCTACCGAGGACGCGCCGGCGCTCGTGCAAATCGCGTGGGCCGACGTGGTGCTCGCCGACCCGTTTACGCCCGCGCAGATCGCCCGCGACCGCGCGCGCAGGGCGCTCGAAGCGGCGCGACGCAAGGACGAGCGCGCTTTCTTTCCGTGGCTCGCGCTGGCGCGCCTCGCTGCTGCAGACGATCGCCAGGACGCCGCGCTCGAGCTCTCGCGCGCCGCGAACACGCGCTTCGCAAACAACCCCGAGGTGGTCGCCGACCTCGCCGAGCGCCTGCTCGAGCGCAACTGGGAAGGCGAAGCGCGGACGCTGGTCGAAGCGATCACGCCGCAGCTCGGCTCGGACGTGTGCTGGCCGCAGCGCGTGCTCTTTCAACTCGCGCAGCGGCGCGGTGACGGCCAGACCGAGCGCGCCCTCGCCGAGCGGCTGCGCGGCTGCGATGCCATGAGCGAGGCCGCTGCGTTCACCGCGGTTCGTCAGCGCCGCTGGGGCGACGCAGGGCAGGAGTACACGCGGCTGCTCGAGGGTGAGTCCGAGGCTCGCGCGCTGCGTCGTTCTCTCGCCGACCTCGCCCGGCAAGCGGGGCGCTGGACGGACGCCGAGCGATCGTTGTCGGCGATCCTGCGCGAGCAGCCCGAGGACGTGCAGCTTCGATCGGACATCGCGGACCTGCGCCTCGCGCTCGGCGACGAAGTCTCCGCTCGCTCGCTGCTCGCGCAAGAGATCACAGCGTCGCCGACGGCCATGAGCGACCTGCTGCGGCAGCACGCGCTGCTCGCGCGACGCGACGCGCTCGACCCGTGGCGCCTCGACGGTCGCGAAGTGCTCCGCGGATACCGACCGCGCGCGCGATCGTACGAAGACGGTCAGGTGCTCGTGCTCGATTACACCGTCCGCCGCGTGTTCGACGACGGATCGGCCGTTGAATTGACGCACAACATATTGGATCTCCGCACTCAAGAGGCGGTGGATGAGCACGCGACGTTCACGCCTCCCGAGGGCGCGACGCTGACGTTGCTGCGCACGCACAAGGCTGACGGGCGAGTGCTCGAGCCGGAGGCGATCGCGAGGCTCGACGCGGTGGCGTACCCCGACGTGCGGCCTGGCGACGCGATCGAGTACGAGTTCGTGCGGGTGTTTCCTGCGAACGAAGTGACCGCCGGCGGCTTTCGCAGCGAGCGCTTCTACTTTCAGGGAACGGAGATGCCCTACGACCGCACCGAGTGCGTCCTGGTCGTCCCGAGCGCGATGGAGCGACGGCTCGAGATCTCTCCGCGCGGGCCGTTGCCGGAGGTTCAGCGCCGCGATCTGAGCGGCGCGCTGGTGGAGCTGCGCTGGGGGCTTCGACAGAGCTTGCGACGCGAGCCCGAGCCGATGAGCGTCGCGTTTCGCGAGTTCACGCCGAGCGTCGACGTCGGCGTCGAGCGAACGTACCCGCGCATGATCACCGCGCTTCGCGAGCGCCTCGCCGAGGCGTCCGCGCGCGACCCAGCCGCCGAGCGCCTCGTCGCGCAGCTCACTGGCAGCGCCACGACCCGCAGCGACAAGCTCGCGCGCCTCTACCGCTGGGTCCTCGCCAACATCGACCAAGAGGGCGGCGGAACGCCCTTCGCCTCTGCCCCCGCCATGCTCACCGCGCGCAGCGGACACCGCGCGCGGGTGCTCAAGTACATGCTCGAGCTCGCGGACGTTCCGGTGACCATGGCGCTCGCGCGGCCAGGCTTCGCAGATCAAACCGAGAGCGCCCTGGCCGACGATGATGTCTTTCAGAGCATCTTGCTCGAGGTCGAGACCGAGCAAGGACGTCGCTGGGTCTCGGCCTCCGATCGCGACGCGCCGCTCGGCTATCTTCCCCCGGCGGTCTCGGGCCAGCCCGCGATCTTGCTCGACGCCAACGCCACGCGACGCACGCTCCCCGTCGTCGCGGACGGAGCTCACTCGCGCGTCGCCGCGGTGCAGATGCGCATCAACGAAGACGGCTCGGCGCGCGCGACCGTGAGCGAGACCCTTCGCGGCTCGTGGGCGGTCTCGTGGCGGGACTCGCTGCGCCGCATCGACCGCGCCAACCTCGATCGCGAGTTCGAAGGCTACGTCGGTCGTCAGGTGAGCGCTGCGTCGCTCACAGAGCTCGCGATCGACCATCGCGAAGACCCCGAGCGCGACCTCGTGATGCGCTACTCGTTCACCGCGCCCGACGTCGCGTCGACGAGCGAGGGGGGCGTCCTGGCGTTCGAGGGCGTGTTTCCTGCGGAGCTCGCGTCGACGTACGCGGCGCGGCAGCAGCGAACGGTCGCGCTCTATCATCCCGAAACCGTGGACGCGACGCTCGAGCTCAACGTGACGCTGCCCGCGGGCGCGCGCGCAGAGCTCCCGTCTTCGCAAGAGGTCACGGCGCCCGGCGCGCGATGGAGCATCCGCTACGACAGCACCGCGGACGGCTTTCGCATGGTTCGCCGCGTCGTGGTGCCCGGCGGTCGCGTCTCGGCGACGGACTACCCGCGCTTCGCCGATGCGATCCGCGCGCTCGATCGCGCAGAGCAGCAGCGGGTCACGATCCGCTTGCGCTGATCCAAGGGCGCGCTTTCGCGGCCGAAGCGCTTCGACGAGCGGCTCGCGGTCGCCACCGACACGCGAGCGACCGCAGCGCGATCAGCGGTAGTTGAACTGAATCGCGTGGCCGCACACGAGAAACACATCGCCGTCGTCGATGCGCTTCTGCTGCAGCTTCGCCCCGCGAAACTCGACGCCGTTGAGGCTCTGGTTGTCGAGCATCCACCACGCGCCGTTGTGCTTCATCACCTTGGCGTGCTGCCGCGAGACGTTGGTGTCGCGGATCACGATCTCGCACACCTTCTGCCCGCGACCGATGAAGAACTCTTCTTTGTCGACGACGAACTCTTGCCCTTCGAACGTGGCGAAGAGCTGCTTTTCGCGCGCCGGCATCGGCGGCGGCATGCGCGGGCCGCCGGGCATGGGAGGCATCGCGGCGGGCACGGGAGGCGCGGCCGCAGGCATCGGCGGCATCGCTGGCGGGCCTCCGGGCATCTTGGGCATCCCTGGCGGTGCGCCTTGACCCTGCAGCGTTTGGCCGATGCCCGGCATCGACGGGCGAGGCGGCGGAATGCTCGATCCTGGCATCGATGGGAGCTTGGGGATCGGCGGCGGCGCGCCGGGCGCGGCGGCGGCCTTGGGCATGGGCGGCGGGGCGCCAGGAATCATCGGCTTCGCCACTGGAGCGGCCGGCATCGGCGGCGCTGCGGTCGCGCGAGGAGCGAACACCGACCGGCCGTTGGCCTGAAGGTACGCGCGGATGGCCTCGTTCATCAGGTAGTCGACCGATTGACCATTCTCGGCAGCGAGACTCTCGAGCGAGTCCCAGAGCGCGTCGCGACATTGAAACGTGCGAGGGCTCTTGCGGTTGGGATCATCCACCATCGAGATCGACCTTTAATCTTTGCGATGCGAAGTTTAGCGATAGACGAAGGTCACTTCGTAGTCGCAGATCTTGAACACGTCGCCGTGGTCGATGCGCTTGCGATCGATCTTCGCGCCGAGAAACTCGACGCCGTTCGTGCTCTGCTGATCGACCATCCAGTACTGCCCGTTGTGCAGCACAACGACGGCGTGGCGCCGCGAGACGTTGGAGTCTCGGATGCACAAATCGCTGGTTTTTTGCCCGCGTCCGATGATGAACTCTTCTTTCGTCACCGGGTAGTCTTGGTTCTCGTAGATGGCCACGAGCGTCTGCTGCGCGGGCGCTGCGGGGGCCGCGCGAGGAGCGGCCATCGGCGGCATTTGCGCGGGCATCGCGGGCGCGGACGGCATCGCCGGGATCCTCGGCGCGTTGTTGACTGGCGGCGGGGCGACCGAGGCCGCGCGGGGCGGGGGCGCGGGCATTCCTGGCGCGGGCCGCAGCGGCGGGATGGCGGGCACTCCTGGCCGCGCCGCAGGGGACGCAGGCGTGCCCATCGGTGGGCGCGCGGTTCCGGGGAGCGACGGGATCTTCGGCG
>JAAFIF010000113.1 GCA_013298625.1 Myxococcales bacterium
AGATGGCGCGCTTGCGCGTGGCACAGCCAACGTGCGCCCAGGCAACAGCCTGGGCTGAGGAACTCATCGTTGCCCAAGTTCTACGTCGAGACGCAGCTGTGAGATGAGAGCACGCCCCCTTGGGCTGCGGGCCGTTCGCTGCTGTTTCTCCACACAAGATTTGGGTAACCATGAGCCCTTGGGCTGCGGGCCGTTCGCCGCTGTTTCTCCACACAAGATTTGGGTAACCATGAGGGCTCGTCTCCCGGGCGTGGGGCTGTAGCACTCGGTTCCCCCCCTTTGGCGTGTCGATCGCGTCGCGACGATCGAACGGAAAGCGCTCTCGGCGCGATGCGCGGCGCGCGATCGCAGCTCAGGGCGCGGCGATGCGCCAGATCGTGGCGCTGTCCGAGTCGCTCACGACGAAGATCGAGCCGTCGGGCGCGCGAACGACGGCGCGAAAGCGATCGGCGGTGTCGAGCACGTTGCTGGGCGTGCCGACGATGCCCGTGCCTGCGGCGTTGGGGCGCACTTGAAAGACCCGCGTTCCGTCGAGCATTCCGACGAGCAGCGAGCCATCCCAGCCGAGCCAGCGCGGGCCCGACGCGAAGTCGCAGCCGCTCATCCCGGCGGAGTCTGCGACGACGTGCGCGGGCTGAACGACGCCCGCGATGCGCGTGTCGCTCATGCGCGCGCCGGAGTAGCCGTTGTAGTTGCCCATGCCGTCGTTGGGGTTCCATCCGCCGTTGCCGCCGGCGACGAGGCGGGTGATCTCGTCGTCTTGATTGGGGCCGTGCTCGCAGATGAACGCGTCCCCAGAGCCCGGTCGAAACGCGATGCCCTGGGGGTTGCGGACGCCGACGAAGTAGATCTCGGGTCGCGACATCGGCCCGAGCATCGGGTTGCCCGGCGCCGGCGCTCCGTCGCGCGTGACGCGCAGCACCTTGCCGCCGAGCTCGCGGAGGTCTTGCGGGACCGTCGCGCTGCGCGTGTCTCCCGTGGTGATGTACAGAAATCCGTCGGGCCCGAAGCGAATGCGCCCGCCCGAGTGGCCTCCGTCCGAGCCCCACGTGATGCCCGTGAGGATGTCCCTGTCTTCGGTGAGCGTGAAGTCCGCGGCCGCGCGCCATCGACGCACGCGGTTGTCGACGCGCCCGCCGCCGGGCCGCGTGGAAGCGAGGTAGGTGTAGACGAAGCGGTTCGTCGCGAAATCAGGGTCGAGCGCGATCCCGAGCATCCCGCTCTGGCTGCGCGCGCTCACGTCGCTCGGCGCGGCGATCATCCTGGGCGCGGAGCTTCCGGCGGGGAGCACGAAGACGCGACCGGCGCGCTCGGTGAAGAGCATGGTGCCGTCGGTGGCGAAGGCGAGGTCCCACACGCGGCCGCGGCCGCTCAGCACGACGGTGGGTCGAACGGCGGGAGCGCCGGTCGCGAGCGCGGTGGCTTCGAAGGTGACAGGAGGAAGCCCTGCGGTCTCGGCGACGAGGGTCTGTTGTCCGACCGTGGGCCCGAGGACCCATCGCGTGAGCCGCGCGACGCCGTCGGCGCCGGTGTTCGCGGGGCTGCCCTCGATCGTTCCGCCGCCAGAGGCGACGCGAAACGTGATGGTGCGAGAGGCTACAGGCGCGCCGCTGCCGTCGCGCACGATCACCGCGGGCGGGACGCTCACCGCGGTGGAGGCGAGCGCCATCTGAAAGTTGCCGGACTGGATCGTGAGCGACCCGCGCATGTCCATGGTTCCGGTCGCGTCGAAGAGCACCGGGGCGAGCCCTGGAACCTCTGCGATCAGTCGGTTCGCCCCTGGCGTGGGCCCGAGCGTCCAGCGCGCGACCGCCGAGGTCCCGTCGGGGCCCGTGGTGGTGGTGGTGTCTGTGACCGTTCCGTTGCCTTGCGCGATGCGCCACGAGACGCGAACGTTGGGCACGGGGATGTTGTTGGCGTCGCGGACGAACATCCTCGGCGCGATCGCGACCGCCGTCGAGACGACAGCGCTCTGTCCGTTGCCCTCGACCACGCCTGTGCTCGTGGGCGCGCCCGGAACAGCGGCGTCCGTCGACGGCGTCGTCATGCCTCCATCGCGCGCGGCTCCGTCACCGATGGGGCTGATCGCGTCCGGCGTCGGCGAGGCATCGCCGCCGTCGTCCACGGCGAGACTGCCTCCGCAGCCGCTGCCGAGCAGCGCGTACGCCGAGAGGATCGAGAGCGCGAGCCGGTGTCTCGCCGCGCGCTTCAACAGGGGCGCGCGCTCCACGCGCGCGGAGTGCAGTCGAGCAAGCGTCATGGTGCCCAGTAGGATGCGCGAGCGCCCGCGAGAGCGCGGGCATCCGTGGTGATTGAGGGCAGCTTTTTCGAAGTTTCGACGTTTGGATTCCAGAAAACCGATGTTCTGCCTATTGAGGTGTTGCACGTTCGGTTTGGAGGTCGGTGAGCGAACGATGGTGACGACGCGCGCCGGTCGTTCGCTGCGCTGACGAGCGATCCCGCGTTGCCGCGGTGCGAAGGGGCAAGGGATCGACAGCAACGAAGCGCTCGACGCCCGACGCCCGACGGCCGATGACCGATGACCGCTGAGCGCTTGCGGTCGAACTAAGATGTTATTAGATGCACGCCGTGGCCGTCTTTTTGGCCACAGGAGCAGAGAACATGTCCACCTACCTCGTCACCGGCGGCAACGCCGGGCTCGGCTTCGAGTGCGCTCGTCAGCTCGCGTCGCGGTACGCCGCGGAGCACGTCGTCATCGCCTGCCGCGACCCGACGCGCGCGGCGCAGGCGCTCGAGCTCTTTCGCGCGCAGGCTCCGAGCGTTCGGTTCACTGCGGTGTCGCTCGATCTCGGCTCGCTCTCGAGCGTGCGCGCGATCGAGGCGCGGCTTCGAGAGGCGGGCGTCGTCGCGCTCGACGCGATCGTGCTGAACGCGGGCGTGCAGACGTTTGGTCCTCCCACGGCGACGGAGGACGGGTTCGAGACGACGTTCGGCGTCAACCACCTCGGCCACTACCTGTTGACGCGACTGCTGCTGCCTTTGCTCGCGCCAGACGCGCGGGTCGTTGTCGTCGCGAGCGGAACGCACGACCCGGCGACCACGGATGGGCGCTTCAATCCGCCGCGGCTTCGCGAGACCCGCGCGGTCGCGTGGCCCGATCGAGGGGACACGCCGACGATGGCTGGGATCGTTCGATACACCACGTCGAAGCTGGCCAACGTGCTGTTTGCGTACGCGCTGCACGGTCGGCGCGCGGAGCTCGGTCGGCCGGACATCGCTGTGTACACGTACGATCCGGCGGCGGTTCCGGGGACGGGGTTGGTTCGAGGGTGGCCGTCGTGGATCCAGCGCTTGTGGCGCAGCGCGATCGTTCGCTGGCTCGTCGCTCGGCTGGGGACGCGGATCTCGACGATCGAAGCCTCTGCGCTCGGCATGGCGCGCCTCGCAGCGGAGCCTGCGCTCGACGTCGCCTCGGGCGCGTACGTGCAGGTCGACCGCGTCCGCGAGTCCTCTGTCGAATCGCGGGACCCAGGCAAGCAAGACGAGCTCTGGACGAGCAGCGCGGCGCTGCTGGGCGTACCCTCGTAGCCCTCTCGCGCGCTGACATCGCGCGGGAAGACGGCAGAGGACTTCGATGAGCGATGTGCGGCGGGCGCGGCTCGCGAACCCGCAGAAGAAGAAGAGCTACCACCACGATGATCTTCGTCGCGCGATCCTGGACGCGGCGCTTGTGCACCTTCGAAAGAGCGACGTGACCTCCCTCAGCATGCTGCGGCTCGCGCGGGCGGTGGGCGTGTCCACGGGCGCGCCGTATCATCACTTCGCCGACAAGCTCGACGTGCTCGCGGGCCTCGCCGAAGAGGGGTTTTCGCTCTGGCTCACGGAGGTGGGCGCCGTGGTCGGGCGCGTCGCGGACCCGCACGAGGCGCTGGCAGAGCTGGCTCGGGCGTGGCTCGCGTTCGCCGTTCGCCATCCAGAGCACTACAGGCTGATGTTTCTCCCAGAGCTGGGAGATCGTCGACGGTTCGCGAGTCTGCACGAGACTTCGGGCCGATCGCTCGCGCTGCTGGTCGCGCTGCTCGGCCGCCTGTGCGAGCGGGCGCCGGTCGAAGAGCTGCTCGCGCGGGCGGTCTCGCTGTGGTCTACGGTCCACGGGTTCGCGTCCCTTCGCAACGCAGGCGTGCTGACGAACATCCCGGGTTTGCCCGCCATCCACGCGCTCGAAGAGCGATTGGTGGCGCAGGTGCGCGCGTCCGTTCTCTGAGCGTGAGCTGCGCCGAAGGTCTCGCCGCGACGCTCGAAGCCCGCGCGCATCACACTGCGGGTCGTTCGTCGTGCGCGGCGCGCTCGATGGCCCGAAGCGCTGCGACCGAACCTCGGAGGTCCTCTGGTGCCCACCCTCGCTGTGCTCTCGCTGACGTTGAACATCCTCGTGCTCGTCCCGGTGTGCGCGGGGCTGCTACGGGACGCTGCGTGGGCGCGGGAGGCGTACGGTGAGCGCACGCCCGCGCGGGGGATTCTGCTGTCGATCTACGGCGCGATTCTGCTGATGTCCGCGGCGCTGCTCGCGCGGGGCGCGAGCGAGCAGGTCGCGCCGCTCTTGTGGACGCAGGTGCTCTACAAGCTGACGACGCCGCTCACGGTGCGTTCGTTGCGCAACCCCGTGGTGCTGAGCAATCTGGGCATCGCTGTAGTGCACATCGCCACGCTCGCGAGCTTGTCCGCTGCGCGGTGAGCGCGAGCGTGGCGCGCGAGACCGAACAACGACCGAGTGGCGATCAGCGCTCGCTCGAGCCGCGCAGCACCTCGGCGATGACCGCGGCGAGCGCGCGGCGAAACCAACGGTGACCGGCGTCGTTGTCCATGCGCTCGTGCCAATAGACCGCCACAGACACGGGCGCGATTTCGACGGGCGGCGCGAGGATCACGAGGCCGAGCGCGTCGGCGAGCTGCTCGGCCAGCACGGCGGGCGTAGCGAAGAACAAGTCTGTGCGCGCGACGACCATGGGTGCGACGAGGAAGCTCGGCGCGACGAAGGCGACCTTGCGCGCGTGCCCCTGTCGGGCGAGCGCTTCTTCGACGAGCGACGGCCCGCCCATGGTTCGCACGCGGATATGTCCATAGCGCACCCAGCGTTCGACGGTGAGGCGCCCGCGCTTGTCGATGGCGGGGTGACCTTTGCGCGCGAGGACGCACCACCGCGCGCGTCCCACGATCTTCTGCACGCACCCGCGCGGAACGTCCCGCGCGACGCCGACGATCAGGTCCACCGATCCCTCTGCGAGCGCGTGCGCGGCGTCGAGCTCTGCGCTCGACCGAAGCTCGAGCCTCGTCGCGGGCGCCTCGCGTTCGAGCTTGGACAAGAGCGGTGGCAGGAGCGCTGCGAGGATGTCGGGGCTCGCGAGGGTGAAGCGTCGCGCGCTCGTCGCAGGGTCGAACGGGGTGTCCTCTGCGAGCGCGCGTCGCGTGGCGTCGAGCGCGGCGAACAGCGCGGGCGCGATGGCCTCGGCGCGAGGCGTCGCGGTGAGCTCGCGACCTTTGCGCACGAACAGCGGGTCGCCGAGCGCTGCGCGGAGCTTCGCGAGCGCGTGGCTCACCGTGGACTGCTCGAGCCCGAGCGAACGGGCGGCTTCGGTCACCGAGCGACGTCGCAAGAGCGCTTCGAGCACCGGCAACAGAGCGGGATCGACGGGCCAGAGAGGGCTCTTGTTCGCATCGACGCTGTGCATGAATCGAATGCTATCCATTCATTGGCGTCATGCGCGAGGGGGCCTCAGGCTCGGGTTCGTCCTGCTGGGGCGCGCGGCGCGCTCTGCGGGCGAACGCAGAAAGAGAGCCTTGCGTCATGCGCGTGTTCGTCACGGGGGGATCGGGATTCATCGGCGGTCACTTGATCGAGCGCCTCGCGCAGAGGCACACGGTCCTGGCCCTCGCGCGCTCGGACAAGAGCGCGGCGGCCGTCGAGCAGCGCGGCGCGACGGCGGTGCGAGGGGAGCTCGGCGCGGTCTCTGTCGAGGCGCTTCGCGGCGTCGACGCGGTGATCCACTGCGCGGCGTTCGTCGAAGAGTGGGGGACGCGCGCGCAGTTTTGGGAGGGCAACGTCGAGGGGACCGACCAGCTGCTTGGCGCGGCGCGAGCGGCGGGCGTGGCTCGCTTCGTTCATGTCGGGACAGAAGCGGCGCTCTTCGACGGACACGACCTCATCGAGATCGACGAGCGCGCGCCGTATCCTCGGCGGCAGCGCTATTTGTACAGCGAGACGAAGGCCGAGGCCGAGCGGCGCGTGCTCGCCGCCAACGCGCAGGGCTTTCACACCGTCTCGATTCGGCCGCGGTTCGTGTGGGGCCCGCGCGACACGAGCGTGCTGCCGACGGTCTTGCGCATGGCGCGCGAGGGCGCTTGGACGTGGCTCGATGGAGGACGGCACAGGACGTCGACGACGCACGTTCGCAACGTGTGCGCGGCGCTCGAGCTCGCGCTCGATCACGGACGGGGCGGCGAGGCGTACTTCGTCGTCGACGAGGGGACGCGCACGATCCGGTCGTTTCTCTCGGCGCTAGCGGGTACGCAGGGCGTCGCGCTGCCCGAGCGTTCGATGCCGAGCGCGCTGGTGCGGCCGCTGAGCGCGCTCGTCGAGGGCGCGTGGCGTCTCGTCGGAGCGAAGCGCTCGCCGCCCATGACCCGGTTTGCGATCGCGATGATGTCGAGCTCGATCACGATCGACGATCGTCGCGCGCGGGACGAGCTCGGATACCGCCCCGAGATCTCTGTCGAAGACGGGCTCGCGGCGATGCGCGTCGCGCGCGACGGCGTCACGACCGCGTGAGGGAGCCGCAGCGCGCGCAGAGCAATGGAGCGCAGCCGGACCGTCAGCGCTCCATGCCGAGCCAAAGCCCCAGGTCCGAGAGGAGCTCTTTGAGCTCGCGGATGGATTTCGGCCCGAAGCCGTTGGCTTGTAGGTCGCTCTCTGAGCGCAGCACGAGCTCGGCGATCGTGGTGATCCCCAGCGACTGCAGCGCGTTCATCGTGCGCACCGAGAGCTCGAGCTCGTCCACCGAGCGCGCGAGCCACTCGTTTGCGAGGCTGGGCGCTGGCGCGGGCTCGACGAAGGGGACGGGATCGCGATCGACGAGACCCGCGTCGTCGTCGAGCGCGTAGCCTCCGACCAGCCACGCGGCGTTGGGCGTCGCGCACGGGTCGCTGTCGCCGCGCTGCGCTGCGGTCGCGAAGCGCGCGGGTCGCTCGCTCGCCGGGCAGAACGCGAGCGCGTCGACCCAGCCTTGCCGGTTGAGGTCGGTCTCGCGCAGGCGCTGCGATGGCGCTGCGTCGGCGAGCCACACGCTCTCGCGCACGGCGGCGTCGCTGAGCGCGATGTGGGCGACGATGCGATCGCCGGTGCCAACGCCCAGGGCGTCGGCGAGGGCGCTCGACAGGCGAAAGACAGGGTGTGGCGAGACAGCCTGTGTCCACACGGCGCGGAGCTGCGCGCTTGCGTGGCCGTCGCGATGAAGCAGCAGCGGCCGGGTCTGCAAGAACCACTGCAGCAGCGTCGCGCGCAGGGAGGCGTCGTCGCGCAGGAGCTGCGTCGCGCCTCGGATCGTCGTGCTGAAGCCCCCTTGCTCTGCGGCGTAGAGCAGCAGCGGCGCGGCCATGCGCGAGAGCACGGCCTCGGGGACGACGGCTTGCGTCGGCGCGAGCGATGGGTCGACCACGACCGTGGCGCCGCCCGACTGTGAGGACATGGGCGCTGCTGGGCAGCGAATCGCCTCGCAGAGCCTCGCGAGCAAGAGCTCGAGCACGGCGGTGGCGTCGCTCGCGGCGCGCGTCGCGAGCGCGCGCTCGTACGTTGCTTCGAGCTCGGGGTCTCTCTCTTCGCGCAGCGCTGGGGGGAGCACGGGAAGCGCGCTCCACTGCGCGTCGAGCCACGGGTGAACCAGCGGCTCGCGCAGGGCGATGTGCGCGAAGAGCGCCGAGCGTTGACGGCTGCTCTCGACGGCGACGCCGCAGCGGCCGCAGCGCTGGCCGCGATGCTTCATGCGACGGAGCGCGCCGCACTCGCACTCGTAGTCCTTGCGCGGCCCGAAGAGCTTGGGATCGCCCAGGTCGCCGAGCACTTCGCCCTCCGAGCCCTCGTTGGGGTCGCTTCGAACCGAGAGCGAGAGCGCCTCGCCGTCGTGCGCGAGCGTGGCGCCGAGGGCGCGCGCGTAGGCCTTGGCGCGCGCGAGCGCGGCGGTGCTGCGTTCGCGTCGCGCGGGGCGCTCGAAGAACTCGAAGATGGACGTCTCGGCGAGGGTCGTGTGGGCGGGCGCGGGGGTGGGCGTGAAGGGATGATCGATCGTTCCGCGTTGCATGAGCGCGTCGCGAATGGAGTACATCGATGGGCTCGCGTCGCAGTGATGCGAGGCGAAATCCGTGAAGAGCGCGAGGCAACCGCGCTCAGCCAGCGACGCGAGCACTGGGGCCCCGACGCGCTCTCCCACGATTTCGGGCTGCGCTGAGTCCGTGCTCGGCTCGCATCGAGCGAGGGCGGTCGGCGAGCGGATCGAGACCTCAGCGTCGCGCGTGCTTGCTTCGAACGGTCCATAGATCCGGGGATCGCTCGCGTTGTCGTCGATCACCTGCGCGACCACGCCGAGCACGATCCCGTCACACACGAGCGCGTCGCCGATCGAGAGCGCGTCGCTGTGCGCGATCGTCACGGTCACTCGCTCTTGCACGGTGGGCGCGAGTCCTTCTCGAACGCGCTGCACCGATCGCACCCGAGCCTGCTCGGCCTTCGTGAAGTGCACCTTGGCGCGCGAACGCGGGTCGCACAGCGCCTGTTGCCCGCGCGTGATCGTCGCGCCTTCGCTCGGAAGGCCCTCGGCGTCGAGGCCGTCCATCGCGACGGAGTCGGACTTTTCGCCGAAGATCGCGTGCAATAGCTTCTCTTCAGGCGACCACTGCCGAGCGACGTGTTGCGAGGCCGCGAGGCGATCCCGCGTGATGCTCCACGTGCGATGGACCTGCAGCGCGCGGGCGGCGGCCTCGTTGACAACCAGCCCTGCGACGTCCCGCTGGCGCAGCAGCGTCACGCGCAGGAGAGGCGATTCATCGTGGCTCTCCCAGTCGCTCGCCGATGTTTGTGATTCCACCGAATCAGCGGGCGCTTCCTCTTCGGGCACGGGCATGGACGATGGGCGTTGTAGACCGCGACCTGGGACGCACGCCAACGATCGGCGCGGGTCGGTGCGCGCTGCGGCGCCGACGAGCGCGGAAGGTCGGGCGGCGACCGCTCGCGCGTCTCTGTTCGATTGCTGGGGTTGCCGAGGCGCTGCTGTACACTGCCCGGTCAGTGGAGAATCCGGCTGCGCTCGCGCGCGGCCGAACCGACTCATGCTCGACGCTCGATGGATGTCTCGTTCGTTGTTCTTGCTTGGCGGCGCGCTCAGCGTGGCGAGCTGCGCGCAGCGCGACGCGACGCAGCTGGTGTTTCGGATCGAGTCCGACCCGCAGCCCGCCACCTGGCTGTCGAGCGTGCGGCTCGAGCTGCGCGACGTGGGCTCTGGCGCGACGCTGTACGACCGCACGCTGTCGCCCTCGCAGCTCCCAGCGGAGCGCGGGCTGATCACCGACGACGACAGCGACCCGCGACGCATCAGAGCGACGGTCTTCGCTGTGCGAAGCGACAACGGCGAGACGATTTTGCAGCGCGCGAACGTCGCGTTCTTCTCGGGCCGTACGGCGAGGGTGACGCTGTATCTCTCGAAGGACTGTGATGCGATGGCGCAAGCGCGGTGCTTCAGCCAGGGCGCGTTTGTGTGCGGCTTTCGAGGGCAGTGCGAGCCGAGCGATCGGCCGAGCGTGGAGCTGCTCTTTCGCGACGGAGGCAGGGTCGAGGCGTCGGTCTCGGTCGACGCCGCGGTGCCGATGGACGGCGCGGCAGAGAGCGGCGTGGGCGACGCATCGGATGCTTCGAACGAGCGCGACGTGGTCGAGGACGGCGCGGCGCCCGACGCGGCGGCGCCGTTGCCCGTGCGGCTGATCGCTCCGCTCAGCGGGGACACCGTGACCAACGTGCGACCGATGCTGCGTTGGCAGCTTCCTGCGGAGGCCACTGGGGCGAGGGTCGAGCTGTGCCGCGATCGCGCCATGAGCATGGGCTGCTCGACGTTCGACGGGACTGGAACGAGTTTGCAGCCTCCCAGCGCGCTCTCGTCGGGGCTGTGGTTCTGGCGTGCGCGAGCGTTGATGGGTCCGACCCTGAGCAGCGCGGCGAGCGCCGTGTGGCCGTTTCGCGTGGGTCTCGTGACGCGATCGACCGCGACGAACACGAGCTGGCGCGTGTACGCGGACTTCAACGGCGACGGCTACTCGGACGTCGCGATCGGCGCGCCGCGCGCAAACGGAGCGACGGGCCGCGTAGACGTGTTCAACGGCAGCGTCGCAGGGGTGGGGAGCACGCGATCGTGGAGCGCCACCGGCGGCGCGTCCGGCGACGAGTTCGGCGCGTCTGTGGCGAGCGCTGGGGACATCAACGGCGATGGGTTCGCAGATTTGATCGTGGGCGCTCCGAAGGCCGACCCGCCCGGAGCGAGCGGCGCGGGCTCGGTCTCGATTTACGTCGGCGGCGCGACGGGCCTCGCGGCGACGCCGTTCGAGGTGCTCTCCGGGGTGTCCGCGGGCGACGAGTTCGGAACGTCCGTCTCGAGCGCAGGCGACGTGAACGGCGACGGGATCGATGACGTGATCGTGGGCGCGCCGTTCGCGCAATCGGACGTCGCGGCCCGAAGCGGAGCCGCGACGATCTTCCTCGGGGGCGCGTCTACGCTCGCTTCGTTCGCGAGGTTGTCGCCGCGTCCGGCCATGGTGAACGACACTGCGCGGTTCGGGACTGCGGTGGGCTGCGCCGGAGACGTGGACGGAGACGGCTTCAGCGACGTGATCGTGGGTGGTCCGAACATCAACACGATGAGGATGGAGCTCGGCGAAGCGAGCGTGTTCTTCGGCGGCGTAGTGGCTGGCGCAGCGCGCTTCGACGTCCAAGGCGGGTCGGCGAACGCTGGCTTCGGGCGCGCGGTCGCTGGCATCGGAGACGTCGACGGCGACGGCTACGCGGACGTGCTGTTCGGCTCACCAGACGCAGCCGACGGCGCGCGTCAGGGACAACCGAGGCTGTTTCGTGGCGCGAGCAATCGAGTGTTGATCGTGCGCGAGACGCCGACGCTCACGGGCACGGCGATGGGTCACGAAGAGAGCTTCGCTGTGTCGAGCGCCGGGGACATCAACGGCGATGGCGTGGGCGACTTCGTCCAAGGCGCTCCGGGCTTCGCAGACTCGGGGGCGGCGCGGGTGATTCTCGGGTCGAGGGCGACGATCAACTTCGACCCAATGCGGATGCTCAGCGGTGCGGGGAGCATGGCGCGCTACGGCGCTGCCGTGGCGAACGCGGGAGACGTCAACGGCGATGGGTACGCGGACCTGATCGTCGCTGCGCCGAGCGCGATGCTGGGCGCTGGCGTGGTGCTGATCTATCACGGCTCAGCGGCGTGGACGCCGCTCGTGACTCCAGCGCGCACGCTCACCGGAGCGATGACCGAAGGCTTCGGCGCGAGCGTCGCGCTTCGCGCCGGGCGCGCTCGACGGCGACGAGCGTCTTCTCTGCGCGAAGCGGGCTCGGACCGTTGGTGTGCGCTTCGCTGCGCGACGACGCGCGGCGCCGAGGAGTCGTGCCGGTGATGAACCATCGCTGCGTGTTGGTGGTTTCGCTGTTGGCGCTGTGCGCGCCGCGGGCCGCGTCTGCTCAGTCGACGCAAGACCCGCGCGCGCTGTTCGAGCAGGGCGTGGCTCACATCGATCAAGGCCGCTTCGCCGATGCGATCATCGCGCTCGAGGCGTCGCAGCGCCTGCGCGAGTCCCCGGCGGTGACGTACAACCTGGGGCTCGCGTATCGGGGCGTCGGTCGCGCGCACGACGCGATTCGCATGCTCGAACGCTATGTGGCGCAGCCCTCACGCGACGCCACGGCCGCGGAGCTGACGGCGGTTCGACAGACGATCGCGACGATCCGCGCGACGCTGGTCACGCTGAACGTGACGGTCGCTCCTTCGAGCGCGACGTTGAGCATCGACGGCGTCGTCGAAGCGCGACGCGGCGAGTTCACGATCGACGCGGGGAGACACAACGTCGAAGCGCGCGCTGCCGGCTACGAGGCGCAGCAGCAACAGGTCACGTTGCTGCCGGGTGCGAGAGAGGCGCTGACGGTGGCGCTGGTGCGCAGCGCGAGCGTGGGCGTGCTTCGCGTCGAGCCCAACGCCAGCAACGCGGTGGTGTTCATCGATGGAGCGCGGGTCGGGGTGGGCGCCGTCGAGCGCACTGTCGCAGAGGGCGATCATCGCGTCCGCGTCGAGGCGGTGGGCTACACGGCGTTCGAGCGCGTCGCGCACGTGGGCCGCGACGAGCGCGCGCGCGTGAGCGTCGCGCTCGAGCGACCGGGCGTCGGGGGCTGGGCGATCGGGCTCGGCGTCGCCGCGGGCGTCGCGGTGGTGGGCGGGACGATCGCGGCGATCGCGGTCGCGACGAGCGGGCCCTGGGCCTACAGCGGATCGCCCGACGCCACGTGGCTCGGACGAAACTGAGCCGCGCGAGCGGAGTGCGCGATGTGAGCTCGAGCGATCGCGCGGTGTATCGTTGGACGAGAGCGATGGACACTCGCGATGCGACGGAGTTCGAAATCGTGCTCGAGCGAAGCGCGCTGTGGTCGCGGCTCGGCTCGATCACGACTGCGGTCGTGGCAGGTTTGTTCGGGTTGCTCTTCGCGATCGGTGCGGTGGCAGGCGTCGTCGAGCTCGTTTCTCCGCCGACGCAGCGCGCGCCGAGCTTTTCTCGTGAGGCGACGCTCGTGGCCGCGGGGATCGCGCTGTGGCTGCTGCGATCGAGCGTTCGCGCTGGCGCTTCGCTGCTCCGCGGGACGAGAGAGATCGTCGGCGTGATCGAGCACGCCAAACAGCTGACCCACTCGGGGCAGCGCGCGTCGTACCGGCTCTGGCACGTGGTGATCGACGGTCAGGAGTACACGTTTGCGCCGAGCGAGCTTCGCGGCTCGGGCGCGCATCGGCTGCGGCCGGGACAGCGCGCGTCGGTGCGCGTCGTCGGCGATCGCGAGGTGGTGCGGCTCTCGGTGGCGCGGCTCTCGGTGGCGCGCGGGGCCGCTTATCGGAAGTCGCCTTCGCTCGCGCCGCCGCGAGGCGAGCCCGCGCCGTTGTCGAGCGAGGACATCGGTCGAGTGCGGGCGTGGGCCGTTCGGCGCGCTGCTGTGTTCGCTCTCTTTGCGCTCGGGCTGGGAGGCATCGTGGCGAGCAAGGGCGGTCCGCTGACGGTGCTGCACGCGCTGTTCGCGCTGCTGATCGGCGGGCTCGCGTGGGGGCTCGCTGACGCCACGCGAACGCTCTTGGTGGCGCGCTCGCTCGTCGCGGGAAAGTCCACGCGCTACGTCGAAGGCTCGCTGCGGCAGGACGACGGGATGCTGCGCGACACGTTCTTGGACGGGCAGCGGATCGCCGACGCGGCGCAGCCTGGCGCTCCTCGCCTGGCGACCAAGGCGCGCGCGCGTGTCGTTGCGCTGCCTGTGCCTGATCGTGGACAGCCCGAGCTGTTGGTGGCCGTCGAATGGGTCGATGCGACGGACTGAGCCTGCGTCGCGCAGGCGGCGGCGCTCACGCTTCGTCGCGGGGACGCTTGCGCACGAGCGCGCTCAGCGCGGCCGCGGCCCCCACGAAGAGCGCTGCGGGAGCACCGGCGGGCGCTGCGGGCGCGTTGGCGATCGAGCAGCGGAGGCGACCTTGCGGGGCGGCTGCGTTCGGACCTGCGGTGACCGACGCATCGACGTGATGGGGGACCGCTGCATCTGCGCTGGGAGCGGCAGAGCTCGCCCGACCGAACGCTCGATCGAGCTGGATTGCGCCGCGCGGAGCGAACGCGAGTCCGCGCGCGGCCTGCGCTGTCGTCGAGCCTGCGACGCCCGGCGGCGGTCCGCCCCACACGCCGCGGCGAGGGTTTGCGCAGGCGATTGGGCCGGTCCAGGGGTGGCGAATCGCGTAGCGCGCTTGAAAGTTGTTCTCTCCGAAGAGTGAGGTCTGCGCGCCTTGTTCGAGGCTGCCGGTGGTGGGGTCGCGGCGCTCGCGTCCGCCTTGGATGGGCTGCGCCTCGCGAAACACAAGGTCGTCGCTGAGCTCGCGGCCGTAACGGGCGTGCAGGCGTGTGAGGACGAACGCCGGAAGCCTCGGACGAAATCCTCGGTGGAGCCCTGGATTCTCGAGCGTGAGCGAGAGGGGGAGCGCCACGGTCGAGCGCTCGGCGTCGGTGGGAAATCGAAAGCGCCGAACGGCGTTGGCGAGACACCTGTCGAGCGTGGCCGACGCGGGTGTTGTGCGGCCGATGGTGCTCTCGGTGACCGCTCCCTGCGGGTCGATGGTGAACGACATCGTGCGTTGTCCGGCCAGCGCGGGGTTCGAGACGATGGCTTGCTCGTAGCAAAAGTTCAGCTGGTTGACGTTGCGAAGGACGACGCGACGGATCACCTCGGGGTTCATCGGTCCTCGCACTTGCGGGAGCGTGGCTCGAACGCGCGGCAGTCCAGTGATCACCGGGGGGTTGGGCGCGAAGACCGCAGCCGTCGAAGGCAGCACGTCGGCGCCGAGCGTGGCGAGGTCGGGGTCCGTGAGCGGAGGGACGGGGCAGGGGTCGCACGAGCTCGCGCTCCACGCGTACTCGGTCACGACGGCGCCGGGATTGCGTTCGAGCGTGCGGTCGAAGAGGGCTGCGTAGAACTCAGCGAAGCGGCCCTTCACGGTCTCGTTGACGTCGAGGTTGGTCGGGATCGTGACGTTGGGGCGGTTCGCGGCTTCGAAGCGTTGGCTCGGCGAGAGCACGTGCACGACGAGGTCTTGCGCGCCTGGAGAGTTGAGCAAGCCGAGGCGCACGGGCAGGGCGAAGCTCTCGCTGTCGTAGTGAAATCGCAGCGGAGAGAGCTGCGCGCGGCCTTGTTCGAAGCGCACGCGCTGGGCGTTGACCTTCGCGACGAAGAACTTCATCCCTGCGCGGACGTAGGGCGCGAGCAAGGGCTCGGCGCCTTCGGGGATGTGATAGCGCTCTTGGCGCAGCCACGTGTCGAGGCCGGACGAGTCGCGCGCCGAGAGGATCACGACGTCGTATTCGCCCACTTCGAAGCGGGCTTCGACGCGCACGCCGAGGTTGCCGCGCGCCAGGCCGCCGCCGAGGCTCGAGCCGAAGCCTCCGCCCGCGCCCGTTGATCCGAGAGCGCCGAAGCCCATGCCGTGTTCTGGAGAAGGGCAGGGGTCTTGCTCCCAGTACTCGACGAGGCGGGGCGCGGCGACTTGATCGACCCGGTCGAACACGTCCTTGGGCAGCGTCCGCACGTTGTCCCTCGAGAGCACCACCGGCACGGGAATCACCAGCGCGAAGTCCTGTGGCGGTCCCTCGTAGGTGTTCTGCATCGAGAGCACTGTGCGGGTGCCGTCGCGCATCAGGACGACCATGGTCGCGCGGTTGAGCAGCCGCGCGTTGCTCCCGGCGACGTAGAAGCCGCAGAACGCATCGGAGGTCGACGGCGCGGCGGCGAGCGATGCGCAGAGGGCCAGCGACGCGGCGAGGGCGACGCGAGGGCGATGTTCGATCATCGGGGCGGATGTTAAGCGGACACGAGGCTGGGTGAGCGCATCGAGGGCGCTGTTGCGCGTGACTGTGCGTCGACGCCGCGGCGATTCGGGCGTCGATTCGCGCTGTGCGCTGCTGATAGCGTTCGGTGATGCGTGCAAACCGCCACCGCGACGGTCGTCGCAGTTTTCTCTGTTCGCGGGCTTGGATTGACTTGATTTCACCCGCGCTGATCCGCTTGGGCATCTTCGATGCCCGTCGCGGGCGCGGTGTGGTCGTGACGGTGTCGTCGTTGGTTGCGTTGGCGCTTGCGAACGGCGGGTGCGCGCTGTTCGTTCATGGGCGCGGCGGCTTCGCGATGGGCTCTGCTGGGCGTCCGACGGCGGCGGTCGACCTGAACGTCGGCTACGGCATGGGGCGCGAAGAGCTCGCGTTTGGCGTCGACGTGGGGGCGCGCGCGAAGTTCAACAGCGCGCTGAGCTCGGGCTCGGTCTCGACCGGGCCGTGGTTCGCGTTGAATCGCGGGCGGCTGCTCGTGTTCGGCCACGGCGGCGTCAACCTTCTTCAGCTCGACGCGATCGGCGGAACGCTCTACGCCAGCGCCTTCTCGCCGTACCTCAACCTCGGCATCGGCGTGAACGTCAGCCGCGTTCGCGGCGGCTACACCTCGGGCCAGATCCTCACGATGAACCCCGACACGAACAACGTCGCGCTGACGCTGAGCGCGTCGGCCGAGTACAACGTGCGCTTCGCGACCGCGGGCGAGTCGTTCTTCTCGGTGTTGCTCGGCGTGGCGTTTATGCGAGCCATGGCCGCAGAAGACTCGACGCCCGAGCGATCCTCGACCGCAGCGACGGAGGCCGCTGTCCCAGACGCAGCCTCGAGCGACGCGTCCGCGGCCCCATGAGCTGCAGGTCCGTCGTCTTTCAGTCCACGTGATCGACGGTGCGGGGCCAGTACGTTTCGCGCAGGATCGAGAGGGCGTCTGCGCCGTGATCGCGCGGAAGAAACCGCGAGAGCGCGTTGAACTTGTGCATCGCGGACCACGCCGTGAGGCGCGCGGCGCTACGCTCGTCGCAGCGAAAGCCCATCGCCGAGAACAGCGCGAGCAGCGCGTCGCGGTGCGGCCCCACCGCGAGAAACACAGGCGTGACGAGCTCGTACTCGGGGTGGCCGACGACGGCGTCGCCGAAGTCGAGCAGCGCGTGGAGCTTCCATCGACCGTTCTGTTGCGCGAGCAGGATGTGCTCGTGGTGAAGGTCCGCGTGCAAGAGCGCGCGGCGGTCGTCGACGACCAGCGGTCGTGCTCGCTCGAACAGGGGCGCGAGGCTGTCGAGCGCGGGTCGAGACAGCCCGTGCTTTGCCTGAAACGTCGGCGCGAGACGGACTCGTTCGATGGCGAAGGCGTCCCAGTCGACGTGCAGCAGGTCGAGCCCGTCCGTCGAGACGGCGTGCAGCGAGCGCAGCGCCTCGCCGAGCTGCGCGGCGATGCTTTGTCGATCGCTGTCCGAGAGGGCGTCGCGCGCGTCGCGAAGGGAGGTTCCGTCGAGCCGCTCGAAGACGGCGTAGCTCCACGCGTCGATCGCTCCTCGCGCACGCACGCTCGCGGTGCGCGCGGTCAGCTTGCCGTGCACGCGTTCGGTCGCGATCAGCTCCGCTTCGAGCTCGCGCTGCCACTGCGGTGGGACGAGCTTGATGGCCCATCGCTCGGTGAGAAACACCGGCGCGCTCCCGGTGCTCGCGGGCGTCGCGTTGTCCAGCGACAGCGCGTGGCGGTCCGCGATGACGCCGAGCGCGCGAGAGAGCGGGTCTGCGAGCGCGGCGAGGTCCGCGCGGGTGTCGATCGAGACGCTGTCGGGCAGCAACGGCATGGGCGCGCGTTGTGCTCACGTGGTGCGCCGCGCGCAAGCGGGCGGGCGCTGCGTGCGGAGCGACGTCGCCGCGTCACGAATGGCTCCGCGGCAGTCGCCGACGCTGTCAACGCTCGTGATGGCCTTGCGGTGCGCGGCGTTCGCGGCGAAGTCCGGCGACGGCGTCCATCGCCTCGTCGAGCAACAGCTCGATCGAACGGCCCGTGCTCGCTTGTGCGGCGCGGGCTGCGGCGAGGCACGCGAACGCGGCGCCGACGACGGCGACCGGGCCGACGTCGTCCGCGCTCTTCGCGCGGGCGCAGGCGAGGGCGGCGACCTCGGCTTGCATGCGACTGACCCGGTGCAAGTACGCGGCGTGCAGCGCTGGCGTGCTCGTCACGACGCGCTCCATCGCCGCCGCGCGCGACGCGTGGGCGTTGTCGGCGAAGTAGGCGACCACGCCGTCGAACATTCGTCGCAGCGACGTCCACAGCGGCTCGCCGAGCGGGCGCTCGCGAAGGCGGCGCAGCAGCTCGTCGCTGAGCAGGTCGTACTTGCCGAGCACGAGCTCTTCCTTCGTGGCGAAGTAGCGAAAGACGGTCCGCTTGCTCATGCCCGCTGCCGCGGCGATGTCGTCGACGGTGGTGCTCTCGTAGCCACGCTCGACGAAGAGCCCCTGCGCGAGCTCGACCAGCTCGGCCTGCACCGCGCGGCGACTGCGTTGCCGCAGGGAGTTCTGACGGTCTTCCATCGGCCAGGACTATAGCGAGATGGTTGGTTGACTCTCGATGACTAAAATGTCACTCAATGACAGATGCGGCACGAAGTGTTGCCGTCGGAGGTGCTCATGTCGAAGGTCTGGTTCGTCACCGGTGCAGGTCGGGGTCTGGGTCGAGAGTTCGTCGAAGCCGCGCTCGAGCGCGGTGACCGTGTTGCGGCCACGGCGCGCGACACCGCTGCGCTCGCGGATCTGGCGAGCCGCTTCAGCTCGTTGCTGGTCATCGCGCTCGACGTCACCCAGCGGGACGCGTGCTTCGCGGCCATCGAGCAGGCGCACGCGCGCTTCGGTCGGCTCGATGTAGTCGTCAACAACGCTGGCTACGGGCTGTTTGGCTCGGTCGAAGAGATCACTGCCGCGCAGCTGCAGCGGCAGCTCGACGTGAACCTGTTTGGCGTTCTGCACGTGACGCAGGCGGCGTTGCCCGTGCTGCGCGCGCAGGGGGCGGGGCACATCGTGCAGATCTCGACGGTCGGAGGCGTGGCGGCGTTTCCGTTGCTCGGCGGGTACCACGCATCGAAGTGGGCTCTCGAAGGCCTCAGCGAGTCGCTCGCGCAAGAGGTCGCGCCGTTTGGCATCAAGGTCACCCTGGTCGAGCCAGGCCCGTTCGGCACCGACTGGGCGGGCAGCAGCGCGGTGCACGCCGCTCCGCAGCCGCAGTACGACCCGCTTCGCGAAGCGCGTGCTGCGCAGGGGCTGCACATGCCGAAGTCGCTCATCGGTGAGCCCGGCGCCGCCGCACGCGCGCTGCTGAAGCTCGTGGACGCTGAGGCGCCGCCGCTGCGTGCGTTCTTCGGGACGCTGCCCACGATGATCGTTCCGCAGATCTACAAGGATCGGCTGGCGACCTGGGAAGCGTGGAAGTCTCTGGCCATCGAGGCCAACGGCCATCAGGGAGGCTGAGCCATGCCCCACAAGCCTGTGGTCGTGATCATCAGCGTGCTGCTGTCGTTGCTCTTGTTCGTCACGAGCAGCGGCAAGCTCACAGGGGCGAGCACGTCGCTGCAGATCCGTGATTCGCTCTCTCTCTCGGCGAGTCGTTGGCGCTTGATTGGCGCGATCGAGTTGCCCATCGCCGTCGCGCTGCTCGTCGGCCTGTGGGTGCACCCGGTCGGCGTCGTCGCGCGGTCCAGCGTGTGCGCGTTGATGGTGGGCGCCATCGCCGCGCGTGTGCGCGCTGGGGGGGCGCAGCGCAACGCGGGTGTCGCGGTGGACGTCGTGGTGCTGTCGCTCGCTGCCTCGTCGTTGCTGTGGTGATTCGCGGGCGAGGGTCGCGTCGACGCGCTCGATGACCCGCTCGCACGCACGTCACTCGCGCAGCGCCCGGTCCATCGAGCGCACGAGGTCCGGGCGATGGCCCCGAGCGAACGCGGCGCGCGCGCGAAGCAGCAGCTCTGTGCGCTCGCCGTCGGTCCGCGCGACGAACGAGAGCCGCTCGAGCGTGTTGCCCACGCTGTACTCGTGGCCGACGTGTTCGAAGTGCGCGAGCGCCTTCTCGTAGTGCTCGCGCGCGAGGTCCGGCTCGTCCATCGCGCGCGCGACGTCGCCGAGCTTCGACTCGACGTTGCCGAGCCCGAGCGTTCTTTCGGAGCGTTCGAAGGCGATGCGCGCTTCGTGGCAGAGCCTTCGTGCCTCGTCGAATTGATCTCGCTCGATCATCACCGTCGCGAGCATAAACGCAGCGTTGCCCTCGCAGCTGAACGATGATGCAGCGATCGCCTCGACGCGCCCCTCGCTGAGGTGTTCGAACGCCTCGTCGAGGCGCCCTGCCATCAGCGCGCAGTTGCCCAGCGAGACCAGCGAGTTCGCGGCCGCGTGGCGATCGCCCGTCGCTCGGTCGATCGCGAGCGCGCGAAGCAGGGCGTTTTCGGCCTGAGCGTAGTCGCCGCGGTCGATCGCGATCATGCCGAGGTGGCGGAGGGTCGCGGCCTCGCCGAGCGAGTTCTTCGCGCGTCGGTGCAGCGCGAGCGCGCGTTCGTCGAGCGTTCTCGCTGCGCCGAGGTCTCCGCGGTGCCGCGCGAGGTCGGCGAGCCCGTTGAGCGCGTTGGCCTGCCCCCAGGGCTTGTCGCGTCGCTCCCAGAACGCGAGCACCTCTGTGAAGAGCGCGTGCGCCGTGGGGCGATCGTCGAACTTGTCTGCGAGCTCGGCGAGGTTGTGTTTGCAGTCGGCGGCCGTCTCGAGGTCTCCGGCGCGCTCGGCGAGAGACAACGCCGACTCGAACTTCTGCCGGGACTCGAGCCAGCGTTCGGCGTTGCTCAGCGCCTTGGCTTCGAGAAAGACGAACGCCGCCAGGTCGCGTGGCTCGGCCTCGCCGTCGATCAACGCGAAGGCCTCGGCGCAGGCGCGCAGGACGTCGTCGAGGCGCATTGCGTCGAGGCGCAGAGACGCGAAGGTGTAGAGCGTGTCGATGATCCAGGCGCGCTTCGCTGAGCGTCGCGCGCACGCGAGCGCTTGCTCTGCGGCGAACATCGCGCGCTCGTGCTCACCGGTCTGGCCCGCGACGCACCCCGCGCCGCGCCACGCGCGGGTGAGGGCGACGTGGCGCTCGGACCCTTCGAGCGCGGCGATCACCCGATCGAAGGCGGCGCGTGCCTCGTCCCACGCTGATGCAGCAATCGCGGCATCGCCCTGCGCGAGCCATTGCTTCGCCTCGTCCACCCGCTCGTCGCCCATCGCGCGCAGAGCGTTGCGCATGGCGCTCGCGTCTCGCAAGCGCTCGCGCGGAAGAAACTCGGGCGTTGCGAGGGCGGTCGCGAGCGATGCGACGGCGGTCGCAGGGCGCTCACGGCGCGGTGAAGATCCCCAGCTTGGGGGCGAGGATCGCGTCGGGGTCGAAGCGCTTCTTCGCGGCGAGCGCGCGCTCCCAGAGCGGCCCGAAGTGCGTTGCCCAGCCGCGGCGATCGACGGGCGCAGGGACGCCGTCGACCGGGTAGCGAAAGCCGCCGATGGCGGCGGCGCGGTGATAGACCGAGACGTTCTTCGCGGTGAGCTCGGCGAGCTGCTCGGGCGACTTCGCTGCGCGCATCAGGCCCACGAGCCAGCACCGCGGCTCATCGGGGATGCGAAAGAACGGCGCACTGATTCGCCGGCGATCGAGCGGAATGATGAGGATCGGCCCGCCGCCCATGTCCTCGATCGATGTCTCTTGCATCACTTCGCCCATGAGCTCGGCGAAGCGCGAGTGCGGGAGAAACATGGTGAGCTCGGGGTGCGGCGCGGCGCCCTCGCGCTGATCGCGCTCGACGATGGGGGGGATGCGCGAGAGGTAGTCGTGAAAGCTCCACGGGGTCGAGAGGCGCAGCGCGGGGACGTCGCGAAGGCCGTCGGGGAGCGGCCCCGGAGCGTCGGTCTCGACGTCGTGGTAGCGCAGCACTTCGAGGTCGTAGACCCATTTGCCGCGGGCGGGGCTGCGCTCGAGCCCGTGTGCGCGGTAGTCGTGCGCCGTCGAGTGCGCGAGCAGCTCGAGCGTGTTGCCCACGGCGTGCGCGAGCAGCCCGTCGACCGCTGCGCACTCGCTCAGCCGCGCGATGTCCGACTCGAACGCCGCGAGGTCGTCGTAGACGAAGTGATCGAGCGTCACGCGCTGCGGCGCGCGCACGATGCGCATCGTGGCGCGAACGATGATCCCGCACTGGCCCAGGCCGGCGCGCATGGCGTCGAAGAGCTCGACGTTCTCAGTGGCCGAGCACGAGACGATCTCGCCTTCGCCCGTGACGACGGTCATCTGCTCGATCAAGTCCGCCTGGATGCCGTGCTTGAAGCTCTGGGCGCCGACGCCGCCGGCGATGATCGTTCCGCCGAGCGAGAGGTGCAGCCAGTCGGTGACGATGGCGGGAACCCACCCCAGCGGCACCAGCGCCGCGATGATCGCGCGCCACTCGATGCCTGCGTCCGCGACGAAGTTCTGCGCGCCGAGGTCGATGTGATGCAGCTGGTCGAGCGAGCGCATGTCGATCACCAGTCCGTCTCGCACCTGCGACTGCCCGCCCGCGCTGTGACCGACGCCCTTGGCGGCGACCTTCAGCCCTCGCGCGCGCGCCCAACGCACGGCTTCGGCGACCTGCTCGACGCTCTCGGGCCGCAGCACATACGCCGGAATCTCTCGCGAAACGCCGCCAAAATC
The DNA here is from genome assembly GCA_013298625.1 of Myxococcales bacterium. Classification (GTDB taxonomy): domain Bacteria; phylum Myxococcota_A; class Polyangia; order Polyangiales. The sequence continues at coordinate 22,367 of JAAFIF010000113.1, forward strand.
GCTGGCGATCGCCGTGCGCGTCGGGAGGTCTTCGGCGAGCGGCAGCGCCGCGGTCGTCGCCGTCGGCTCGAGGAGCGACGGCGTCGCGCGCGCGTGAATGGCCAACGCCGCCCGCAGCGCGGACTCGACGCCGCCTTGCAGCCATCGGTGCTGCAGCGAGGCGTGCTCGCCCGCGAGGTACACGCGGCCCTCGGGCGCGACGATGTGCTCGTGCAGCTGCGCCTCTTGATGGGGCTGAAAAAACGCGTACGCGCCGCCGGCGAACTCGTCCTGGCTCCACACGACCGAGGCGCCCTTCTCGACGTGGCGCGGCGCGGACGGGTGCACTTCAGAGAGGTTCTCGAGCGCTTGGATGTGCCGCTCGTGCGGCGGGAGCGCGCCCCAACGCAGGGCGTCTTGCCCGTGCGAGTACGACGCGAGCAGCACGCCGCGGCCGCTCTCGCGACCGTGCTCGGGGTAGTAGATGTTGCGGATCGCGAGGTCGGTGACCGACGCGCCGCCGCAGATTCGATCTTCGGTCTCCCAGAAGCGGTCGCGGGCTTCGAAGAAGATCTTGGTGGCGGACTCGTAGTGCAGGTTGCGGATCGCCCGCTCTTTCGCCCACGAAAACGGCTTGTCGATCTCGACGTGGCGCAGCACTGAGAACGGCAGCGTGCAGATGGCGTAGTCGCCGCGCACCGTGCGGTGGCCGCCTGGCTCGCGGACGCGGATCTCGACGCCGCGCTCGTCCTGGTTGATGGACGTGACCATCGCGCCGTAGTGCACGTCGCGGCCGAGCTCGCTGAGAAACGCGCGGGGCAAGAGGTCCATGCCGCCGTCGATGGCGAGCGTGTGCTCGCGCAGCTTCGCGGCGAACTCGCGGACGAACTCGAACGCCGAGGCGAACAGCAGCGTCTCGAAGCCTGCGAACAAGCCGTAGCGCTCGATCGCTCCGTCGGACCACCCTTCGCCGTGCAAAAAGTCCCGCAGCGAGACGCTCTGCAGCCGCTGTCGCAGCCGCGTCGGGCCGTCGCCGTCGCTCTCGAGCTCGGCTGCGAGCGGGTCGAGCAGCTTCGACCACAGCTCGGGAAACGGCGCGGTCAGCTCGTGTTCGGCGAGCTCGAAGCCGAGCCGATGGCTCTCGGTCATGGTCTCGCCGAGGCGCCGCCGTTGCTTGCGAAAGTACGACCAGCCGCGGGGGTTGGACGAGCAGAACGGGCGCACGCGCAGGCCGAAACGCTCGACGTAGCTCGTGACGAGCTTGTGGCGCGCGGGGATGCGCATCGCTCCCGCTTCGCCGTATTGCCCGGCGCTGAACGGCGCGCGCAGCGTGAGGATGCGGCCGCCGACGCGCTGCTGCGCTTCGAGCACGGTCACCTGGTGGCCGGCGCGCTTGAGCTCGAGCGCTGCGACGAGGCCGGCGATTCCTGCGCCCAACACGACGATGCGCGAGGGGGACGAGGCGCGCGTCGGCAGTCCGTGGCGGGCGATGTTCAGCAGGTCGGGCGGATTGATGTACGACGAGTCGAGCAAGCGAGACCTCCGAGGCAACGGTCACCAGGCGATGGGATGGCCGACGATGTCGATCGTCTCTGCCCAAGCGAAGCCGAAGCTGCGGCCGATTTCGCGGATCACGGTGAGCTCTGCGTCGCTGATGGAGCCGTCGGCGTTGGCCATGGCGTACGCGAAGCGGAGGACCTGTCGGCGATCGGCGTCCGAGAGCCCGTCGAGCGGCAGGGACTTCACGTCCGACGCGGGGACGAGCACCGCGCGCAGCGCGGCGACGCGGTCTTCGGGCGAGAGCTGCAGGCCGTCGATGACGTCGACGAACAGCCGCGCTTCGCCGGGCATGAGCACGCCGTCGGCCCACGCGACGAGGCCGAGGGCTGCGATCAGAGAGAGAGAGAGGTTGGCGCGAGGCGTGGTCACAGGCCGCTCCTTTGGTGAACTTCGAGGTGGTACTCGTCGATGAGCGCTCGGAGCTTCGGGTCTACGCTCTCGGCGCGGTCTTCGAGCAGCGAGGCGAGCACGTCGAGCTCGGCTTGGACGACCTTCGCGGTCTTGGCGAGGCGCGCGGGCTCGAGCGGCGGAAGGTCGACGCGGATCGCCGTGCGCTCCGGCGATTCGCCGCTGAGAAAGAACGGCACTTCGAGCGCGCGGTCGTCGCGGCTCCAGCGAAACACGATCGCGCCGCGCTGCGCGTCTTCGGTGACCGAGAGCGCGACGTCGCCGGCCTGGCGGACCTCGACGAGCGCGCCGTCGATGCGACGAATGCAACGGTGCCCGGTCCAGCGCGGGAGGTTGAACGGGTCGAGCAAGAACGCGCGCACGCGGGCCTCGTCCGCGGCGATGGTGACCGAAGGCGATGCGGGACCCGCGGGGGCGGCGGCGGCTTCGGGCGCGTGCAGGTACGCGATCATCGTGCGCGCGAGGGCGGCCATGTTGTCGTTGGTGAAATGGCCGGCGGTCGCGCGCGGGTTGCGCTCGATCAGCTCGATGAAATAGCCAGAGAATTCTCGGCTGATGAAGATCTGTCGCAGGCCCGTGAGCGGGTCGTTGAGGACCTTCTCGGACGTGGTGGTGATTCCGGCGCTTCGAAGGGCGTCGAGCGCGGCGTCGAGGTCGGCGACCTCGTAGGCGACGTGGTGCACGCCGGGACCGTGCTTGCGAAGGTAGCGACGAAAGATCGAGTCTTCGGTGAGGCCTTCGGTGACGACGAGGACCCGCTTGGAGGTTCCTGGGATTTGCAGGACGTGGTTGAGCATGTCGTGCTCGCCTGGCGGGACAGAGCCGGCGTTGACGAGCTGGATCCGCAGCGGCTCGAAGCCCAGCGCTTCGGTGTGAAACTTCGCCACGGCCGCGGCGTCTTCGACGATCAGTGTGTAGTGGTCGAGCGACCCGAGCTCGAGCGGAAGCGAAATGCCCATCGGTGTGTGTCTCTCGCGGAGGACGGCGTGGTGCCGATTCGATGCCGTATAGCGAGGCCCTGGCCGAGGCGTCTACGCATTCTCCCGAACACGGCATGACGCAGCAGCGGTCTCGAGTATCGTCCCTGCGTGTCCACGTTGCGACGTTCGGGGGCGCTGGCGGTTGGGGTCTACGACGAGGTCGTGTCTGCGCGGCTCGCGCGCGAGCTGCAGGCGCTCGAGCCCTCGCAGGCGGACGTTCGCGAGGTGCGCGACGAGACCTCCGTGGACGAGCAGCTCGTGACCCTGGTGCGCGACGCGGCGCGCATCGCGATCGGCTCGAAGCGCTCGGCCGAGGACAAGCTCGCGCTCGCGCAGCGGCTGCTGGCGGCGCTGTCGTCGGAGCCTGCGTTCGACGCGGACGAGCTGCGATTGTTGCCGCGGTTGCTCAAGCAGATCGTCCCGATCGTGCACGGTTCGGCGACCGATGCGCGCGGCGCGCCGCGAGGGTCGCTGCTGGCCTCGGGGCTGATCACCAACGCGCAGGGCGAGAGCGTGAGCGATCACGTCTCGAGCGAGTTTGCGACGGCGGACTCCATCGATTTGTTGTGTTCATTTATCAAGCTGAGCGGCCTCGATCGGCTCAGGCCGCACATCGAGCGGCACCGCGCGCGCGGTCGGCGCCTGCGCGTGTTGACGACGACGTACATGCGCGCGACGGACTTCAAAGCCATCGAGCTGCTGCAGCGGCTCGGCGCCGAGGTGCGGATCTCCTACGACGAGAGCCACACGCGGCTGCACGCGAAGGCGTGGATCTTTCATCGCGAGAGCGCGTACTCGACGGCGTACGTGGGCTCGTCCAACCTCTCGCACGCAGCGCAGACGGACGGGCTCGAATGGAATGTGCGCCTCGCGCAAGCCGAGCAGCCCGCGCTCGTCGACGAGATGCGCGACGTGTTCGAGAGCTACTGGCGGGACCCGGACAAATTCGAGCCGTACGACGGGAGCGTACACTCGAAGGAGCGGCTCGGCCGCGCGCTCGCGGAGCGTCCTTCGAGCGCGACGAGCGCGAGCTTCGACCTGGAGCCCAAAGAGTGGCAGCGGCCGATCCTGCGCGAGCTCGAGGTGGCGCGCGAGGCGGGGCGGCATCGCAACCTGGTGGTGGCGGCGACGGGGACGGGCAAGACGCTGATCGCGGCGTTTGATTTCGAGCGGCTCTATCGCAGCAACGCGGCGCAGACGCTGCTGTTCGTCGCGCACCGACGAGAGATCCTCGAGCAGGCGCGGTCGGCGTTTCGACAGGTGCTTCGGCAGCCGCAGTTCGGCGAGCTGTGGGTCGATGGCCACAGGCCGGTGGACTTTCGTCACGTGTTCGCGTCGGTGCAGTCGATCGACGTCGCGGCGCTGGACCGCACGCGCTTCGATCACGTGATCGTCGACGAGGTGCACCACGCGGCGGCGCGCTCGTACGACGCGTTGCTTCGCAGCGTCGAGCCGCGGGAGCTGGTGGGTCTCACCGCGACGCCCGAGCGCGCGGACGGGGCGCTGTACGAGCAGCATTTTCCCAGGCCGTACGTCGGCAACTTGCGGGTGTGGAGCGCGATCCCGGACGTGCTCGTTCCCTTTCGGTACTTCGTCCTCGACACCGAGGGCGTCGACCTCACCGACGCCCGATGGAACGGCGGCTACGTCGACTCGGACCTCTCTCGCCGCCTCGTGACCTCGGCGGACCTGTGGATTCGCACGGTGCTTCGCGCGGTCCGCGACCACGTCGCGCGACCCGAGGCTGTGAGGGCCCTCGCGTTCTGCGTGGACAAAGCGCACGCGAAGGTCGTCGCCGACCGGCTGCAGCGCGACGTCGGGCTGCGCGCCCGAGCGCTCACCGACGAGACCCCGCGCGACGAGCGAGCGCGCGCCAAGCAAGAGCTGCAGAGCGGCGCGGTGCAAGTGCTCTGCGTCGTCGACCTGTTCAACGAAGGCGTGGACATCCCCGACGTGAACACGCTGTTCATGTTTCGGCCGACCGAGAGCGCGACGGTGTTCATCCAGCAGATCGGCCGCGGGCTTCGGCGCAGTCGGGACAAAGACATCCTGACGGTGTTCGACCTGACGGGACGACAACACCCGCGCTTTCGCTTCGACCGCAACCTCCGCGCGCTGCTCGGCCACAGCCCGCGCGAGCTTCGACGGTTCGTCGAACAAGGCTTCGGTCGGTTGCCCTCGGGATGCGTCGTGCAGCTCGAAGAGCGCTCGCAGCGCGAGATCCTCGAGAGCGTTCAGCGCTCGGTCCCGACGGACGTTCGGGGCATGCGCGAGCTGCTGGCGGCGCACCGCGACGAGCGCTGGTCGCTCGAAGAATTTCTCGCAGAGACAGAGGTCGATCCGTTGGATCTCTACCGCGACAAGCGCTCGTGGACCGGGCTGCGCGCGAGCGTCGCGATGCTCGAGCTCACCAAGGACGAGCGCGAGTTGGCGGCGCTCGGCAACGTGCAGAAGCTGCTGGAGGTCGACGACGCGCTGCGGCTCGGCGCGTGGGCTCGCTTCGTCGACGGAGAGGCGCCGCGCACAGAGGTCGAGCGGCGGCTCGCGGCGATGTTGTTCGTGGTGTTGTACGGACGCTACGAAGCGGCGAAGTTGGACGCGCAGCTCGCGCTATGGCGCGGACACACGCAGCTTCGCGACGAGCTGCGTTCGCTGTTGCCGGTGCTGTCGGCGCGCGCCGAGCGGCTGGCGCGAGCCGAGCCGATCGGTGACGAGATTCCGGTGGTCTTGCACGGGCGCTACCTGGACGTAGAGCTGTCCGCGGCGTTCGCTGCGACGACGCAGCGAGACGGAAAGTTTCGCAATTTCTATACGGGCGTCGAGCCGGTGTGCGACGGCCGCTACGACCTGCTGCTGGTCACGCTCGAGAAGAGCGGCGCGACCAACGAGCACCTTCGGTACAAAGATTTTCCGCTCAACGAGCGGACGTTTCACTGGCAGTCGCAGTCGGACACGCGGCAGGGCGATCGCGTGGGGAGGCGTCACGTCGCGCCCGAGCGAGAGCGCGTGACGCCGCTGTTGTTCGTGCGCGAGCGCAAGAAGGACGAGCGCGGGGTGACGTGCGCGTTCGTGTTTCTGGGCGCGGTCTCGCCAGAGCGGGTCGTCGGCGAGCGGCCGATCTCTGTCGAGTGGAAGCTCTCGGCGCCGCTGCGGCCCGAGTGGGTTCGCCGTTGGGCCAACGTGCGGTGAGCGGCGGGCGAGGACGGGAGTCGTCGTTGACGGCGCTTCGCGAAGGGCGTTTCGATGGGTGTGATTGCAGATCGTGCGGGCGACGAGCGAGCGGTGCGCGGCCCCCACCCGCGCTACCGCGCGCCCCGCCCCCGCGCAGAGCGCAAGGGCGGCGGCTCTGCATGGTGAAGCG
>JAAFIF010000072.1:0-24128 GCA_013298625.1 Myxococcales bacterium
CAGCGGGAGCACGTCCTGGCCCCAGCCCGGAGTGACGACGCCGCCACCGCTGGTGAACACCTGTCGCGCAGTCCCTGCGGCCGTCGAGCCCCACACCGTGGTGTAGACCATGACGCCGCCCGCGGTGCCCGAGGGCAGCGATCCGCCGCCGCTCACAGTGCCAGGCGACCACGCGTCATCCGCAGCGACGTAGCGGAGCACCTGCCCGTCGGTGGGCGCAACGGTGCTGCTCTTCAGGTCCTTCCCGAAGAGCCGCACGCGCAGCTCGAGCCCGACGAGGGCGAGCCCGCGGCCGAATTTGCGAAGCAGACTTCCGCTCATCGTTCATTCCTCCCAGCCAAGCACGTCGACACGCACCGAGGCCCCGCCGCCCACGGCCTGATATTCGATCACCGGCCGACCGCCGCCGTTGCGGCGCGCGTCGATCGTCCAGAGCAGCGGCCCGTGCGACTCGATCACGTCGACTTCCGAGGCCGTGTCGCCGAGCGCACGAAACCGACCTTGCACCACCGCCGAAACGCGCAACAGCGCGCGCGAGGCGTGCGGCGGGATCACGTCCACGCTCGCGAGCGTGTCGTCGAGAATCAGCTCCGTCCACGAGGCATCCGTGCCCGCGGTGAGCACGCGGAACGCCTGCCGCGTCTCGCGCGCGACCCGGTGCATGGGAGCGACCGCGCCGCCGATTCCCGTACGAAACGACCCGACGTAGCGCTTCGAGGTGTCGCCCGTCTTCCACACGAGCCCGGCCTCGGGGGCCGTGGCGCTGATCTCGTATTCGAGCGCGCCGCCGTCGTTCCACGCGTAGACGTAGCGCCACACGTCAGCGGGCAGCGTGCCCAGCGCGAGCGTGCCAGCGGCGCCGCTGAGGCGATCTTCTCCGAGCACGAGCTCGGTGCACGCGCCGAACTCCAGGTTTGTCGCGCTCTCGCGGATGCGAAGCCACGGCGGGCCCTTCAGCGTGCCCTGCAGAGAGCGGCGGATCCACTCATCGCGGTTCGCGAGCGCTTGCACGACCTCTTCGAGCGTGACGCGCGACGAGGGCGAGCCGGGAGCCGAGGCCACCGCGGCTTCGCCGTCGTCGGGCACTTCGATGGAGAAGAAGTTATCGACCGGAGTCAGAAGGTGGCTCATCTGTCAGTCCCTCGAATCCATGCGGCCGATGTGCCGCTGAAGTTGACCAGGATGCCGTCGCACACCTCGTGCGCGGGCCTCCATCGCTCGACGATGCGCCGCACGAGCTGCACTTGCGCCTCGGTCGTCGCGCCGCTGAAGCCCCACAAGAAGCCGCCCCAGTTCTTCGAGCCCCAATCGGCCGATGGTTCCCAGTTGAAGGGGCCCGGTGCGTCGAGCACGACCCAGAAGCGACTCATCCACTGCACGTCACCGTGCGCGACGGGCCACGAGGTAGACCACCACGGGGGCTTCGGGTTGCGCGGCGCGGGAGGCCAACTCGCGCCCCACCAACCGGGCGGCGCGTCGTGCGAGCCGTACACTTTCGCTGTCGAGAACCCGAGCGCCTTCAAGGCGTCCTCGATTCCCTTCGCCGTGCCGAGCCAATGAAGCGCGGACCACGCCGCCGCGACGCGAGCGCGCCACGTCGTGACCGTCTCGCCGGGGTACTGCTCGAGCCGCCGAGCCGCCGCGTGGTACGCGATGGCGTCCTCGGGGCACTGCTCGACAAGCGCACACTTTGCCGCGTCCCGCGCGCCCTGTTCGAGCGCGTCGAGCTGCGTCCCGATCGCCTGCAGCAGCGCTTCGGCTGTCGGCGTTCGCAGCCAGCGGGGCGCGAGCGCAACGAGGTACTCTTCCCACGCGGTGGCGGTCACAGCGGCTGCCCCGTGATCGTGAAGGCGCTCTCGACGAGCACCTGATTCGCCGCGCGCGCGAGGTCCGCAGCGACGCCGTTGATGGTGAACGACGAGAGCACGACGTTTCGCGCGCCCGCGGGCGAGAGAAGCGCCTCGACGACTGCCGAGCGGTAGAGCGTCGTGGGCTGCTCGCGCAGGAGCACGCGCAGCGCTTCGAGTGCAGCGGGGACCGGGTCCGCGCCTGCGTCGTGCTGCAACGTCGCCACGATCGTGACCGCGAGCGGCGTCGCCGCTGCCACCTGCAGGTCCGTCGAGGGGCTCTTGCGGGGCTGCAGATACGCGTCGATCGCAGCCACGTCCGCCGCGCCCGCTGGCGAGTCGTCGGCGCTCAGCCACACGTCCACGGTCGAGTTGCCGCGCGGGTTGGTGCTGTCGACCACCACGCGCGTGACACCCACGGCGCCCGCCTCTTCGCTCAGCGCGAGCGCGCGGTATGCGTCCGCGGTTTTCTGCACGCCCAGCGTGTCCCACTTCGCCGAGCAGCGCGCGCGCAGGGTCGAATCGCCTTCAGCGTCCGCGCCTGCGGTCACGACGGGCGAGCCCGAGCCTGCGTCAACGAACGCAGCGCTCAGGCCGGGGAGCGGCGTCACGAGCTCGATGGCCTGGCCAACGAGCGCTGACCACCGAACACCCGGAGACTCCGCGCGAAAGTCGATGTCGACGGGCGCCGCGTCGGTGAGCGTGACCGAGCCAGCGTTGGTGCTGTTCCACCGGCGATTGTCGCTCAACCGGCGCACCCAGAGTTGATTCGCGGTGATCGTCCACGGCCCCTGCCCGCTGGCGACTGTGAGCCGCACGCGCACCGTCGCGAACGCGCTCGCGCGCCGCGTGTTCTCGTACTGCGACGCTGCGAGCAGGTCGAGCCAATCGCCCGACGCCAGCGCGAGCAGCGAGCCGCGCGCAAGGTCGGTGATCGTCCCCGCGAGCCCTGCTTTCGCGCGAGCGAAAAGGCGAATGGCGGTCAGTGCGAAGCTGTCATCCGCCCACGAAGTGGTGGGCAGGCCGCGCGCCGCAGCGTCGGTCAGGATCGCCTCGGCGGCGCTGTCCTCGTCGTCGGATTCGAGCAGCTCAGCAAGGGTCGTTTCGGTCGGGCTGGTCACTGGTTCGACTCCATGAGCTTCGCGACGCCGGTGCTATCGAGCGTGAACACGCGCTCGAAGGGCCCCTCTGCGTCGGTGATCGAGACGACGATTCGCAGGCTGCGCGTCGCCGGGGTGTAGGTGGCCTCGACGGTCGCGCGCAGGATCCGCTCGTCCTGCACGAGCTGCTGCTGCAGCGCGGTCGCCGCCGCCCGAAGGCGCGCGGGGTCAACGGCCTCATCGAGCACGGCGCCGAGGTCCGAGCCGTACGAGGGAGCCCACCAGAGCCCGCCGCGCGGGGTGCTCAGCCGCCGGGCGATCGACTCCAAGAGCACCCGCCGCCCGCTCTGCGGCTCGAGCAGCTCGTCGAGGTCCGGGAAGGTCGAGATGTCCGAGCCAAAGTCAGACACGAGCCACCGCCACGAGCGCCACCGGCAGACAAAACATCACCGCGACCGCCGCCAACACCGCGAGGAACGCCACCGTCATCCGGCGTTCGAGCGTGGCTTTCGCCAGCTCGTACCCGCCACACATGACGAACAGGTAATAGACCAGGATAGCTTCAGCGATGTCCTTGGGGGTCATGTCGTATCCTTCCGGGTCATGCGACCCGCCTTGATCTTTTGTGCCGCGCTGTCTGCAGCGTGCGCGCGGCGCGCGCCCCAGCGAGAGCAGCCGGCGACGGATGCCGTTTCGGCGCCCAATGCCGCGCCTGCCCCCGCGCCGACGATTGATGCCGCCTCGCTCGATGCGGCGCCCAGCGCCGCCCCGGCTTCAGAGGATTCCCCCGAGGCCCGCCGGCTCGCTGCGGAGATGATTCAATCCATGTGGTTGATGCAGCGCCGTGGCGCCGTCGAAGTGTTCGCTGGCGGACGCGAGGACCGAACGATGTTCATCCGCCGACCGCGCTGCGGGGATGCGTACTTGCGCGGATTCCTGGGCACCGCGATCTTTGCGCCCGACGACGCCTCGAACGGCAGCGTGCACCGCTTCGCTGACAGGCTCGGTTTCCGGCGCTTTGCTTGCCTGCCCGCCGGCACTTCGCCCGACGACTACCCGAATCTGTGAGGCATCAATGAAGCTCGCCATGATCGCCGCCTTCGCCCTCGTCGCCTGCGCCCCGCCAGCGGAGCCGCGCGACGCCAGCGCAGACCGCCGTGTCTCTCGGCCTGACAGCGCGCCCGACGTTGAAGAGCCGATGTTCGAGGACGTGTTCTTTCCGCCGGTCGACGCGACGCTCGAGGCCAGCGCACCCGACAGCGAGAGCGACGCGACCGCGCCCAGCGATGGAGCGCCGCTACCCGATTCGAGCCCCGACGCTCGGCCCGATGCGCGCCCCGATGCGGGAAGCGACGCGCGCGACGCCGCGCCCGATGCCTGCCCGTCCAACGGGTTCATGGATGCGTCGTGGCGTGCGTGCGGTGCGATCTGCTGCCCAGCGTCGCAGGGGTGCGCTTTCGACATCAACGGTCGCCCGTACTGCCAAAGCTAGGAGGTCTTCACCTTCGTGCTCGCGCTGGTGATCGTCCCGGTGACTTCGATGGGCGCGGGGTTCGAAGCCGTCCCGCCGCCGCCGCCTGCCACCGGGAGCGAGAGAGCATTCGCGGCGATCGTGACGCGCACGGAGTCGCCATCGCGCGCCACGCCCTTCGCGTCGCCGCCGAGCGCGATGGTGTTGGCGTTGATCTCGATGCGGTCCGGCGTCGCCCCCTGAAGCGCCCACGGCACGGCGTAGGGGCGCGCGGGGTCGCCGTCGGCAAATCCAACCAACACCCGCACCGAGCGCGCGTTGATGGCCGAGGCCGGAAAGAAAAGCATCCCGCCGGGGTACGGCGCGACGAGCGGAACGCGCGTGAGCGTCGGGATCGTGCGCAGCGCTTCGGCAACGTCGGGCTGTGGCTCGAGGGCGACCAGCCCCGAAGTCTCCTGTTGCACCACGCGCGCTTCGTACAGCGCGAGCAACGCCCGCTCCACCGTCGCCTCGCGTGCGAGTCGCTGAATCCCGCTGGTGATCACATCGCCCGCGGTTCGGGCCTGCGCCGTCGTACGAAGCACCGCGCGCAGCCGATCTCCGCTCGCGTCGATGCGCACCGAGCACACGTCGAGGCCTTCGAACACCATGCCGGGCTCGATGGCCAACAACTCGGCCACAGTCGCTGCGCGCACGACGAGCTCGCCGCGCGCGGGCCTGCGGTCGACCACTTCGACCTCGGGTGCGATCACGTCGGGCCACGAGTCCGCGCCGAGCCAGAGCGAGCCATCGAAACGCGCGCGCCACGTCCACCCAGCGGGGAGCGCAGCGCGCAACAGGTGGCGAATCGCGGTCACGGCGTCATCGCCGCCGACGCGAACCCACGCGGTGAGCGTGGTGGACGCCTCGGGGCCGAGGTCATCGGCGATCACGGAGCCTGTTTCGCGTGCGAGGTCGGCCAGGATCGTTCGCACCGTCGCGCCGCGGTAGTAGCGGGGCGGGAGCACTGTCGCGAGCGCGCCAACGCCACCCACGAGCCGCACCTCGGCGCGGCCGAACGGAGCCTCGGCGCGAAGAACCCGCCCGCGCAGGAGCACCATCCCGCTCGCATCGGTCACGTCGACCACGCCAGAGGGCGCCGTCTCGCTGTCGATCACGAGGTCTGCGGTCCACGCCCCTTCGCGGTGCGCTTCGATGACCGCGCTCACGACGGGGGCACCGTTGACGACGAGTTCGCTCACGTCCCACCTCGACGAGCGCGGGGGCTCGAGGGTTGCGACGGGATCGCCGCACCGGGCCCGAGCGAGCCATCGCGCTGCGTCTCGACGATGGACGCGACGGGAGGAGCGACGGGCGTTTGCGTTTCGCCCCGTCGGCTGCGCGGCGCGGGCTGGTACTGGATCGCCTCGAACGAGGCGCGGTAGATGCCGGCGGTGCCCGAGTGCTCGATGCTGCTGATCGACTCGACGACGATGGACGACACGCCCACGCTTTCGAGCGCAGGGTGATAGATCGAGACCGCGTCGCGCCGACGACCCGCGCGGGGCTGGATCACGTCGAGCAGCGCGCCCCACGTCGCGAAGTGCTCTTGGGTCCACAGCGAGACCGTGACGCTCACTTTCGCGAGGTCATAGCCCTTGTCGACGATGCGCCCGCCGCTCGAGCCCGGCGCGCTCTTGGCGTCGAGCTTTCGGCCGGGCTTCGCCTTGGGGTACTCGCGCAGGCACGGGAGCGCGCGGTCTGCGACGATCACGTAATCCCACGCGACGGTGTCGCTCTGCGGAAACAGGATGTTCACGCGACACGCTCCGTTCGAGTCCCGAGCTCACGCGCAACCGCGGAAGCGATCACCGCGCCCCACTCGTCCGCGTCTGCACCCTCGGGCGCCTGCACGTTGATCGTAAGCGCGAGCGGTGCGCCGCCACGAGCAGCACCCGCCGCGCGCGCGCCGACAGCGCCCACGTCGACCATCGAGCCGATCGCCGAGCGAACGCCGCCCGTACCGCCCTCGATGCCGATCGCGAAACCGTCGGCGACGTGTCCGCCGAGCTGCGCGAACACGCGCGAGGGCGACCGGATGCCGAGCCGATCGCGCACGACCTGGGGCAGCATCGACGCGAGGGAGCGGAGCTGCGCGAGCAGCGCTTCCCACGCGCCAGAGATGCCCGCCTTCAACCCGTTCACGATCGCCGTTCCGATGCCCGAGAACGTGAGCTCGACGTTCGCAAAGGCCCCGATGAGGCGACCCCAGAACGCTCCGATGATCGAGAGCGGAATGGAGATCACGCGCACGAGCACGCCGACCATCGCCACCGCTCGAGCGAGCGCACCGACGGCGAGCGCGCCCACGACACCGAGCGCCGTGGCGATCGTCCGCAGCGTATCCACCTGCCCCGGCGACCCCTGGAAGAGGAAGCCGAAGAAGCGCTGCAGCAGCGGCACGCTGTTTCGCAGCGCCGCCACGATCGGCCCGTAAAAGCCGGTGATCCACGCCTGAGCGTAGGGCCACGCGCGTTGAAGTCCCGCGCCGATCGAGCCGAGCGCGGAGACCACACCGTTGAACACCGCCACGGGATCGACCTGCGAGGCAGCGCCGGTGAGCACGGTGAAGAAGCGATCGAGCTGCGCGCTGAACCGCTGCGCGCTCGCGCTGGCGGGGTCGAGCGCCGATGCCATCCGCTCGATGAAGCCGATGATGCGCGCAAACGCGGGCGACCGGGCGAAGTTGCTCTGCAAGAGCAGCCAGGAGTTTTTCAGGCGGTTCATCGCCGCCTCTGCGCCGCGCGATTGCGTGTCGAGGGTGCCGCCGAGGCGACCGCCTGAGCGACGCGCGACCACGCCCATGATGGCCTGGATGCCCTGGTCTGCGTTGACCCGACGCCCCGTGATCAACGCGCGCACCTGGTTGCCCACCGCGGTCGAGTCGCCGCGCAGGTTTCGCATCCGGCCGATCTCGGCCACCACGTCACCAACGGAGAGACCCGCGTCGGCGAGCTGGCCCGAAAGCTCCTCCATCTGGAGGACGCCCTTCGCGCGAATCTGCCGAATCGCGGTGATCGCGCGCTCTGCGGCCTGCGGCCCTTCGAGGGCGCCGAGGTCGCCCGCGGCCTGCATCACCTGCGGAATCTCGCTCTGCGAGAAGCCCGCAGCGGTGAGCTGGATCATCTGCCGCGTCACGTCGCGCACGTCGAGGCCGAAGCGCTGCGCGTACTGGCTCGCGCGCTGGAACGCCTGCCCGACGAGCTCGGGGCGGCCTTGCGCGTTGAGCAGCACCCGAAACGCACCCTCGGTGCGGTTGCGCCAGTCGGCCGCCTGCACCATCGACTCGCCCAACGCGAGCGTAATCCGACCGACCGCGAGCGCGGCGCCGAGCGCAGCCGCGCCCACGGCCATGAACGCGCCGCCCACGGCCGCGCCGAAGTTGGTTCCCGCCGCCGTCGCCGTTCGCGACCCTTGGGCGAAGCGCTCCATCTCGCGGCCGAGACGCGCTTGGTTTCGCGCGTGGCGCTGGCTGGACGCGCGGCCGAGAGCGTCGAGCGGGTTGGCCCCGCGACCGCCGCCGCCGGACTTCTTCACGCGGTCCTGAGCCGCGCTGACGGCGTCGAGGCCCTTCGCGACCTTGCGCGCGGGACCGCTGGCGCGATCGAGCAGCGCGAGGGTCCATTCGAGTCGTTCGCGCGCGCTCATTTCTTCGAGAGTCCTTCGACCAGTCCGATGACGTGAATCATGAACGACGCTTCGAGCGCGCCCCCCGCCGCTGCTTCGTCGCTTTGCTCGCCCCTACGATGCGCCGCGAGACACTCGCCCCCGAGCAAGATGTCTCGCTTGCATCGCTCGTAGAGGCTCAGCGCTTTTTTGAGAGCGCTTCGCCAGTGAGCCCCGCGAGCTCGAGCACGACTGGCCCCAGCTCGTCTTCGAGCGCGGGGTATCGGTCGCAGAGCTTCGCGAAGTCCTCGCGGCTCGGATGCACGAGCGTGTCGACGAGGATCGAGTTGAAGCTCCCGCCGTCCTTCGCCTCGGCCTTGAGTCGCGCGTATTCGCCGCGGTTCGGGCGGCGGAACACGAAGAAGTGCCCCGAGGCTTCGGTGAGCCTGCACCCGTCGTCGTCTTCGTCGCCGTACTTCTCGACGGCCACTTTGTGCGCGGCCTCTGCGGCTGCCTTGCGTGCGGCCTTCGCCGCTGCGCGCTGCGCTTCGCGGTCGCTCATCACGCGTCCCTCGACACGAGGCGCTTGCCGTCGCGCTCGATGGGCGTGAGGACGGCGAGGTCCATCTTGACCGCTGTCGGGTCGGTGCCCTGCGAATGGCTGGTGTCGACGCTCTTGATGCGCACCGCCGGGAGGCGATCCGTGGTCGTGCGCTGACCGCGCGCGGCGTGCGTGACGGTGATCGGGAATTCGACCTCGCCGTAGCCGTCGCCGAGCTGCGTCATGATCTCTTCGAACTCCTCACGGAGCACGCTCACCGAGGCTTCGGCCTCGTAGTCGCCCTGGGTGTGCCCGAGGGCGATCGGCGACGTTCCGCGCGCCACGCCGGGCTCGAGGGTGTCGCTGTAGTTGATCTCGGTCACCCCGCGGTACTTGCGCCCTTTGATGTCGATCTCGACAGAGGCGAAGCTCTTGCGGTTGCCGTTCACGAGCGGTTGCGTTGCCATGGCTCTTGCTCAGCTCCTGTTCAGACCGTCGCCGTGGGCGACTGGAAACCAATGTCCACCGCGATCGAGCGCGCGTAGCCCTTCGGCGTGACGCGCACCTTGATCTTCAACTCCCGCGTCGTGAGCAGGACGTTCGAGCGGTTCACCTGCACGCTGACGGCGCTGGCGTCGCCGTTGTCCGCCCCAGGCGAGAGCGCCGCTTCGAGGGCCGCGAGGATCACGGCTTCGATGCGTCTCGCATCGCGCTCGTCGATCGTCCCCGGAGCGCCCGGCTGCCCCGGCGGGACGGTGTTCCCGTCGATCGCGCTCTTGTTCACCCGCAAGTCCTCATCGAGGTACTGCAGAGCGCTCGCGCGCGCGATCCTGCACGCCTTGTCCAACACCCTGCGGTTCGGCACGAGGTCGAAGTCCGAGCCCGCCGCCGCCATCATGCGGCCCGAGGTGACGTACACGCCCTGCAGCCCGAGGTGCGTACGCAGGGTGCAGAAGCGCTGCGCGTCGAGGGCTTCGCGCTTGCGCTCGTCGCGACCGATCGCGCTGATGGCCGCGAGGGGGCCGAGGTTGACCTTCGACGGCATCTCGGCCACGCGGATCGCAGCGAGCCGCGCGGCGTACGCCCACGCCGAGGGACGGCGGTAGATGCGACTCGACACCGCCGACACGACCTCGTCGTATCCAGCGACGACCGACACGCGCGCATCGGCGAGCGACGCGAACGCCGTCGTGAGCGCGCTATCGCCGCCGCTCGCGTCGGCCACATCGGGGGCCTCGCACACCGCGTGGATGTAGCGGCCGGCCGCGAGCGCCGTGCCCATCTGCGTTGCGACCGCGTTGACGATCACCCGGCTTGCCGAGCTCAGCGCAGCATCGTCCGCGCCCGTCTGCGGCGCGCCGACGACGTGCACGAAGTCGAACTCCGTGGGCAGCGCGAAGAGCGCCGCGAACGCCGTGTTCAAGTCCGCCGCGGTGAGCTCAGGGGCCTTCGTCGAGAAGCTCACGAGGTCGCCAGCGTCGAGCGAGCCGGTGAGCACCACGGTCACGCCGGTGTTGGGGATCACGTACGACGCTGCGAGGGTGACCTCTGCGCCGTAGGTGTCGCCGCCGTCGAGCGAGACACGCATCGCGCCGACCGTGGCCGCGCCCGTGCGGGTGATCAAGAGCCTGACCTGGTACGCGTCGAGCGGCGCGCTGCCGGTCGTGGCGAACGTGCCCGTCGAGCTGGCGATGCGCGTGTAGCTCACGGTGCCGGCGGTGCCCGCGGTGCTCGGGGTGACGCGCATCGCGAGGACGGGGCGCGGAGCCCTGCCGCGCGTCGCGCTCACGAGCGCCTGACACACCGCCTCGGTGAGCGGACCCTGTCCGAGCGCGTCGATCGCCGCTTGCACGTCGCTGAACGTCTGCAGCGCGAGCGCGGTGCCGCTCGCGCACACGCCGAGCTTGACGTGAATGCCCTCGGCGGCCTCCGGGAGAATCCCGAGCGCCCCGTCTTGAATCGTGGTGTTGACCGCAGGAATCGGCATTGCTCAGCCCTCGCCAGCGTCGAGCTGGCCATCAGTGGTTGAAGAGTCGGTGGTATCGAAAGCGGCGGTGAGCGCGCGCACGGTGGGGCTCTCGCTCGTCGGCTCACGCATCGGGACGGGGACGGTGAACACCAGCGTGCACACCACGCCCGTCGAGGCCCACGAGACCGGGACGCGAACGACCTGGAACGGGAGCGCGGTGGGTCCGAGCTCTTGGACGATCGCCCACGAAACAAGCTCGATGAGGTCCTCTGCGCCGCCCTCGTCGGTCGCCCAACAGTGAGCGATCACCGTGCGCGACCACACCCCGTGAATCGCGCGCGCCTCGTGCAGCGCGCTCGCGTCGGTCGGCGGTCCGAGCTGCTCGGTCTCGGTCTCGTCGTCGACCCACACGATGCGGGGCGGTGCGTTGTTCATCGCGACGCTGCGCGCGCCGTAGACGAACCGCGCCGACGGCACGAGCCGCGAAACGTGGCCCTCGATGAGGGCGATCACCTGTCGGAGCCTGCTGTCAGCCACGGAGCGCGCCTTCGAGGGTCTCGGTGATCGTCTTACGGATCTTGGCGGCCCACACCGCGGGCAGCGCCTCGGTGGTGGGGAACACGGGGCGGGCGGCCATCTTGCGCGTGCCCGTCTGGTGAAACTTCGCGTACGGCGTTGCCACGCTCGTGACGACGTTGGTTCCGATCGCGCGGCTTTTGAGGGAGCGGCGCGTCTTGCCCGTCTTTTCGAGCAGCGGGTGGTAGTAGCGACGTTTGCGCGGCGCCCACTGCTCGCCCTCGACGCTCGCGCGGCGCTGCCACGGGCGATCGCTGAGCGACTGCACGACGGGCGCGACCTTCTGCGCGACGACGAGCGCGACCCGTCCAGCGCCCACCTTGGCGAGCTTCGCAGCGGCTGCGCGGATGGCTTCGTTCGAGCCGGTGATCGACAGCGTGACGCTCACCAGCCGCGCTCCTCTTCGATCGAGACCTCATCCCAGCCGCGCGCGGGCGGCGAGATGACCTCCGCGCCGTCAACGGGCGCGCCTCCCTCGGTGACCGAGGGGTGGACTTTCTTGGCGGCCACCAGCTCGAGCCACCGACGGCCCTCTTTCGAGCGCTCACGAATGAGCGTCGCCATCGGTGATTCGGGATCGAGGCCCAGCGTCGTCATGAGCGACGCAGCGGCCACCGCGCACACGGCCTGCGTGAGATCGTCCCCGTACGCCGCGAGCGGCAACACGTAGCGCGCACGGAGGTATCCGTCCGCGAGCGTGGAGGCTGCGTCGAGCGCGCGCGCAACGCTCCCCGGCACGCGCGAGTCGAGCGCGTCGAGGGCGTCGGGCGGGAGGCCGAGCTGTTCGAAGTCGGTGCGGGTGGCGTAGGCCATGGGATCACGCGATCGAGCGCAGCATGAGCCAGGGGAACGAGTAGCCGAACGCGGCTCGCTCCTTCACGCCCCAGCGGAGCTCGTTCAGGTCGAAGACGTTGTCGTCGGTCTCGCTCGTCTTGCGGATGAGGCCGCTCGAAGAACGGCGCTGGTAGATCAGCGGCTTCAACGGGCCGAACTCCGCTTCGAGGTACCAGGCCGTGGGCTCGGCCTCGAGCTCGTCGATCACTTCGACCTCGAGCGCGCCTTTGTTCATGTTCTCGACGCTCGCGGCGACTCCGCCCTGAATGTCGATGATCGTCTCGGCCACCACGAGCTTGCGCGCGGTGGTGCGGAGCGACGGGGGAACGATGAGCTTCTTCGGCCGAACGCCGATGCGCTCGCCGCTCTCGTCTTTGAACTGCGAGAACGCGACGATGCCGCTGTTCAGGTTCGCCTCGTTCAGCGCAGAGCCGGTGCGCGAGTTCGAGTACGTGCCCTTCGTGGAGTCGTTCATGTCCACGGGGTGAGCCGTGTTGAAGAACGAGAGCCCGTCGAAGCACAGCGCCGCCGTGCCGAGCATGATGGCCTCGGCCGTCTTGAGGTCAGGGAAGCGACTGACCGCGTACCCGAGCATCTGGAAGCTCGGCGCGTACAGCCCGAGCCGATCGTCCTCGAAGTCGTCCACGTCGACCGCAACGGTGTCCTCGAAGGTCTCGTTGCGCAGACGGTACGCGTTCGCGCCGAGGCGGTTCACCTTGCGCGGCGCGCCCTTCGGCCACGGACGCAGGCCGGGCAGCTTCTGCAGCCAGGCGTAGACCTCTTCCGAGGTCTGCGAGGGCATCTCCATGGCGATGCGGTTCCACCAGGGGGTGTAGCCGCCCATGCCCGCCTGAAAGCGGGTGTTGAAGTTCGTGTTCGCAGCCGCGAGCGTGTCGGGCTTGATGAGAGTAGGCATCGCTGAATCTCCTGTTGAGTGAGCGCCGCGGCGATGCCGCGATCAGATTCCGACCTCGACGAGGACCATCGCCCCATCGAAACCCACGCACTTGCCCGCGGCGATGCGGGTGCTCGTGCCGTTCGTCTTGGCCACGGTCTGGTCGTCGACGACGAACACCGTGGCGCCCACGTCGGCGATCGTGATCGCGTCGCCCGCGGTGCTGTTCGCGAACGGGAACGCCCCTCGGCGAACCTGCGCGAAGAGCGCGCCGTCGGCGCCCGCCGTGTTGTTGGCCTCGGCTTGCGCCACGCCCATCGCGCGCACGGAGCCGCCAGCGCTGAGCCCGGCGGGAATCGCGTTGCCCTCGCTGTTGAGCGCGACCATGCCGCCCGCGAAGATTCGCGAGCCGCCGTTGACCGGCAGTCGGAACTCTTGGACCAGAGGCCCGTTCGTTCCGTACTGCGCGGCCTTCCTGTTGTTCGTCAAAGCAGCCATTGAGAGTGTCTCCTGTGGTTGATCCGCGGGATCACTCCGCGGCGGTGTCGTCGTCCTGGTCGTCACGCGCAGCCGCAGCGAGCAGCGAGCGCTTCGCGGAAAGAACCGCGTCGAGGTTGTTGCCCATCTGCTTCGCGAGCCGGACCTCTTCGTCCGTCAGCGCGACCGACGAGGGGTTGCCGCTCTCGACGCTGCGCGCGGCCGGCTGGGGCTTCGCGTTCATGTGCGCGCCGCGCACCTGCAGCGTCCCGAGGTACGCGCCGAGCTCGGCGAGCCCCGCGCACTTCTCGGCGTGCGCCCTGCGCGGGTCGCTCGGGTCCTTGGTGAGCTTGCCTTCGATCACCGCGCGCTCGAGCAACGCGGCTCTCTTGAGCGAGACCACCTCGGCCTCGGCCTTCGAGGCGCGCTCGGTGAGCGCCGGGACCTCGTCTGCCGCGGCCTTCAGCGCGCGCAGCGCGCCCTGCGCTGCGGTCGCATCCTCGGCGCCGGTGAGCTCCATCGCGAGGCGCGCGAGCTGGGCGCGCGGATGATCGCTCGTCGGCTCGCCGTCGCTCTTCGTCTCGGGCTCGCTCGGCGCAGGCTCGGGGGCGGGCTCGACGGCCGGGGGCGTCGCGCTCTTCGCGGCGAGCTCCTGTCGGGCCTTGGCGTGGAGCTGCGCGAGCGCGTCGGGGTTCGCGGGTACCGACACCACGCTGATCTCGAAGAGTTCGTTGTCGTCGAGCACGAAGACCTCTTGATCCGAGACCTTCGCCCAGCCGTACGAATGCGGCAGGAATCCCACCGAGATGCCGCGCAGCGCGCCCGCCTTCATCAGCTTGAAGACGCGCTCGGCCTCGGGGTTCACCTCTTCGCCGACCAGCGTGATGCGCGCCTTCAGCGCGCCGCCGTCGACCTTCACGTCTGACGCCGTGCCGATCACGCACGAGGGGTCGCGCGTGTTGTGCCCGAACAGCACGATCGGGTTGTTGGCGTACCGCTCGAGCCGCCAGTTGGCCTTCACGATGTCGCCGTAGCTGTCCACCGTCTCGGTGCTCGCGATCACGTCGAACGAGCGCTCTGCGCCGTCGCCCTCCGCGGCCTTGAGCTCGAACATCTTGTAGACGATCGCGCTCCGCTCGGTCGTCGGCGGCGTCGTCGCGGTGTCACGCGTCTGCATTGTCATTCTCCATGAAAACGGGTCGTGCTTCTTCGAGCGTGCGCCGCACGTCGAGGGTGAGTCCGGCCGCTTCCGCAGCCGCTTGAATCGCTGGGAGCGCCGTGGCGATCGCGCTCGTGGCGGTGGCGTTCGCCTGCCGCGTGCGCGCCTCGCGCTCTTCGTCTTCGGGCGGGTCCGCGCACCACTCGGCGCACGGGAAGAGCCCGCGCGGCCGCGCTTCGAGCAGCGCCCAGCCGTCGAAGAGCTGCGAGGCGATGTCCTTGAGCGCCGCGGCGTCGCCCTCGGTGAGGTCCTGCCGCACGCCTGCACCGGTCTGCGAGCGCGCGTACCCGCCGCCGCTCGCGTCCTTCGAGGTCGTGTCCTGCCCGAGGATGCGCAGCCGCAAGCGCGACGCTTCCGCCGCGTCGAGGTTGAGCAGCCCCTTCATCCCGCTGTCGGGCGGGAAGTGGAGCTTCAGGCCGTAGCTCGCGCTCGCGTCGTCGCCCTGGTCGAGATACTGCGGCGAGACGATCAGCCCGTTGGTACCGACCTTCGAGAGCGCGGTGGTGTAGCGCTTCGCCTCGTCGGTCTCGGCCTGTCCGCCGGGGACCTGCGCCTCGACGATGCCCTGACCCATTCTCTCGGAATGGCGCCGAGCGTCGCGCTGCGCGAACTCCTGTCCGACGTACGAGCCCCCGAGCGCGCGAAGGGCGCCCTCGAGATGCGAGGTCAGCCGATCGCCGACGAGCGAGACGATCCACCCTTCGCCGCGCCGGCCGAGCTCGTCGAGCACAACCACCCAGCCCTCGGCGGTGTACGCCTCCCAGCGGCCATACGTCGGATCGAAGCGCGTGATCGACGGGTGCCAGCGCTCGACGTACGGCACGACCTCATCGAGCGTCGCGTCGTATGCCGCGGTGATCCGCGCGCAGGTGAAGCCGAGCATCACCCGGTCCTGCAGCATGGTCCGCTGCGATCCGCCGGGGAACACGCTGGACCAGCGCTGCTTCACGCGATCCCGCAGGCCGCGCGCGTTCGTGGTGCCGTTGGCCGCCTCGAGCTCGAACGGCAGGCCCATGGCGCCGGCCAGTCGTTGCTCGAGCGCGCCGCTCACGTCGGAGCTGCGCTTCGAAAGCTCTGCGAGCCCCGCGCTGCGCGTGAAGTCGCCGCTCTCGTGCTCGCGCAGGATGCCGCGGAGCTGCGCGACCGTGACGCTCGAAAGCGTCGGGGTGCTCGCGAGCGCAGGCTGTCGTGTGGTGGGCGCTTTCACTCGTCGCTCTCGTTGTCGTGGTGCTGCGTCGGCTGAGACCAGCTCGCCGCCTTGGCCTTCCGCTCACGCCCGAGCAGCTCGGTCAGGCCGTGGACGAGGGCGTCGAGTCGATCGGGCGAGGGCGCGCTGCCCGTCGGCACCCAGCTCGACATCTGCGTTTCGAGGTCCGCGTGGTGCCCGAGGTGCCGCACGCGTCCGAGCGGGTAGCCCGCTTGTGGCTCGTAGAACGCGGCCACGGGCTCAGCGCGAACGCCCTTGCCGCTGATCGCGGTCACGCGCTTCAGCGGGAGCGAGACGCGCGCGGCGCGCAGCGTGCTCTCGACCATGTCGCCGCCCTGGTTGTCTTCTGCGACAACGCGGTCGGCGTTCCATCGGTCGAAGAGCTCGACGGTCTTCGCCGCCCACTCCGAGGGCTTGTAGATCCCGCTCGCGTCGTCGAGCACCCAGCCGAGGCCGAGCTCGTCGAGCCCGACGGCCACGATGCCCGTCTCGCCTGGCCGCGGCTTCTTCGGCGTCGCTTTCGCCGCCGGGTCGACCGAGATCACGACGCGAACGAACGTCGGTAGAACCGGCTCGTAGTCCGCGTCCTCTCCCTCGCCGACGACCCGAAACTCGGGCCGAACGACGCGGGCTTCAATCTGCTTCAGCGTCCAGAGCGCGCCCTCGACCTCTTCGAGCAGCTCGGCGCCGAACTCTTGCCGGCCGAGGCGCGAGCCTTCGGCGGCGATCACTTCTTCGAGGAATTCGTCGGCGAGGTTCGCCGCGTTGTCCTTCGTGTGCCCGCGCGTGATGTGCGTGCGCTTGTGCGCGATGAGCTCTCGCACGAGCGGCGTCGGTCGCGGCGTCGTCGTGAGCACCACGCGCGGCCGGCCGAGACGCAGCCCCATCGTGAGCTGCTTCCACGCGTCGGGGTACCGCCACGCGGCGATCTCGTCGCACCACGCGGTGTCGTGCTGTGGGCCTCTGAGCTGGTCGGGCTTCTCGCTCGTGAACGTCGTGGCGACCGCGCCCGTGTGAAACGTCACGCGGCGCTTCGAGGGCTCGTAGACCGGGCGCTGCGACGCGGGGAAGACCGAGAGCAACCCGCTCTCGCCTTCGATCATCACGTCGCGAACGTCTGCGGCCGTGCGGCCGACGAGCGCGATGCGCCGAGCGTCGCCAGCGCAGACACGATCGCGGATCCACTCCGCACCCGTGCGGCTCTTGCCCCAGCCTCGGCCCGCGAGGATGAGCCACCGCGTCCAGGTGCCCGGCGGCGCGAGCTGCTCGGGGCGCGCCCACGATCGCCAGTCGTGAACGACCGCGTCAATCTCTGCGAGGCTCAGGCTCGCGACGATCTTCGCTCGCTCCTCCCTTGGGAGCGCGACGATCGATGAGAGCCATGAGCTTTGCGCGCGCATCGTCGATCTGAATCGGGGCGCCCTCGGCGCCGGTGTGCTCGATGCGTTGCTTCGAGCCCCAGCGCGTGGGGAAGCGCCGCTCGAGCACCCACGCATGGCGGGACCACTCGCCCTTCGCGCCGGCGGTGCCCGTGACCTTTTCGAGCAGCGTCTGCTCGAGCTCGGCCTCGGCCTCCCGGAACTCCAGCGCGAAGCGGATGAAGAGCTCGTCGCTGTCGGGGGCGTCAGGGCGCTCGCCGCGCGAGAGCCACTCGAAGAGCGTGCTCCGGCTGATCTTCAGCTCGGCCGCGATCGCCTCCATCGACTGCGCTGAGATCACCGCCGGGCGAACCCGCGCGATGAGCTCCAGCGAGAGCAGCGTCGGCCGACCGGTCTTGTTCGTCGAGTCGGTCATGGACAAGGGGCGCCGAAGCGCGAGACCATCAGGTCAGAAAGGGGAACGAGATGAGCAAAAGATGGACGTTTCTAATCGTGAACGCGAATGGCGACGAGGAAACGGTTACGACGACTGACGAGAACGACCCGTTTCCGGAGGCCGACAAGATTTGGCGCATCAACGGCAAGGCTTATCCCGTGAAAAGCGTCAGCGAGCCCGACGAGTCCCAGTCGCCGCCGATCATCACAGTTGTGCTGAAGTAGCGACCTACGCCGCGATCGCCCTGACCGCGCTCGCCCAGGGCGCAGGCACTTCGCAGCGCTTCCATTGTCCGAGCAGCTCGTCGGAAACGAGCCAGCCCCAGCGCGCCATGTCCGGCCGTCGGCCTCGACGCACGCCGTTCGCGCCGAGCTGAGCGAGCACGCCAACGTGGCGGCGCACCGTTCGCTCAGGCACGCGAAGCGCGCGCGCGATCTCTTCGCACGTGTGCTCGGTCATCGACCCCTGGACGCAAGTCCCCCGGCAATGATCGTACCGTGGCCGCAAGCGCCGTCAAGCCGTCTGCCCAAACCACGCCCGCGCGCAGTCCAAGAGCAGCGCTTCGCCGCGCTCGCGCATCGTCGCTCGGGCCGGGGCGGAGTCGCCGATCATCATCTTCCCCTCGAGCCGCGCGCGCTGAACGACGTCGGCCGTCGACAGTCCGACGATCTCGGCCAGCGTGAGCCCGGTGATGCGCCGCTCGGGGCGGTTCTTCTTTCCGTCGAAGCGAGCGGGGTACGTCAGCACATAGCCCGGCGAATCGTCTGCGCGCTGGGGCTTCGGACTCTCGCCCTGCGTCTCGTCGCGGATCCAAACGACCAACACCGCGAGCTCTTCGGACATGTTGTTGAGCCGCTTGCACCATCGCTCGTCGCGCCCCTCGATGAGCTGCAGCGTGGTGGCCGCCTCGGCAGCGTCGATGAGCGCGTCGACGGGCCCTTCACCCGACCACACGCCCTTCGAGCCGCTGTTGCCGCTCCCGAGGATGCCGACAGCCACGGCCTGTTGCAGCCGCGCGAGCGCGCTCGGTTGCGCCGTCGGCCGGCCAATCGCGCGCGTGAGCTTGTCGACGAACGAGCGATGCGCGGCCCACTCCATGAGCTCGCCGACGAAGCGCGAGACCATCCGCGCGTTGCGTGCCTCTTCGTCGAGGGCGTCGAGCTCGTCCGCCGTCGGCCGCGCGGCGGGGCGCGCGCTGGGCTCGGGGGCGCTGCGCTGCGCGTTCATCGAAGCCACTCCGCTCGCAGGTACGTCTCTCGCTTCGTCACTCGCCATCGGTCCAACTCCTGTTGCAGCACGCCCGCGGGCAGCTCGAGCTCGCGGCGCGCGAGCGGCGTTGCCTTCGTCCACGCTTCGACCCTCGGCGCGATCGCCGCCCACGGCACCGCGTGCCAGGTCGCCGTCCACGGGTGCGCGCCGATGAGCACCAACACCACCGCGAGCCCGCCCGCGCTCGCGCACGCGCCGAGGTAGCGCAGCTCGGCCTCGGTGAATCGCTCGAAGGCGAGCCGAGCCGTCCCCGGCTTGCCGCTCTTCAGCACCGACGGCTCGCAGAGCTTCACTTCGACCTCGGTGGCGATCGCGACGCCATCGCGCACGACCCCTCCGCCGAAGTCCGGGCCCTGCGGTGCGGTGAAGCGAACACCTCGGGCGCCGATGACCTTTCGCGCGTAGCGCCGGATGAACCACGCCCCCGGCTCGGCGCGCTTGAACGCGTCGCTCGCGTGCGTCTGCTCGACGAACGCCTCGGCCAGGTCGCCGCGCGCTTGTGCGCGTCGTCCGCTCGTTCGCTCTGCCGGTGTCAGGCTCAGCACGTCCCCACCGTGACACCGCTCGCCGATGTTGCCGTCGTTCGTTTGGACGATCGCCGCGACGACCGCTCACGCGTCCACTGTGCATCCGCTCGGGTGACCGCTCTCGCGCCGCTGTCCGTCCGCTCTCGATCGTCGGCGCCGAGCTCGAAGCCCGTGGTGCCAAGCACGCCCGAAAACGCATCGGACACGCGCGAGCACTCTGCGATTCCGCAAGCCGTGTCCGTGGTGCCAAGCCGCCCGCGCAGGAGCCCGAGCAACGCCCGCTCGCGCTGCTGACAGCGCCATCGTGCATCGGCGATCCGCGAACGCCCTGCTGCGCTTCCCAGCGACAGCGCGCGGGAGTCCAGAAACAGGGCGTCGCCCGCGCTCCTAGAGAGCCTAGGGAGCCACAGCGAGAGGGCGACTCTCTACACCCCGAAACGATCCACCGCGGTTTTAATGCGGCCCTATAGGGATACTTCTTACTAGAGAGTATAGAGAGTTACTCCCTACGGGGTTCATGTAGCGGCGTTTTCAAAAAACGGAGTCGCCTACCGGGTGAGCCGCGCCGCAGCCCGAAGGCGGGTCATCATCGGCGGGTCGATGGGGTACGTCGGATCGATCCGACGAAAGGCGACATCGAACGCCGTGGCGAGAGGGACGCCGACCTCGCCGACGTCTGCGATCTCTCCGAGCAGCGCGATGGCGAGCATCCGCGCGACGTCGGTCCCAAGGTTGGCCCCCGGCGGCTGCAAGGGTGCGTCGTTGTTGGGAACCACGTTGCCTGGCGAGTGGGACGGGCCGCGCAGCTAACGGTCCTCAGCGTGGCGTGAATCAGTCGCTGCGCCCCGACGCTGCAAATGCGGTGAGGTGACGCTTCGTGGATCGTGAGCGGCGTGCTACGGCTCGCCTCAGAATCGGCCGCCGATTGAACAAGGCTGTTCATCGGTCCGTCTCTCGGCGCCGTTCGATCGCAGATCCGACGACCCATCACAGGAGAGCATTCGCAGTGAACATTCTTCGTCATTCGTCTATTGCGCTCGTGTTGTTCGCATTTGCCTGCGGCGAGAGTCCGCGGCCGTCGCAGCCCGCGCCGCAGCCGAGCTCGGGCAATCAGGCGACAGCCCCCGCCGCCAACGCTGCGCCTGCGGCGCACACCGAAGTGGTCCTCAACAACGGCCACATCACGCTCAACCATCAGATTCAATTCGAGACCAACAGCGACGTGATTCGCGAGAGCGAGTCGGCGTCGGTGCTCAACGACCTCATCGCGTTGCTCCGCGAAAACGCGCAGATTCGACGGGTTCGCGTCGAGGGGCACGCCGATGTGCGCGGCGACGCGGCGGCCAACCAGAGCCTCTCGCAGCGTCGTGCGGCGTCGGTCGCCGCCTACCTGCGCGGCCACGGGCTCGACGCGATCACCTTCGAGCCCGTCGGACTGGGAAACACGCGGCCGCTCTGCAGCGAGGACACCGACGAGTGCCACGAGCGCAATCGCCGCGTGGAGCTGACGATCACCGATCCTGCGCCCGCTGCCGCTGCGCAGTGAGCGCGGCGACCGCTCAGTCCGCGCAGCTCGTCTCGATGGGCAGCGCTTCGCGCGTGGGCGCGGCGTGTCCGCCGACGGGGATCCGCTGCGTGCATCCGACGGTGTGAACGAACGCCGAGCACCGGCCCACGGCGCGGTAGTAGGGCGGGTTGAGTCGGCACGTTCGTCCTGGGGCGCAGCCTCGGGGCGGCGTGACGCGCTCGACGCCGGTCTGGACGCAAACTCCGTCGCACTGCGCGCCGTCGGTGCAGCGTCGACCGGCGTTGCGCGAGCGACAGTTGCAGCCCTCGTGGGCGAGTCGTCCCTGCGGGCCCCATTCGCCGAGGCACGCGCGGCACGCGACGATGGCTTGTTCGCGCGCGGGGTTGCGCACGAGCACGGAGTGCTGGCTGTGGATCAGCGCTCCGTCGGCGTTGCGCAGCGAGATCATGACAGGGATTCCCGAGGTCGGTCGCGTCGTGTGAAACGGTATCGAGAGCGACCGTGATTCACCGGGCAGCACGATGAGCTCGCTCGCGCCGAAGCTGCTCACCGCCCCGCTCAAGATGCCTACGTGCACGAGCCGCAGCACGCCGGTCGCGCAGTGATCGATACGCGCTTCGACGACGCCGTCGCACTCGCGGACGCTGCCCTGCGCGCAGGACAGCACGAGCTCGGGCTGCACGTGAACGGTGGGGCGTCCGGCTCGGTCACCGTCGCACTGCGCGGGTTGGGTGTGCGTCGCGCCCGCGCGCACGGTGAACTCCGCTGCGCTCGCGTCGGTCGCGGGCGGTGTCGCGTCGAGCGCGGAGGAGTGGCGTGTGGACGCGTCGGTGGTCGCGACGTCGACCGCGTGCGCGAGCGGCGCGCTGAGCGCGACAGCGACGAGCGGAGAGAGCCATCGAGTGCGGTTCATGGGCGAAGTGAGGGCGCGACGGCGGACGTTGGCAGAGGCCTCGATGGCTGATGGTACACGCCGGACTGCGCTGCGACGTACGAGCGTTGTGATCCGTGCGTCTACGGGCAATTTCGGCTCGTGACGTGCGCGCCCGTCGTCGGCATGCCGGCGTCACGAAACGAGAGCGGACGACTCTGGCAGAACCATCGAGCGCAGTTGCTCTGTCGTTGCACGTGCAGGTGCGGTCGCGTCGAGAAGCCCGTGTTGCCCGAGCGTCCGATGCGTTGCCCGCGCTGGACGATCGCTCCGCGCGCGACCTCGGGGGCGTCGAGGTGCAGGTACGACGTTCGGCTGCCGTCCGCGTGGAGGATCGAGAGGTAGTTCGAGTGCTCGATGCATCGGCGACCACCGCCGTTCCAGCATGCGCTGCCAGGGCGTTCGGCGCTGCGGACGTGGGTGACTCTGCCGCTCTCCATCGCGTACACGGGCGTTCCGCGAGGCAGCGTGAAGTCGTACGCCCAGGTGTTCATGCCGTTGTGGCTGAACGATCCGTGGTGTCCTTGCAGCACAGGCGCAGAGCGACCGCAGGCGAGGGGGAGATAGAACGCTGCGCCGCTGTCTGGTGCGGAGGTGCACTCGTCGGGCGTGCCCGGCGGATGAACGGTGCATCCGTGAGCGCACGCGGTGACGCGGACGGTCCTGCGCGCGCGGCACAAATAGAGCTGTGAATCCGCAGGTGCGCCGAGGGACGCTGCGCAATAGAGCCCGTCGCCCGATCGCGCCGCGTTGCACGGGTCGACGCTCGATGGGCGCGCGCGTCGACCTCGTAGCGGCTTGCGCTGCGCGTCGATCGTTTGTCCATTCATGCGGCGTTCTTCGCGGGCCTTCGCTTGTACGAGCGCTTCGGGCTCACGGCGATCGCATACCGCGGACCACGCGCGAACGTGCGGCACATCGACGCTGCTCACGCACGCCGCGGACGAGAGGGCGAACACGAGCAGCGCGCGTCGTGTGGTCGCGAGTGCTTCGGTGGCTCGAGAGGAGGGAGGCACGGGCAGAGGAGCAGCTCGTGTGCGTGGTGACAACGGTGTGGCGCCGGTGAATCCTGCGCCCGACGTCGCGCTTCGTCGAGCCGGCCTTCGCGGGCTCGTCCCATAGTGATAGTCAGCGAGGCCATGGCGAACGCCGAGCGATACGAGTTTCACTTTCCGTGGCCGGGCGAGCTCATCGAGGCGAAGCTCATCCGCCGCTATCATCGCTTTCTCGCTGACGTCGAGCTCGCGAACGGCGAGGTGGTGGTCGCGCACTGCGTCAACAGCGGCCGAATGGAGGGGCTCGTCGTCAAGGGCGCGCGCGTTTGGCTCACGAAGAACAAGCCCGGCGGAAAGCTCACGCACACCTGGCAGATGATCGAGCTCGACGGCGTGAAGATCGGCGCGAACACCGCGCTGCCCAACCCGCTGGTGCAGTCCATGCTGCGCGGGCAATACGCAGAGGACGGCGCGCCGAAGAACCCGACGCCGTGGTTTGCGAAGGCGAAGCGCTCGCAGTTCGAAGTGGCCTACGGAGCTCACTCACGCGTAGACGCGGTGCTGCACGAAGACGACGGCAAGATGAACCTCGTCGAAGTGAAGAACGTGCACCTCGTGTATCCCGATGGTGGCGCGTACTTTCCTGACAGCGTGAGCGAGCGCGCGACGAAGCACATGCGCGAGCTGACGGCGCTGGCGAGGGAGGGCGAGCGCGCGACGGTGCTGTTCGTGATTCAGCACCCGTCGGCGAAATTTGTTCGGCCGAGCGACGTGCACGACCCCGAGTTCGCGAAGGCCGCGCGCGAGGCCGGCGCGGCAGGGGTGAAGATCCTCGCGCTGGTGTTCGAGCCGACGGACGCTGGGCTGACGTTCGCGAGGGAGATTCCAGTGGATCTCGCGGAGTACGACACCGCCGAGGCCAAGGCGTGGATGGAGGCGCTGAAGAGCACCACTGGATGGGAGCGCCCCAAGAGCGCGAAGGCTACGGAGGGCGACGAGGGCGACGAAGCCGCGGGCGCGGTGGTGAAGAAGACTGCGGCGAAGAAGAGCGCGGCGAAGAAGAGCGCGGCGAAGAAGAGCGTGGCGAAGAAGACTGCGGTGAAGAAGAGCGCGGCGAAGAAGACTGCGGTGAAGAAGAAGTGAGCGACGTCGGGGAGTGGTCGCGGGAGTTGTGACTGTGGTGCTGAATTCGCTGCTGATCGTGTCATCGAGCGCTCGGCGGAACGCGTTCATCGCTCGCGACGTGTAGGCGACTCATGATGTTCGCGCGTCCAGCGCGGTG
>JAAFIF010000072.1:24138-51437 GCA_013298625.1 Myxococcales bacterium
TGGGTCTTTTTTTTTGTCATGAAGAGAGCTGCATTCGACGGTCACGCGCGAGTGACGCTGCGGGTTGCCCGAGACGCTCGCGCGCGATGGCTCGCTGCGAACCCCATCGCTCGCCCTCGTGCGCTCAGCGCACCCGCACCCGAAGCCCCGGCTCTTCGTCGGTGGGAAACACCGCCTCCCATCCCGCTGGCAGCGCCGGCGGCGCCCACTCGAAGATCCACCGCGCGTCCTTGGGCGCCAGATTGACGCACCCGTGCGAGCGCGCCGTGCCGAATCGGTCGTGCCAATACACGCCGTGCAGCGCTTGATCCCTGTGAAAAAACAGCACCCACGGGACGCGCTCGACCGAGTACACGCGCGTGCTCGTGTCGAGGTCCGGGTCGTCCGCGTTGCTCATGTCCGTCGTCGCGAGCTTCACCCACGCGCGAAACTCCCCGCGGCGCGTGTCGAAGCCGCGGCGACCGGACGAGACCAACGTGAAGTACACAGGGCGCGTGCCCTCGTAGGCCACGAGCACCTGCGCGCGCGTGTCGATGTCCACCCAGCGCTCGTTGGCGCGCAAATCCGCAGGCATCGCAGCGGCGCTCGACACGTACACGTTGCGCGGATCGACCCACCCGCGCGGCGTGCGCCAGATCGTTCGCCCGCGAACCTCGGCGGTCTCGACCGCCACGAGCAGCTCTCGCGCAGCCGCGCTCTCTCTCGGCGCGGTGCGTCCGCCGCTCGCAGCCTGCCCCGCGCTCGGCCAGAGATACACCCTTCCCCTGGCGAATCCCACGCGATCTGCGCTGGGAATGCTCGGGTCGATCAGCGCCCCTTGCCACTCGCTCGGCCGCGCCGCGATGAGCTCGTTGTGCGCGATCCATCGGCCGCTCGCGGTCTGCGCCCACCGCTGACCGCCGAAGCGCTGCGTCCCCGTCAGCGCCACGCCCATCGAGCGCTCGAGCTGCTCGGCCCAGTCTTCGTTGAGCGCGTCCGTCTGCGTGCGAAACGTCCGCACGCCGGAGAACGACGCAAACGCATAGTCGTACGGGAGCCACGCGCCTTCGCGCATCGGCGGCAGCTGCTGCGCGCTCGGCGCGAGGTTGCTCGGCTCGACGTTGGCCTGACAGAGCCACGCGCCGTGACCCACGCGGATCCACCGCGTCGAGCAGCCCGGCCCGAGCGCTGCCTCGTGCGCGGGGAGCAGCGCGTTGAGCGCGGCCGTCCCGCGACGGGGCGCGTTGGCGTCGGGGCGCGAGCGGATGATCTCTCCCGCGCGCAAGACGCGCACCGAGCGCACGTTGGTCCCGAGCACCACCCGCGGATACGGCTGCGGCTGCTGCGCCGGAGCGCGCTGCGCCGTGGTGAGCAGCGCGCTCTGCGCGTGCGCCGCAGGACGCCGCGAGAGCAGCCCCCCAGTGAAAGAGAGAACGGCCGCGGTCAACGCGATCGAGAGCGAGCGGGACGTCACGGTCGTTCAGTGCCTCGGCATCGCGCGTAGCACGGCGACGCTCGCCCGCGCCAATTCGTCGCCGATCTCGCGCCGCCGTTGGTATAGCTGCGACGCCCACAATGACGAACCCGCATCCGCTCACGGCGCTCGCGCTCGAGATCCTCGACGCCCTCGTGGTGATCGCCACCCCAGGTTGGACCGAGGTCGAGGTCACCGTCGATCGCCGCGACGACAAGGCCTTCGCGCACAGCATCGTCGCGCACGCGCTCACCTCGGTCGCCGCGCGCGCCGAGCTCGGCTTGGACCTCGGCGAAGTGCGCGCCGCGCTCGATGAAGCGCTGAGCGAGCTGGCGCGCGAAGCGGGCCCGTCCTTGCGCGCGCTGATCGTCGTGCGCGACGGAGACGAGCGAGCGGTGCTGTCCCTACACGCAGCAGACGGCGCGGTGATCGACGAGGTCCCCGTGGGCGACGCGCTGTACCCGTACCGCGTGTACACCGAGGCGCTCTACGAAGCGGCCTACGGCGCGCGCTCGATCGACGAGGGGCAGCGCGCGCTCGTCGCCGAAGCGCAAGGGCACGATGACTGGGAGTTCGAGTCGCGCACCGCTGAGCTCGCGCTGAAGAAGGGCGTGCTCCCGTGGCGCGTGTACCGCGCGCAGGTGATCGCGACGTGGGCCAAAGAGAGCGAGACGCTCTTGTGGGCGTGGGCCAACGACGAGCTGCCCGAGACGGCGAAGGCCATGGCGCGGCGCGTGCTCGACGGCACACGAAATCAACCTGGCCTGGGCGCGCTGCGGCGCCCTCACTTGCCCGCGGACGAGCCGTTCGCCTCTGCGCTCGCGCGGCTCGCGGCGGCGCGGGCGGGGGCGCGGGCGGTCTACCCCGCAGCGTACGAGAACGGCGTGATCTATCTGGCGATCCTGCGAGACGAGTCCTCGCGCGCTACAGTGTCCTCGTGAAGAACCTCGCTGCGCTCGCGGTCGCTACGTCTCTGTTTGTCCTCGCCCCAGAGGCGCGCGCGCAGTCGGCCAACGCTCCCGAGCGCGACGGAGTGCGGCTCCGCGGGGGCATTTCGCTGGGCGGCGGACCGCTGATCCCGTTTGGTTTGTCGACCGCAGCGAGCACTGGCGCGATGGGCGCGCTGTCGGTGCGGCTCGGCGTGCAGTTCTTTCATGCGTTCGGCGTGTACGTGCAGTCGATGAACTCGATCGGCGGCTTGGGCTTCGTGACCAACAGCGGCGAGGTCGCGGGGTACGCGATGCTGCAGAGCTACAACTCGCTGCTGGCGAGCTTGACGATCGGGCACATCCTCGAGCTCGCGGCGGGCCCTTCGCTCGACTTTATGAGCTTTTTTGGCTGCAACAGCGCGGTCGCCGCCTGCGGGACGGGCGAGGGAACCGCGGTGGGCGGCCACGCGAGGGCGTCGATCAACCTGGGCGGGTTGATCGCGCGGGGGCCGCGCAGGATGGCGTTCAACGCGGGGTTGGATCTGCACCCGACGTTCTTTCTCGCGCAGCGCGGGGGCTTCTTCGCCGCGGCCGTCACGATCGGCGTCGAGTGGTACTGAGCTTCAGCCGCGCAGGGTGAAGACCCAGATGTCGTAGATGGCGTGCGTCCACGCGGCGATGGCGAAGCCGCGCACGCGGTAGATCACCGCGAACAGCGCGCCCATGAACACCCGAAACACGAACGCGCGCAGCGTAAACGGCTCTCCGAGCGGCCCCAGGTGGTGCACAAACGAGAACGCCAGCGACGAGAGCGCGCCGCTGATCAGCAGCGCTTGCCACGGCTTCTGCCCGAGGCGCTGCAAGAGCCACGTGAGGCCCGCGAACATGCCCGCGCGAAACACCAGCTCTTCGTGCAGCCCCGCGCCGCACGAGGTGACCACGTCGCTGATCCACGAGCCCGAGCTCAGCCCGCCCAGGCCGATCGCGCGCGAGAGCAAGATCGACGTCGGCCCCACGATCGACGCGAGCAGCGTGCTCTCGATCAGCACAGGGACGAACGCCTTGGTGCTGAGCTTCGCGCGCCGCCTGGCCCACAGCACGCCGCCGAACAGCGCCACCGACGCGACGAGCGCGACGAGGGCGTAGGCGAGGCGCGAGCCGCCGGTGAGGGCGAGGAGGTTTCCTGTGAGAAAATCCACGCCGTTTGCGCGCCACGAGCAGCGCCCGCCGGAGCAGTCCATCATGGCCAGCGTCCCGATCTGGTAGACCAGAAACAGCGGCAGCACGAGAAACAAGCTCGTCAGCGGGTCGACGCGGGTGGTGATGTACTTCCTCGCGCGCGCGATGGCGCCGCGAGGGGCGTCCGTTGGGTCGATCTGCGATGGCACTGTGTCGCTCGCAAGCGTGCCACGAGCGAGGCGCTCGCGCGAACGCGCTCAACGCAGCCGCAGTCGCAACGTCTTCAGGTGCCCGTGCTCTCCGCGGGCCGCAGGGTGGTCGTCGCACACCGCGACGGACTCGATGGCGGCGATCGAGACCCCTGCGCGGCGCGCGCCGTCGAGCACCATGGCCTCGAACTTCGCGGGAGAGATTCCTCGGTGATTGCTGCACAGCAGGGCGAGGGCGCCTGGCGCGCACACCGCGAAGACGCTCGCCGCGAGCGCAGGCCAGTCGCGCTCGCTCGTCCAGCGCGGGCCGTCCTTGGCAAACGAGTAGCTGGGCGGATCGCAGATCACCAGGTCGAAGCGGTCCTTGCGGGCCTTCGCGCCGTCGAGCCAGCCGAAGACCTCTGCGCACACGCCCTCGTGCACCGCGCGGTCCGCCACCGTGCTCTCGTTGGCCGCGAGGTGCTCGCGCAGCCACGCGGTGGCCGTCCGCGCCGCGTCGATGCTCAACGACCGCGTCGCGCCGCCGACCGCGGCGGCCACAGAAAACGCTCCGGTGTACCCGAAGAGGTTGAGCGCCGAGCGCCCGCTGGACTGCTCGCGCACCCACCGTCGGTTCTCGCGCTGGTCCACGAAGATCCCCGTCGAGAGCCCGTCGCCGAGGCGCGTGACGTAGCGCACCCCGTGTTCGCGCACGACCAGCGTCGGCTGCTCGGTAGGAGATCCCCACACGGGGCTCGACGGAGCCACGTCGTCCCTGCGCGTGTCCACGAGGGTGTTGGCCTGCTTGGGGCGAAACTTCGCGTACACGCCCCGCGCGCCAAACGCCTCTGCGACCGCAGAAAACACGCGCTCTTTCGTCGCGGCGTCGATGGGCGAGGCGTACACGTGCGCGACGGCGAAGTCTCCGTAGCGGTCCACGGCGAGCCCCGGGACGTCGTCGCCTCCTTCGTTGGCGAGGCGGACGAGGTCCGTGCGCTCGTCGTCGTCGAGCACGAGCGCCCTTCGCCACAGACCCGCGCGCAGCCGAGAGACCAGCGAGGGCCCGTCGTCGAGCGCTGACGATCGCTCTTCGACCGCGTCGCGCAGCGCCCACGGGAGCTCGGCGCGCACGACCGTGTTCTCGCGCTCTGAAGTGGCGACCTCGAGCGCGCTCACGTGCAAGGGCGCGAGCAGCGCGGGGCCGAGGCGCTCTGCGATGGCCTGCAGCTTGTCGGCCTTGGGGTCGAACTCGAAGATCGAGCCGCGCGCGCCTTTGTGCAGCAATTTGAGCGACGAAACGATCCTTCGCAGCGCGCTCTCGCCGAGCGACGGAGCGAGCGCCGCGACCAGGGTCCTGCGCGCGGTCCTGCGCTCGAGCGGCGGCGCGAGGCGCGCGTTGTGCGTTCGGTCGAGCGAGAGGACGCAGGGGCCCGAGACGTCGCGCTCGAGCCGGTGGACGACGCCGACGTAGGCTCCTGCGGGGCTGCGTCGACGGACCATGCGCGCGAGGTCGTCGGCGCGCTCGGGCGCGTCCACGGCGAGCCCGGCGGGCTTGTGCACGACGAGCACCGACGCGGACTCGTAGAGGATTCGCTGGCGAAGCGGGTCGCGCAGGGCGTCGCGGGTCGATGCTGTCATGTCCAATGGGTGTGCGCTTCGCTCGAACTCGACGCGAGCGACGCAGCGTCGCGGTATACCATCGGCGCTCGATGGCGGCGCGTAAGCGATGGCAGTACCTCGTCGGTCGATTTCTTCGACGCAAGGTCGACCTCTGGTTCGAGTCTTCTGAGCGCCCGCGCATGCCCATCAAGGGCGGCGTGAGCGGCTTCGCAGAGGTGCTCAACCGGCTTGGCGCCGAGGGGTGGGAGCTCGTTCACTGCGACGACACGCCGCCGCGGGTGATCTCTGGCGAGGGCGAAGACGCTACGTATGCGTGGGGCGACATGATCTTCAAGCGCCCCGGAGAGTGAGCGTCTTGTCCGTCCATTCGCTGATCGATCGCGCGGTCTTGCACTTCGCGCCCACCGGCGAGTGGGCCGACGATCCGCGCGCGCTCGCGCTGCTCGACGACGAAGAGCGGGCGCGGCACGAGCGGTTCATGTTCGAGCACAGCAAGCGTGAGTTTCGCGCGGCGCACGCCCTCGTTCGCACGACGCTCTCGCGCTACGCCGCCGTCCCGCCCGCGGCGTGGCGCTTCGTGAAGAACGAGTTCGGCCGCCCCTCGATCGACCCCGCGCTCGGGTGCGACGCGCTGCGGTTCAACCTCTCGCACACGGACGGAATGCTCTGCTTGATCGTGGCCAGCGGCCGCGAGGTCGGCGCGGACGTCGAGGACGCGCTGCGCGATCGCAGGACCGTGGACGTGGCCGATCGCTTCTTCGCCGAGCGAGAGGTGCGCGCGCTGCGAGCGCTCGCCGAAGCGCAGCAGAACCAGCGCTTCTTCGCGTACTGGACGCTCAAAGAGAGCTACATCAAAGCGCGGGGAATGGGGCTCGCCTTGCCGCTCGACGGCTTCGCGTTCTCGATCGAAGACGAAGAGGACGCGCGGCCCGAAGAGACCCCGCGCGCGCTGCGCGACCGGGTCACGCTCGAGTGCGCGCCCTCGGTGAACGACCGCGGCGATCGCTGGTCGTTTACGAGGGCAAGGCTGTCACCGCGGCACGTCGCGGCGGTGGCGATCGAGCGAGACGCCCGCGGGTGGGCGCCGTCGATCGAGCTGCAGCGCGCGGCGTGGTGAGCGCTGTCGCTCAGCCGATCATCGGGCACACGACGCGGGCGAGGACCGAGCGGTTGTTCTGCTCGTGGCACTCGCGCACGGCGTTCGCGTCGTCGACGCGGACGTGAACGTCGATGGGCATCGCCGTCATCGCGGCGCCCGGCCAATTGCAGGTCACGTCCGCGCACGTCCCCGAGTTGATCACGCGCCCGATCGGCGCGCTGCACAGCCGGTTGGCGCCCATCGCGTCGGGCTCGCCGTTGTAGAAGCCCACCGTCACGGTGTCGACGAGCGGCGCCGCGCCGCGGTTGCACACGCGCGCCCTCAGGACGGCGACGTTCTCGTTGGTGCACGACCACGACGGCGTGGCCGCGGTCGCGTCGGCGACGCCCATCATGCCGGCGCGCCCCTGCACGTTGGTGCGAAAGTTGTTGAGCCCCGCGACGCGCCAGCCGCGGCGCATCGCGCTCGTGCGCGGGATGCGCAGGTCGTCCTCGACGTTGGTGACGTGGTAGGTGTGCTCGTTCCACACGGTGCGAGAGCCGACCCAGCGATCCATCACGTCGCTGAACACGCGGATGCCGTTGGGGCCGCGCTCGCGCGAGGCGCGGCAGGTGTTGCCCGCGCCCGCGGTCCCCGCTGGCGGAGCGACGCACACGAAGTCGCAGTTGGCCGCGCCGCCGCAGCACTGCGCGTCGGTCGTGCAGCGGCACAGCCCCTCGACGCACGACCCCGAGCCGCAGTCGGTGTTCGTCTGGCAGCGCAGCCCCGCGAAGATCGGGTCCGTGTTGCGCGGCCCGAGCCCGGCGCACGGGCGACCGACGCCGATCGTCCCGCACAAGTGGTTCGACCCCATGACGATTTCAGCGCGAAAATCCCCATCCACGTCGGCGACGATCGGGTTCTCGAGCCACGTGCACGAGGCGTGCGGCGCTGAGTACAAGACGTCCCCGCTGAGCCCGTCGTACACGCGCAAGAAGCACTCGTCCGCGTAGACGGCCTCGACCCTCCCGTCGCCCTCGAAGTCGAACGTCGTGCTGCCCGTCACCGCGCTCGAGCTGTCTTGCGAGGGCCGCGTCCACAGCACGCCGTTGGTGGTCGCGCTCGAGCACCGCCCGCGCGGGCGCGGCGTCGCCGTGCAGTCCGGGTCGAAGACCATGTACTGCGAGCCGCCTGCAGAGGCGAACTCCGCCAGCCCGTCGCCGTCGAAATCGCCGATCGTCGGCGGCCCGCCGTAGCCGCCGGGAATGGTCACCGGGCCGAACACCACGCGTCCTTCGAGCGTCTCGATCCGCGCCGCGCCGTTGGAGATCACCACGACCTCGGGCGTCTCGCTCGCGTCGAAGCGCACCGACGTAAACGCGCCCATGTCCGCGACCGCGACGTGGCCCACCGCGCCGCCCGCGGGGCGATAGGCCTCGGCGACCCAGTCGCGCGCC
Source organism: Myxococcales bacterium (assembly GCA_013298625.1). Lineage (GTDB taxonomy): Bacteria > Myxococcota_A > Polyangia > Polyangiales. The sequence continues at coordinate 32,043 of JAAFIF010000072.1, forward strand.
GCGCGATCCCAGCGAAACACACGCGATCCGTCGACGAGCTCGACCTCGTTGTCCTCGTCCACGTCGAGCACGACCGCGTGCGCGCCGAGCCCGCCCGCGCCGCCTCCGCGCGCGTCGTACGAAGAGAGCCCCGCCGCGCCGCTCGCGCCGCCGATGAGCGCGCCCGTTCGACCGTTGAACACCACGCCGTTGCGCAGGACCTCGGCGAACCCGTCGTCGTCGAGGTCGACGATGGTCGGCGCGCTCCACCAGCCTCCGCTGACCGAGTACGGAGCGCCCGCGTTGTTCGATCGCCACCAGACGCCCCACGTCCCGGGCATCGACTGCTTGAACGCGACGAGCCCGCCGCCCGCCATGATCGCGACGATCTCGGCGAGCCCGTCGTTGTCGAGGTCCGCGAGCGCCGGCGACGACGAGGCCACCAGGGGCTGCATCCCGATCGTTGCTTGCAGCGCGCACGTGCGCCCGTCGAGGATGCGCAGGACCCCCGTCTGCGAGATCGGGTTGAGGTGCGTCCCGGGGTCGAAGATCGCGACGATCGAGGGCCGCGGCGCCTGGTCGGGGTCCCGTCGACCTGCGCTCAAATCCCCGACCGTCACCGCGCCAAACACGTGCGTGTGCGTGGGAAACATGTCTCCCGCGGGCGCCTCTCGAAACTCGCACTGCACCGTGGGCGCGAACACCCCGGGCCGCACGTCCGTCGCGCACGCCGTGTCGCTCGAGCCCTCGGGCCACGGGCTGCATCGGCCCGCGACGCAACGGTTGTCACCCTGACAATCTGCGTTGCTCGCGCACGTCGGCCCGCTGTCCGCAGGCGCGGTCTCGGAGACGGCGCTGTCTGTGTTGCTCGCTCCGTCGCTCGTGGATTGGGCGTCCATGGACACCGCGACGTCCATCGAGGGAGCGCTGTCCGACGCGACGCCGCTGTCGCGCGAGGGCATCGGTGCTTCGGAGCACGCTGCGAGGGTCGCCGCCGTCGCCAAGAGCGCGAGCGAGCGTCGACAGAGAAGTGAGTGGCGCATCGAGCGAGAGTTTGCCGCAAATCGCGGACTATTGTCCGACTACGGTCGCTCGCTCTCTGGCGCGATGTCTCGCAGCGCTTGCTCGAGCAGCGCCCGCTCGGCGTCGAGCCAAAACGCTTCGGCGCGCCCTTCGGGCGAGCCCGCGGCCTGCCATCGGTGGTATGCGCTCGTGCGAATCGTCGCGGCCGACGGGATCAGCGCGCCGAGGGGCATGTGGTGCGCGCAAGACTGCGCCGCGCGGTCGAAGGGCGGAGAGCCGAAGAAATCCTGCCTTCCGTAGACGCGCGCCCGGTATCGAACGCAGTCCCGTCGCAGCGGGCACTCGCCCCCCGGGCAGTGCAGTTGATCGTGGAGCATGGCGAGCATTGTACGCGCAGCCCCTGCGGATGCTGGAGAGAGCGCACGCTCGCCTTCTGCGACAGGCACCCATAACAACCCGCACGAAAACGGGGCTTTCGAGAGTGGCACGCGATTCGGTAGCGTAGCGCCCACCCATGGCTCGAGTTGGTCTCGTGACGCGAACCCGTCTTGTTGTCCTCGGCGCGCTCGTGGCGGCGTGGATGCTCTCTGCGAGCGACGCCGAAGCGCAGCGCCGCCGTCGGCGTCGGCGCACGCCCACGCAAACGACAACCCAGAGCACGACCCCGACGACGACCCCGACGGGGACGCAGACGACCGCTGCGGCCGGAGGTGATGGCGACGGGGACGGCGATGGCGACGCTCCCGCGACGACGGGCACCGCGACGACCGCCGCGTCCACAGCAACAACCACGAGCACCGCGACCCAGCCCGCGCAGAGCACGACCGCTGCGACGACGAGCGCCGCTGCGACCACGACGAGCGCCGCGAGCCCCGAGCCCGTGCGCGAGGTGGATCCGCCCGCGCAACCCTCGGCGCTTCGACCACGGCCCGCTGCGTTGGACGCGCGGCTCGGCTTCGCCGCGGTGGGGCGGAGCTTCTGGTACACGGACGATCTGTTCATGCAGCTGCGGCCGTATTCGCTGGCGATCGCGCCGGCGATCAACGCCGCGGTCGAGTGGTATCCAGGCGCGCACTTCTCTCGCGGCGTCGCGTCGATGTTCGGCCTGGTGGCGGACGGTCAGTTCACGCTGCTGTTTGGCTCGAGCGACTCGCAGGGGCGCACGTACCCGACGCTCGCGTACAACTTCAACGCGGGGCTTCGCACGAGGCTGTGGCTGCTCGATCGGATCGACATCGGTCTGCTCTTGGGCTTCTCGATGCAAAACTTCTCGATCGACCGCTCGGCGGTGATGCTCGCGCCCGCCGAAGGGATCGCCAACACGACGTACATGGGCCTGCGCGCGGGGCTGACGGGGCGCGCGCAGATCGTCGAGCGCTTCGCGGTGACCGCGGGCTCGACGTGGCAGTACGTGCTCTCGGGCGGACAGATCACCTCGAGCGAGTACTTCTCGCGCGCGACGGTGATGGCGGTGGACTTCTCGCTGGGCGGCGCGTTGGCGCTGGCCAAGGGGCTCGAGGTGCGGCTGAGCGCGGACTGGCGGCGGTACTTCTTCGCGATGAACCCGATGCCAGGCGACCCGCTCATCGCCGGCGGCGCGGTGGACGACAACTACGGACTCACCGCGTCGATCGCGATTCGCCGCTGAATTCTCAGATCCTTTCGCTTGCTCGGAGACCCTCCCATGCTGCACTCGACGCGCACGATCCTCTCTCGCACCCTGCTGGCGCTCGCCTCGCTCTCGCTCGCGGCGTGCCCTGGTCGCATCACGGACCCGAGCCCCTTCATCGGCGGCGGCGGAGAGGGCGGCACCACGGCGTGCTCGATCGCCTCGACGCAGATCGAGTCGCAGCTGATTCGTCCGCGCTGCGCGACCAACGGCTGTCACGATCGATCGTCGCGGGCCGGCAGCTTGGACCTGCAATCTCCCAACGTTGGCGCGCGGCTGATCGGGCAGCCGAGCACGTGTTCGGGTCGGCCGCTCGTCGATCCTGCCAACCGATCGATGAGTTATTTCATCGCGAAGGTGGCCGAGGCGACCCCGACGTGCGGCGCGCGGATGCCGCTCGGCGCTCCGGTGTTTTCTGCGAGCGAAATCGCCTGCGTGCGCACGTGGGTGGCGGCGCTGTCGACGGAGATTCCGATGATGGACGCGGGCGTGGACGTCCCCAATCCGCCCATGCCGGACGCCACGGTGGACGTCCCCAACCCGCCGATGCCCGACGTTGCTCAGCCTGACACTGGGGTGATCGACACGGGAGTCGATGCGCCGACGTCGATGCCCGACGCGACGCCGGACGTACAAGTCGTCGACATGCCGACGCCGCCCGCGGACACGGGCGTGGCGATGGACGCGGCCGCTGGCGACGGGATGTAGCCGCGGTTCGCGAGCGTATTGGCAGGCAAGATCGCGATCGACGGGGGGCGATCGTCGCGCGGGGGCGGCGCTCGGAGCGGGGCAACGCACAGCAATTCAAGTGAGTTTGCTGATGCACAAAGACCCCGTGATTTGCCGGTGAACACGGACAACTTGCGCGCGCGAGGAGGCCTACATCGGGCCTCGCGCACGCTGCGTGGAGTCGTGCATCGTTTGCGTTCGCGAAGAAGGAGTCCTCGGTGATGAGCAGACGACCCAAAGCATTCAAGGGCCGCGCGGCGGCGATGGTCGCAGCGATGGCAGTAGCGGCCGCGAGCGCCGCGAGCTGTAACAACGCCACGATCGGAGAGCCGGGCACGAGTTGCCAGTCTCCCCGAACGTATTTTCTCGAGCAAGCGTGGGGGCCCGTGCTCGCCACGAAGTGCCTCGGCTGCCACTCGGTCGGAGGGCAAGCCGCGCTCAACAATCCGCCGGCGCGCTTCACGCTGCTGCCGGCGAGCTACCCGGACTTCGCCGACTCGAACATCGCGTCCGTGCGCGAGATGGTTCGGCAGAGCATCCAGGTCGGGGGGCGCAACGTTCCGCTGATCTTGGCCAAGCCGCTCGGGCTCGTTCCGCACGGCGGAATGCAGGTCGTGCGAGAAGGCACGGCCGAGCACCAGGCGCTGCAAGGGCTCGTCGAGCGCTTGGGCGCCGACAACGCCGCGACCAACAACTGTCCCGACTACGGCTCGCTCGCCGCGCCGTCGGGCATCGCGCTGATGGGCTGGCGCGAGACGCTGCGCAAGGCGACGCTCGAGTTCGTCGGTCGCTTGCCGACGGACGCCGAGTACGCCGAGGTCGAGCGCGACGGGCAGCGCGGCTTCGAGGCCGTGGCGCTGCGCGTCTTCGACGAAGAGGCGTTCTACGATCGTTGGCGCACGGCGTTCAACGACCTGATGCTGACGGACACGTACATCACCAACAACGGGTGCGATCAGCGCGCGCTCAACTTGATTTCTGGTGATGACTTTCCGAACCGCGGTCAGTACGGCGGCGGCGGCCTCGGCGGCTGCTGCATGGGCGATCACCCTGACTACAACAGCCCCATGTGCCAGCAGCGCAGGGACTTCGCGCTCAAGGCCAACAACGCGATCGCGCGCGAGCCGATCAACCTGTTCGAGCACATCGTGCGCGGCAGCCGCCCCTTCGGCGAGATCCTCACCGCGGATTACACGCTCGTCAACGCGCAGTCGGCCTTCGTCTACGGCGTGTCCGAGCAGGTGAACTTCAACGACCCGTACGCCGCGACGACGGAGCTGCGCCCCGCGCGGCTGCAGTACCGCCGCGTGTTCAGCGCCACGCGCTCGGAGGGACCGTTTCCCTATCCGCACGCGGGCGTGCTCTCGATGCCGACGTTTCTCTCGCGGTATCCGACGACGACGACCAATCGCAACCGTCACCGCGCGCGCATCGTGCAGGCGTACTTCCTCGGGACGGACATCTTGAAGGTGGGCGAGCGCCCCATCGACTCGACCTCGGCCGAGTCGCTGATCATGACGCCCACGATGAACTACGGCCCGTGCCGCACGTGCCACGCGATCAACGACCCGATCGCCGGCGCGTTTCGCGGGTTCTTTCCCAACGGAACCAACTGGCGCTGGGACCCCACCGACAACTGGTACAGCGACATGGCCCCGCCCGGCTTCGCCGGCGTCGACATGCCCGGGACCAACTACCGCAACGCGCTCCAGTGGCTCGCGCCGCGCATCGTGCAAGACGAGCGCTTCGCGATGTCCGTCGTGCGCTTCATCTACAAGACCGTCTCGAACCGCGAGCCCCTCGCGCACCCGACGGACCTTCAAGACCCGCTCTACGCGCAGCGCTCTTCCGCGTGGACCGAGCAAGACCGCATCTTCCGCGCGATCGCTCGCCGCTTCACCGCGAGCAACATGAACTTCAAGACCGCGCTGCTCGAGCTGGTCGAGTCGCCCATCTACCGCGCAGAAGCCTCGGTGATGCCCACGGACGCCACGCAGCGCGAAGCGGCGCTCGTCGAGCACCAGGGCATCGGGACGGCCATGCTCGCCACGCCCGAGCAGCTCGATCGACGCGTGCTCGCCATCGCGGGCTTTCCGTGGATGCGCGACCTCAACCCGATGCGCATCGCGCAGCCGGACGGGACGGGCCTCGGCAACCGCTGGCTGCGTCAGGAGTACTACCTCCCGTACGGCGGCATCAACTCGGAGACCATCGTGCGTCGCGTCGCGGACCCGAGCGGGATCATCGTGGGCATCGCGCAGCGCATGGCCAACGAGGTCTCGTGCCGCGGGACCGCGTGGGACTTCACCCGCCCGCAGGCCGAGCGCAGGTTCTTCCGCAACGTGCAGCTCGACACCGTGCCCGAGGCCGGCGGCAACGCTGTGCCCAACAACCAGAACCTCATCAAGCAGAACATCGCCGCCCTCCACTCGCTCATCTTGGGCGAGCAGCTCGCGACGGATCACCCCGAGGTCGAGCGCACGTTCCAGCTCTTCTTGGACACGTGGCGCGAGACGCGGCAGCCCGGCATGAACGGGATGCCCAACAACGCGCTGCGCTACGAGTGCCAGGGCCGTCAGAACCCGCTCTCGGGTGAAGAGCTGCCCATGAACCAGCGCATCAACGAGGACACCAACGGGACGATCCGCGCGTGGATGGCCGTGATGTCCTACCTCTTCTCGGACTACAAGTTCCTCTACCAGTGAGCGCCGAGCGCAGAAGTTCGAACGGAGATAGCACAATGGATCGTCGACGCTTCATGAGCCTCGGAGTCCTCGCTGGCCTCACCGCTGGCGGGGCGCTCACCGCGCGCCGGCTGGGCTACGCCCAGCAAGCTGGGGCCACTGGCCTCGAGCCCTACACAGGCAAGCTCTTTCTCTTCGTCAACGCAGGCGGCGGGTGGGACCCGACCATGATCTGCGACCCGAAGGGCAACCCCGTGAACCGCCAGTTCGAAGCGAGCGCCATCGCTTCGGCGGGCAACATCCGCTACGCGCCCATCACGTACACGGCCGAGGGCGGGTACACCAACCGTCAGTTCTTCGAGAAGTTTGCCCCGCGCTTGCTGGTCTTGAACGGCGTGGACATGCAGACCAACAACCACGACGGCGGCAATCGCTTCACGTGGTCGGGCCACCTCGAAGACGGGTATCCGCCGCTCGCCGGGCTCATCGCTGCCGCGCTCGCGCCCGGCCGCCCGCTGGGCTTTCTCAGCAACGGCGGCTACGAGAACACCCAGGGCGTCGTCCCCCTCACGCGCGTGAACGACCTCGGGACCATCGGTCGCATCGCGTTTCCCAATCGCGTCGACCCCAACAACGCGATGTCCAACTACCACTCGGCGGACACCGCGGCGCGCATCGCGCGCGTGCAGCAAGAGCGCTTGCGCACGCAGCAGGGACGGCAGTCGCTCTACACGTTCGATCAGTCGATGCGCCAGCTCGCTTCGACGCGCGACGGCGGCAACTTGCTCGAGCGGCTGCTCATGTTCTTGCCCACCGACGCGCAGCTTCGCGGGGTCAACAACTCGATCGCGCGCCAGGGCTACGTCGCGCTGGCGGCGTATCAAGCGGGCCTCACCGCGGCGGCCAACCTCGACGTCGGCGGCTTCGACACGCACAACGATCACGACACCAACCAGGGCAACGCGCTCGCGCGGCTCTTGCGCGGGGTCGAGATGGTGATGGACCGCGCCGACGAGCTCATGCTCCGCGACAAAATCGTGGTCGTGATCGGCTCGGACTTCGGCCGTCCGCCGTTCTACAACGACCAGCGCGGCAAGGATCACTGGTCGACCACCTCCATCATGATGATGGGCGCAGGGATCGAAGGAAACCGCGTCGTCGGCGCCACCACCGACGGCGACGGCGCCACCGCGTTTCGCGCGCGCGGCCTCGATCACGCGACGCTTCAGGTCAGCGACTCGGCCAAGAAGCTCACGCCCAAGGCCGTCCACGCGGCGCTGCGTCAGTTCGCGGGCATCACCGACCGCGACGTCGTGAAGCAGTTTCCGCTCTACGGCGACAACGTCGCCCTCTTCGGGTGATCACAGCGGTCCGATCGGCAACACGCGGTCTCCCACGATGACCGCGACGCCCATCGGATCGCCTTCGCTCAGCGCCGCGAGCTGCGCCTTCACGGCGCGCGAGCGCACGTCGCCTCCGCGCGCCCAGACCGAGAGCGCGGGGAGGCACACGAGCGCTCGCGCCGTGACGAAAGCGGGGCACACCCGTCGCGCGCCCTCTCCGTCGTCCAGCGCAAACGCTGGGTGAATGTGCCCGACGAACACCCTTCCGCCCGCTGCGTGAGCGCTCGCGCGCAGCGCTCGAACGCGCTCGACGTCGTCGCCGTGCGTGACCCAGTGCGGCCCCACGGCGAGCGCCGTGTCGTGCTCGATCGCGCGGGCGTCGAGGGCGGACTCTGCGCGGCGATCGTGGTTTCCTCGGACAATTCGCAGGCGAGACGAAGAGAGCGCCGCGGACAGCGCGCCGATCGGGTCGCGCGCGAGCGAGCCCGGTCCGTGCAGAAGGTCCCCGGCGACCACGACGGTCTCTGCCCCAGTGAGCGCGACCATCGCGCGCACCTTCGCGAAGAGCGCTTCATCGTCGCCGATCGGGACAGCGTGCCCTCGCGCGCGCAGCTCCGAGGGCAGCCCCGCGTGCGTGTCGGCCACGATCAACGTCGACTCTGCGGGGACAAACACAGCTCCGGGCGCGACGAGCTCGAGGCCGTCCCGCAGCGCGAGCCGCCCGCTCACGGAAGCTCTGCGCCGCCCGAGCGCAGCCACAGTTGGTGCGCAGCCCTCGCGAGCGCGCCGTCGAGGTCGTCTGGCGCGACGCGGTCCGTCGTGCGCTCACCGCGCGCGAGCACGGGGATGCTCATCGGCGACGGTGCGTCGAGCACGAAGAACTGCGCGGGATGTTCGCTGAGCGAGCGCAGCGTTCGCTCGGCCCGCGCGCCGTCGAGCGCGCGGTACAGGGCGCGGTCGAGCGCGCGCAAGAGCAGGTGCCCTGGGGCGTGCTTGCGAAGGACGTCGTAGAGCAGTCCAGGCGAGGCGCCGCCGGGGCGACTGTCCGCGGTCGAGAGCTGCGAGACGCGGGCGACCTCGCGAAAGGTGGCGCGCGCGAGCTGCGAGCCGTCGAGCGTACGCGCGAGAACGAGCTGCAAATCATCGGGTGAAAACAGGCTCATCGCGGCCGCGCTCTGGCTCGCGCGCAAGGCGACCCTGCGCGGGAGCACCAGGGCGAGCCCCACGTCGGCGGCGCTGAACTCGCAGCCCGCGCCGGTGGCGACGCGCCATCGCTCGGCGGCGACGCGGGCGATGGCCTCGTTGGCGCTCCACCCTGCGAAGGTGAAGAGCACGAGGGTGTCGTTGCCGCGGCCCTTGTGGCACTCGAGGACGAAGCGCTTGTCCGTGGGGATGGCGCTCTGCGCGCGCTGCGCTGCGCCCCAACGAGAGAGCAGCGCGGCGGTGGCGTGGTCGATCGCGAGCGCGTCTGCGAGGACCTCTGCGCTGTCGCCGCGCGCGCAGTGGGTATCGAGCAGGGCGTAGCAGCGGGCGACCTCGCGCGAGACGAGCTCGCTGCGGCTCATGCGGGCGCCGGTCCACCGCGCGACGGGGCCGTTGCCGCGGTCGTCGCGGCTGACTTCGACGCGCTCGGGCGTGCGCGCGAGGATCTTCCACATCGAGCCCGAGAGGGCGAAGCGGTCGCCGACCTCGAGGCCCGCGGCGAAGCGGCCTTCGATGCGGCCGATGAGCCTTCCGCCGAAGACGACCTCGACGGCGGGGTCGTCGACGATGGTCCCGATTCCGCGGAGGTACGCGCGGCGCGCGCCGGCGTCGCACAGGGCGAAGCGGTCGTCGTCGGCGAGCGCGATTCGGTGAGCGGCGTCGTAGGCGGCGAGCGCGTCGCCGCCGGTGCGCAGGTGGTCGATCACTTGAAAGAGTGTGTCTTCATTCAAGTGCTCGAACGCGCTGGTGCTTCGAAGCGCGCGGGAGAGCTCTTCGACGGACTGCGGCCCGCTGGCGATCAGGGCGAGGACCGCTTGCACGAGGACGTCTTCGTCGTCGGCGCGCAGGGCGACGGGCTCGATCTCTCCGCGGCTGGCGCAGCGGCGGACGGCGACGGCGTCGATGACGTCGGCGACGTCGGTGCACGCGACGACGGCGCGAGGCACAGCGTCGGGGCGATGGCGGCTGCGTCCTGCGGACTGGATGGCCTGCGTGACCGTGGCGGGCGCGCCGAGAAAGAGCACTTGATCCGCGGCAGGAACGTCGATCCCGGCCTCGAGCGAGCTGGTGGCGACGACCGCGCGCAGCTCTCCGCGCTGGAGCTTGATGGCGACGAGCCCGCGCTCGTCGGCGGACATCGAGCCGTGAAAGCACGCGACGGGCATCGACGCGGGGAGCACGTCGCGCAGCGCCTGCGTCCACGCTTCGGCGCGCGGTCGCGAGGGGACGAAGATCATCGTGCAGCCTTCGACGGAGGCCACGGCGCGCGCGAGGGCGGGCAAGAGCTTTCTCGCGCTCCACCCCGCGGACGGAAAAGGCTGATCCCCCGGCGCGGCGAGCACCGTGAGCGCCGGCGGGCGAAAGGTCCCCGCTTCGAGCACGGAGGCCGAGGGCGCGCTGGCGCCCGAGATCCAGCGGCGGATGGCCGAGACCGGGTGCGCTGTGGCCGTGGTGGCGACGCGTCGCGGGCGCTGATCGCTGCGGGCGCGAACGAGCTGATCGAGCGTGGCGAGCGTGGTCGAGAGCAGCTCGCCTCGCTTGTGGGCGCAGAGCTGATGAACCTCGTCGAGCCAGACGGTCTGCACGCCCGCGAGCCCTTCGCGCGCGTCGGTGGCGAGCAAGACCGCGAGGGACTCTGGGGTGAGGACCATCACCGCGGGCGGGGACTTCTTGAGCGCGGCGCGTTCGCTCGCCTTGGTGTCGCCGGTGCGCGCGCCGACGGTGAGGGCTTCGCGATCGCGTCCGTCGCGGCGATCGAGCGCGGCGAGGCCGATCGCGACGTGCGCGAGCGTGGCGGCGTGTTGGTCGACGAGGGCGCGGGTCGGGGCGAGCACGAGCGCGCTGGTGCCGAGCGCGAGCGCGCCTGCGCGGTCTTCGTTGATGGAGGCGAGCAGGGGGAGGGCGACGGCGAGGGTCTTTCCGCTGCCGGTGGGGGCGAGCAGGAGGAGGTCTTCGTCGGTCGCGATCCATCGCTGAAAAAGCAGGGATTGCGCGTCGGTGGGCGAGAGCTCGAGCGCGCGCAAATGCTCGACGCAGCGCTTCGTGATGGGGTGGTCTTCTGTCGATCGCGCTCGTGTCGCACCGCGGCGCCGAGAGGCCGAGGGGGCGATGGAGGGCGTAGACGGTGCTGTGGGCGCCGCGCGTTTCATTGCGTTTGTGCGTAAACGAGGGCTGTAGCGGCGACCGTGGTTCGTGCTACGGTCTCTCTGTCGTGGAGGTCGTGCTCCGAAAGCTCGGTCCCAAGCCCGGTAGACCGGTTGTCGGTCGACTGGTGCGTGCACCTCGTCGGGGGTCCGTCGTGGTTATCGAGTTTCCCGATGGCCTGCACGAGTATGTGACCACGCCGGTGCGTCGCATCCTGCGCGTCGCCGGGCAAGAGGTCTATTACCTCCAGACGACCAACAGCAGGTACCGGCTCGAAGTGCGTCGCTCGTCGGCGCTTCCGACGGAGAACACCTCGGTCAAGTAGCGAGCGTTGGGCGGCGAGGGGGCCGTCGCATCGAGCGCGTCGCAGAGGGCGGGTAAGGGACCTCTGACGATCGTCATACTTCGTTGTCGAGCGGGGTTTGTTAGAGAGCTTGCCCATGATCAAACGCACGATCCTCTCGGTGCTCTTCGTCTCTGCCCTGCTCGGATGCGGCGGCGGCAACACTCCTCCGGCGGACACGGGCGTCCCTGCGACGGACACGGGCGCGGGCCCGACCTGCGCTGCGCCTGGCTTCGTCTGCTGCTTGACGGGCTCGTCGAGCGCGCAGGCGCCGGCGTGTGAAAACGACGTTCCTGTTTGCCCAGAGTCCAACCCGCCGTACGTGCGCACGCCGGGCACGACGTGCTCGAGCGGCAGCGACGCGAGCACGGACTGATCTGCGCTCAAGCGCGCTTGCTCGCCCACGCGTCGAGCGCGCGACGCTGATCGCCCTTCACGCTGATGCTGGGGCGGGCGCGGCGAAGGATGGCCATCGCTTCTGCGGGGGTTTTTGCAGCGCCGAGCTGCACGAGCGCGGCGGCGCAGAGCATGGCGCTTCGACCGCGGCCGAACGCGCAGTGCACGTACACGCGCTGCCCGCGCGCGCGGCGCTCGGCGATCCACAGAACGGCTCGGTCGATGTCTTCGTGGCTCGGCGGACAGCGGTCCATCGTGGGGACCTCGAGCCGCTCGAACGGCGCGCGACGCAGTCGTTCGACGGGGCCGAGCTCGGCGCACAGGTCGACGATGCAATGCACTTCGCGCTCTTCGAGCAGCCGCGCTTCGCGATCGAACGGGCGCATGCCGAGCCACAGCCCTTCGATCACCTCGGTGGGCGCGACCGCGGGTCCTCGCACGCGCCGCATGAGCACGGTGAGCGCGAAGGCCACGGACTTGAACGGCCACAGCGCAGGCTGCAGCCACGGAGCGCGCTCGCCCTTCATCCACGGCCCCGCGTTGATGCCCACCGAAGCCGCTGCGTAGAAGAGCACCACCAGCGCGAGCGAGAGCGCGGGCCACGCGAGGGCGACGCTGACCCAGCGCAGATCGAGGGACCAGGCCCAGGCGATGTGCGCGCACAGGCCCGCCTCGGCCAGCGCGAGCAGCGCGGTCCATCGGAGCGTGCTCGGCTGCAATCGACTCATGAACGCTCGAGGCATTAGCACACTTACGGTCGCAAACTTCGCAGGCCGGTCACGAGTGCGCCCAACGCGAGCACCTGCGCGCGAGTACCATGCGACAGAGGTCGACGATGAAGAACGGTTTGCGCTCACGGTCATCACTCACGACGGCGGCGCTCGCATTGCTGTGCGCGTGCACGCCGGCGCGGCCGAGGGCGGTGCAGCTCGGCCCGGTCGCGAGCAGCGGCGTGATCGTGTCCGGCGGCAACGCGGGGGGCGTGATCATTCAGCAGCGGCCGCCGACGATCCCGGGTGAGGACGCTGGGGCGTCGGTGATCGTGCAGGGGGGCGGGGCGGACGCTGGCGTGGGCGCGGTGGCGATGGACGGAGACTTTCTGCCCCGCATCGACTCGGAGGCCGCGTGGAACGCGCTCGCCGCCCGCCGCGAGCGCGACAACGCCGCGCACACGGACACAGTCAAAGTCGTGATGGACCTGAGCGACGGGCAGATCTACTTCTTGCAGACGCGCCGCTGGGAGATTCACTACTTCTTCATCCGACGCTTTCTGTCGCGCCCAGGGCTGCCGGTGGCCGACGCAGAGACCTTCTGGCGAAGGGAGTACCTGTCCAACGAGCGGCGCTTCGTGCAGGCCTCGCTCGTGCGCTACCGGGACCAGAACGTGTGGGCGTTCGAGCTGATCGCGCAGGACGTGTACGACACCGAGCGGTCGATCGCGGCGTTCGAGCGGGTGCGCGATCGGCTGTATTTCGCCAGGGATTTGCGGTTTCGTCCGATCGCGGCGCAGCACATGGCGCAGCTCGATCGCATCCGGGCGCGGGTGCCCGTGGTGACCACGGACGACTTGTTTGCCAACACACGATATCAAGCGCTGAACACTGGCGACGCCTACGGGTATCTGCGCTTTCACACGGCGGCGCCGAGCGCTGCGAACGTGCGACGGACGGACATCGTGGTGCTGGGCGAGGTCCCGCTGGACCTGCCGGTGTGCGCGGGGGTGATCACGGCGCAGCTGCAGACGCCGCTGAGTCACATCGCGATTTTGTCGGCGAATCGAGGGACGCCCAACATGGCGCTGCGCGAGGCGATGACCAACGCGCAGCTGCGGGCGCTCGAAGGACGGCTCGTGCGGCTGACGGTCAACGGGCAAGAGTGGAGCGTCGCGGCGGCGAGCCAGCGGGACGCGGACGCGGCGTGGGCGTCGCGGCGGCCGGCCAACGCGTTTACGCCCGAGCTCGACGAGCGCTTCAGCGAGCTGCGTTCGCTCGGGGATTTGCGGCGCGGAGACACGCGGATCGCCGGCGCGAAGGCGGCGCAGCTCGGTGAAGTGGCGAGGCTGCGGGGGCAGGGCTTTCGGGTTCCGCCGGGGTTCGTGGTGCCGTTTAGCGCGTATCTGGCGCACTTGAGAGGCAACCATATCGACGCCGAGCTCAACGGGTACCTTCGAAGCCCGTCGTTCGCGGACAACCCGCAGGCGAGGGAGCAGGCGCTGCGCAATATCCGTCAGCGAATTCGCAGCGCTCCGGTGGACCCGGCGCTGCTGCGCTCGGTGCGCGCGCGCATCGGGCAGATCGTCGCGCGCGGGGCTCGCGTGCGGCTGCGATCGAGCACCAACGCCGAGGACCTCGAGGGCTTCAACGGCGCGGGGCTCTACTCGTCGACGGCCATCGCCGCGAGCTTCACCGACGCCCAGCTCGCCGACGGCCTTCGCGACGTCTGGTCCAGCGTGTGGAACTACCAGGCCTTCGAAGAGCGCGCGTACTACCGCATCGCCCAAGAGCGCGTGGCGATGGCTGTGCTCGTTCAAGAGTCCGTCGACGGCGCGTCCTCGACGGGCGTCGCGATCACGGGAAACCCGTTCGACGCGAACCGCCCGGGGCACTTCATCAACCTGCAGACGCGCGACGAGGGCGTGACCAGCGCGAGCACGGGAGAGATCCCCGAGCAGGACTTGTATTACACGTACCCGGCGCCGGGCTTCGTCGAGCGGCTCTCGTCGAGCTCGCGCGCAGGCGGCAGACAGCTGCTCAACGACGCTGAGGTGCGCTCGCTCGCGACGGCGCTGACGGCGATTCACAACGCGTTTATCCCCGGCGGAAACTGGCTCGACGGCCGCGCGATGGACATCGAGTTCTTGGTGACGCCGTCGCGCGAGATCGTGATCGTGCAAGCGCGCCCGTACCGCATCGTGTGGGACGGCGGCCGGCGGTACAGCGAAGACCCCGAGCGCTGAGCGCCCGCGAGGGATATCACTCCCTTTCGATCGCGAGCTTCGGGCTCGCTCGCGCTATACGCTGCGCAGAATGAAGACTCGCTTCGCCTGTGCGCTCTCGCTCGCGCTCTGTCTCGCTGCCTCGACGGCCGTCGCGCAGCCGATGATCACCAACGTCGCGCCCGTCCCCTTGCCGACGATCGGCGGCGCGACGCTCACGATCTCGGGGACGAACTTCGGTTCGACCGCCGGCTCGGTGCTCATTGGCACGAGCAGCTGCTTGACCCTCTCGTGGAACAACACCGCGATCACCTGCACCTCTCCCATGGGCTCGGGCCGCGATCGTCCGACGGTCGTGGTCGCTTCGGGGATGGCCTCGGTGCCGTTTCTCGTGTCGTTTGCTCCTCCGTCGATCGCCTCGATCGATCCCCCCAACGCGCCCACGGTGGGAGGGCAGCTGCTGACCATTCGCGGCAGCAATTTCTCGACGACCGGCGTGGTGCAGATCGGGTCGTCCGTGTGCGCCCTGGGGCCGACTGGCTTGTGGTCGCACAGCGAGATCCGCTGCACGTTGCCCGCTGGGCACGGCCGCGCGGCGCCGGTGGCCATCACGGTCGACGGCCAGACCGGCAACGGGACGTACGCGTACGCGCCGCCGATCGTCGCGACGGTCAGCCCTACGACCGGCCCCGCCGCGGGAGGGACGCTGCTCACGCTGATGGGCACGAACTTCGGGATCGCTCCGTCGGTCACCATCGGTGGTTCGCCCTGCGTCGTGCAGACCTCTTCGCACGGCTCGATCACGTGCCGCACGCCGATGGGCTCGGGCAGCCAACCGATCGTCGTCACGGCGCTCGACCAGAGCGCGACCGCGCCATCGCCGTTCGTCTACATGGGCAGCGACGCCGGTGCGGACGCTGCCAGCGATGCAGCGAGCGACGCGACCGTTGATGCAGCGAGCGACAGCGCCAGCGACGCGAGCGCCAGCGACGTCACGGTGAGCGATGTCGTTGCGAGCGATGTCGTTGCGAGCGACGTGGCTGCGAGCGACGTGGCTGCGAGCGATGTCACCGTGAGCGACGTCACGGTGAGCGACGTGGCAGCGAGCGACGCGGCTGCGAGCGACGTGGCAGCGAGCGATGCGGCTACGAGCGCGGACGCCAGCGGAGATGCGGGCGGCGGACCTGTCGCCGGCGGCGGCTGCGGCTGCGTGGTGCCGGGCAGCGATGCTGGGCACACACAATCAAGTGGGCGCATTCTTGTCGCGATGATCGCGCTCGGAGCAGCCCTCGCTCGCCGCGCGCGAAGGGGTTGATGCGCGCACAGGGGACTACTGGCTGAGCGCTGAGCGGCCGAGCGAGACGCGCTGCTCGATCCACGGGAGCAGCCCTGAGGTTCCTCGGATGGACTGCGCGAAGGCCTCGGGTGAAGCGGTGCGAGAGTTCGCTTCTTCGCCGCGCTCGCCGACGACGTGCGGCTCGACGAGCGCGTGCAGAGCGTCGAGCCTCGCCGTGGCCGTGGCGCTGGCGAAGGGGCCGTCGAGCGCTGCTTGCAGGTGCGCTCGGTACACGGCCATGTACGTGGCGTCGTCGAGCAGCGTGCGGATGAGCGGCCACTGCGCGGTCACGCTGGTGTGCAAGAAGACCGCGCTCGCGCCCGCGTTCGTTTGCCTTGCGCCGGGGCCGAAGCTCGCGCCCATCGAGAGGTTGTGGTCCCAGGGGATCCAGCGGAGGCGACCGTTGGCCGAGGGGTCGCCGTAGAGATAGTAGTTGTGAGCCATCATTCCGTACGCGTCCCAGTTGGCGGCGACGGTGTTGACGGCGAGCCAGTTGAGAAATCCGTCGACGTCGAAGCGGGCTTCGAGGTTGGCGCGCCACGCCGCGCGGTCTGCGCCGGTGGCGTGCAGCGCGGTGATGGCGGCCTCGATGTCCGAGAAATCCGCGGCGTCTTCGTTGCTCTTCTTCTCGAAGTCGTCGCGCGCGAAGGCGGTCCAGCTCGCCGTGGTTCCTTCGGGTTTGTACACGTTGCCCTCGTGAGAGTTGAGCACGCGGTCTTGCATCGCGTTGTCCGAGGGGTCCTCGATCATGGTGTACAGGCCCCAGTATTCAACGCTGGTTCCCGAGCGGATCGTGACGCGGGCGAACGAGTAGCGCGGCGCGGGGACGCCGCGGGCTGCGAGGGCGTCGAGCACAAAGGCCTCGCGGACCTGCGAATCGTCCGCGAAATTCGCGGAGAACGTGAGCTCTCGAAAGCCGTAGAAGCGCTGGTCGGTCACTTCGGGGTGCTGGTCTTCGTAGCGGTCGAAGTGGAGGCGGAAGGGGAGCTTGCGGTTTCCTGCGGCGCCGAGGGTGGCGAGCGACGAGTTGCCCTTGAAGCGCATCGCGACGTAGGGCCACGAGCGGCCGTTGTAGCGAACGGTGACGGGCACGTACGCAGGGTCGCGCGAGAGCAGCTCGACGCCGCCTGCGCCGGGGCCGGCCATCGCTCCGCCGTCGCCCATCATGGGCGGAAACATCCCTCCGTCGCCCATGCCGGGAGGAAATCCCATTCCCCCATCGCCCATCGGCGGCGGAAATCCCATTCCCCCATCGCCCATTGGCGGGGGAAATCCCATTCCTCCGTCGCCCATCGCGCCGCCCGGCGTGCCCGAGGTCGCGAGGATCGACGCGAGGTCTGTGCGCATCGACTGCAGGTTGGAAGGGTCGATCTCGATCTCGAGCTCCTGCACCTGCTCTTTGTTGAAGACCTGCGTGTACGAGGGCGTCGCGCGTCCGTGCGTGGCCTGCGACCATCCTTCGGGGCGCGAGACGCACGCCCCGCTCATCGCGACGGCGACCGTCGTGGACACAGCAAACAGCGAGAGCGAGACGATGGGGCGAGCTTTCATGGCGACGGTCCTCCTGCGCGAAGGTGAGCGCGCGCTGCGGGCAACGCGCGAGAGCACCATTGCGCAGGTCGCGGCCAGAGACCGTTGCGAGAGCGTTGCGATCTGTAGCGATTTGTTTCCGTCGCTCGCTCAGCGCTCGGTGTGTCCGCCGAACGTTCGGCGATCGAGCGCGATCAGCGCCAGGGCGAACAGCACGTACGCGATCGTGTGCGCGGTGGCGGGCACGGGGTTGGCGGGCAGCGCGCGGGCCGAGTTGTTGAGGTGCGTCCCGACGTGCAAGAGCACTGCGAGCAGCAAGCTGCCGCCGGTGCGCGCCCACAGCCACGAGAAGAGCACGCTGCCCGCGAGAAACATCGGCAGCGACTCGAGCATCGCGCCCGGCGAGACGCCGCTCACGTCGAACATCATCACGTGCCACAGCCCCCAGAACACCCCGATGATCCCGCTCGTCGCGAGGGCGCCGCGTCGCTCGAGCAGCCGCGGCTGCGCATAGCCGCGCCAGCCGATCTCTTCGCCCAGCGGAAACATCACCATCGCGGCGATCCGCTCGGGCTCGATCGGCGGGTAGAGCCACGGGCCCGCGCTGCGCCCCGTGACGAGCGTGTACGTCGCGAGCGCGAGGACCAGCAGCGATCCGGGCAAGAGCAGCGCGACCGCGTACCAGCGAGCCTTCACGTCGTACTGCGCGAGCGGCCGAAAGAGCGCGCGCACTTCGGCGCGGCCTCCTTCGCGGGCGCTGAGGATGATCGCGGCGAGCATCGGGCCGAGCGCGCCGAGCCCCATCAGCGGAAGAAACCGCTCGGCGGGCCCAGCGATCACGCCGTGCTTCGCGAGCACCGCGGGCAGTTGCAGCGTCCATGTGATCCCGAGGGCGAGGGCGAAGAACGGGGCGGCGCTGCGCTTCATCTGTTGGACGAAGAGGGTGTCCGCGGTGTGGGGCCTCGCGCACTGCGAGCGCCCGCCAAAGCGCTGCGCGATCGCGCCACGGCGGTCACTTCGGGGCGCGCGCGCGCTCGGGCGTCGTCCCCGTCCATCGCTTGAATGCGTGCGAAAATGCTGACGAATCGGCGTATCCGAGGGCGTCGGAGACCTCAGCGATCGAGGCTCCGCGGGAGAGAGCGTCGAGCGCTGCGTCTCGCCGCGCGTCGTCGACGATGGCCGCGAAGGAGGTCTCTGCGTCGCTGAGTCGACGCTGCAGCGATCGCGCGCTGGTGTGCAGGGCGCGCGCGACGTGCTCGAGCGAACAGCGCTGCAGCGTGGCGCGCACTTCGGCGCGAACGCGGCTCACGAGGTCTTCGCTGGTTCCGAGCTGATCGATGGCGCGGGCGACCTGGCGATCGAACACCTGCTCGAAGCGAGCGTTGGCGTTGGGCATCGGCGCGTCGAGCGTCGCGGCGTCGAGCGAGAGCTCGGTGTGCGTCGCGTCGAACTCGATCGGACACAGGAAGAACGCGCGGTGTTCGGCCGCGTCGACGGGCGCTGGATGGACGAAGCGCACGCGCTGCGCGCGCAGGTGCGGCCCTGCGAGCGCGCGCAGACCCGAGACGAACTCGGCCATGGCGCACTCGTCTGCGTGCCTTCGGGCGCGGGGGCTTTGCATGGGCGAGGTCCAGCGAAAGGTCGCGCCGCGGTCAGCGTCGAAGCAGAGCTGAGCGCGGGCGCCGTCTCCCCAGAAGCGCTGCGTCTGCTGCATCTTTTCGAGCGCCGAGCGCACGTCGGGGCTCGCCATCATCGCGAGCACGGCGGGGTCGTGCTCGATCGATTCGACGACGAGCTGCCCGAGGTGCAGGCCGAAGTTGTCGTCGCCCGCGAGCGCTTCGACGTGCGTCCCGAGCGCTTCTGCGAGGGCGTACGAGACGCGCGCGTCGGGGCGTTCGAGCGCGGCGTGATCGATGCCGACGTGGCGGCACGCGGCGGCGGTGTCGATGCCCCGCGCGCGCGCGTAGGCGAGGACGCGTCCGAGGACGTGGGCGGCGATGGCTCCGGGCTGCGCGACGGCGGGTGCTGCTCGCATGAGTGTGGAGTGGGACGGAGGGTACGACGCGCCGCGGGCGCTGCG
>JAAFIF010000064.1 GCA_013298625.1 Myxococcales bacterium
CGACGGCGGCGATGTTGGTCGCGACGTTCTTTCTGTGCGTGGGGCTGGCGACCTTGCGCGGTCAACGCACGCTCGCGCTCGTCCCGCTCCTACCGTGGGCGCTGTCGGTGTGCGTCTCGCGACCCGTCCTTCGCGTGCACCGTCCGATGGACATCACCCTCGGCGCGATGCAGGGGACGCTGCTCGGCATCGGCGCGTTCTTGCTCGTCTGGACCCTCGCCCGGCCCAAGCTCGCCGCCGCTCCGTCTGCCGAGCCCGCGGCGGCGCGGCAATAGCTGCGATCAGCGCCGAGACTCGATCGCCAGCCGCGCCGCGGTGTCCGTGCTCACGAGTCGAACGTGCGGCGGCAACATCGTCGCCAGCGACAGAAATGAGTTCTGCAGCGTCAGCCCGCCGTCGCTGGTCATGTAGATCCACGTGACCGTTCCCCGTGGATACGCTGCGATTTCTTCGGCCATCCGCCGCGGGCCATAGAAGAACGCGTTGCTGTCGTTGTCGACGCCGCGCCACGAGCGCGGCTTGAACAGCGCGACTTGCCCTCCATCGGGACCGGTCAAGACCGTGAAGAACCGGCTCGCCGGCCACGTGAACGCTGGAAGCACATACGGGACGTTCATCGCGAACACCCCGCGAATCGCCCCGCCAAGCCTCGCGTACTTGGGCAAGAACCGTCGCTCTGCGTCCTCCCACGTCCCGGCCCAGTCCCAGTGCACAACGCCCGTGACGCCGAGCGAACACGCGTCCTGCTCCGTCGCCGTGACGAAGCGATCTTGGGCGTCCGCCGCGAGCGAGCTCGGATACGCGTACAAGTGCCCGCTCGGCGGCAACACGAAGTAGTCGCGCCCCGTCGCGCGGCTCTGCGCGTAGTACCAACGCAGCACGTCCGGCGCGAGCTGCAGCAGGTGCGGCGAGATCGACCACGTCAACGTCGGACACGCATCAGCGCCCGCAGAACACGCCGCGAGACGCTGTCGAAACCACTCGCGTCGGGTGCTCATCACGTAGTCGATGTTGTCTCCGTCGCCCACCACGAACGCGACGTACGTCTTGCTCGCGTCGTACGCTTCTGTCTCGGCGACGTTCGGTCGAACCGCGCCCGCGCCGGCGATGGGCGCCGCGCGCGTCGAGAAGAACGAGAGGTTCGTGGTCTCGCTCGCGATCGCTCCCATGTTGCGGGACGGCAAGCAAAACGTCTGCGCTTCGTGCAGGTAGCCGCCCGCGGTCAGCCACGAGTTGTTGTACCCGTACACCGCGAGCGGCGTCGGCCAGCGGCCCGCGTTGACGATCTCGCTGAGCAGCGTCCGCTCGGTGCTCGACGCCGAGCAGCCGTTGACCAAGAACACCACGAAGAGCCGTCGCGAGAACACGAAGTCCACGAGCGCCGGCTGCATGTCCCTCGTGATCCGCGGGGTCGCTGGCGTCATCGATTGCAGCTCGTAGCCGGGGTTGAGCATCGCGAGTCCCGTGGTCTGCGCGCCGAACCGCTCGAACACGTAGCGCGTCGCGAGCTCGGGAGTGCTTCGCTCGCGCAGCTCCTCGACCGCGTCGAACGCCGTCGTCGCGCACGGCACCGTCATGCTGCGGTCTACGGGCATCGCGCCGAGCGCCGCGGCCGCCGTGAGGATGTTGGGCATCAACGGCCGCTGGCTCGCGTAGTCGTAGCGAACGCAGGACGTGAACTCGGCGGCGCACGAGCGAACGAAGTCCTCTGCGTCGACGGTGGTCGCCGCTGAGAGCGAGAGCTCGCTGATCCACGCCGCCTCGCTTGCGTTCGACTGTACGTACACCGAGCCGCCCGCCGAGCGATTGCGAAGCCCAGCGCACGCATGCACGGCGAGCTTCATCGGCGCGGACAGGGCGTCGGGCACACGGACCACCGTGAGCGGTCCTGTGACAACGTCGGGTTGACCCGCGTCGTGCGGCGCGCACATCGGCGGCGGGAGCGGCGGCCTCTCGACGATCGCAGCATCCATCAGCGAGCCGTCGGCGGCGGCGTCCACGGCGTGGTCCGCTGCGGCGTCTTCGGGCGCTGGGCGACCGCTCGTGCAAGCGCCCCACGTCGAGCCGATGGCGATGAGCACGATGCAATCGAACGCGCGGCGCGGTGCGTTTGCCATGGGAGCTGTGATGGGACAACTCGCGTGCTGTTCCGTCAACGACCCGGCGCTCGAAACAGCGGCGATTCGCTGACAGAAAGCGCTTTCTCGTGGCGGCGAGCCGCGCGCGGCGGGCAGGATCCGACGATGACCCAACGTGCAGCCGTGTCGTCGGTCTCGAGCCTCGGCCAGATCGTCGTCGCGCACCCGAGCGGCGAGTGCTTCGATCTCGACACGCGCGCGCGCATTTCGACGGTCGACTGCTCTGGCTCGAGCGTGCTCGTCCGCGCGAAGGACCGTACGCTCGTCGTCAGCGCAGAGCTGCGCGAGATGAAGGCGTACGACACGCGTACGGGCGAGCTCGTCTGGACGCAGTCGACGAAGTGGGTGTCCGACCTCACCGTCGTTCACTCGAACGGAGCGCCCGTCCTGTGCATGCAAGGCGTGAAGAAATGGGGCGGGGGAAACCGCGTCGTGCGCGACGCGGCCACGGGTCGCTTGCTCGAGCGCGACGAGCTGAGCGCGGCGCTCGCGTCGGTCGACGAGCGGCGAGTGATCACAGGGGACGCTCGCGAGCCCGCCGCGTTCGTGTCGAGCGACGCCGGGACGTTGTTCGTACACCGCGCGAGGGACGGCGTCGTGGTGGCTCGGTTCGCCGTCGAAGCGCCGCCTTCGAACGCCACGACCATCACCGACGGCAGCACCCGCGTGACGACCTTCTCCATCGATTTCTCGGGTCCGCCGTGGAGCGCGTTCTTCGGCGCGCGCGAGGTGTTGGTCGTCACGGCGCAGGGCCTCTCGATCGTCGACCTCGAGGCCGCCAGCACGAGGCGGGTCTCCACCGACGCGATTCAGGGCAAGAGCAGCGTCCTCGACGCCAGCAGCGATCACGACGGATGGTGGCTGCTCGTGCGCGAGGGGGCCGGCGAGAAGGCGCGCATCGACGCTGTTCGCCTCGAGCGCGACGAGGCGCGTGTGTGTTGGAGCGGCTGCGCAGCGGTGGCGCTCGTCGGCGATCGGGTCGTCAACGCGGCGCTCGCGATGGGCGCACCCGCGGAAGGCAAGTACGCGGGCTCGTTGGTTGAAGCCGCGGAGGACCCGCGGGCGCTCGCGCCGATCGACCGGGTCGCGCAGGCGATTCCGATGGACCGCGCGCTGCTCGGCTCGCTCGCGCGCGTTCGATACCTGTCCAAAGAGAAGGCCGCTGTCGGGCTCTCGGTCGCCGAGCTCTCGAAGGTCGAAGCGGCGTTGGGACGGCTTCTTCCGAACTGGGCGCTCGGGTTGTTCGCGGCCAACAGCAGCGTGGTGCACAAGAAGCTCGGGATGGCGTTGGACAAGCTCGTCGAGCACAACGCCGAGCTGGCCGCGTTCGAACGACAGATGCTCGAGACGCCCAAAGAGGCGGCTTGGATGCGCGATCCAGCGCCGTTTACCGCAGGGATCGTCGCGATCGGCCGCGCGACGCGACGAGAGCGAAGGTCCGAGCCGCACTGGCTTCGAAAGATTCCGTGTCGGTTCGACGTGACCACGCTGTGGTGCGCGGGTGCCACCCAGCTCGTCGTCGTCGAGCGCTGGGTGCGCGAAGAGAACTCGTATCTTCCAGCGACGACGTCGATTCGACAGATCGACTACGGCGCCCCAACGCTCGAGTCGTTGCTGGCCGAGCTGATCGCGAGCCTGCGCCCCAAGCACGAGAAGGCGCTGCGCACGGCGGGAGTCACCGAGTCGGCTGCGCGCGAGCTCGAGGATGGCGCGGTGGCTGCCTTGCGAGAGCTGCGTCTGTTGTAGCCGAGCGCGCCAGGGCACAACCCGTCAGCGCGCGTTCGCGACGCAGCGTGTCCCGCGCGAGGGCAGCGCTTTCGCACGGCGAAGTCACGGCGCTTGTGCTATCACCAAGTCGTGTCGAGGGCGATGAGTCGGCCGCATGCAAACGGCGGCTCTACAGACGATGGTCGTGCGAGCGGGCGCTCGTCGCTGGATGTGCGGCTGCGCGCGGCGCGCGATTGGTTCGCTGCGCGCAGAGCGGAGAACGACTCGGTGGCTGCCGCGTTTTCGCGCGACAACCTCTGGCGCCTGCGGGCGGGCGCGCTCGTGCTCATCCCCGTGAGCGTCGTGCACGTCGCGCTGTTCGCTGGCGCTCGCTCAGGCGATACGGATGTGCAAGCGCGATGGAGGCTGTCCGTCGCCGTCGCGCACGCGATCATGGCCGTGGCGATCGCCGCCCTCGCCGCGCTGGCCCACGCTCGGCTGCGTCGCGCTCCAAACGCCGCGCTCGACTCGGCGGTCTCGCTCGCAGGAGCCGCGCTTGCGCTGCTCTTCGGCTGCTCGGTCGCGGTGATCGACCAGTGGGTGACCCCGAGCATCACGCCCCTGGTCATCTCGTCGATCGGCGTGGGAATGATCTTTCTGCTTCGACCGATGCAAGCCGTCGCGCTGTTCGGGCTCGCGTCGGTCGGCGCCATCGTCGCGCTCGGATGGACGCAGTCCTCGCCCGTGCTGCTGCTCACCACCCGCGTCAACGTGCTGACCGCGGTCACCGTCGGCGCGTTTCTCTCGATGGTGCTGTGGCGCAAAGACCGCGCAAACGTGCTGCTGCAACGCGCGCTGAGAGAGAGCCACGCTGAGCTCGAGGCGCTCGCGCGCACCGACGCGCTGACGGGCCTGGTGAACCGACGGGAGTTCGATCGGCTCGCGAGCCTCGAGCTCTCTCGCGCGCGCCGCGCCGCGAGCGCGACGGCCTTCATCATGGTCGACCTGGATCTGTTCAAGCAGATCAACGACACCTACGGGCATCCCGCAGGTGACGAAGTGCTGCGCTGCTGCGCGCGCACGCTTCGCGAGAGCGTGCGCGAAACGGACGCGATCGCGCGCCTCGGCGGCGAAGAAATGATGATCGTGCTGCCGAACACCGCCGAACCCGCGGCGATGCAGCTGGCCGAGCGGCTGCGCGCGACGCTCGCCGCGAGCGCGGTTCGATGGGAGGGCGTGACGATCTCGTTCACCGCGAGCTTCGGCGTGGCTGCGGTCGACGCGGGCGCCGAGGCGACGATCGAGCAGGTCTACCGGGCCACCGACGACGCGCTGTACGCGGCCAAGGAGCTCGGCCGCGATCGCGTCGAGCGCGCCACGGTCGCCGCCGCTCGCCCCTCCGCGCGACCTGCGGCCTGAGCGACCGAAGCGCAAGCGCGGATGGCAGCGAACCAGCGCGTCGCGCGATCGCCCGATGGCACGGTGATCGAGTGCCCTCTTTGACCACGCTGCACGCAGACGACTTCAACGTGCTCTCGTTCGACGGTTCGACAGGCGTCCTGCGCTTCGCTCGAACCGCGACGCGCGACGAGCGCTTCGATCGCGTCGCCGTGCTCGTCGCGAGCGTGTCGGTGAAGAGCCCGTTGCTTAGCGACTCGACTCGACGACCGCGCCTCCTGCTCCGAAGAGCGGACACGGCCCGTCGTAGCCAGCCTCGCGTGCCGCGCGCTCGATGATCGCCCGCTTCTGCTCGGGCGGAGCGAAGGCGACCGCGCGCCACGCGCGTATTGCGCGCTCGCTGCGCACGTTGTGCTCGACCCATCGGCTGATCCGCTGGCTTCGCTCCGAAGGGTCGGCGTTTGCCGGCACGCCAGAGCGCTCGACGACGTTGCAGAGCGCTTCGAAATCCTTCGCCTCGCGACGGCAGCTCGCGATGCCGACCGCAGCAGCGAGCGCAGCGCACATCATGCTGGTTCTCATCAGCGTCCAATTGCCGCAAGTCGCATGCCGCTTGCGCGCAATTGGCCTCGCTCGGGATGTCGTGCGGAGGCCGTTGCTGCACTGGGCAACCGGTCGCCAGGTGGCGCCTCGATGATGCGTTGCGTCGTGAAATCCTTGCGACGTCGCAAGCGATCCACGTGGACGGGAATGCGGTCGACAATTTCCGTGCCGACGCTGCGTCATGGCCGTTTTGCGCGCGGGGCGGGGCGTCACGTTGGGTGTACCGTCGCCCGATGCACAGCCGCGTTCGCCGTGTGGGAATGCTCATCGGCCCTCTGCTCGCCCTCGTCACGTCGCGCGCCGCCGCGCAAGAGCGCCCCGTGACGGGGAGAGCGCCGTTTCCGCTCAACCTCCGAGGGGACATCACGTTCGCCGCCAACAGCATCGTGTCGTGCGAGCCCGGCTCGGTGAGCTCGGGCACGACCATGATCCCCTGCGAGACCGGTCGCAGCGCGACGGGCTCGAGCGCGCCCAACAACAACCGCTATCCCATGACGCCCATCAACGTCGACCCGACCGCGACGGGGATCATCAACGCCTCGAGCGCCGACGTCGTGCTCAGCGGCGGCGCGGCCGTGCGTTGGGCAGGGCTATACTGGTCGTGCGCGATCTTCTCGAGCTCTCCGCCTCCTTCGGCGGCGCTGCGAAACACCGTGCGTTTGCGTGCGCCGCGCGGGACGTATCAGCCCGTCGTCGCGCTGCCAGCAGACTTCAACGTGGGCACCAGCAGCAGCGGGACGCCCGAGTGGTTTCAGGGCTTCGCCGATGTCACTTCGATCGTTCGAGGCGCTGGGGCCGGGACGTACACGGTCGCCAACGTGCAGTGCCCTGCGCGCGCGGTGAACTCGTGGGGCGGATGGACGCTGGTCGTCGCCTACGAAGACCCCGCGTTGCCCGTGCGAAACCTCGCGGTGTTCGACGGCGCGCGCGCCTACGACAACGCGACGGGGCCCATCTCGTTGCCGCTCTCGGGGTTCATCACGCCTGCGTCGGGCGCGGTGAACTCGCGCGTCGGGATCGTCCACTACGACGGCGATCGCGGGACGGCGGACAGCTTGACGCTGGTCTCGGGCGCGCGACGCACGCCGCTCGGCGAGGCCGGCTCGAGCTCGCTCAACCCCACCAACGACATCGGCAACGGAACGATCACGCGCTTCGCTTCGACGGTCACCACGCGCAACCCTGCGTTCGCGAACAACATGGGCTTCGACGCGGACTTGTTCGCGACGACCGACGCGCTGCCCAACAGCGCCTCGAGCGCGACCATCGAAGCCGCGGCGCCGAGCGAGCAGCTCTGGATCGGCGTCGTGACGTTTGCGACCGACATTTATGCGCCCGATCTCGCGGCGACCAAGAGCGTCGTCGACCTCAACGGCGGCGCGGTCGAGCCGGGCGACGAGGTGGAGTACACGATCAACGTTCGCAACACGGGGCTCGACCCCGCGGTGGGCGTGGTGTTGAGCGACCCCATCCCGACGTCGACGTCGTTCGTCGTCGGGTCTCTCACCGTCGATGGATCACCGCCGGCCGCGGGGACGTTCGACCTCGGCGGCGCGCCCGCCACGCTGACCGTGCGTCTGGGCAGCGGCGCAAACGCTGCGATGGGCGGACGCCTGAACGTTGGAGAGTCGCGGTCGCTTCGATTTCGTGTGCGCATCGACGGAGGCACGCCGAACGGGACGGTGATCACCAATCAAGCCGCGCTGCAGTTCGGCGGCCTCACGCTCGTCGGCAGCGCGTACCGAAGCGAGACCGACGGCGACGCGAGCACGTCGGGCCGGCAGCCCACGGTGCTCGAGCCGACTCGCGCTGCGGCGCGCGTGAGCGTGACCAAGCGCGCGCGGCTGCTAACAGAGCTCGTCGCAAACGGCCGCACGGATCCTGGCGAGACCCTCGAGTACGCGATCGTCGTGCGCAACGACGGCACCGAGGCGGCCCTGGGCCTGACCGTCGAAGATCCGCTCGAGGCCAACCTCGAGCTGCTCTCGGTCACCACGTCGATGGGATCGGTCACCAGCGGAATGATCGCGCCCGTGCGCGTCTCGCTCGCCTCGCTCGCGGCGGGCGGCGGCGAGGCGACGGTCACCGTGAGGGCGCGGGTGCGAAGGCCGTTCTTCGCTGCTCCCAGCGCGGTGAGCAACCAGGCGATCGTTCGCGGCGCCAACTTCACCGCCGTGGTGAGCGACGACCCCGCAGCGCCCGGTCCGCGCGATCCGACGACGGTCAGCGTCGAGGACTCGTGCGCGTGCCTCGTGGGCGCCGCGTGCTTCGCGTCGCTCGCGCGCAACCCGATGGCGAGCGCTTGCCAGGCGTGCCTTCCGAGGCAGTCGCAGACCTCGTTTACCTATGATCCTTCGGCGAGCTGCGACACCGACGGTGACACCGTCTCGGACCTCGTCGAGAACCTCGAAGGAGCCTCGCGCGACACGGACACCGACGGCACGCCCGACTACCGAGACAACGACGACGACGGCGACGGCATCCCGACCGCGGTCGAAGTCATGCTCGATCGCTCGGTCAACGGCGACGTCGACGGCGACGGCGTGCCTTCGTATCGCGACACCGACAGCGACGGCGATTCTGTCAGCGACGCCATCGAAGCAGGCGCCGATCGAGCGCGCCCCGCCAACACCGACGCGACCGCAGACGGCCCGGACTTTCTCGATCGAGACAGCGACAACGACTGCGGAGCGGACGACGTCCCCCGCGAGAGCGGCGGCGCCCGCGTGATGGTGGCCGCCAACCCCAACGCGTTTTGCATGGCTCCGCTGCCCATCTGCAACACCACAGTCGGCCGCTGCGTGAGCGACACCGACGCGGACGGCGACGGCGTCCCCAACCTCGACGAGACGCGCATCGGAACCAATCCGATGAACCCCGACACCGACGGCGACGGCGTCTCCGACGGCCGCGAGGTTGGCCCGGGGCCCATGTTCTCGAGCCTCGACACCGACCGAGACACCATCATCGACGCGCTCGACCCCGACGACGACGGCGACACGATCCCCACGCGCGACGAGCTCGGCTCGGCGATGGCTCCGCGCAACACCGACGGCGATCCGCTCGTCGACTACCTCGACCCCGACGACGACGACGACGGCGTCCCGACGGCCACCGAAGCTCGCTTGGATGAGTCCGCAGGCGACGACCTCGACATGGACAGCGTCCCGAGCTTTCGCGACAACGACAGCGACGGCGACGGCGACACCGATCGCGTCGAAGCGGGCGTGACGCCCACCGAGCCCGTCAACACCGACCGAGCGACGGACGGCGCGGACTTTCTCGATCGAGACAGCGACAACGACTGTGCGCTCGACGCGGCCCCGAGCGAAGATGGCGACGCGCGCGTGACCGTCGCAGGGCGGCCCGACGACCACTGCCTCGACCCTGCGCTTCCCGTTTGCGACACGACGCGAGGCGCGTGCGTGGCGCGCGCAGACAGCGGCGTCGCTGACGCCAGCGACGCGAGCGACGCAGAGTTGCCACAAGAAGACGCGTCGATGGACGCCTCCGAGGACAGCGGAGCTTCGATCGGAACCGTCTCTGGCGACGGCGCGTGCGCCTGCCGAGCCTCGAGCCCAGCGCGCAGCGGCTCGGCGACGCCCTGGTTGTTCGCGGCGCTGTGCGCGTCGCTCGCGGCCCGCGGTCGTGCGCGATCTGCGAGACCACGGCGCGACCGTCGCTGACCGACGCACGAACACGCGAGCGCTCTCCGCGCTCTTCGCAATCGTTCTCCCCGCCGTCGCGCGCTCACGCGCTCGCCCGTCGCCTCGCGAGAAACCGCCGCTCGGCCTCGTTGCGCGTCGCCGCGATGGCCTCGTCGTACGCGCGCCGCGCCTCGTCGCTGCGGCCGATGCGCCGCAACAGATCCGCCTTCGCAGCGTAGAGCGCGTGGTGTCCATCGACGCCCTCGACGCCTTCGAGCGCGAGCACCGCGCGCAGACCAGCCTCGGGGCCTTCGATCATCGATCGCGCGACGGCTTCGTTGAGCGCCACGATCGGCGCGTCGACCTTCGCGCGCAAGAGCCGGTACAAATCCGCGATCTGCGCGAAGTCCGTCTGTTCGTAGCGGATGGCGTCGTCGTGCAGCGCTTGGATCGCCGCTTCGATGGCGTACGCGCTGGGCGGGCCGGCGCGAAGAGCGCGATCGAGCAGCGATTTTCCACGGGCGATCATCGCGCGATCCCACAGGCCTCGGTCCTGCTCGTCGAGCGCGATCATCTCGCCGTCCTGTGTTGTTCGCGCGGCGCGCCTCGCGTGCACGAGCAGCAGCAGCGCCAGCAACGAGAGTGCGTCGGGATGCCCCTCGACGAGCACGCACAACAGCTCGGCAAGGCGCACTGCTTCGTCGGACAGGTCGATGCGCTGCAGCGACGCCCCTGTGGTGGCCACGTACCCTTCGTTGAAGATGGCGTACAGCACCTGCAACACCGACGCGAGCCGTCCGCGAAGCTCGCTCTTCTCGGGCACTTCGTAGGGAATCCCCGCGGTCTCGATCTTCGCCTTTGCTCGAAACAGCCGCTGCGCCATCGTCGTCGGAGCGACGCAAAACGCCCGCGCGACGTCCTCTGTCGAGAGCCCTGAGAGCCAGCGCAGCGCGAGCGCGATGCGGGTGTCTTCGGCGATGGCCGGGTGGCAGCAGGTGAAGAAGAGTCGAAGCCGGTCGTCGCCAAACGACTCGTCTTCGAGCGCCGCGAGCGCGTTGGCGTCGTGCTCGTCGCGCATCGCTCGCACCGTGGCCCGCGCCTGCGAGTGCACGACCCTGCGTCGCAACGCGTCGATCGCGCGCCGCCGCGCGACCGCCATCACCCACGCCGCGGGCGACGCGGGGACGCCTTCGTCCGGCCACTGTCGCACCGCCAATTCGATCGCCGTGTCCAGCGCGTCTTCTGCGACGTCGAAGCCGCAGCGCTTCACGAGCGCCGCGAGCACCCGCGCTCGATCGTCGCGGACAAACCTCTGGATCGCGTCTCGAGCCTCGCGCTGCGCGTCGGGGAGCATGACTGCGTTCGAGATTCACTACGACCCGCGGCGGTGGGTCAACGGCCCATTCGGGAGGCTGCCGCCGTGCTGCGCCGTCGCTGCAGCGTCGATGCGACAGCGCCGCAGCGAGACAAGCTCAGGCGTACGCGCGGGTGTCCATCACCGGACGTACTTCGACGGTGCCCGTCTCCGACGCTGGAATCTTCGCCGCGAGCGCCACCGCCTCGTCGAGGTTCTTCGCCCACACTCGGTAGTACCCGCCGAGCTGCTCGCGCGTCTCCGCGAACGGCCCGTCGCGAACGACGCGCTTCGCTCCGTCGAGCGACACCGATCGCGCCTTCGTCACCGAGTCGAGCGGCTCGCCCGCGATGAACTGCCCAGACGCGCGAATCTCCGCGGAGAACTGCATGTAGCGAGCGAAGACCGCGCCGCGCTCGGCTTCGCTCATCGTCTCCCAGGCGCGCTCGTTTTCGTACAGCAAGAGCAGGTACTGCTTGTGCGTTTCGGCAGAGAGCTTGGGTACCTCTGCGGCAGCGCTGGACGACTGCGGGGCCGCGCCGCTCGGCATCGCCATGATCGGCCGCACTTCGATCGTGCCGAAGCGCGCACCCGGGATCTTCGCCGCCCACGTGAGCGCCTCTTCTTCGCTCTCGGCGTCGATCGAGTAGTAGCCGCCGAGCTGCTCGCGGGTCTCGGCGAAGGGCCCGTCTTTGACCGCGCGCTTCGCGTCTCGAACGAGCACAGACGTCGCCGTGTGCGTCGGCTCGAGGGCTGCGCAATCGCCGGCGCGCCCCGTAGAGAAGAGGGCCTTGGTGTACTCGCCGTAGGCTTGCATGACCGCTTCGCCCTCGGCGGGTGTGCTGTTCGCGAAGCGAGACTCCGCGGCGTGGATCAACAAAACGTACTGCATGATGTGCTGTTCACTCCTTTCGACGGCTCCATGTCGAGCGAGCAGACCGCCCATCGACAACGGCTCGACGATTTTTCGTCGCCGTCCGACGCGCCCTGTCGCGTCCCTACAATGTGCGGTGATTTCCGACCGCAGCGCGCTCGCGACGTGCGCTGACGAGCGTCAGCGCTCGACCAGGGCCGCGGCTGCGGCCGACCACGGACGAGCCAGCGCAGCAACGGTCGGAAACCGCTCGTACCACCGATGGACCAGCTGCATCTGCAGCGCTGTCGGCAGCAGCCGGGCGGCGAGCCTGGGCGCGCGCAACGCAGAGCGCGCGAGGCCCGCGAGCAAACGAGCGTCGAGCGCGGGCATCTCTTGCGCGAGCCCAGCAGCGAACGTCTGCTCCGTGAAGAGCCCCGACGCGATCAGCTCGGCGACGTCGTCGCGCGAGAACGTCTGCGACAGCCGCCGAAACACGTCGTACGCCGCGAGCCGCGCGCCCAGCGTTCGGTGAAATCGCTGTTGGTACCGCTGGCTCGCGCCGCGCGGATCGCGGGCGAACTCTTCGGCGAGCATGCGCGCTGCGATCATCCCTGCGCCGACGCCGCTTCCGTGCGCGGAGAACACCTGGCACGCCGCGTCGCCGATCAGCGCGGCGCCCTCGATCGCGAGCGTGTCGTACGGCCTTCGAAGCGGAATCGCGCCCGCGCCGCCGAACAACCGCTCGCCGACCCAGTCGTGCTCGCGCACGAACTCGTCCACGAGCGCTTGCCCGCTCGCGTGTTCGCGCGCTGCGATGGCGCCGGTCAGGATCTCGACCTCCGCGCGCTCGAGGTCCACTTGAATCAGCCGCGTCGAGAAGCCTCCCTCGAGCCCCACGACGCCGAGCGCGTCTCCGACGGCGCCGCGCGAAGCGAGCCACGCTCGCGCGTCGCGCACCGAACGAATGCGCCGCACCTCTTGCGCCGCCGAGCACACGTCGCCGTGTTTGGGTCGAGGACATCGCTCGCTGAGCGCCGCGACGCGGCTGCGCACGACGCCGCTCATCCCCGAGGCGTCGACGACGAGCGACGCGCGGAGCGTCGCTTTGCTTGTGCGCACGCCGGTCACGCGTCCGTCGCTCGAGAGCACTTCGCGCAGGGGCTCTGACCCGCGCAGCACCGCGCCCGCCTCGCGCGCTGCGGTCTGCAGGCGATCGACCATGTGCCGCATGTCGACGAACAGGACGGGCGAGCCGTCGAGCACCAGCCGGTGCTTCCACGACGGGTCGAGCATCACGTGACGAGCGACGCGCGCGCGAAGCTCGGGCCGCTCGGTGGGCTTGTCCACGCCGGCCTCGTCGAACATCCAGTCAGGGATCGCGTTGACCCAACGCGCCCCGCTGTCCGCGAGCGGCCGCGCGTCGATCAGCAGCACACGCTTGTTGGCGCGAGCGAGGTGCAGGGCCGCCGCGCTGCCCGCCGTCCCTGCGCCGACGACGACGGCGTCCCAGTGCTCGATGCGCTCGGTCGTCACAGCGCGGGACTGTACGGCCCGTCCGAGCGATCGTCGAACACCACGTTGCTCGCTCGTGCCGCTGGCCTGCCGCGAGCGCGATGCAGCGTTGGCACGCAAGTGGTCGACGTGATTCTCGCTGCGGCGAAGCTCTGAAAGCGTATGGCCTCCGAGCCCGAATCGCGCCACGGTGGTTGCTCGATCGCGCGCGCTCGAACACGATCGCGCTTCGGCCCAAGAGGGGCGTTGACGCCATGGTAACGAACCAGCTTCCTTCGCCCACAGTGCTGCTCGCCCACGCGCGTGGCCGCACGGTACCTGCGTTGATCGCAGAGCTGACCCGCGAGGGCGCCGCAGGACGCTCTCGCGTCGCGTTGGCTCGCGCGCTGCGTGCGGATCTCGCGCAAATCACGGCGCGTCCCGAGCTCGCTGCGCAGCTCTTGCTTCGCAGGCTCGCGTGGCACCTCGTGGCCGATGGCGGGTCCGACGTAGCCGTGTCCGAGACGACGCGCGCGCTGCGGACGTGGCTCGATGAGCTCGTGCGCGAGGCTGCGCCGCGCGTGTGGCTGCGCTCGCTGCGGCCGTGCGCGCCGACGCTGGAGGGCGCGTTCGTGCAGGAGTTCATCGGGGATTTCGACCGCTATGGCGTCGAGCTGGCCTTCGTCGGCGACGGCTCTGTGATCGCGGCGTCGAGCCGCAGCGCCGCCGCGGCGTGGTCGTGCGTCACGGGCGCGCGGCTCGAATCCGTAGCGATGCCCGAGCCGCACAAGTGGTGCATCGACCTTCACCGACCGCAGCATCGACCGCAGCACGTCGAGGCGTTCGTCATCGACCGTGTGAGCAACGTCGAGCGGCTCGTGATCCCCACGCTGGAGTTTGGCTGCTGGACCGCGGTCCGCGCGCTGCCGTCGCTCGACGGCGCCATCGTCGTGGGCTGGTACGAGGACTACCTGGGAATCGTCACGCGCTTCGATCGACGCGGCCGCGGGTCGACCGAGCGATGGACCAAGCGCTTCGACGGGGCGATCGACGCGATCGCCTCGAGCGCCGACGGCTCGTTGCTCGCTGTGCAGTCGTGTGGGCGCGTCCTGCTCTTGGACCCGAGCAACGGAGCGGAGCTCGGCGGGATCGAGCAACAAGCGAGCGCGCTGGCGCTGAGCTTCGACAACGAGCTGCTCGCGACGGTCGACGAGCACGCGATTCGACTGTGGGACGTTCGCGCGATCCGGCGCGGCGACGCGAAGCCCACGCGCCCGTCGCCCACCGCCGTAGGAAGGGTGGACGCGCAGTTCGACGCGCGGTCACGGCGCGTGCTCATGGGCGGCGCGCTTCGTGATCCGAGCAACGGGGCCACGATCGCCGAGCTCGCGTTGGACGCCATGAACTACCTCGAAGGCGGCCCGCCCGAGCGAGCCTCGGGGATCTACGCCGATCGCGTCGTCGAGGTGGGCTTCAGCGTGCGCGCGTTTTCGCTCGAAGACGGCGCCCCGCTCGCGACGGCGAAGCTGGGGCCCTTCGCGCACTGGCACGTGGTGCGGGTGGCCGGCGACGGTCGTTCGCTGGTGTGGGCGCACACGAACGCGGTCGCACGATGGCGCGTGTGCTCGATCGACACGGGCGATGTGCTGCGCGAGGCACCGTCGACGGACGTGACCGCGAGGTGCTTCGAGCTCTCTCCCGACGGACGGACGCTCGCGTGCGCCGACGAGGACGGAGCGATTCGCTTCTGGGACACCTTCGGCGACGCGCCTCCTCGGGTCGTACACGTCGGCGGCGCCGCGTACGAGCTGTGCTGGTCGATCGACGGCGCGCGCGTCGTGCTCGCGCTCGAGCGCGAGGGGCTCGTGCAAATCGACGTGGCGCGCGGCGAGGTCGTGAGTCGATGCGCGCTCGAGTTGCCGGGCCCCTTCGACGAGCGCGAGCTGCAGCGCGACGGTGCTGGCTTGTGGCGGTGGCGCGCGACCGCGGCGGCGATCGAGGCGCTTCACGGATGGAGCGGATTTCGCGCGCGCGAGCATCGATGGTCGATCGAGCGCGACGTCGGCGGCTGGCTGCTCGTCGATGCTCGATCGCGAGATCGCACGTTCATCGCATCCACCACGCGGCCGGTGGTGGATCGAACGGGTCGCTACGTCGCGACGCGCGACGAGCTCTGCGTGATCGAGCTCGACGAAGCCGGCTGAGCGACCGAGCGTGGGCGCTGCGCGCGTCGTGCGCGCCGGACGACCAGCGCGCCGACGAGCGAGAGCAAGATCGAGAGCGATGGGCTCGACGCAGGGCCCTGGCTCGCCGGGCTCGCGACGCTGCAAGCCCGATTGCACCGTCGTTGGTCGCCGCTGCGATCGAGGGAGACGAACGTGGACGCGCAATCGCCGCTGATCCACGCGGAGATCGCCGTGGTCGCCTGCGCGTGGGTGTCGACCGAGCCCCAGCCGAGGGCGGTGCACGTCGCTGTTCCGTCAGGGCTGACTGGAATCGCGAGGTACAAGGGTTGGCCTGCGTCGAGCTGGTCCCACCGGATGGGCTGCGCGCCGTTGGCTTCGACGGGAACGAGCACTCGACCCCGGTCGGTCGCTGCGGTCACGCTGATCGTGTCGCCGACCGAGTGCCCTTCGGTGCTCCCGTAAATGCGGTCGATGCGCGCGATGTTGGACTCGATGAGTGTGCAGTCGAGGACCGCGGTCGTCTGCACGCCGCCGTCTCCCTCGTAGCGAGACTGTGGCGCGCCGCGAATTCGATACGGCGCGCAGAAGCACTGCGCCGCGGTCGAGCACGTCGGAGCGTAGCCCGGCTGGATGAGCGACGCCTCGGTCAGCGAAATCCCCGCAGCTTCGAGCCACTGAACCAGCCGCGGTTCGTCCGCGAGTTGGTGCACGGTGGCGAGGTTGCGCTCGGACGCGATCTTCTGGACAAGCTCGGACTCGCCCGAGAGCTCGAGCAGGTGCCCCACCGCGCACCGCGTCCCCTGCTCGTCGACGAACACCGGCGAATGCCAGCCGGTGCGGTGATTCTCAGGAAAGATCCCCTCTTCGCGGTACTCGCGCAGCGCTCGCAAGAGCACATCGCGGACGAGCGCGCGCAGCGGATCGAGCGTCGCCGCGCTCTCGCTCGCGAACTTCTCGGCGCGAGCGATGTGCGCAGCGACGCGGCTGCGCTCGCGAGCACGCTTCGAAAACGCGCGGCCCGTGCGTGAAAAAAGCATTCCCACCATGGAGTCGACGGTAGCAGCGCGGGTATCGCGCGCCAATGTGACGCCGATGTCGCGGCGCCGCTCACGAAACGGCTGCCGAATCGAAGGGCTCACCGGCCGCTTCGCTCGCTCCCGAGCGACGTGCAGCGTTCGACGAGCGCTGCTTCGGTGTCGCGCGATTGCAGCGGCGGGGACAGGCGATGAACGCCCAGCAGATCGTGCAGCTCGACGGCGGTCGGTTTTGACCCCAGCGCCGTCGCGCGCAGCGACTTCGGAGCGCAGCGTCGCGCGCAAGCGATCGAGCGGGGACGACTTCGTCGGCGACAGCGTTGGCGGATCGCGGATATACCAACGGACATGGTCGTGGCGATCGCGAAGAGTCGACTCGAGTCCAGCGTCGAGCTCTCTGCCGACGCGCAGGCGGTTCGGCTCTTCGATGACAGCGGGGGATACGAAGCTTTTCGTCTCACCGATGGCGGCGCAACGCTCTACGGCGATGATCGCTCTCGCGGCGGGCTCGCGTTCATCGACGTCGCCAGCGGGGAGGTCTCCTCGGTGCTCTCTGTTGCAACGATCGGTGAGGCTCTCGTCTCACCGGACGGGAGTCGGGTGGCGGTTCAGGGATGGGACGACGAGCCGTATGTGCGGCTGTACTCGCGCAGCGGGCAACTGCTCGGTGAAGACCGGCGCCTCAAAATGCAGCACGCGCGCATCGCGTTCACCGGTGACAGCCAGCGTCTGGTGATCGCACACAGCTGGTTCTCGCGCCCGTGGCCGCTGCACATCTTCGATCGAGACGGCAACGACCTCGGTGACTTCAAGGTCGACGTTGATCCGTCCAGACTCGCGACGGTTGGGCCCACCTCGATCGCCGCCCGCGGCGCGTGGAACGGAATGCAGATCATCGACGCCGTCGCCCGCACCAAGAGCGAGGTCATCGGTCACGATACAGCGGCGGTGTACACGCTCGCTGTCGACGGCGATCGCGTGATCGCAGGCTCGCAGACCGGTCTGGTGATGCTGTTTTCTCTCCCTGGCACCACCGCGGCGTGGCCGTCTGTGGAGTCTCTGCTCGACGCGCGCCTCGAGCCTCTCGCGGCGCTCGTGAAGCGACTGAAGAATCGGCTCGCGAAGGCTCGTTCGGGAGCGCACAAGCGCGATCTCGAAGAGCAAATTCAAGCTGCGCAGAGGACCCTGCAGAAGCCTGAGTTCATGAGCGACCGAGGCGCGATCTTTCCTGGCGTCGGTGGAGAGTTGTTGGAGCTCACCCTCGCGGGAGACGACATCGTTGCCGCATCTCGGACAGACGTCGTTCGGTTCTCGATGGCGACGTTGCGAGAGGACGTCGTGCTCGCGAGCAGCCCTGCAGGCGGCCTTCACGTGACCCTGACTCTGCGGAGTCGCTACGAAGGTCGGCTGCTCGTCGAAGTGTTCCACAAGCGACGCGAGCTTTGGGTGATCGACATGGGCCAACGCTCCATCGCCGACCCAGCTACGACGCGCGCGACGAAGCCGGAGACAGCTTCGAAATCGACGTCGTCCGCCAAGAAATCATCGCCCGAAACAGCGGCGAAAATGCCTGCAAGACTCGCATCGACGCGCCCTGCCCAAGAGCCTTCTAAACCACTACCGCGACGGGGTTCGTAGTTTTCCCACTGCGCGGCAGTGGTTTGACTTGATTTCAACCGCGCTGATCCGCTCCGCGTGTCTTCGACGCTCGTCGCCGGCGCGGTATCGCAAGAGAGGCAGCGGGTGAGTTGACCGTTGACTCGCCCGCACTTCCGCTGTGCGTTGCGCAGAGAGCGTCATCGACGACGGCGGAGCCACGGCCAGGGGTGTGGTTCCCATCCTGCTCAAGCGGCCGTTCGGACATCGGCGCCGACACGGTCCGAGCACGCGCAGCGGATCGCTCACGGTGCGCGGAGCGTTCGTTGCGCGATCCGTCATGCCCGTTGCGCGATCGGTCAACAAAGCTCGCCGAGCTCGCGCGTAGGACTGAGGCGATGAACACAGAGGCAATCGCAGCGATCGCCGTCGCCGTCGCGACGCAAGCGAGCGCGGCAAGGGCACAACCTCGGGCCGTCGCGCCCGCAACAGAGGCGCTCGCTCCAACGAGTCGTCACTCGATCGAAGCGAGCGTCTATTTGCACCAGCTCGTGCATCCCGGAGCGCAAGTCGGCTACTCGTATCGACTGCTCTCGACGGCCAACGAAGTCCACTCGCTGATCATCGGCGCGGACGTGGGAACGTATGTGTGGCTCCGCCATTCGATCGGCGCGTTCGTGCTTCCGCGGGTCGGCTACCGGCTGAGAACGCCCGGCGGCTTTCACGCCGAGGTCAATGTGCACGCGGGCTACCTGCAGGGCGTGCTCGCGAGCGAGTCGTACGACGTGGTGGACGGCGCGGTCGTGGCGTCCGGGCGCGCGGGCTACCCGTACGCGTACGTCGGACCCTCAGCGGGCGTCGGATACTCGATTCGCGCGATCCGCGTGACGCCGTTCGCGCGCATCGGCGTGCAGTGGCAGCTCCCGGTGTTCGATCAATCGCTGATGCGCATCGTGGCTGCCGTCGGCGCGGAGGTGGCGTTTCGATGAGCTCGCGCAGGACATGGGCCGCGCGTCGCGCGCTCGCGTTGGTCTCGGCCTTGGCAGGATCCAGCTGCGCCGATTGGCGCGCGGGAGACGAGCACTATTTCGTGCAGCACAAGGGCGCGGCGATGCCCGTGTGGGTCACGGGCAACTGGCAATCCAATCGCATCATCGTCCACGTTCACGGCGGGCCGGGAACGACCAACGGAATCTACTTTCAACGCTCGAGCTACCAGCGCCTCGCGGATCGCTACGGCATCGCGTACTACGAGCAACGCGCCAGCGGTGCATCACAAGGCAACCGCCGCGCGCTGCTCAACCGAGCGCAGTTCGTCGAGGACCTCGACACCGTGCTGCGCACCCTCGAACATCGCTATCCTCGTGCGCAGTTCGTCCTCATGGGGCACAGCTGGGGTGGCTTCTTGACAGCGGCGTATCTGCTCGACGCCGCGCGGCAGTCCCGCGTGCGCGCGTGGATCGTTCAGGACGGCGCGATCAACGCGTCGTGCCGCGGCTGGCAGCTCGGCGTCGACGAGGTGCTCGCACGAAACATCGAAGGCGCAGCGGCGTTCTACCGCGACGTCTGGCGATGCGACTTGAATACCAATGCAAACAATCAAATCCAGCTTCATCAGGGGCGCTACGTGCACCTCTGGCACAGCTTGTTCATCCGCGCCGCGGGCGGCTACGACGTCGTGCCCGACCGGACGCTCAACGGCGGTGACATCGCCGAGAGCGTGTTTCGATCGCAGTTCGACCTGCTCGCGGTCAACGCGCACTCACCGCTGCCCCTCGAGGACTACTACGGCGTCGACCTGACTCCGCAGCTCGCGCAGGTGCGCATTCCATCGCTCGTCCTCTGGGGGACGCGAGATTTCATCACGCACCACGCTACAGCGCGGCCGACGTACGAAGCGATCGGCGTCCCCGCGACGCAGAAGGAGCTCGTGCTGTTCGACCAATCCGGCCACAACCCGTGGGCCGAAGAGCCCGAGCGCTTCTTCGACGCGGTCGACGGGTTTCTGCGTCGTCAACTATGGCCTGACTGAGCGAGCGCTGCGGCGCGATACACTGTCCACGGTGACGGACGGCATCCAAGACGACTCCGGGCGCTGGCTCTATCGAGAGCTCGTTCGGCTCGGACTGCCCGCGGCGAAGTTGTTCGACGACGCAGGGCTCGACGCCGCGCACCGACGCGGCGAGGTGCGGCCGCCGTGGAGCGCGCGCGTTTCGATCAGCGCGGCGGCGGCGCGGTTGCTCGACGACCCGTGTCTCGGGTTCGACCTCGCGGGGACGATCGAGATCGCAGAGCAAGGAGTGTTCACCGCAGCGCTCGTTCACGCCCCGAGCATGCGAGAGATGCTCGAGACCGCGCTGGCGCACTTGCATCTATGGGAGCCGCACGCGCGACTCAACGTCGAGTCCAACGCCTCCTCGACGCGGCTCTACTACACGCACGACATCGACGATCCGCTCGGGGCGGCGGTGGAGACGCAGATTTCGCTCGTCGCGATGAGCTCGATCCTGGTCCATCGGGTCCCCGCGCTGCGCTCGTCATTGACGCTGGGGTTTGCGTGCGCGCCGCCGAAGCACGCCCGCTGCGCGTCCACGCTCGAGCGGCTCGAGGTCTCGTCTCGATTTCATCAGCTTCGCTGGTACGCGGAGATTCCGACGGCGTTCGTCGACGAGAAGCTGCCGGGAGCGCACCCGGTGGTGAGCAAGCTCTTGCACGAGCGCATCGAGCAAGAGCACGCGCGGCAGCGACACCAGTCGTCGTTTCTCGAGCGTCTTCGAACGGTGCTGCGCGAAGGGTTCGACCGTCGATGGAGCGCAGGCGACGTCGCCGCGGCGTTGGATCTCTCGACCCGAACGCTTCAACATCGGCTCAAGGCCCACGGAACATCGCTCACGCAACAACAGACGCTCGTGCGCATCGAGCTGGCTCGGAGGCTGCTCGTGAGCGGCGCGCACACGATCGAAGAGGTCGCGAGCAGAGTCGGGTTCGACTCGCTCGCGGCGTTCTCGCGGTTCTTTCGGCGCCACACAGGGCTGGCACCGTCGTCATTTCGCAGCGCGAATTCGCGCAAGTAGCGTGCTCGTTCGAGCTCGCCTTCGATCTCGCGGCCTCCCTCTCGTCAACGCGACTGATGGAGCGCGTCGATCGCCTTCGAGCCCGCGGTCTCTTTCGCGACGTGGCCGTCTCATCCCACGAGCGGACGTTCTGTCCGAAGCTCGGGGCGCACCCGCGCTTCGACATCTTGCGCATCCGCTCCGACGCCGCGCACTCGGGTGCCGAGCGAGACGTCATTGCCGAGCCGCTCACCGCGCTCGACGACGGCCCGCTCAGCGACGAAGAGATGACTCGCGCTCGGCGCATCGGCGAGCACGTATGCGGCGAACGCGAAACGCAGAAGGGGACGAGCGCAGTCGGGGGAGCGGCTCGTTGTCGACTCGAGGAGGGGGTCCAACACAGCATCGCCTGTGAAAAAAGCGGTGAACGCACCGTGCGGGGCGGTGGGATGATCGCGGCGCGGCTCACGAAACGGCTGCCGAATCGAACGGCTCACCGGCCGCTTCGCTCGCTCCCGAGCGACGTGCAGCGTTCGACGAGCGCTGCTACGGTGCCGCGCGATTGCAGCGGCGCGGGGACACGCAATGAGCAGCGAGACGTTCAACGTAACGGCAGAGCAGCGCGCGCTCGTCCAGCGGGCGGTCGCCGCCAACCGCGCCTGGCGCGACGGATGCCAGCGGTCCATGGCCGAGAGCGAA
Organism: Myxococcales bacterium; assembly: GCA_013298625.1. Classification (GTDB taxonomy): domain Bacteria; phylum Myxococcota_A; class Polyangia; order Polyangiales. Next base: position 21,763 of record JAAFIF010000064.1, read on the forward strand.
GCGCGAAAGCGCTGGTTCATTCGAAGCCAAACCCGCGACGAGGCGATCGCCCGAGGCGCTGAGTGCTACCTGGCGGCGATGCAAGTCGCTGACGAGGAGCCGCCGCCGCTCGTCGACGTCCACATCCGCGCGCTCCGCGCCATGGTGCGCGCAGGCGAACTCTCTCCCGACGACGCCCAGCAGATCGTGCAGCTCGACGGCGGTCCCTTCGATCGCCTGTCCTGGCGAGAGGCCCTCGACGAAGAGCCCCGACGACGCGCGTTCGAAACGGAGATGCACGGCCGCGCTGCGCTCGACTGCGGCCGGATCGATGCAGACATCGACGACGAGACGTTGAGCAACGAGCTGCTCTACGCGTGGTTGCCCTCTCGCTCGGACCTCGCGCAGCGAACGATCCTCGGGCAGATCCCGCGGCCTCGCCTCGGCTCTCTGCTTCGCGACGGCCTTCGACTTGCAGCGAACGACGACGACGCGCTGGCCTCGTGGATGATCATCGAAGCCGACGGCGCGTCCGTCGGAGCCCTCGCGATCGCGCTGATCGAGAGAAACGACGCCTCCGTCGCCGAGCTGTGCGAGCGCCTGCGCGAGCGCCGTCTCGTGGTCGCAGACGGTTTCGAGGATCGCTGGTTCACTGCGTTCGACGAGCGCCAGGCGATCTGCAGGCAGCTCTGCCTGTTCGGACAGCACGCGATCGCGCTCTCGTACTTCGACGCGATCGCGCGCGAGCCCGTCATCGTGCGATCCGAGTCCGGCCGGCGTCGAAGCGGCCTCTCGAAGCAGCTCGTCGAGACGCTGCGAGCGAGCGTGGCTCCCGAGCGGCTCGAAGCGCACGTCGCGCTCGCGCTCGATCGCTGCGCATCCCGCGAAGCGCTGGCAGACGAGCTCCTCGCGTTCGCGTCGCTCGCCGCGCCGAGCCCACGACGGTCGAGCCTCGTCGAGCGCGCGCGGGTCGCCTTCGACCTCGCGTCCTGCTCGCTCGATGCGTCGCTCGTCGCAACGGAGGATCGCGCCGCGTGGGCGCCGGTGATCTCGCGCCGCATCGACGCGTGGGTCGAGTCGTTCGACGACCGTGCGTTCGGCACCGAAGCAGCGGACAAGCGCGCGCTGTGCGCAGAGCTCAGCGAGGTCTTGCTGTGGGTCGACGTCGAAGATCCAGCGATGGTGCGCTCGGTGTGGCCTGCGCTCGAGCGCCTCTGCGCGGCGGTCCAAACGCATACGTCCAGCCAGATCGCGGCCGAGCTCGATCGCTGGACGCGCCGCGCCGCGCTCTTCGGCAGCGCCGAGGCGCGGGTTCGATCTCGCCGGGCCCGGCCAGCGTCACGGGTTCGCCGCGGGATGGACGCGATGCTGTCGCGCACGCAGTCGAGCGCCGAAGCGCAGGCTCGGTGGATCGACCGCGTGATCCGTGAAGCGCCCGAGGCGGTGAGGGTGCTCGAGCTCGCAGCGCCTACTGTCGAACAGCAGCGCGCGCTGGACTTCGCGCGCATCGAATCGGGGCGCGAATCGCTCTGGCGGCTCGTGAGGCACGACGGCGTTCGCTCTCTCGAAGGCCGCGCGGTGGCGCTCGATCGCTGGTACCGCGCGGGGTGTCCCATCGACGACGACGGAGACTTCCCGCACGGCGCGCTGGTCGAGCTTCGTGAGCAGGCCCGGCGCGAGCGGTCGTGCGCGCGCAGAACACGGTGGCAGTGCACGGGCGACGAGCTGCGGTCCTGGCTCGAGTCGACGGACGTGGCGCGGGACGAGTCGTGGCGCGCCGAGCCAGGACTGCCGTGGTTGATCGACATGCTCGCCGGCGACGACCGAGGCCGCGCGCAGCTGCGTCGGTTGCTCGACGCGCTGCTCGACGTGATCCGCGCCGGCGGGTGGCAGCCGTCGATCTGGCGAGTCGTGCAGGACGCAGAGCGACTGCTCCCATTTGCATCGGAGGCGCAGTGGCGCGTGACGCTCGATGACGACGTCGTGCTCGAGATCCTGGTCAGCTACGGACAACCCGAGCTGCTGCGCGAGCTGGGGCGCTTCGCGCTTCGCTGCGGTCTGCCGCTGGCCCGCACGGTCGCGAGCCGCAGGCAGACCGAGACGCTCTCGATCACGACGGCGCGGGGCGTGGCAGCCTTCGTTGAGTCGTGCGCGGCGTCGGTCGACGAAGCGCTGGCGTTGATCGCGCAGTTCGCTCCAGACGTGCGCGCGCTGAGCGACAATTGGCGCGGAGAAATCGAAGGACACCTGCGCTCCGATCAGCGCGCGGCGCTTCGAAAATTTCGAAAGTGCGACGCAGAGCTGCGCGCGACGCTGCGCCCGTTGCTCGAAGGCAGCGATGACATCGTCGCGCTTTGGGCGATCGAAGACGACGCGTTCGTGATCGGTCATCTCGAGCTGTTCGCACGCCGAGCCGACCACGCGCCGATCGAATACGCCTCGGTCCTGCACCGTTTGGGCGGAGCCGCCGTCATCGACGCGATCGGCGACGCGGTGGTCGAGCTGCTCATCGACGAGCGGCGCGCCGCGCGCGATGTAGTATCCGCGGGATGATCAGCGAAATCACAGCGCGTGCGCTGAGCGAGCGCCTCGCGCGCAACGAGCCCACGGTCCTGCTCGACGTGAGGCAACCCTGGGAGTTCGAGCTCGGCGCCCTCCCCGGCGCCCTCCTCGTCCCGCTCGATCAGCTCCCGGCGCGCGCACACGAAATCAACGTCCCCGAGGGGGCGCTGCTCGTGACCGTGTGCCACCACGGCGTGCGCAGCCTGCACGCGGGGGTGTTTCTCGCGCGCAACGGTCACCCCAAGGTCGTCTCGCTCGCGGGCGGAACCGACGCCTGGTCCCGCGAGATCGACCCCACCCTCGCCCGCTATTGACCCCGCTGCTCGCATCGACGCGAACCCGGTTCGCGAGATTGCGATCGAGACGCCATCGCCGACGTTGCACAATCGCCCCATGATCCCTGCGCGGTTCACTCTTGCGTTGGTTGGTTGCTCCCTGCTCGCGTGCTCGACGCCCGACCCCGCGCCCGACGGCAGCGCCCCGGACGCCGCTGCGCCGGCCGACGTCGTCGCGCCCCGCACGGATGCCGCGACGAGCGACGCCGATGCGCCGCGCGACGCTGGCTCAGACGTCCCGTCGGACAGCGGGACGCCCGCGGACTCGGGGCATGCACCCGGCGCGCTGCTGCGCGATCGCTACCCGGCAGACCGCGGGATCGCCGAGGCGCCCAGCGTGCTGTTCTTCGATGACTTCGAGTCGGGCTGGGGCCGTTGGGACGCGCCTCGCGCGGACACGCGATACCTGCACCTCGAGCAGGGCGCGACAGCGCACGCGGGCGCCCGCTATCTGCGCTCGACCGTCACGCGCGCGGACCTGCAAGAGTCGCAGTACATCTCGGCGTCGCCGCGGTTCGCGTTTCGGCGGCGAGTGCCGCAGATGTTCTGGCGATTCTACGCGCGATTTCCCACGGTCGCGCCGAACCCGCACCACTGGGTCCGGGTCGCCGCAGGGACCGCGGCGTTCGCGAGCAGCGGCCTCGCGAACACCGTTCCGCGCGGTGATCAGGGCTTCTGGTTCGACTTCGACGCCACCAACGACGACGTCTTCAACTTCTACGCGTACTGGCATCGCATGCGCTCGGGGCGCTGCAACGACGGCAGCGCGACGCCCGGCTGCGCTGGGGACCAGGGCACGACGTACTACTACGGCAACGTGTTTCAGCCGCGGACGCAGACGGCGTTTCCGCGAAACGAGTGGTTCTGCATCGAGCTCGGCGCGGAGGCCAACACCGTGGGAGCCAACGACGGCTCGCTGACGTTCTGGATCAACGACCGCGAGGTTGGGCGCTACGCCCCTGGACGCCCCGTGGGAACCTGGCTGCGCGCCACGTTTCACGAAGGCGGCTGCTCGTTCAGCGCATGCACGCCACCAGCGCCGTTGGAGGGCTTCAACTTCAGGACCAGCGCGGACGTGCTCTTCAAAGAGATCTTTCTCGACGCGTACTACGAGCGAGACTCGAGCGCGGCCAAGCGCATGGAGCTTCAAGCGCGCGGGCTCACCGTCAGCGACGAGCAGACGATCCTCTACGACGACGTCGTCGTGGCGACCGAGCGCATCGGCTGCCGTCGCGCGATGTAGACCGAACGCCCCGCGGACTCGACGCGCAGCTCAGCGACAGGCCATGCCGCGCACGACGATCTGAAACGGCGTCTCTTCGCCGATCACGTACAGCGACTCGCCCTCGATCACGCCTCGGCGCGCGTTGGCGATGCGCTGAAGCAACGCACCGCTGCTCGGGTCGCGAAGCTCGACCTGGTCGTCGACGGTCAGCATCAGCATGGCATCGCTCACGCTGAGCAGCTGCGCGCGGTGGCCGCGGCTGATGTCTGCGAGCACGCGGTGGACGATGCTGTCGCTGCCGTCGTTGTTGATGCGATGCAGCTCCGCGCGCTGCGTAGTGCCTTCGATCGACTCGTCCATGAACCACAAGCCCGAGTTCGCCGCGATGATCGCGACGTCCGACGGGACGTTCGCAAACGACAGCGGTCCGCCGATCGGGCGCTGCATGCTGTCGAGCGCTTGAAACTGCCTGCCGTTGATCGCGATGAACGAGCGCTCGCCGTTGGGGGCGCGATACAACGACGGGTTGCCTTCGGGCAGCGCGGGCAACGCGAGGCCTCCGAGGCGCGTCGGCTGCGCGGCGGGCGCGACGGTCATCGGCGCGAAGCGCACCAGCTCGCGGGGATTCGCGACGGCGGCGCCATCGAGCCACCACGTCTCGCTCGGCAGCGCGACGAACGCGTGCGCGCCCGCGAACGCGACGCCCATTTGCTGCGCCACCCCTGTGCGCACGTCGTACACGCCCGCGCCCAGCCAGACGAGCGGCGCGCCGGCGTTGCTCTGCGTATAGCGCGGACGAATCGAGCTCGATCGCGGGAGCGTCGCGGCCGCGCGCTGGATCGTCACCGCGCCGCCCCAGCCGCGCGCCTCGAACAGACGCGGGTCGAACGATCCGCTGCCGGTGTTGCTCGAGCTCTCGATGCTGAACCACAGCGATCCGCCGCCGAAGTGCGCAGCGCCGAGGTACGAGCTGCCGGTCACCATCGGCATGTCGTCGCGAACCGTCCCTCGCTCGACTTCGCGAAACGGGCCGCTGCAAAAGGAAGGCATGCCGGCTTCGATCTCCGCGTCGCCCGATGGCGCGCCGTCGCCGCGCGCGGCCGCATCGTCCGCGTCGACGGCGGTCGCAGCATCGACGGCGGCGTCGGCGCCGTTGCTCGGTGTGCAAGCGCCAGCGACCGACGCGGCGAGGAGCGCGATCGTGGCGATCTGGTCGACATTCATGCTGCGTACCCCATTGGATGATTCTGCCATCCCTCTGCGAGCGATCAACAGCCCGAGCCTCGCGCAGATCGCGAATCGGGCGCAGTCGCAGGCGGCGACGTGCGTCCGCTGCGAAGCGACCATTTCTCGCCGTCACACGGCGCACTTCGACGCCTCGTGCGCGTTGCTCGATCCCGCGCAGCCAGCCATGCTCGCGAGCAACCATGAAGACCCCTGCTTCGATTCAACCCGCGCGCCGCAACCGCGCACGTGCGCGTTTCTTCGCGGTCGCCGCGTCGCTCGTCGCCGCGTGCTCGACGGCGCCGACGCTCGATGACAGCGGCGCCGACGCGTCCGCGACGGACGCCGACGCGACGAGCAGGCCCGACGTCGCGTTGGTCGACGGCGCGACCGAGAGCGGTGCGGACAGCGCGATCGACAGCGGCACAGCGCTCGATGCGAACAACGACGACGCCGCAGTCGAGCTCGACGCGAGCGTCGACGACAGGCCCGCTGCGCTCGACGCGAGCGATGGATCGGTCGCGACCGACGCTGGGTCGATGGACAGCGGCGTTGCCGTGGACGCGCGCGCCGATGCTCGGCCCGACGCGCTGCCCGACAGCGCTCCCGATGCGTTGCCTGATGCGTTGCCCGACGCGCTGCCCGACGTGCGGTGTCCAGGCGCGCAGACCACCTGTGGATCCACGTGCGTCGACACCCAGACGGACTTGATGAACTGCGGCGCGTGCGCGGTGGTGTGCCCTCGTCCGCCGACCGGAACGCCAGCGTGCATCGCGGGTCGTTGCGGCGCGACGCCGGGCTCGCAGACGACGGAACCCGCAGGCAGCGCGACGGCGATTCAGCTCGGACAGCCGTCGCTCGCGGTCACGATGGTGGTCGCGCAGACGGGCGTGTATCCCTCGCGCGACAGCTTTGCCGTGGGCTCGGCGCTCGGCATGGTGCACTTGTTCGCGGGGAGCTTCGGGCCCAACGGCGCGCTGCTCGCGCGAGGCCAGCTGTTGTCGATCGCGAGCAACACCGCGCTCTTTTCGCTGCTCGGGACGACGTACGGCGGCGACGGCCGAGTGAACTTCGCGCTGCCGGACTTGCAAGAGCGCTTCCTCGTCGCGCCTGGGACGGGCGCAGGATTGCCTGCTGCGTCGCTGGGCGTCGTGTTCGGGAGCAACAGCGCGACGCTCTCGATCGGCACGATGCCGGCGCACTCGCACTTGTTGGTGGACGGCGTGACGCGCACGTCGTCGGTCGGTCGCGGAGAGCCGTTGGACCTCCGCGCGCCGAGCTTGCCGGTGACGGCTTGGGTGTCGACCGAGGGAACGTTTCCCAGCCCAGGCGGCGGTGTTTCGATGCCGTTCTTGGGCCAGATCCGTTGGTTCGCGGGCAACTTCACGCCGACCGGCGGATGGGTGCCAGCCGACGGTCGACTGTTGTCCATCGCGGACAATTCGGCGCTCTTCGCGGTCGTCGGGACCACGTACGGTGGCGACGGCGTGCGGACGTTCGCCGTTCCGGATTTGCGCGGCCGCGTCCCGGTCGGCGTCGGCCCAGCTCCGGGATTGCCGCCGATCACCGCAGGACAGTTCACCGGCGCGAGCTCGATCGCGCTCGGCAGCCCGCAGCTCGCGACGCATCAACACGCGCTGGTCGGCGGAGGAGCGACGCAAACTGCTGGAAATTCTCAGTCGTTCTCGGCCTATCAGCCCTCGCTCGGGATCACCTGGCTGATCGCCACGCAGGGGATCTTTCCGGCGCGCGACGGATCGGGCTTCTTCGACGACAGCAACCCGTTCCTGGGCGAGATCATCGCGTTCGCCGGCACGTTCGCGCCGCGGGGCTTCATCACGGCCGAAGGACAGCTCTTGCCGATCGCCACCAACGCTGCGCTCTTTTCGCTGCTCGGAACGGCGTACGGCGGCGACGGACGAGCGAACTTCGCGCTCCCCGACCTGCGCGGCCGCGGTCCGATCGGCGCGAGCGCGACGGTGCCCGTGGGCACGCGGCGCGGCTCACCCTCGCGCACGCTCGTCAGCACGGACCTGCCCGCGCACTCGCACACGTTCTGAGCCCGGTCGTAATCGACAGCGCTCGTGAGCCGATCCGCCTCGTGCGAGCCTCTGTATCGTCGGGCTGCGCTTCGCGTGGTCCGCGAAGGCGAGAAGACGGACGTGAAGAGAAGCGCTTGGTTCGGACTGTGGTGGCTCGCGCAATCCACCGCCGCGTGCATGGGCAACACCGAGGGTGACGCGCAGGACGCGGCGCGAGACGTGCGCGGGACCCCTGCGGATTCAGCGGTGGATGTCGCCGCGGATCGCTTCGATGGCGTCGACGCAAGCGCGCCCGTCGACGTGGTCACGCCCCTGATGGACGTCACGAGCGTGCCCGACAGCGCCGTACTCGATTCAGGCGTTGCCGTGCCCGACGCGTCGAGCGGGACGGGCGTGGGTGTGTTCGTCGCGCAAGGTCACATGGGAAGGATCACGGTCTCGTGCGACGACGGGCGCACGTGGGTGGGCAATCGCTCGACGGACGACGCGGCGCGGTGCTTCACGGGCGGGCTCGACTGCGACCACAACAGCGTCGCGGGCCGCGGGCTCGCGTATGGCAACGGGACCTTCGTCGCCACGTTTGGCTGGGGAATGCCTGGCGTCGTGAAGCGGTCGCGCGACGGGCTCACGTGGACGGACACGCTCCCGGGCCACACGTTCGCCGACGTCGCCTTCGGCAATGGGGTGTTTCTCGCGAACGAGCGCACGCTGCAGCGCTCGACGGACGGCTCGGGTTGGATGCGCGCCGGCGACACCACCGCGCGCCCGTGGAACGTCCGCACGATCGACTTCATCAACCACGGCCCGCGCGGCCGCTTTCTCGTCTCGGCCGAGTCCGGCGCGGATCGCGACATCGTGTGGAGCGACGACAACGGCAGCACCTGGCGCATCGCCGCCGCGCGCCCGCCCGAGTGCGGCCAATACGCCAAGGGATTTGCCTACGGAAACGGCGTCGTGATCCTCACGAGCGGCCAGGGTCACGTGTGCCGATCGACCGACGGCGGTGACCGATGGACGCTCGTGTCCGTCGCGCCGATGCGCGAGCTGTCATCACCCGTGTGGACGGGCAACGAGTTCTTCGCGTGGGCTGGCAATCAACTGCACCGCAGCCGCGACGGCGCGGCGTGGCAGAGCACTGCGCTGGTCCCGTCGTCGGTCTCGATCGGCGCGGTCGCGCGCAGCCCGTCCGGCACGTTCGTGTCCGTGCGCGGCGGCTGGCAGACCTGGTACGACCAGCAGCGCTTCTACCGCAGCACCGACGGCATCAACTGGGAGGTGCTTCCGAACACGAGCTTCGTGGGCAGCCACCCGATCAACTGGATCGAGTACGGCACGGCTCCAGCCGGCACCGTGTGCCCCGCGCGTTGATCGCTGGCGCTGTTGGCCGAATCGATGACCTGCGCATGGCGCGAGACTCGCGTAGCGATCGGACTCATGAACTCCACGCACGCCTCGAGCGCCATCGTCGCGCTCTCGCAAGAGCCCGCCGAGCACGAGCTCGCGCTGCTCGTCGCCATGGCCGCCGATCGCGGCTCGACTTGGACACGGGACGACCTCGCCAGCTTGCTCGAGCGAGGCATCGTGTTGCTCGCCACCGTCGATGACGCCGCGGTGGCCGTGTTCGGCCTGATGCCCCACGACGATCGCGAAGACGCCGCGCAGGTCGCTCTGCTCTGGGAGACGCGGCCGTACGATCACGCGCTGATGGACGCGCTGGTCAACGACGCCGCTGAGCAGTGCCGCGCGCAAGGGGTCGGGGTGATTTGCGTCGAAGTGCCCGAGGCGCAGCCCGCGGACGTCGAGCTGTTCACGGGGATCGGCTTCGCGGTCATCGAGCGCGTCGAGGGACGGGAGCCCACCGCGAGAGAGCGCCGCGAGTGGGGGCTTCGCGAGGCGCGAATCGACGGGTACACAGCGCTCGAATTGCCGCTGTAGACGCGGTCAATCGTCGCGCGCGTTCGCGGCGAGCGCGGTCGCCGTCGGGAGGCCGGCGCGATCGAGCGCGAGGGCGAGCGCGCGAGACGTCCCGAAGCCCACCGAGCGCGCCACGTCGTGCACGCGCGCGCCCTTGCTCGACAAGAGCGACGCCGCGCTCAGCACGCGCTCGGTCGCGAGCAACGTGCGCAGACCATCGACGTCCATCGCGAGCCCAGCCAGCAGCGCCCGCACGTCGCGACGAAGCTGCCGTTCGCTTCGGCCGGCGAGGCTCACGCCGTCGATCCACGCGGGCTGCTCCCACAGGCGGCTTCGCAGGTGCGAGATCATCGCGGCGGTCTGCTCGTCGCGCGATGACGGACGATCGCGCATCATGCCAGCGAGCGAGTCGAGCTCGACCCCGAGCGAGCGAAGCAGGGCGTCGAGCTCGGCGAACACGGCGCACATCGGCTCGCAGCCCACGCGCTGCTCGATCGCGTCCGCGATGGACGAGAGTCGAACGCGGTCGCGCACGCTGAGGCGCGAGACGGACAGGTGCTGCACCGATGGCCCGACCTGCGTGTTCCAATCGATGACCAACACGCGAAACGAGGGGCTGATCCACCGCTCGTTCCACGGGACGCCGGGCTCGATGACGAGCGAGCCCGCGTCGATCGAGACCTCCCGGCGCGAACGTCGATACAACAACCCGCCCTCGAGCGGGATCGCCAGATGCGCCGCGCGTTTCGGCAGAGTCGGGCTGTGGCCGAGGGCCTCCGAATCGAATCGCAGCCCACTCGCCCGCACGACGTACACCCGCGCCGCGCTCGAAGCCCAGGCGGAGTACCAACGACCGGCGTTTGTCGATCGCAGCTGCGCCGCCCGAAACAGAGAGATCATCGCGCTATCGCCGTCGAGCGTACCGCACTCTCGCGAGCGCTCATCGACGACGACCACGTACTGCTCGCCGATTGGGAGCGCGGCCTCGTGATCGACCGCAGCCGGTGTGCTGGGGCGCCGCTGCGAGCGATGAACACTTGATCGCCTCGCACCCAGGGTCAGGCGCGGGCTACCTCCACCTCGATCGCCAACGCGCGAGGCGGCTGCCTGCGGTCGGAGGCACTTGCTCGACGGTCGCGTTGGGCGCCGATGGCTATTACGGTTGTGGAGTCGGCCTGGCTCAACCGCGGACGGGGTATTGGTGCGACGACGAGCAGCGGTTCTCCTTTGTTCCGACGGCCCGCTCGGGATACTCGGTCCGCAGCTTCGGCGATCACGCGCTCGTCGTCGACCTACACGGCAGAGGAGCGGCCGTTCAACGCATCGACGCACGCACCGGCGAGCTGGATTTTTGGGGGGATTTGAAGCTCGCGCGCACCGACGCGATCGTGTCTGTGAAGGCTGTCGCGCAAGGGACGCTGATGTTCATTCGAAGACACCCCACTGGGTCGAAGCACGCGCTGCTGTTGAAGCACGACGGCAGCTTGCACAAGCTCGCGCACGAGTCCGCGCTCGCGGCCGTGCCGTGGGGCGATTCGTTTGCCACCGTGAGCCACGCGAGCGGCCCGTCGCTCTCTGTGCGCATTTGGGACGCGTAGCGAGCGACCGTCGATCCCGACTCCCCGACGCGCGCACGCTCTTCTCAGCGCGCGCTCACTGAGATCACGACCTTGCCGCGCGCTTCGCCGGCTTCGATGGCGCGCAGCGCGTCGGCGACGCGATCGAGCGGGTAGACCGCGTCGACCATGGGGCGCAGCGCTCCCGATTCGACCAGGGCGCGCAGCTCGCGCAAGTCCGTTTGCAGCAGCTTCGGGTCCATCGTGAGCACGTCGACCGACTTGTTCAGCGCGCTGCGCCACAGGGCTTCGAAGATCTGCGCGCTGTCGCCGCCAACCATCACGTACCTGCCCGTCGGCGCGAGCACCGCGAGAAACTCGCGAATCGGGCGGTAGCCGTTGACGCCGAACACGACGTCGAACGACGCGCCTTTGGGCAGAGGCTCGGTGACGTCGAGCACTTCGTCCGCGCCAAACGCCCGCACAGCGGCGGCGCTTCGCTTCGAGCACACCGCGACGACGTGCGCTCCGTACGCTTTCAAGATCTGCACGAGGTAGCCGCCCACGGCGCCACCAGCGCCGTACACGAGCGCGCGCTGGCCCGGTCGCAGCGCCGCTCGCTCACGTACGGCTTGCAGCGCCGTCCCCGCTGCGAGCGGGAGGGACGCTGCACGAATCGCGTCGATCCCGCTCGGCGTTCGCGACACCGCGGACTCGCGCACGCACACGTATTCAGCGAAGCAGCCGAGCGCGTCGTGCGATGCGTCGCCGAACACGCGATCGCCGACGGACACCGACGTGACGCCCTCGCCCACCGCTTCGACCACTCCGGCGACGTCCGCGCCGAGGATCTTCTTCTTGCTCGGGCGCAAGAGGCCGTTGTTCAGGCGCACGAGAAACGGATCCGCGCGCAGCATGCGGCGATCGAGCGCGTTGAGCGACGATGCTTCGACGCGCACGAGCACCTGGCCCCTCGCCGGGGTGGGGCGAGGCACGTTCGCGACCTGAAATTCGTCAGGCGAACCATAGCGCTCGTACACGACGCCGGTCATCGTCGCGGTGTGGGTCTTCGCGCGCGCGTCGCGTCGTGCTGCGTGGATCGAGCGCTCGGCGACCGCGAGGCTGATGGCCCAGCCTGCGGCCATTCCGAGGGTGTTCGTGAGCTGGGTGTCGCCGACGAGCACGATGAGCGGCGCGAGCGAGAGCGCCTGTACGCCGGGCGCGACGCCGATCGCATACGCGCGCTTCATCCAGGCCTCGTGCGCGGCGAAGTCCCTCGCTCGGATCGCTGCGACGGCGCGCGCGATGAAGCCCACGAGCGCGAGGCCGGACAGCGCGCGCATCGCGTGCAGCGGCGGCCCCTGCGTGGGCGAAGCGTCGAACGCGAGCATCACGGCCATGCCCGAGAAGCCTGCGACGATTGCCGCGACGACGAGCACCCGACCCAACGCGCGATGAACGCGCGCGCTGCCACGACGGAGCGACGGTACGAACTGCACCGCGCCGAAGGTGGCGAACACGAGGCCCGCGACGATGTGCGCGACGAGCACCCACGGGCGCGCAGCGAACCGAGCGTGATCTGCCTGCGGCGCAACGATGTTGGCCAGGCTCGCGAGCCGCGTGAGCCCGCCCAGTGATGGAATGATGGTCAACACGAGCAGCCCGGCAGCGGCTCCCCAACCGGACCGGCGCGCAGCCTGCTCGCCCTCGATCGCAACACCGTGAGTCATGGGCTGAGACGCTAGGCACCGCGCGCGGAGCGCACATCGGCAACTCGGTTCGACTCGTATCGGCCGAAAGGATGACCCGCGCCCGCGCGCGAACCGAACGGCCTCATGCGCGCGGGGTGAATGGCTTCGCGCAATCTGGCACCGAACGCCACCATGCGTTCGAACCAGCGAATGGTGTGTGCGTCGCTCGTGGCCATCGTGGCCGGCTGCGCCCCTGCGCACACTGCCGCGACGCTCTTCGCCGCGCGGCCGGCGCCGGCGCCGGAGACGCTCACGATCGCGGTGGCGAGCGACCTGCGTTGGCCCGTTCGCGCGCAGGGCGTTGTGCTCGCGCTCGATGGAGCACGCGTGACGGCTGACGCTCCGCTGCGTGTGCCTGCGGGGCTGCATACGGTGTCCGTTCGCGCCGAGCTTCGTTGGCCCTGCGCCGTCGCTGGCAGCGACGCGATCGCTCGGATCACGCACTCGCGCTCGTTCGAGACCGGCGCACGCGGCGCCGAGCTGCGAATCGCGATCCTCTCTCTCGGAACGATCTTCGACATCCCCGAGCGTCGCTTCGTCCTGCGCACCGTGCTCGTCGGCGATGCGCGCAACGCGGAGGCGGCGACCCTTCGCGATCCGTGGCCCACTGAAGAGCAGCGCGCATGCGCCGCGCTCTCGGAGAGCGACGCCGCCGTCTGCCGTGTGCGCGCGCTCGTGCGCGCGTCCCGCGAGCGTCGCGACCTGATCGATTTCACCTGCAAGAACTCGAAGCTGCGAGAGCTCGAAGCCATCGCCAACGCGACCGCGATCGCGCCTCTCACGGTCGAGCAACGCGCCCATATCCAGGCGCTCGAACGCGAAGCGCTCGAGTGCTCGGGCGGCGCGCCGGCGATCGGACGGCCTCTGGTCGAGCTCGTGCGCGCTTGCGAAGGCGAAGCGGAGGACTCTTCGTCGAGCTGGTGATCGTTGGGCGCCGTGCCGATCGCTGTGCGCTCGCGTGCGGTGATTGCTCCTTCGCGCGCTCAGCGGCGCGTGGGCGGACGAGCGGTACGCTGCGGGCGAAACTCGACGAGCGCGCTGCTGTCCGGCGACCACGTGAGGCTGACGGTGCGCGTGCGGGACGCGGGCACCTGCAGCAGCGACGCCGAGCTCAGCAGCGTCCAGCTCGACACCGGCGACTGAAACACCCTCGCGAAGCGCCCCTGGACGAGCGCCATCAGCTCGAGGCCGCCCTCGTCGACACGCTGCGCGCCGTCGCCGTAGCCGCCGAGGGTCCACTTCGCGAAGACCCAGCGATTTGCCACTTGGACTGCGCTGAAGCAGACGGTCGGCGTGTCGACGGTCTGCTCGACGGCCCAGCGCTCGACGACCCAGCTGTTGTTGACCACCGCGCCCACGACGCACTCTTGATCACCGTTGCTCGCGCGCGACTGCGCCATCACGTACCGCGTGTTGGTGGAGTCCGCCGCGAGGTCCCACTTCGCGACCACCGTCGCGCCTCGCGCGAGGTTGGCCTCGAACGGCAGCAGCGGCGGAGGTGGCCGCATCACTGCGGGCCGCGGCGCCGAGGCGACCGTCGATCCCTGCGCGGCTTGCGCGGACGCGACGGACGCGAACGCGACGCTCGCCATCAACACACTCAGTGAAATGAACGTTGTTTGTTTCATCGAACGGCGCCGAGCGTACTCGAAGCGGCCGTCGCACGAAACGCGACGCGGCTCAGAGAAGCGCTCGAAGAAAGTCCGCAGTTGGACCGACGACGTGACCACGGTCGGTCAATAGAACCCTTCGCGACGCGCGTAGCGCTCGGCCCGCGCGCGGTCGTATTCGTCGGCGTCGAAGTCGGCGCCGCACAGCTCGCGGTGGATTTCTCCGTTCGTCGGGAGCTCGGCGCGGGTGATGAAGCGCTCGGGGTTCCAAAGCTCCGACCGAAGCAGCGCCTTGCCGCACTGCGTGTAGGCCTCTTCGATGTCGACGAGGATGCCGAGCTTCGGAGGCTTTGCCTCGACCGCGCACGGGGCGAGCAGCTCGGCGTCGGTCGTGAGCGTCGCTCGACCGTTGACGCGAAAGGTGTCCTCGACGCCGGGGATCACGAACAGCAGCCCGACGCGCGGGTTGCTCAAGATGTTGCGGAGCGAGTCTGCCAGGCGATTTCCTGGTCTTTCGGGGATCAAGAGCGTGGCGTCGTCGAGGATTCTCACGAAGCCACGCGGATCGCCGCGCGGACTCACGTCGCACCTCCCGTCGCTCGCGGCGGTGGCGAGGCAGAGCAACGGAGAGCGCTCGATGAACGGCCTCGTGAGCGCGTTGAGCCGCGACGCGACCTTCTGCCGCACGATCGCCGTGGGTTCGCCGATGAGCGCGATCAACTCGGCCTCGGTCGACAGGACTCTGTTCGTCAGGCGGTGTTGCACGGGAGACATGCTACCGCGCCGGCACTTCACGATCTCGCGCGGCGCTGACGATGTCGTGCAGCGTGCGCGCAGAACGATTCGCTCGACGCCCGTCGCGCTCGTGGTGCAGAAGAGCGCGCCCGTCGCGATGCCGATCTCGAACAGCCGCAGCGAGTTCCCGCGGTTGGTGCTGAAGATCGGGATCGATCCGAAGTCCCCGGAGCGCGATCAACCACCGTCGCGCGACGATGCCGCCGAAGTCGACGCCGCTCGACAACAGCGCGAGCGCGCCGATGCAGTCGTCGCCGGACCTGACGTCGCGAGTGCACGAGTCCTGCACGAACCCGACGTCGACGCTCGCGTGTGGCGCAGGCGCGCTCGTCTGCGCACACGCTGAGGCCGCGAACGTCGACGCGGCGAGAGCCGCAGCGGTCACCGCAGCGCCGAACTTCCGCCTCGCGCCGCGAGACGCGTTCGGCCGTCGCGCCTGCCACGTGAGCGTGTGCGTCGGTGATGAACTCGCTGATGCGCGGCGGGAATCTTCGCTGCGAGCATCGAGTATGACCCAGGCATGAATGTTCGACGGCTCGCGCTAGCGTCCACGCTCGCTGCGCTCGCGGCGTGCTCCCCATCCACAGCGGCGTCGCTCGACGGCAGCGCGACCCAAGACGCCGCGCCGAGCGACGCGTCGAGCCGAGCGAGTGACGGAAGACCGCCCGGAACGCCGTGCGCGATCGATCCCGACGGCGGCTGGCCGATCGCCACCACCTGCAGCGACAACCCTCTGTTGCCTACGTGCTTCTCGTGCGTGTCGCCGACGGCCGGCAGCGCCCCGCTGTGCCGATGGAGCTGCCGACTCGGCGCCAACGACTGCCCAGCCGGTCAGCGGTGCGAAGATGGCCTCGGCTTGAGTTCGAACACCACGTTTCGAGACTGCCGGGACCTTCTGGGAGACAGCCGCCTCGGATACTGCAGGTAGCTGTGAGGCGAGCGCGACGCTCGATTAGTCGACGACGTCGATCGACCGCGCGAGCACGCGATAGCTACCGGGCGTCGGGCGGATGTATCCAGGCAACAGGTCGTACAGCAGCAAGAATCGACGCGGACCTGTCGCGATCAGCTGCACTGTTCCGCTCGTGAATCCTTCGCGCGCGTCGTCGAGCACGACTCGCTCGCTGAACGTCTCGCCGCGATCCGTCGACAGCTCGATCGCGTGCCCGCGCCGCGGATACTCGAGCCCTCCGTACGCGAGCAGCAGCGCCGCGCCGTCCTCGCTCTCGGCCAGAGCGGCAACGGTCCCGCCAAACGCGTGGTGACGCCGAGTCCACGTCGCACCTCGGTCACGACTTCGCGCGATCAGCAACGGCGGCGTCGGCGCGGCGCCGAGGTAGAGCCGCTCGGCGTCGAGCGCTGGCTCGAACACGCCCCGGACCGCGAAGCGCCCTGCATACCCGTCGCGCAAGTCGGTGAATTCCGTGGTCGATGCGGAGAACACCGCCGCGGGATCGAGCTTTCGATGGCCGTCGTCGTCATCGGCGCTCGTTCGCAACACCGCGAGAAAATCGCCGTTGTTCAAACGCCGCACGGTCGGGTCCGCGCCGTAGTAGAGCGGCAGCGGCCCCGCGTAGGCGAGCGGCGCGGTGCGCTCGGACGCGATCTCCGACACGTACGAAAACTCAGAGGCCTCCGCGTCGGTCGCCACCACGAGGTGCGACGACACGACAGCGCCCGGTACGATCTGGCCCCGCCAGCGTTCGCTGCGTTGCTCGTAGCGAAACAGCACCAGGTACAAGCGGCCGTCGAACACGTTCGCCTCGTGCACGCTCCAGAGCGCCGTCGAATCTCCGGGCAGACCCACGCGAAACCGCCGGCGACCGCCGACCGCGGATCCCACCGGCGACTCGTACTCAGCGTAGCTCCCGAGAAAACCTGCCGCTGCGCTGCTGAAGCACAGCCAGGTCGACCAGGTCGGGTCACAACCGTCCTCGCTCGAACCGCCGGTCGCGAACGCTCGCACTCGCGTGCCCGATTGCACGACGAGCTGCCACGAGCCCGAACGATAGCCCGGACTCACCACGCTCCATCGCTGCCCCTGGTCGCTCGAACGAAGCGCGTCGGCGGTCGCGAGCATGATGGTTCCATCAGAGAATTGACGGGCCAATGGAGTGCGCGACTCGATCGCGACGACGCGTGCAGGACCCACTCGGAGCCTCGTCGAGCTGACGCTCGCGTCCGCCGCTCCGTCGGTGATCGAGCCGTCGCTGATGGCGATCACGTCGCCCTCGCCGACCGTCGCGTCTACCGTCACGATGTCAGCGCTCACCCCGTCGCCGATCGCGTGACCGCCGTCGGCACACTCGACGGTGACCGGTCCGCACTGCGCAAGCGCGAGCACCGCAAACGACGCCAAGAACGCGGCACCCGCGCCTGGTCTCGACGCTTCGCCTGGCGACCACCCTGCCACGAATCCGATTCTGACCTTCACCGTTCGCTTACGCTCTCTTCACCCGGCAGCATCGATTCGTCGGCAGCCTGCGCCGTCGATCTCCGTCGCAGCCACACAGCCTCGACAGACGGCGACGCCGTCAGGGCACCACGTTGATGTTGTCGAACAGCGGACCGTCGAACCCCGCGGAGATGCTGGCCTCGTTTGCTGACAGCCACAGCTTCACAGCGGTCAGGTCCGCGCCGTGCGGGCGCTGCAGTCGCGTCGTCCAGCTCTGTGCATCCGGCGAAGTCTCGATCGCAAGCTCGCCGCCCGCGTCGCGAAACCGCCACCAGCGGTGCATCACAGCGTCGTACGGGACGGATTCGTCGACGAAGCTGCTGCCCTGGTAGACGCGAAACGTCACCACTCGCTCTCGCCGCACCCAAATCGCCCCCACGGTGGCGCCGCTCTCGGTGGACACATTGACGACGAGTTCGCCGGGGTGCCCTGGTGGGAACGTGCGCACGACCTCGAGCCACGTGGCGCAACCAGTCAGGTTCATCGTGGGGATCGACCTCACCCCTCCAGCGCGCGTGTTGTTGTGCGCAGGGTCCGGCGTGAACGCGAGTCGACCGTCGACAGGCGCGACCGTCCATCCGTTCACGCCGACCCTGCGCCACGCGGCGTTGTCGAGGGCAGCTGCAGTGAATGTGTCCTGCAGCGTCGACGGGCTGCACGCCGCGGTGCCCCCGCCGCGCGATGCGTCGCGGCTGCCATCGCTGCCGCCTGCGCTGGCGTCGAGGTCGCGGCCATCGGACGGGCCACCGCAGCCTCCGAGCACGAACGCCATCGCGATCGCGCGATTGCACGGCAGCGAACGGCGGGTCCACGCAAGCAGTCCGGCGCGATCGAGTCTGGAGCGCATGATGGACCGCCATACGCTGCGCGCACCGTGCACCTTCCGAAGAGTCGACGGTGAACGCCAACCATGTTGAGCGGTGCGCAGTTGCGTCTCTTGGCTCGTCGACGCTGGCGGCCACGCAGGTGAATCGACCACGATCGCGCCGACCGCGCGGTCGATCACAGGTCATCCTCCGACGCGCTCACTTCTGCACTTCGCCGGGCATGATCGAGTCCTCGATTCCCGCGTGGTGCTCGACGGCGCGCTCGATGAAAAGGGCCTGGCTCGGGCTCGAGAGGTTCTTCGCGATCGTCACCGTGGGACCGTTGCGCAGGTGCGCTCGAAGCTCGTAGACCCGTGCGCCGCGGGGGCCGGCGACTTCGACGGTGAACAGTTGCAGCAGCTCGCTCAGCGCGACGGCGCAGTTTCCCCGGGCGGGAAGCGGTCCGTGGCGAACGGTGAACGCTCGCTCGTCGACCACGATGACGGTGCGGTTGATGACGCCAGCGAGGCCGCTATACGACAGCCACAAGCAGATCGCGAGCAGCGGCGACATGACGACCAACGTCGCGGCCGTCTCTGGCCCCGAGAACACACGGAACATTTTCACTACAACGAAGTCGCACACGATCGCTGCGACCAGCATCATGACCGAGTCGAGCGAGAGCCAACGACGCACGATGCGGAGTCGACCGCGGCCCTTCGCGGTCGCGCTCGCTTCAGAGTGTGCGGGCGCTGAGTCCTCTCGATGCAGCTGGATCCCGAACGGCAATGGACCGTCTGGCGGCGCGGCATCGCGCGGCCGAACCGAGTCGAGCGCCTCGTTCAGTCGTTGGTCGAACTCGAAGACATTGCCGCACCCGCTGCACCTCGAGAGCATTCTCGTCACCTTGGCGGGCGGCATCGGGACCATCACACCGCACGTCGGACAGCTCACTTTCATCGCAGCCGAGTGTACTCGACGGCGCCACGGTCGCCGGACGCGTCGCGGATTCACGCACCAACTGCGGGTCGCCGTCGGACCGCGTCACCAAACGGGGGGCGACCGCGCCAGCGCCGATCGAGCTGCCGCCGCGTCGATGACGACGCGCTTCGCCGCGCAAGCACGACGTCCAACCGCAAGCCAGGAGCCGCCGGCGGCGCGTTCGGCCGTTCGAACATCGATGCACATGGGCTGTGCGCAAACGCGCGTGGCGCTCTCTGGCAGCGCGCCCGTACACCACGATCATGCGGACAACGCCCCTCGCAGACGACTCGAGCACACTCTCCCGTGACCCGTCGTTGCTACGCGTCGCGCGTGTCGCGGGCCTCGCGTACGTGCTCGTGATCACGCTGCCGCTCGCGAGCTTGATCTTCGTTCAGCCGGCATGGACGCGATCGAGCGACGTGCTCGAAACGGCGCGCGCCATCGCGGCCCATCGAGGGCTCTATCGACTCGGCGTGCTGATGGACCTCGCGATGTATTGCGGGGTCCTCGTGCTGGCGGCATCACACCATCTGCTGTTGAGGTCTGTGGACGCGCGCGTTTCGTTGGGCGCGCTGCTGCTGCGCTCGGCCGAGGCGATCATCGGCCTCGTGACCGTGCTCGGCGGCGTCGCGACGCTCGTGTTGCTGGCCGATGGCGTCGCGATCGACCTCGCGTTGGCCAGGCAAATTGCAGTCATATCCAGGATGCGCGTCGCGGCTATGGACGTCGTGCTCGTCTTGCTCGCGCTCGGCGCGGCGCCGTTCTGCGCGCTGCTCGCGCGGACCGCGTGGGTGCCGCCGAGCCTCGCCCGCTTCGGCCTCGCGTGCTACGTCGCGATCGGCGTCGGAGCGGTGGTCAACCTCGCGTCGCCGCGATGGGCACAGTGGACGATGCTCACGTTTGTGCCGGGCACGCTCTTCGAGCTGGGCGTCGGCTTCTGGCTGCTCGCGTCGCGGCCTTCGCGGGCCGATCGGTGAGAGCGACCGCGGATGCGCCTCGTCACCTGGCGCAGATCGACGCGGCGTGAGGCGCTCGAACGGGCGACGGAGAGATCCACTCCCGAAGCGGCGAAAGAAGCTTCGACGATCACGAGCTCGCCTCGGCGAGGACCGACCGCGCGTCGACCGAATCATCGCTGAGTCGCTCTGCGGTGATGCGCTGTGGCTTCAGCGCTTCGCCGGCGCGGTGTTCGCATTTCTGCGAATCAGATTCTGATCCGTGCGAGCGATGCAGCGCGGTCGACTGCTACGGTCCGCCCTCGAGGAGCGTGGTCTTCATGGGATACGACTGCCATTTTCAGTTGGTCGACGCGTATGCAACGCAGCGTATGCTCGCCGCGCTGGTTACCGGCGCGCCGCCGCCGCCGAGCGAGTTCGACGCGCTGCCCGAGGCGCAGGCGCTCTGGTCGCAGGCTCGCGCGCTGGTGCTCGGCCCCGACGCCGCTGCAGCGTCCCGCGCCGCCGGTGAGCTCGTCGCTCACTGGAACGCCGCGTCGCGCGCCTTCGTATGGACGCGCAACATGGCCGCGACCTACCACCCTATTCGCATGGAGGACGCGCTCAAGGGGCTTCCGTCGCACCGCTTCGTGTCGCCCGATCGGTTCTTGTTCGACGCGTTGCCGGTGCGGCTGAGCCTCTCGGGTCGGCTCGAAGGCAACTCGCAGGTGGGCGGGTTTGTGGCCAACGTGGACGACGCGGCGCACGAGATCCGAGCGCTCTACGACGACCTTCACGAGCCGATGCAGCGCCGTTTGCGACCGATTTTGTCGCTCTTTCGCGCGGCCGAACGGCACCGGCTCGCCGTGCTCGAGTCCGCGGACTTGCTCGGCGTCACGAGCGCTCACCAGGCGATGCTCCACTGGCCGGGGCTCGCGCGATATGGGCTCGACGGAGGCCCGTTGACCGCCGAAGAGTGGACCGCGTTCGCGCAAGCGAGGCCGTCGCAGCTCGATCTGCACGACGCCGTCGATCGCATCGTCGAGTGCGACGTGCACGATCCTTCAGCGCGAGCCGCGGTGCTAGCGCTGTTGTTGGATCGATCCAACACCGACTGGACCAGCGCCGAACGCGAGCGAATCGCCCAGTGGATCGCGCGCTGCTTCGCGACCGAGGACCTCGCGCTCGCCTCGCGCGCGATCGCGCGTTATCGCGGCGCAGGCTCGGCGCAGTCGGCGCGGGTCGACGACGCGACGCTCGCGGCGCTGCTGCGCACAACGACGGACGCGAGCGTCGTGTCCCACTGGGTCAAGCAATACGGGCCCGATGCGACAAGCAAGCCCGGCCCCGAGCTCGCGGCGTTGTTGCTCGAAGCGCTGTGTCGAACAACTCCCTCCTTCGACGGCATCGCCCCTTCGCACTACGCGCGGCACCTCGGCGACTGCGGCGCTTCCAATCGGGCGTTTGGGCAGATGCTCGACGACGACGGGCGCTTCGAATACCTGCGCGAGATGGCGCTCGACCTCGGCAGCGAGACGATGGA
This sequence comes from Myxococcales bacterium, assembly GCA_013298625.1. Classification (GTDB taxonomy): domain Bacteria; phylum Myxococcota_A; class Polyangia; order Polyangiales. Next base: position 43,479 of record JAAFIF010000064.1, read on the forward strand.
AGACAACTCCGAGGCGTTGCTTCGAGCCGTCGAGCGCCGGGTCGCGGACGGCCCGCTCGACGCCGTCGCGGCCCGCTGGTTCGGCGACGAGCTGGCCCGGTGCATGTGCGCTGAGGTCGAGACCGACGAGCAGCGCGCGGTGCGCGAACGCGCGGGTGAGCTCTGGTGCGCGCTCTACGAGCGTCAGCCCTCCATCGACCCGTGCTACTCGGACAGCCACCTCGAGGACGAAGCGTTTGTGCTGCGCATCACCGAGCGGCTGCTGCTCGCGCCGCGATCCACCGCGCAGCTCCGCGCGGTCGCCGCTTCGATCGGTTGCACCGCCGACTGGGACAACGATGACGGAGCGTGGATCGCGCCCTTCTGCGCGCGACATCGCGACGCGCTGGTCGCGTTGATCGAGCTCGGTCTCGCGAGCGGCGAACGCGACGACCTGCGCGCGGCATCGGCCCTGCTGTCGCCCAACGCCATGCGCGACCCGCGCTGGGAGCCCCCGCTGCGCGAGGCCGTTGATCGCGACGACCGCGCCCGCATCGAGGCGCTCGCGCCGCACGTCGAGCGCACCCGAGACAACGACGCGCTGTTCGCGCAGATCGAGCTCGCGCAGTTTGTCCGCACGGCAAACCCGTCGTGCGCTGGCGTCGTCGCGCTGCTGCGCCGCGGAGTCGACATCACCGTCGCGGCGATGCGCGGCGTCGTGGCTGCGCATCAGGCGGACGCAGCGAGCCAGCGGTCGATCCAGGGCATCGGCCTTCGGCTGAGCAGCGCGCTCATCAACGCCGGATGGCCGCGCGAGGCGGTGGTCGTCGTCGACGTCGCGCTCGAAGCGGTCGCGCGCGAGTCGAGCGCGACGCTCTTGTACAACCAGGCGTGCGCGTGGGCGAAGGCCGGCGACGCCACCCGCGCTGCGCGCGTGTTGGCCGCGTGCGCTGCGATCGACCGCTCGCAGCTCGACGATGCCAAGGGCGACTCGGACTTCGACGCGATCCGGAACGAACCCGTGTTCGCGGCGCTGTTCGCCAGCTCGTAGGCGAGACAAAGGTTGACACGGTGTCAATCTGGCGCCGACCGCCAGCGCGACGTCGTCGCGGGCGATCAGCGAGGGACACCCCGGCGCCAACGCCCCGCGGAAGCGTCACAGCAGCGAGTTGACCCGCTCGACGTCGCCGCGCAGAAACCGCAGCGCCTCTTGAAAGTGATCGGTGAGCAGCGGCTTGGCGCTGCCCCAGTCTTTCGCGGTGGACAGCACGCCCTGCGCGACGCGCGCGAGCCGGCTGCGCTTCTCGACTTCGATCGGCGGCGCGTTCGCGAGTGACGAGAGGCACTGACCGAACACCGCCCTCAGCGCCCGCGCGGCGCCGTGTTGCTGGCAGACGTCCGTCAACGCGCGCGCGGTCTGCCGCTCGTGCTCGGTGTAGCGCTGCAGCTCGCAGGTCAGCACCTGAATGCCGAGCGCCGCGAACAGCCTCGGCGCCACGTGAAGCATGTACTCGTCTTCAGCCTTCGCCGCGGCGCGCGGCGCGCCCTCGCCCGCGCCCGGACTGGGAAACACCGCGGCGCGGTCGCTCTGCCACGAGACGGACATCGAGAGCAAAAGCGCCTGCATCTGCTCGAGCGAGCGTTCGTCGTACTCGCCGCCCGCGCACGGAGAGAGCGCGAAGCCCATGCACGTCGCCAGCGTTTGCAGGTAGGGATGCGACCCTTGCGCGAGCAGCGCCAGCAGCGCGCGCATCCGATCGCGGACCTCCGTCGACGTGAAATACAGCGGCGTCTCTGCGAGCCACTTGCTGTGCAGCAGGCCGAACGAGTCGGGGACCTCGGAGTTGGCGACGGGAATGCGAAGCAGCGGGTCGATCACGCGGTAGCCCACGAACGGTCGCTCGGGCGTCCACGACGGAAGCAGCAGCAGCAACACTGTCGTCGCGTCGAACTCGCCCCGTGACCGAGCCACCTCTTCGGCGATCATCCACGCGATTCGAGACTTGTCCGGATCCGGCGCAGCGAGCGCTGCAACGGCGAGCTTCACCATCTCGTGGCGAACGTCAGCGTGCACGTGAAGCGCTTCGCGCTGCGCCCATTCGTGGGCGAAGATGCTCCTCGCTTCGACGCTCGGCGTGTCGAGCAAGAGCCTCAGGATCGCTTTGTGAAGGACGACCTGAATGGCCCATCGCCGCTTCGGCTCGAGCAGGATCCGCAGGACCGCCACCACTTTGTCCATCGACACCCACGCATGCAGGTTGGTCAGGATCGACGCCGTCGTGCGCTGCGAGGTCGCGATCACGTCGGGGCTCAGCAAGAACGCCAACACGAACCAAGCGGCGTCCGTCTGAAACACGCAGAGGATCACGGTCTCGAGCAGAAGCTCTCGGCCGTCGTCCACGGTCGACTCAGCCTTGTCGTCGCCGCTCGTTTGCTCTGCGACCGAGCTCAGCTGCAAGAGCCTTCGCAGCAGCGCGATCACCTCGATGTGACTCGACGCCGGTGACTGCACGAAATCCGCGACGTCCCGCGAACGCAGCTGCGGGCTTCGCTCGACGGAGAGCGCGGACTCGAGCGCCGCGACTGTGTACGTGCGCATCGTGCGTCCGTTGAGCGTCGGCCAGACGTCGGCCGGCGCCGAGAGCGGCGCGCGCGCGTTCGCCTCGCTGTCCTTCAGCGCGACCGCGGACCACGTCGGGTCGAAGACGCCGCGCAGCTCGCCGCGCGTCTTCCAGGTGTAGTCGAGCAGCAGGTCGTCGCGAAGCGAGACGAGGTCTTGCAGCACGAGGTAGGCCGCGCTCGGCGTCCGCTGCAGAAGCTCGCGCGCGCTCGCGCACCGTCGCTCGGCTTGCGTGCCCGACTCGAGGACGTCGGCGCCGCGGACCGCTCCCTCGGCGACGAGGTGCTGCGCCTGCGCCTCGGTCAACGCGCGCAACAGCGGCGTCCTGCCCTGCCCGCTGCGCAGCTCGAGCCACAAGGGATAGATCCGCTTGGCTTCGTCAGGCAGCGAGAGTCGAATCGAAGCGCGCAGCAGCCCGTCGCACGCCCGCGCGAGCAGCGGCAGCTCGTACCAAAGCGATCCCTGCGGATACAGCGCGCGCACGCTCTCGAAGAGCGTCATCACCGGACGAAGCTGGCTCGCCTGCAGCGCGGGAGCGTCGAGCGATTCGATCATCGCTTCGAAGAAGCGCGCGAGGCGAGGCGCGTGCGACCACTGCGGCCCCGCGAAGGCAAAGAGCGCGAGCGCCCTTCGCAGCAACGTCGAGTCCGCGCTCGCCCCTGCAGGAAAGCTCCGCGCCTCCCCGAGCTCGTCTCGCGCCGGCTGCGTCGCGGCGCTCGGGTGAGCGACGGCGCCGAGCGCGTCGAGCAGCAGGTCCACCGCTTGCGCCACCTCGAAGCGCGGCGCGCTGCCTGCTTCGCGCTGCAGTCCCCGTGTGTACAGGGCGATCCTGAGCTCGTCGAAGCGGCTCTGCCCCGCGCGAAAGTGCGCGCGAAGAAAGGGAAGATATTCGTCGAGCCACGGCTCGGGCACCGTTCGTTCGCGAGGCATCGTGCAGCGCTGCAGCGGCCATACGAAGGACTGCGAGCCGGCGTCGCCGTGCAGCGTTCGCACGACGATCCAGTCGAGCAGCACGCCGCACGTGACCCAGCGTCGCCGCGCTTCGACGAGCGGCTTCGCGCCGTCGAACACCAGCGCGCTCGAGAGGATCGTCGCAGCGATGCTTCGAAATGCGTTCTTGGCGACGGAGTCGCGCTTGGAGACGTCGTCGCGGAGCATCTTCTCGAGCGCGTCACACAGCGCGCCGATGTGCTCGAGCGCTGCGTCGCCCCCTTGCGCTCCCGCGCGCTCGAGCGAGAGCGTCACGATGGCGCTCATGCGCTCGATCAGCCATTGATAGACCAGCGGGCGATGCAGCCCGGCCTCGTTGCGAATGCGCCTGGCCACGTACGAGACCGACGAAGCGAGCGCCTCGAGGTCGCTTTGCGAGCGAGCGAGCAGCGCGACGTGGGCCTGGATACGAACGGCAGGATCGCGGTCGGTGGTCGCGTCCTCGAGCAGCACGCGCACCGCGGGGAGCGCGATGTCTCCGTGCTTGAGCAGGTATTTGTCACGCACCGGAGCGGCGGGCGGCGCGCGGTCGAGCACCTCGATCAGCCAGCCCAATCGGGCGAAGGACTCCGCCGTCGCGTCGAGCTCGTTGCTCTTCGAGAGCGCGACGCCCGCGTCGACGAGGCTCGGCTTCTCTTCGGCGACCACGCTCGGGGGAAGCGCGAGGCACTCGAGCAGGTACTCGTTGAACTTCTTTTCGCTGCGCTTCGGCAGCTTCGCGCCGAACTTCTCTCGCTTGTAGAGCGCCCACACGCGGGACGCCAACGCGACGTCACGCTCGCGCGCTCCGCACGCGCTCCGCAGCGCTGTGAGCAGGCTGAGCGCCGTCGTCGTCCAGAGCTTGTGCGTGTTGAGGTCGAAGAAGGCGAAGGCCTTCTGGTGCTTGCGATTGACGGACTCGACGAAGCCGAGGCGGGCGGCGTCGGCGGGGGGCTTCACCCGTTCGAACAGCTCGCGGCAGAAGTCCAGAAGCGCAGGTTTGGCAGCGGCGAAGTGCGTCAGGTGATGCGCTGCGCACACGCGACCGAGCGCAGGCGCGAGCTGGCTGTGCTGCGCCGTCGTGACGTACCCCTCGCGCGCAGGGTCGAACACGAGAGAGTCAGAGGCCTTGCGCAGCGCAGCGACGAGCACGGCTTCGAGCGATGCGCGCACGGAGTCGACGGCCCGCGAGCCCACCGTCGGATCGGCGGCGAACGTGGCGTCGGCGCGATCGAAGAGCTCTCGCGTGGCCTCTGCGAGGTCCGCCGCCGTGGCCACGTGCAGGGCTGGGTCGCACTGTTGGCCCGGCGCGCTCAGGATCGACGCAATGTGATCCACGAGCATTTTCACATAGGGAACGTACGAGGTGATGGTGGACCTCGCCGCCCTCGGGCTGCATCGGTTGAGCGACGCCGCGGCCCGCTTCGAGACCGCCTTCGCGTGGGCGAGCACGGGCCCGAGCGCGTGGCGAGTCCACAGCGTCCAGAGCTCGTGGGCGCTCTTGCGTCCCGCGAAGCGCGCGATCACCGCCGCCGTCGGCCTCGTCCGCTGCTGAAGATCGATCCACGCCTCGACCGCGGACAGCGAGAGTCGGTTGTCGGTCCAGCGACCGAGGTCGAAGAAGCGCTCGAACGCTTGAAACGTCGTCTGCGCCGCGTCCGCGGCAGCGCCCGTCCGAAGATCCCATAGCGCGTCTTCGGACACGGCTTCGAGGGCTTCGACCGCGAGCGCCGCGAAGAGCTTCTGCGCCGAGACTCGAGCGACGCGCTTCGAGAGCACCGTCTCGCAGAGGCTTCGGTGGCTCTCGATGAAGGCCCAGCCGCGGTCGGTCTTCGTGACGCTCGAGCGCAGCAGCGCGACGCGGTCTTCAGCGCGCAACAAGCAGAGCAATCGCTCGCACGGGAGTGCCAGCGTGACGCCTTCGTACGGTCCCGCCCAGGCGCCGCGTCGAGAGGTGTCTTCGAGGTACGCTCGGACCTCGGGCCCGACGCTGCTCGCGAGCTCGAGCGGCTGGTGCTCTTCGCAGAGCGCGACGAGCGCCAGGACGTCGGCGGAGCGCAGCTCGTGCGAGCGCGACTCGAACTCGCGAAAGACCTTCGCTTTGCGGAGCGGATCGTTGGCGTGCGTCTCGAGCAGCGCTCGAAGATGAGCCAGGTACACGGACCCGAGCTGCGGCCAGCTCCTGAATCCGAGGCTCTCGAACGCTGCGCGCTCCTTCGAGGGACCGCTGCCGAGCAGCGCGGCGGCGACCTCGGGATTGGCCCAGTAGACCATCGCGATCGGCGCGAGCCCTTTCTCGATCAGCCGGCCGACGAAGCGTTGCCGGTGGGGCGAGCGCTTGCATCGCTCGAGGATGGCCTTTCGCGACGCGTCGACGGCGCCGATGAAGACCGCCTCGAGCTCGGCGTCCGTGAAGTCCGTCGAGGCGACCATCGCGTCGAGAAACGCCCGAAAGAGCACCGTGCTGCTGCTCTGCTGGTATGCGTGAAACAGCTCGACGCCGAGCCGCCCGAGGCACGGCAACGCGACCACCAACAAGCGCAGGATGTAGTACCGCTCGGGGTCGAGCTGCCGGCTCGCGTCGCCGCTGAGAGAGTCGAGGATCGGCGCGTCGCTGCCTGGTCCTTCGGAGCGATCCGCGCGAAAGCACGAGTCGAACAGCCCGCGCACGAGTCGGTCTCGCGCCGGGCTCTCGCAGACAGCCCTCAGGACGAACTCGATCCGCCCGGAGAACGGCAGGGTCTCGAGGACGGCCACGACCTCGGGCACGGCGACAGACTGGCTCTGCGGTCCGCGGAGTCGCTCGGCGAGCGCCGCCGCCTCGGCGCGCTTGCGCTCGTCGCCAGCGAATCCACCGAGCAGACCAAAGGTGTTTGCGAGGGTGTGGTTCATGAATTCTCCTCGCCGATCATACGGCTCGCCGACGGACGGATTGGCGATCGATCGGCCGCGAACCGCTGATCCACCGAGCGCGCTACGGAGACGCGCGGGGTGACGGTGACGAGGTCGGGGCGCCGACTGTCGCGCTGGCTGGCTGGCGCAGGCCGTTGCGTCGGAGGTGCGCAAAGATCACTGATTGACTCACGCAGACGAGCGGAACGTAGAGGATCAGCACAAACCAACCGACGCCGAGCGGGTGCTTGTACACTCCGTTGGCGAGCGCGACGACGAGCGCGTGGACGATGTCGATCGTGCTGACGACGCTGAACACCCACGTCGCAGCGATGGCATGTGAAGGCGCGGCTCGGAATGATGCAAGCGCGAGCAGCGCGGCGATCGACGCGGCAAAGTCCCCTCTCGCGACGGTGTCGATCACGACCCGAGGCACGTCCGCAGAGACTTGTCCGGGCGCGTAGAGCGCCAGCGGAACGAATCGAAACACGTGGATCCACAGCAGCGCCCGCAGCGCTCGGCGCGGCGACCAGTCGCCGATCGCCGGCTGCACGACCCACGCGGCGAACGCGGAGTACACCACGAAGCTCGTGGTGATCTGCAGCGAGAGCAGCGCCAGTGGGCTCACGAGCGGCTCCCTGCGACAAGCCCCAGCACGTCGTCGATCGACCACTGATCATCGGCGTGAACGCCGTACTTCACCGCGATGATTCGACCATCCTGCGCGATGAGAAAGTCGCCGGGCAACCCGAGCGTCCCGTCCTCGCGACCGGCCGTTGGATCGGAAGAGGCGCGCGAAGCAACGGCGCGCGCAGCGGTGAGCCAAGCGCGGGGATCGAGGACCGCGCGAGGCGACGCTCCGACGCCGAAAGCGCGGTACAGCGCTTTGCTCGGGTCGGGCACGACGTCGAACGGCAAGCGCGTGTGCACTTTTCGGAGCTCTTCGGCAGACGAGTGAAAGACCGCGACCTCTCGAATGTTCGCCGACCGCAGCTCGTGTGCGCGCTGCGCGAAGCTCCGAAGGTGCAGGCTGCAGATCGGGCAGCCCGCGAAGCGCCGCAGCTGCAGGTGAACGATGGCCGCCGCGTCTGGGATGGCCACCGGCTCATCGGCCAGATTGCGCAGCGAGCGTGGAGCGCAGCGATCACCGGCGCGAAGTTGTCGAGCCTGCCCGTTGTCGTGTGAGTCCGTCGAGTTCATGGGCGGACCCTCGAACGCGTCGGCCCTGCGCCCAATACCCCGCGAGGGTATGCGCAGCCCTTCAGCTCGCGTGCTCGCGAAACCAGCGCTCGCCGTCGTCGTCGCGCGGATAGAGCACGTCGACTTGCAGTCCTTCGAGCGTCACTTCGCGGCTCGGGCCGAAGCGCATCGTCATTCCGATCGTGCGAATCAAACGCCCGCTGATCCGAAGCGTCGGACAAATCACTGGTTCTCCCGTCGCGTCCGTCACGGGTCGAGGAACGTCGGCGAGGTAGCCGGCCAGCCGCTTCTCGAGCGCGGCCATCTCCGCGGATCGCGGCGCGTGCACCGACGCGCGAGCCAGGCGAGCGCTCATCGACCAGGCGACCTCGGCGAAGTTCGTGATCATCTCGCGCCCGGGGCCCGGGCCGAGCAGCGCGTCGATCAGGCTCCATTCATCGGCTTGCTGCGGCACGAGCCGCCTCGCGCTCGCGTTTGCGTCCACCACGCGATACAGCGGATCGAGCACGAACGCGGGGTACGGCTCGAGCGCGGTGATCAGCGTGGTGATCGCTCGCCGGTACGGCTCGAGCACCGCGCTCGACAGCGGATGCGTCGGAAACTCAGCGCTCAGTCCTGCCGCCACCAGCAGCTCGTTTCGCGATCGAAGCGGCAGATCGAGCGCGTCCGCCACGCGGAGAACAAACGCTCGCCCAGGACGAGAGCGCCCGTTCTCGACGTACGAAAGATGACGCGTCGTCGTCTCGACGCGCAGCGCGAGCGCGAGCTGGCTCAGTCCCCGCTGTTGGCGATGATGTCGAAGCAGACCGCCGAACGCTGTCGTCGTCATCGCCGAAGTCTCCGAGAGTCGAAGCAGCGCGCGCAATGCCCGTCGAGGGTATTGGCGTCATGGCTCGCTCGTGCGTGCGCGACGGCGCCTCGATCGATGTCTGCGCTACGAGGGAGGACGCAGTCGAAACATCGTGCGCGATCCATCATCGATGAGCAGCACGCTTCCGTCTGGCGCCTCGGCGAGCCCGGCTGGCCGGCCCCATACGTGGTCGTCATCGACGCGCCAGCCGCGGACGAAGACCGTCGCAGTCACTGGAATTCCTCTATCGAAGTGCACTCGCCACACTTCGTAGCCGTGCGGGCGAGCGCGGTTCCACGAGCCGTGCAGCGTGACGAGCGCGTCGCCCGCGAGAGCGCGCGCGAAGAGCACCGAGATGGGCGCTGCGTGCGCGCCGAGCGAAAAATCAGGAACCACCGATCGAGCCACGAGGTCGCCTCGCTCGCCTGCGCGCCGAGGATCTTCGTGCGGCCCCCAGTACGCGTAGGGCCAGCCGTAGAAGCCTCCCTCGCGCACCCGTGTGAGGTAGTCCGGCGGCAGCTCGTCGCCGAGCTCGTCGCGCTCGTTCACCGCGGCGATGAGCGCGCCCGTGCGGGGCTCGATCGCGAGCCCGGTCGCGTTGCGCAGTCCGCTGGCGTAGATGCGACACCGAGCTCCATCGAGAGAACACGCGGTGATCGCCGCGCGGCGCGGGTCGCTCTCGACCTCGACGTTGGTCTCGGACCCCACCGACACGAAGAGCGTCCGCGTACGCGCGTCGATCGCGACCGTGCGCGTCCAGTGCTGGTGATATCCACGCCCAGGAAGGGACACCAGCGTCTGTGCCGGCGCCGTCGCTCGAACGTCTCCGACAGCGTACGGCCAGCGAACCACCGAGCTCGTGTTCGCCACGTAGAGCCACGCCCCTGCGCTGTCACTGGCGTTGTGCAGCGCGATCGAGAACGGCAGCTCGAGCCCTCGCGCGTAGACCAGCGGAGCCTCGGCGACGCCGTCGTGGTTCGCGTCGCGAAAGAGCAGCACTGTTCCGCGGTCGCTGTCCGTCGCGAGCACATCGCCGTTGGGCGCGACGACCGCCTGACGAACGCGCCCCGGCAGCGTCGCCCACGGAGCGATCGTCCAACGATCGTTCACCCACAGCTGCGCGTTTGCAGGGCGAGGCACGATCGTCATGGCCCGCTCGGCGCTCGGCGTCGCGTAGGGAGGCGGAAGCGCCGAAGCTTCTGCGCGCGCCGCATCCGCATCGGTCATCGGCGCGGTGTACCGCACCCGTCGCTGCGCGCAGCCCGAGAGCAACACCGCGCTCGCCGCGCACGCGCCAGCCAAGGTCGAAATCGAGCGCCGCTTCAAGACACGCACAGAACGTAGGCTTCGCACAGACGACGCACGAAATCGTCACCGACCTGTCGATGTCGCCGCGGCGCGTGACTGCGCGCCGACGGTGGTCGCCACAAACGCAGTAGCATCGCGCGGAGCATGGCTCGTGATCGTAGTGCGGTGGTGTTGGGCGCGTCGGGCTCCGTTGGAGAAGCGCTGATCGAGGCGCTGGTGAGGCACGAGGCGATCGCGACGATCGTGACGCTGGTTCGGCGCCCGCAGCCCGCGTACGCAGCGCTCGTGGCCGAGCGAGGCGTCGCGCTGCGCGAGGTCATCGTGCAGACGATGGAGCCCACGGCGCTCGAATCGGCGACGCGCGACGCGGTGATGGCGCTCGATGGAGCGGTCGTCGGGCTGAGCGTCCTCGGCGTGGGCGCCAGCACGGCGTCGCTGACGATCGACCAGCACCGCGCGGTGGACGTCGCGCTCAACGAGGCGTTTGCGAAGGGTCTCGCGCGATCGGGGCGCGTCGGACACCTCGCGTTGATGTCGGCGAGCGGCGCAGACGCGACGGCCTCGACGACGGGCTCGGGCGCCGCGGGGATGGCCCGCTACAACCGCGTGAAGGGCGAGGCCGAAGAAGCAGTGAAGGCCAGCGGAATCGCGGTCGTGAGCATCGTTCGCCCCGCGATGATCATCGGCTCGAAGCACACGCCGCGGTGGCTCGAGAAGACGCTGCCGGTGTTCTCGTTTCTCACGCCAGCGAAGTACCGCTCGATCACCGCGCAACAGATTGCCAACGCGATGGTCGCGCTCTCGGTCGCGCCGCCCGCGGCCTCGTCGGTGCTGCACTACCCCGAGATGATGGCGCTGCAACGCGCGTAGAGCCCATGAGCAACGCGTGCTCGTCGTCTGCGGATGGCGATCTCGCCACGCAAATCGCAGCGAGCCCGCGTATCGTCCCGCGCACGATCAGGCCATGACCACCGAGAAGAAGCACCGCATCTTCGGGACGTCCTTCGCGAGCGTGTACCCGCTGTACTTGCAGAAGATCGCGAAGAAGGGCCGCACGAAGGCCGAGCTCGATCAAGTGTTGCGTTGGCTCACGGGCTACAGCGACGACGAGCTCGCGCGGTTGATGGCCGAGAAGGTGGACTTCGAGGCGTTCTTCGCTGGCGCGCGCCTCAACGCCAATGCTTCGCTCATCACGGGTGTCGTCTGCGGCGTGCGCGTCGAAGAGGTCGAGGACCCGCTGATGCAGAAGATCCGCTACCTCGACAAGCTCGTGGACGAGCTCGCGAAGGGCAAGAAGATCGAGAGCGTCCTGCGGGCCTGAGCGCTGCGCCCCGCCGTTGTTCGAGTCGCGCCGCCTCGATGGCACGGACCTGCTCCAATCGCGCGAACTTGCAATCCGTGAGCGCATCGCGCCGGTACGTCCCGTTGCGCTGCACGGCTTCCTCGCTCCACGAGACACGGGATGGCGATGGGGCCCCTGGTTCGTCGTGCAGAGTCGAAGTTGTCGTCGAATCCTGCGCTCGACTCTCCAATTCGTGTCGTCCGAGACCGGATGCTCCGATTGGCGGCCGCACGACGTGCGCGGTGCCTCCGCCGAGGCCGGCGCAGGCCGACGATCGCGGCGACCACGCCGTCGGTGAAGAGCCCGCGATTCCGCGTCGCGCCGCCCGTTCGGGGTCGCGCGAGAGCGGGCGCGCGCTGGTCTGCGGTCGCACGACGCCGACACGATCGCTGGAGCTCGATAGACGTGTATCGTGCCTGCGTGGCGATGACTGAGGATTCACGGCCGGGCAGCTCGACCACAACGCGCGAGGTGGAGTTCATCGGTCGGATCGACAGCAGCTTTCCCTATGCTGACGAACACCAGCGTCGCCTGCTCTTCGCCGAAGCAGCATCGATCTCAGCCAACGCGGAGATGATGACGCTGCTCGAAGTGCTCTGTTCCCCAGCGAGCGCTTCCGTTTCCGCTGAGAGGGCGTTGGAGTGCATTCGCAGGAGATCATGCGGCTCGCCGCAGCATGAGTTGGATCGACGCCAATTGCAGCATTGCGCGGCTTGATTCGGGCTTCCGTTCGTAGTCTTTCGACAGCCGCCTCGAGCGTCCAAGCCATGCGAAAGTCCGTTCGACGACCCACCGTTGAGGCAGTGGAACGAACTGATTCCGTGGTTCCGAGCGACGGACGATTCGAAGCGCTAGTCCGTTGTCATTGGCCGCTTGCTGCAGCGGGAGACCGACGTAGGCAGAATCCGCAACCACCTCGACGAAACAGGCCGTTCACGATCTCGCGTCGATCGATGGGGTGTCGACCTGAGCCAGGTTTGGGAGCTGGCACGAGATCACGCAGCACTTCCCACTGCTCGTCCGTCACATCGGTTGGGAATGAAGCTCGGCTCATCAATGCCTGGTATGCCGCGTTTTTCCACTCCAACAAGCTCTGAACACCAGGGCGTGAATTCAACGCGAGAGAACGTGCCGTCGGGGGCGTCGGTGCGAACGACGCGGCCCATCGAGTCGTAGTGAAGCACGGGCGTGACGCCCCAGGTGATCGCGTCGTCTTCGTGCTCGTAGCCCGAGTGAGACGAGAAGTAGGGCTCGTATTGTTTGACGGGCTTTCCTTTGTTGTTGACGATCGTGCGGCCCGAGCCGATCCAGCGAAGCGCGGTGCCGGTGTCGACGTGCTGGATTTCTCCTGACGAATTGCGGACGAGCCTTTTGTTGGCGTCGAGCTGCGGGACGAGTCCGGGCTCGGCTTGGGTCTTGGTGAGCAGGACGCGACCAAAGCCGTCGACGTAGCCGACGCTCTCTTGCCACAGCGTGTTCGATGCTCCGTGGGTCTCGCGAGAGCGCGTGCGAGCCCACGTCGGCTGATCGTAGTCCATCCAGGAAAAGTCCACGTACTCGAACTCCACGGTGGCAGCTTCGAGCGTGTCTCCGTCGGCGCTCCCGACCTTTCCCACGACCGCTGCGGCGAGCACGCGGCCGAAGGCGTCGGTCTTCACGGCGCTGAGGTTTCCGTTGGCGTCGGTCATGCGCCACGGGCTCAGCGTGCGGTAGTCGATCTCGACGCTCGACGTGTTGCCGAGAGGATCCGTCGCTGAAATCGCAGTGAGGTAGTACCTGTCGTAGGTCGCCGTGCTCGTGTTGCCGAAGCGATCGCTGAAGGCGGTGGGGAGGTAGAAGGTAACCCCTCCGCGCCCGCGGGTGCCGCCGCGTAGTTGGCCGGGGTACGCGAAAGAGACGGAGGTTTCCTATGTCTCAACGCCCCTCGAAAACACCGCGCTGGCAGCAATGGGCCGAACGAGAAGCGCGCGACGTGCTGCCTGTCCAGTCGGGATCGAGATCATCCCAACGCACTTACAACGTCGCTGTGCCCGACAAAAGCCCCGGAGCTCCTAGCGACAGCCGCCATCTTGCTATCCGTCAGATCTACTTTCCGACGCATTCACTTCGCCAGCCAGTTTGCTGGCGAAAACGAGGGGAAGGATCAGGGGTCATGGATGACCCGGCAGATACCTTGCACGATCTGCGAATTCAAAATGAATTTGCTGAAATTCAGAGAATGGAGGCGGATCGACTACTCGACCGATGATGTTGTGCTCCGTAGAACACGTGACAATGACGGCCGGATCATGCTCATTGTCGCTATCGCTCCACGACACGCGAAACTGCGCAGCGTCGAAGACAACAGAATCGAGTCGCGAGTTAAGGACAGAAGCCAGCCGCGTGTCCGAAAAGACGATGGAGTCGAGTCGAGCGTCGATGACTTGGCGGGGAGCGATGCGCAATACGCGCGGAAAATACCCCGATGATGTAAGCACGATGACTGAGTCGTGAAATACGATGGCCAGCGCGGCGATCGGTGCTACGACGATTCGCATCGAAAGAGGCGCAAATGGCGATCGTGCTCCGATGTCAGTCAGAACGCTGTCGTATACTTCATCATTGTAGTCGCGAAACTGATTGTTGGTGGACTGCCAGCAGCGCATGCAGATCGGAGATCGAGCCCTGCCAAGCAACGGGCCAGTTGAATTTTCACTGAGACAGTGAATGCAGCGTGCGTTCTGTATGAGTTCGATGTTTGTAAGAAGTGTTGTCATAGATTGCTCTGTCCGTTCTTTGAGCTAGACTATTCGAGGCGCTCGAGAAGCTGAAATTTGAATTTCGTGCTGAGCGTGTTTCGGTTTGAATGAGAACGGCGAAAAACGCGCCTCCGCAGGACTGTTCCACGAAGTGTCGCGTCGCGCTAGTGCCTGATCACTTGAAGAACGAAAGGCTGGCGGCGAGCAGCGCGACGAACGGGCTGGCACGCAGAGCCGATCGAGGCAGCCGGCTGATAAGCGAGTGGCTTGTCGAATTCCGCCTCTCATGTTCCCAAAGATCGGGCGCGAACCAAAGCTATTGCGTTTGTAGTTACACTGTCGACGTGTGTAGGATTGCCATCGCTCAATAGCGACGACGCTTCGTTTCCATGGCGGTGGGCGGCGAGTTGGTGCGCGCAGTCGGCTGGCTCGTAGGGAGTCATTGTCTGATCGACCTGTGATTCATGTGGCTATCCGTCGCTGGGCACGATCGAGCGGGCACCACCTTCAGAGTTGATGCCTGTTGGAAGGCTTAGAGGGCGTTGGAGTGCATTCGCAGGAGATCATGCGGCTCGCCGCAGCATGAGTTGGATCGACGCCAATTGCAGCATTGCGCGGCTTGATTCTGGCTTCCGTTCGTAGTCTTTCGACAGCCGCCTCG
>JAAFIF010000160.1 GCA_013298625.1 Myxococcales bacterium
GGGTGCGGCGTTCGCTGATGCTCGCTCGCCCGCCGCGCAAACACTGCCGCGAGCGCGCGCTCTCATCTCTCACCGATTCGTCATACTCTTCGCTCGCTGCGCGCCCCGACGGGCGCACTGGAGAGCGAAGAGAGCAATGCGTTTCGACGAGTACGTGAAGCACGACGCGACGGCCCTGGCAGCGCTCGTGAAGAGTGGCGACGTGACGTCGCGAGAGCTCATCGACTGCGCCATCGCGCGCATCGAGGCGGTCGACCCGAAGCTCAACAGCGTGATTCACCGGCGTTTCTCCAGGGCGCGCGACGAGGCGGACGGGGCGGACAAGCGCGAAGAGAAGGGGCCGTTCGGGGGCGTTCCGTTCTTGGTGAAGGACCTCGACGGGACGCTCGCGGGCGAGCCGTACAACGGCGGAACGCGCGCGCTCGCCGGCTACATCGCCCCCAATGACTCCGAGCTCTTCGCCCGCTTCAAGCGCAGCGGCCTCGTGATCGTCGGCAAGACCAACACCCCCGAGTTTGGCCTCGTCGCCTTCACCGAGCCCCAGCTGCACGGCGCCACGCGCAACCCATGGAACACAGGCCACACCCCCGGCGGCTCCTCTGGCGGCTCCGCTGCGGCCGTCGCAGCGGGCATCGTCCCGATGGCCCACGCCGGTGACGGCGGCGGCTCCATTCGCATCCCCGCGAGCCACTGCGGCCTCTTCGGCCTCAAGCCCTCGCGCGGCCGCATGCCCATGGGCCCCGACGAGGGCGAGTCGTGGCACGGCTTCGTCTCGCGGCTCGTCGTGTCGCGTTCGGTCAGGGATTCTGCAGCGATTTTCGATCACACCCACGGCATGGACGAAGGCGCCCCCTACTGCGCGCCCGCCCTCGAGCGCTCGATGGTCGAAGAGCTCTCTCGCCCGACCGGAAAGCTCCGCATCGCGTACACGTCCAAAGCCCTCATGGCCGCGCGCACCGACCGCGACAATCAAGCGGCCCTCGACGACGCCATCAAGCTCTGCCGCGAGCTCGGCCACGACGTGACCGAAGCGCACCCGCCCATCAACGTCCACGAGCTGCAGATCGCCTACCTGACCATCGTCGCAGCGTGCACCGCCGGCGCCGTCGACTCGGTCGCAGAGCTCACTCGCCGCGCGCCCGACCCCACGCAGTACGAGCCCGTCACGTGGTTTCTCTCGCAAGTGGGACGGTATCTCAACGGAGCGAAGATCGAGCACGCCCGCGCTGTCATCCAGCGCACCACGCGGCTCGTCGCGAAGTTCATGCGCGACTACGACGTCTTCGCGACGCCCACGTGCGCCGTGCCCCCGGTGCGCATCGGTGAGCTGCTTCCCAAGCCCATCGAGGTCGCAGGCCTCACCGCAGTGCGCAACGCGCCGCCCTCGGTCATCGGCCCCGTGCTCGAGAAGCTCTTGTTCGGCCTCGCAGAGACCAACTTCGCCGCGACGCCCAACACCATGCTCTTCAACATGACCGGCCAGCCTGCGATGAGCGTCCCCCTCTACGTCAACGGCAAGAACCTCCCGATCGGAACGCAGTTCGTCTCTCGCTACGGCGACGAAGCCACGCTCTTTCGCCTCGCCGCGCAGCTCGAAGCCGCGCGCCCGTGGAAGGACAAGCTCCCTTCGCTCTGAGCGAACCTCCCCGTTCATGGCCACCAAGAAGACAGCCAACGCCACACCCTCGTCGGACGACGCGCTCGCCGACGAGCTCGCCTCTCGCTTCGCGCTGGGCCTGAAGGACAGCTACGCCGCGACACAAGTGAAAGCGGGCTGGTCTTTCTCAGCCGAAATGGACCTCTTGTGGGCCGCAGGCTGGCCCAAGACCGTGCTCGTTCACGACGCCCCCCAGAGCGATCCCGAGGGCGCCGAAGCGCTCTTTCTCGGCGCGCTGTGGGACTTTCGTACGAGCTTCTCGCGCGCTGCCATGTGGGGCTACCACCGCGTCCTGCGAGGCGCGCTCGGCACCGACGGCGGAGACCTCGCCGGCGCGATGAAGGCCGCGTTCTCCAACGGGACGCCGCTCTCCGACGATGAAGTCCGCGCGTTCGTCGTCCATCGCGCGCACCCCGCGCACGCGGCCACCGCGGACGGCCGGCTCTTGCCGTGGGCGCTCGCGTCGATCTCGTCCGCCGAGCTCGTCGTCGACGCCGCGCTCTCGGCCGCCGAACAGTGGAGCGACGCCGTGCTCAACGGCTGGGGCGTGGCCTCGTGCACGCTGCTTCACGAGCTCGGGCTGATCCTCGATTGGCTCACGCCCGCGCAACGAGCACGCGCGCTCGATCGACTGCGAGCCCTTCGCGACAGGGCCGAGTCCATCTGGCCCTACGCTCCGCACGAGCTCGACTCGGTTCGCGAGCTCGGCTGGCACTTCGCGACGCTCGACCTGATCGTCGGCGGAGACCGGGCCGCCATCGACCGCGGCGCGCAGCAAGACGGCAAGGCGCTGCCCTTCGGACTTGATTTCGTGGCCACTCACTCGCTCGTCGCCGACGCGGTCACGGGCTTCGCCACCGGAAAGCGCGCTGGAATCCACCCTCGCGCCCTCTGGCTCGGCGGCGAGCCGGTCCTGCGCTGGTACTGTGACCACTGGAAGAAGTTCACCGGCGACGACGAGCACGCCCGCTTCGTGCGCGTCCTCGGCGAGGTGCGCTCTGCCCTCGTCACCGAGTGCATGCTCGCGATGAGCGCCGAGTCCAAAGCGAAGAAGCTCGCGCGCCAGTGGTTCGACAAGCGCAGCGATTTCGCCCGCCAAACGCTGCCCGCGCTCACCGACGGCCCCCACGGAGCGCGCGCCAAGAAGCTCCTCGACGAGCTCGGCTGAAGTCTCTCACCCCGTCACGAACCGCCCGTACGCGTCGATCTTCGCACGCAGCCGCGTCGAGAGCGCTGCGCTCGCCTCGCCGAGCGCAGCGGCGATCACGACGGCCTCCGCTCGGTACGCGCGCACTTTGTCCTGCGGCCAGTAGGACGGCGGCTCGGCCAGGTTCACCACGCGATCGGCCAGCTTGACCATCCACACCTCGCGCGGCTCTTGCCGGATGCGCCGCAGCGAGTCGGCCATGCGCTCTTCTTTCGCAAGCGCGGGGTCCTTGCTCAGCGCCGCCACGCCGCGCGCCACGGGCTCGCCGAAGATCGCAGCGATGGTCTCGACCGTCGCGTCGGTGTCCTCGACCGTGTCGTGCAGCAGCGCGCAGAGCACGGCCAGGTCCGGGTGCTCGACGGGCTCGACGAACAGCGCCGCCGTGAGCTCGGCCGCGACTTCGACAGGGTGCGTCACATACGGCCGATCGCTGCCCGGAACGTGTTGGGCCTTGTGCGCTTCCGCGGCGAAGCGCAGCGCGCGTCGGTACAGCTCTGCAGACCAGGGATTCGGGCGCATGCGCGAGCGTAGCGCGGCCCCGCGCGAAGTGGTGTGCTCTCGCGCATGGACATCGAGCAACTCGAGGCGCTGGCCTTCAGCGAAGACCGCGCTGCGGCGCTGGCGAAGCTCGTCGCGGGGAGCGTCGAGCACTCGTACTGGACGGCGATCCACCGGCAGCACGCCGGCGATCTGTCCGCGGTCGACGCGCTGCTCTCGCGCTGGCCGCACAAGGGCTCGGACGCGCAGGCGATGCGACAACGGCTCGAGCGACGGCAGCTGCTGTTGCGGGCGGGCGTGGACTTCGCGTCGTGCGCGGCGGAGATCGCGCGCATCAGCGGCGCTTCGCTGCACGCGCAACGTGAGCAAGCGGCGAGCGCCAACAGCTTCGCGTCGGAGCTCAGCCAGGACTTCGATGTGTCCGAGGAGATTTCCAAGCGGATCAAGCAGAGGACGAGCGACCTCAGCGCGTTCAACGAGTGGGCGGACGACGCGCTGATCGCGCGGCACATGGAGCTGTCGCCCGCGCAACGGCAAGCGCTGGTGGCGCGGCTGACCGTGAGCGGGCAGCCCGAGCTCGCGCACCTCGTGCAGGTCGAGCTGGTCGAGAATCGTTCGACGTCCTTCGGCTACGCGAGCGTTCACCACACGCTGACGCTCGATCAGCTGCTGTCACTGCGAGGGACGCCCAAGGTCGAGGGCAACGAGCAGTACGTCATCGCGGTCCTCGCGCGGCTCGCGCCGCCAGCGCACGTGGACACCGACGCGCCGGCGGTGCTCGGGCCTTGGATCGACGCGATCGTCGAGTTCGCGCGGACGTTGCCGCCGTCGTTCAATCGCTATCGAGCGCGGGCGCTGCTGGCGAAGATCGACTTCGAGCGCGCGCGCGGGCGCTTCGATCGCTCGCTGCTGATCGAGTACCTGTCGCTGCCCCTGCTCGCTTCGTACTCGGCCCGAGAGCGCGCCGCGCGGTACGCCAGCGACGCGATCGTGCGCGAGCAAGGGATGCTCACGGCGCAGGCGATTCCGGCGCTGAGCGCGGGCGAAGAAGAGATCGTGCGAGAGGCCTGCGAGCGGCTGCTGCTCGAGGACGACTCGGCGGGCGCCGAGCTCGCGGCGCTGCTCGACCCGCAGTGGTTCAGCGAGCTTCGCGCGCGCGTCGCGTTGTGCGCGGGGCGCGGCGACGCCGAGCAGTGGGCGCAGCCGTTTGGGCCAGCGTGGGTGGCGAGCCTTCGCGACGAGGTTCGCCTGCAAATCACCGCACAAAACTCGCTACGAACGCGCGCCGACGCCGCCGTCACCGTCGAGCTCGCGCTGAAGAACGTCCCGTCACTGACCATCAAGGTCTTCGCGCTCGACCCCGTGGCGTACTTTCTCGCCCGCGGCCGCGGCATCGACGCGACGATCGACCTCGACGGAATGATCGCGCAGCACGAGCGCACGCTCTGCTTCGAGCACGCGCCCATCATCGCCCACCGCGCGGCGATCGCGCTGCCCGAGTGCGACGCGCCCGGCGTGTACGCGGTCGAGTTCATCGGCGCGGGGCGCGCGGCGAGGGCGTTCATCGTGAAGGGCCAGCTGCGCTGCACGGCCACGGCCACCGTCGCCGGAACGTTGCTCTACGTCTTCGACGAAGACGTCGCGCTCGTGCCCGACGCGCAGGTGATCATGGGCGGCCGCAGCTACCGAGCGCGCGAAGACGGCGGCGTCACGCTCCCGTTCAGCGAAGCGAGCGGGCCCGTCGCGGTGCTCTTGCAGCGCGGCTCGACCGCGCAGGTGGCGCACGTCGAACTGGCGCGCGAGCGCTTCGAGCTGTCGGCGGTCGCGCGCGTCGAGCGAGAGGCCCTGGTCGCGCAAAAGCGAGCAAAAATCCTGCTTCGCGTGATGCTCACCCACGCGGGGTCCCTCGCGCCGCTGGCGCTGCTCGAGGACGCGCAGGTGACCATCGACGCCACGCGACTCGACGGCGTCTCGTCGTCGAAGGACGAGCGTCCGACGCTCTCGGACGAGCGCGAGTCCGTGCTCGAGCTGCGCGTCGCCGAAGAGCTCGCGAGCCTCTCGGTGACCGTGCGCGGGACCGTGCGGCTCACCACGGGGCAGCGCGTCCCGCTCGAAGCCTCGGTCTCGCTCGACGTCAACGGAATCAACAACACCAGCGACTGCGGCGAGCTCTACCTCTCTCGCTCATCGAGCGGCTACACCCTCGAGTGCCTCGGAAAGTCCGGCGAACCCCGCCCCCACCTCCCCGTCACTTGCTACCTCCGCTACCGCGGCCTCAACGACAGCCGCACCGTCGCGCTGCAATCCAACGAGCACGGCCGCATCGCCCTCGGCCCCCTCGACGCCATCGAGTGGCTCTCGGTCGCGCCCGCTGGGGACGCCACCCGCATGTGGACCTTCGCTCCGTTGGCCGTCGCCCCTGCGCAAATTCACACGGTCGAAGGGCAGCGCATCGCCATCGCCGTCGACAACCCGCGCGGCTTCGAGCGCGCAGGGCTCTCGCTCTTCTCCCTCGCCGGCGGCTCGCACCGCGAAGATCACAGCGCGAAGTGCCGCGTCGAAGACAACGCCCTCGTGATCGAAGGCCTCGCGCCCGGCGCGTACGTCCTTCGCACCACGCCCCGCGGCGCCGCCACTTCGATCATCGTCGCCGAGCGATCCGCGCGCGTCACGCACGGCTTCGCCACGCAGCCGGGCTCGACCATCGAGCTCCGCCCGCCCTCGGCCTTCGCGCGCAGCGCCGCGATCGAAGGAGATTCACTGCTGATCCGCGTCGAAAACGTCACCCCCACGACGCGCGTCCACGTGATCGCGACCCGCTTCATCGCCACGCCAGCGCTGCGCTCGAGCGCCCCCGCGCTGCGCCGTCGCGTCGCGCGCGCCCACGTCCCCGAGCGCAACGCCTTTCTCTCGGATCGACAGCTCAGCGACGAGTACCGCTACGTGATCGAGCGCAAGCGCGCGAAGCGGCGCGCGGGCGTGCTGCTCGACAAGCCGAGCCTCCTGTCCAACCCGTGGGCGCGCGGCAGCACCGACACCGCGCGCGAGCTGCTCTCCGAAGGCGTGACCTACGCGCGCGCGCAGATGGCCCCATCCGCGCCGCCGCCGCCCTCCGCCAAGCCCCTCGCCCAACCTCGCGCAGATCACTCGGGCGCCGAGGCCGCCCTGCGCACGTACGACTTTCTCGCGCAGCCCGCGGCGCTGATCGCCAACGTCACGGTCGCGGCCGACGGCGTCGCGCGCCTGCCCCTCGAAGCGCTCGGCCCTGCGCGGACCGCGCGCATCCTCACGGTGGACGGCCAGGACGCACACGAATTCGAGTTCGCCCTGCCCGAGCGCCCGAGCGCGACCCGCGACCTGCGCCTCGCCCACGCGCTCGCCGCGGACGCGCACGCGATCGAGCTGCGCACGGTCGAGCCCGCACCCGCGCAGCGCCAGATCGTCGTCGACGACGTTCGCACCGCGCGGCTCGAGCTGCTCGACTCGGTCGCGGGCCTGTGGCGCACCTTCGCCGCGCTCGAGCCGAGCTCGGCCCCCGCCGAGTGGACCTGGATCACCCAGTGGCCCGGCTTCGACGAGGCCCGCAAGCGCGCGCTCTACAGCGAGCACGCGTGCCACGAGCTGCACGTGTTCTTGTGGAGAAGAGACCCTGATTTCTTCGCGAAGGTCGTGCGGCCGCACCTCGCCAACAAGCGACACAAGACCTTCGTCGACCGCGCGCTGCTCGGCGAAGACCTCTCGCGCTTTCTCGAGCCCTGGGCGCTCGGACGGCTCAACGCGATCGAGCGCGCCCTGCTCGCCAGAGCGCACCCGCCCGCGCGCGCCGCGCTCACCCGATGGATGGCCGACGCCGTCGAGCTCGTGCCGCCGGACCCCGACCGCGATCGACGGCTGCTCGACACCATCCTCGGCGCGAGCGGCCTCGAAGGAGGCGCCTTCTCGGACGCCGCGGACCAGCTCACGACGATCGTCGAGGAGGCCAGGACGCGCGGCCGCGGCGGACAGTCCGCGGACAACGGCCCGTACCAGGCGCGCGCCGAGGCTGCGATGGAGGTCGCCGACGACGACGAGGCGGCCGCGCCCGAAGAAGCCGAAGAGAAAGAAGCAGACGAGGCCGTCGACAACGACCGCTTCGGCGGCGGCATCGGCGCAGGCGGCGGCGGAGCGCTGCGCTCGAAGCTCGACCTCGACGATCGGCGCCGCGCGACGCCGCTGTTTCGCGCGCCGGACAAGACCCAAGAGTGGGCCGAGAGCAACTGGTGGCGCACGCGCGAAGAGCACGCGGGGCCTGCGAAAGCACAGCCCAATCGCCTGTGGCTCGACTGGGTTCGCCACGAGGACGGCCCGTTTCTCTCTGCGCACTTCGCCGAGTGCGCGACGAGCTTCACCGAGGCGCTGTGCGCGATCGCGGTGCTGGATGTTCCGTTCGTGGCGGCGGCGCACGAGACGCAGCTCGACGACGTTCGATACACGGTCACGGTGCGCAGCCACGCGCTCGCGGCGAGCACGCGCATCGTCGAAGCGTCGCTGGATCGCAGCTCGACCGCAAACCCGAGCGCGGACCCCATCTTGATCGGCCAACGCTACCTGCGCGACAACGATCGAGACGAGTACGTCGCGAACGTCCGACGAGACAAATACGTCACCGGCCCGATGCTCGTCGGCGTCCCGTACGTCTGCCGCGTGGTCGTGAGCAACCCCACGAGCAGCGAGCGAGAGCTCGATTTGCTGCTGCAAATCCCGCGCGGAGCGCTCCCGGTCTCGCGAGGGTTCTTCACGCGCTCGACGCGCTTGTGGCTCGGCGCGTACGCGACCGAGTCCGTCGAGTACGCGTTCTATTTCGCGCGCGAGGGGCGCTTCTCGCACTTCGGCGCGCACGTCTCGGCGGGCGATCAGCTCGTCGCGTTCGCAGAGGGAGCCACGATCGACGCCGTCCGTTCGTTCGACACGAGCGACGTCACGAGCTGGGATCACCTCTCGCAGCACGGCTCGCTCGAAGCGCTGATCGAGCACCTGCGCGAGCGCAACCTCGGCCGCGTGGACCTCGGCCGCATCGCGTGGAGGATGCGCGATCGAGAGGCGTTCGAGGCTGTGATTTCGCTGCTCGAATCGCGACTTCACTTCGACGAGCGCCTGTGGGCCTACGCGCTCGTGCACCGAGACGCAGAGCGCGCCCGCGCGTGGCTGCGTCACCAGAGCAACTTCATCGAGCCCGCGCGCCCGGCGCTCGACGGCGCGGTGATCGAGCTCGACCCCATCGCCCGCGGCTGGAACGAGCATCTCGAGTACGCCCCGCTCATCAACGCCCGCGCCCACCGCGTCGGAGCGCGCACGCGCGTGCTCAACGCCGGGCTGTCTGCGCAGTACCAACGGTTCATCGAGACGCTCGCGCACAGGGCAGAGGTGTCCGACGACGAGCTGCTCTCGCTGGCGCACTACTTGTTCGCGCAGGACCGCTTCGACGACGCGATCGTCGCGCTCGATCGCGTGCGAGACGAGCGCGTGACCGCTCGCGTCGCTTACGACTACTTGCGCGCGTACGCACGCTGCTCGCTCGGCGACCTCGCGGGGGCGCGCGCGCTCGCCACGCCGTGGGTCGCGCACCCGGTCGACCGCTGGCGCGATCGCTTCGTCGAGCTCGTGGCTGCCCTCGACGAGGCCGAGCGAGGAACGACGGTCACCGTCGCCGACAGAGACAAGCGCGAGCCTCGCCTCGCCGCGAGCGTTGCCGTCGAGCCGTCGCTCGACCTGACGATCGAAGGAGCGACGGCGCACATCCAGCACCGCAACGTGCGCGAGTGCGAGCTGCGGCTCTACCGGATGGACGTCGAGCTGCTCTTCTCGCGGCAGCCGTTTGTGCAGGGGGACATCGAGCGATTCAGCTGGATTTCTCCAGGGTATTCACGGCGTGTCGCGCTCGACGGCGACGGGCGAACGAGCGTCTCGCTGCCGGCGGAGTTCGCGCGGGACAACCTTGTGATCGAGGTGCGCTCGGGCGCGGCGCGAAAGGCGATCGCGTGGTACGCGCACGATCTGAGCGTCGAGGTGACGGCGGCGTTCGGGCAACTCCGCGTGCTGCGCGCGTCGACGCAGCGGCCGCTGCAGGCGACGTACGTGAAGGTCTTCGCGCGTTCGAGCGACGGGACCGTGGCGTTCTTCAAGGACGGGTACACGGACCTGCGAGGGCGGTTCGACTACGCCTCGGTGTCGACGAACGAGCTGGATTCGACCACGCGGTTCGCGATCCTGGTGCAGTCGGACGAGGCGGGCGCGACCGTGCTCGAAGCGGCTCCGCCGCAGCGGTGAGCGGCGCGGCGGCACGGGGACGGTGTTCAATAGTTCACGAGTCCCGGATAACTCCGCGAAATTGCGTTCCGCTGATGAGCGCACGAGACCGCGCACGACGGACGTAGACGAACGGGGACGGTGTTCAATAGTTCACGAGACCCGGATAACTCCCCGACGGCACGTGGCGCATAACTCTTCGCGCGGCGGCCTCAGCCGCGCGGCGGCCTCAGCCGCGCTCGTGCGCGATTGAGCGCGGCGGCGTTGCCATGACTCGTCCGCGCGGTGGCGTGCGTTCATCGGCACGTCGCAATTTCGCGGAGTTATCCGGGTCTCGTGAACTATTGAACACCGTCCCCGTTCGTCATCCTTCGTCCCCGTTCCGTTCGTCTCCGTCCCCGCCTACGCTTCATCGGCGCTACGGAATCTCGCGAAGTTATCCGGGTCTCGTGAACTATTGAACACCGTCCCCGTTCGCCCGTCCCCGTTCGCCTCTCCCGCTCGCCCCGTCCCGTTGCACGCCTTCCGTCCCCGCCCCATGCCCCCTCTTCGCTCGCTCTTCGCACTGCTCCCGCTCGCCGCGTGCGCGTCGCCCCCCGCGCTGCCCGACGCCTCTCTTCCCGACGCCGTCAGCCCTGTCGACGCCATCAGCCCTGTCGACGCCATCAGCCCTGCCGACTCCGTCAGCCCTGCCGACGCTCCGCTCGATCGCCCGCTACCCGACGCCAGCACCGCCGTCGACTACGCCTTCGACCTCGACGGAGACCGCCGCATGGACAGCAACCTCGCCGTCCGCCCGTGCACCGCCGCCCCCGCGGCCACGTGCCTCTCGATCTCGTCATCGCGGGTCCCCTCGCGCGAGGTCACGCTGAGCCCGTCGGGCGCGCGCTGCCTCGGCTCGCTCGTCGCGACGCGCGTTCGCCTCGTCGGATCCCACGTCGGAGACCCGCTCAGCGAAATCGCCGTCGCACACTGCATCGACCAGCAGACCTCGACCCCGCCCGCGCTCACCATCGTCGATCCCAGCGCTGGCACCGTCGTCGCGCAGACCATCGCTCCATCGTCGCAACGCAACGCCTGGGTCGACGCCCTCGCTGGCGAAGGAGGCAAGCTCTACCCCTTCATCGCTCCCTCCTACGGCGACGGCGACACCTCGGGAACCTACGGGAGCGCCATCTGGGGCCGCATGTGCATCTTTCGCGCAGGCGCCGCGAGCGCGAGCCCGTGCGGCGCAGGTTGGATCGCCGCGGACACCACGCTCCCGTCGGTGCCCAATTGGTTTCGTGAGGTCGGCGGATACCTGCAAGACCTCGACGCCGACGGATGGCAAGACGTCACGCTCACCTACCACTGGGCCGCGCACGCGATCTCGGGGCGCACCGGCGCCGTGCTCGACACGCTCGTCTACGACGTCGCAGGCTCGATGCCCCCCGTCGGCTTTCACTCCGGCCGCAACTACGGAACGCACTCCGCCTCGCGCAGCCCCGACCGCACCCTGCGCACCACCATCGTCGCAGGCGCCCCCGTCGGCACCTTCGACGACTACAACTGCAACGTCTCGCGCTTCATCGCCGTGCTCGACGCACCCGAAGGCAACCCCGCCGCCCGCAGGCTCGCGTGGTCGCGGTACATGGGCTTCGCGTCGACCATCTTCAACGGCCCGTTTACTAGCGAATTTGCAGGCAATCCCGCGGCTCGGGTCGCGCGCCCCGCCGACGCGATGAACAACTGCGTCCATCGCTTCTCCGACTCGCGCGCGGTCATCGACGGCACCCCCTCGATCGTCGTGAACTACTTTCGCCAAGAAGCTCCCGTCGATCTCTGCCTCGCGCTGCAGTTCGACCTGTACGTCTCGCCCGCGTGGACCGAGGCCAAGAGCATGGCCTGGTACAGCTGCTTCGCCCGCAACGTCCGCGCCCGCGGCGTGTGGGGAATGATGGCCCTGCGCGAGAGCGACGGACAGAGCGTCACCGGCGGACTCGAAGTGTACGTCTGGGGCCGCACCACGCAGCTCACCCCCTCGGGCGAGACGCTCTACCTCGTCGAGGGACTGCCCGGCGCAGGCAGCTTCGACCTCAGCGACCGCGCGCCGAGCGCTCTCACCGTGTACGCGATCGAACGGGGGCTGTTTCAGAATCGCGGGAGATTTCCTCGCGCGGGACGGCCGCGCATCGCGCAGGCGCAGCCGCAGGGCTCGGTCGGCGTCGGCTCGTACACGTACGTCGCCGAGCTCGAGACCGAAGACACCGACGGCGACGGCTACGCAGAAGTGCGCATGAGCGACGGCAGCTGGGTCGGCTGGGACGCGACGCGCAGCGCGTGGGTCATCAAGTGACGCAGCCCCATCACGCGAGGCGCGCGAGCGCGTCCATCGCGCGCTCGATCTCGTCGTCGGTCACGTACGGCGCCGGGCCCAATCGCAGCATTTCT
>JAAFIF010000044.1 GCA_013298625.1 Myxococcales bacterium
AGCGGTGGTGTGCGCCGGGCGTGTGCTGCGGCGCGCGCGAGCAGTGCCAGGCGGGCGCGTGCGTGCCGATGCCCGAGTGAGCCGAGCTCAGCGCGCTCGCGCGAATCCGCCGTGAAATCCCAGCGGAAGCGCGACGTCGACCCACGCCTCGGCCACGGGCTGCATCCGCCGCGCGTCGAGGATCGTGAGGACTGAGCGCTCGCTGTCGCAGCGGCTTCCGACGGCGAGCAGGACGCCGTCTCCCTCTTCGTGCGCGTCGGGCCGTCGAACGAACACGGGCTCGCCGTACACCACGCCCTCTCGCTCGTAGCGCGTGTGCGCGCCGGAGCGAAGGTCGAGCGCGATCACCGCGCTGCGCGAGCGCGGCCCGTCGAGGCTGAGCGCCGTCCCCCACGCGCGCGTTCGATCGCGGCCGTCCACCGCGCGATCGACCTGCGCAAACTCGAACCCTTCGCGAGAGAGCGCCGTGGATGTGACCTCGTCGCGGTCTGCGTGGATGCGCCACCGCGTGGGTGTCGGCGTGATCGCCACGACCTCGCGCAGGAGCGTCTCGGTGCGCAGCTTCGCGACGATCGACGCGTCGGGGTAGAGCAGCACGTCGAGCACCGTGTCGTCGCCGTCGTCGAAGGCGTCGATCACATGAAACACGAAGCCCGCCGGCGCGCGCACCTCGCGCACGGAGCCGTCCTCGCGGGAGAGCACGCCGATGCGCGTCTGCTCGCCATTTTGCCAGTGAAAATGCTCGATGAACCCGCGTTCTGAGAAGAGCATCGTCAGCGGGTTGGTCGAGAACGGGTGCGCGATCAACAGCACCGATCGCCGCGTCAGCCCGAAGGAGTGAACGTACGGAATCCTCCCCGGGCTCCAGCGGCCCACCACCGTGCGCTCGCGCCCTTCGTCGTCGTGCTCGATCACGACGAGCGCCGGGCGCCCGCTGAGCTGCGAGCTCACGTCGACCCACCGTCGCTTCTCGCGGTCGAACTCGGGGTGCGCGAGGCCCATCATCGCGCCGAGCTTGTCGCGCCACGCGTGCTCGTGCCGAACCGCGAGCGTCGCCGGGTCGATCACCAGCTGGTGCTCGGACTCGGTCAGCGCGACCAGCGACGATCCCCGCGGGACGATGTTGACGTTGGCGTTGTCCGTGACCTTCGGAACCGGCGCGCTCAGCCTCCCCAACGCCCCCCGTCGCATCGGCGTCGCGAACATCGCCCGCTC
The DNA here is from genome assembly GCA_013298625.1 of Myxococcales bacterium. Taxonomy (GTDB): domain Bacteria; phylum Myxococcota_A; class Polyangia; order Polyangiales. Next base: position 1,216 of record JAAFIF010000044.1, read on the forward strand.
GTTGCGCCCGCGCTGAAGCTCGCTCGCGTGCGCCGACTCGACGTCCCGCCAACGCACGCTCGCGCCGCGCTCGTCCACGTCGAACGCGAACAACATCCCCAGCGCGTCGAACCAGTGCTCGGCGCGCCAGTCGCCCGCCGCGAAGCGCGCAGGCGCCGTTCGGTACAGCGTCCCGCGCAGCCACGCGGGCAGCTCTCCCTCGATCTGCGCGTCGCGCGCGCCTCGGCGCTCTGCGGGCGCGCGAAAGGGCGGCGTGGACTCGATCGTCGGGCGACTCGTCATCGGTGCGTTGCCATCGGCCATGGTGGTGTCTCTGCTCCTTCGGTGATCTAAGCGAGTGTTTAGATGAATCTAAGCAGATGTCAAGATGACCTCGTTCGTTGCACACTCCTCGCGTGGCGAGCGACCGAACCCGAAAGCCCAAGGCCAAGAGCGGCTATCACCACGGCGACCTGCGTCGATCGCTGATGGACGCGGCCCTGGCCATCGTCGCTGAAGGCGGCGTCTCGTCGCTCTCGCTGCGCGAAGCCGCGCGCCGAGCGGGCGTCTCGTCGGCGGCGCCGTACCACCACTTCGCCAGCCTCGAGGCGCTCGCCGAAGCGCTCTGCGACGAGGGCTTCGAAGCGCTCGCTGCGGCCGGCGTCGAGGCGCTCGCTGCGGCCGGCAGCGACGCTGGCGATCGCCTGGGCGCCCTCGGACGATCGTACGTGCGCTTCGCGCGCAGCCACCCGGCGCACTTTCGACTGATGTTCAGCGGGCCATCCAACCCGGCGCACAAGCTCGACGCCGAGCGGCCGCTCGCGTCGTTCGAGCAGCTGGTCTCAGCGGTGCGCGAGGCGCAAGCGCAGCGGCTCGCGCCGCCAGGGGACCCGACGCCGCTCGTGTTGCTCGCGTGGACCGTTGTTCACGGGCTCGCGACGCTCTCGATCGACGGGCCTCTCGCGCATTCGCTGCCTGGCATCACGGCGACCCCCGCGCAGATCGACGAGCTCTTGATGAGCACCCTGCGCTCGCTGCTCGCCGCGTCCGCTGCCCGTCCTCACGCCAGCAAGTGATCGTTGTCGTCGCAGGACAACAGCCACTTGCGCAGCGTGTACGTTCGTACCCCGCGCAGGACAAACGGGTCCTCGCGCGCGATCTGCTCGGCCCGCTCGCGGCTGCAGTCGCGCAGCACCACGAGCCCAGACTTCGCTTCTGGAACGGGTCCCGCCAGCGCGAGCGTCCCGTCCGCTTCGAGCGCGCGCAGATGCGCCACGTGCGCTTCGATGTCCTCGCGCGTCGCCGTGCGCCCTTCGACCTGCGCGAGCTCGATGATCCAGCGCTCGTACGGAGCGCCGTGTGACGCGTCGCGCGCTCCGCGAAGGTACCGCGCGCGCGAGGCGGCCGCGGGTCGGTCGACGAGCCCCGCGGCGACGAGCGCCTTCTGCGCGAGCGCGATCGCGGCCCAAGGCTTCGCCGTGAGCACCACGCCGGCCTCGTCTTCGTCGACCACCACGTCTTCGTCCACGTAGCGCGCCCCGCGAAAGCACGACTTCGCGCTCTCGAGCAGCAGCTCGAACGCCGGCTTCGTCGCGTACGGCTCGATCGCCGTGTGCGTGACGGCGCGGCCGCGAAGCACCCCTGCGCGCCCGAGCAAGAGCGCTCCGTTGCACACCGCGGCCATGGGGATCCCGCGCTCTGCCGCGAGGTCGAGCAGCGAGAGCAGCGAGAGGTCGTCGAGCACCGACTCGGGGTCGCCGCCGGCCACCGCGACGAGCGCGACGTCTTCGAGCTCGACCTGCGCAAAGCTGCGATCCACCGCGAGCCGATAGCCTTCGCTCACGCGCACGGGCTCGCGCGTCGGGCCTGCGATCACGATGGACGTCGGCTGCGTCGCGCTCGACGAGAGCAGCTGGGCGAGGGGAGAGAGCTCGCCGAACGTCGCCCCCGGATAGACGATGAACACCACCTGCGCTGTCACGGTGCGCGCACAGTAATCCACCGCGCGCCGCCGCGCATCGCTCAGTGATCGTCGATGTACGGAGCGAACCAGCCGTTGGGCTCGGGGTCCATCAACGGCGGCAGCTCGAAGCCGATGAAGTTCGAGCCCGGCGTGAGATCCACGTGAAAATGATCACGGTGCGCGGCGTTGTAGTTCGGCGTCAGCACGATGTGAAACACCCGCGACTCGTGCATCCAGCACGCGACCTCTTTGAGCAGCCGATCGCGCGCGTTGGTCGCGCGCGGCGGGCACGTGGGACGCCCGTTGGCGACGAAGTCGGTCACGAGCGAGTGCGTCGTCCCGTTGGATGTGCGGAGGTTCGCGATGTCCAGCGCCGTCGCGTACGAGTGCTGGCTGAGCGTCGTCGAGCCAGCGATCACGCGGTAGTTGTAGACGCCGAGGTGGACGACGTCGGTGACGTCCCAGCGCGTCCGCAGCTCGCGCGTGAGGTGGTAGAAGGCCACGGCGAGCCTGCAGTCCATGAGCATCGGCGTGACCGCAGCCGTGTAGGACGCGTAGCGAAAGGTCACGCCGTTGATCGGCGTCGTCACGCGCAGCGGGTCGACGATGCCCATGGTGGGACCCGAGATCGTGTAGCGAATTCCCAGGCGATCGAGCAGCGCGTGGCAGCTCGCGCCCTGCGTCACGTCCCTCGGAAGCGGCACGTTGACCGCCGCGTCCGCCCGGGCGTCGACGCCAGTGTCGCGCGCCGTCGCGTCCGGCCGGGCGTCGATGCTCGCGTCCGCGCGCGCGTCGATCCCTGCGTCGTTCGCTGGCGCGTCGGCGTCGGGCTCGCTGTCTGGCATCGACGCGACGTCGTCGCGGGCCTCTGCGTCGGGTTCGCTGTCCGACAGCACCGCGGCGTCTGGCGCGGCGTCCTCGGCGGACTCGTTGGCGCTGCACGCCGTGAGCGCGAGCAACGAAAGCAAGCAAACTGCGCGTCTCATTTCGGCGGCGATGATCGCACGAACGGCGCTCATTCGCTCGGTCGCGTCGCGCACCGAAGCTGCGCGACCGCGCTGCGTCGGCCGCGGTCGACGGTGTACAGCGATCCCCGAAGCATCCCTCGCTCGTCGGCGCGCAGGGTCCACGTCCCGTACGCGCGACGGTCGTGCTCGTTGTGCGCGTGCGGGGCCGACGTGATCGCAGCGATGCACCACCGGTCGCCCCGCTGGCGAAGGTGCCAGCGTGGCTCGTTGGTCACGTTCCGCGCGATCGACTCGCCGAAGCGCAGGTTCGCGATCGGCGCTTTGTCCAAGACGAGCCGCGGTTCGTCTGGCGTCTCGCGGCCCGTGCACACGCGAACCTCTCGCGGCAGCTCGACCTCGAGCTCGTCGCCTTGCTCCGTCGGGACCACGCTCCAGTCGCGCTGCTCTCCCACCGCGACGGCCCACTCGGTGGACACGGAGCTGAACGCCTGGTTGCTCACCGCAGGCCGAAGCACGTCGCGCCACGCGCGCACCGCTCCGCGCTCGTCGATGCGCTGCCACTGATGCACGGCTTGGTCCCACCATTGCTTCGTCCGCGCGAGCTCGACGACCCAGCCGCGCTCCCACGGCTCGCACAGCGCCACCGACGCGTCGACGTCGTCTGCCCGGGAAAATCGCAGCGCGATCGGCGTCGGTGCTTCGACGCCCGCGCGCAGCCACAGCGCGTCGCAGCGCGACTCTGTCGGCGTCGTCGGCCCGTGATCGGCGTTGTACGAGCACCGTTCGACGACGACGCCGTGCGCGGCGACCCCGAGCACGGTCCACCGCCGCTCCGCGCTCGCGCTTTCGTCCGCCGTCGACCACGGAACCGCCCCCGTCCAGTCGCCGCGCGTCGCGCCCAGCGTCCAGCGAAAGCGCGCGCGGCGGTGCGCCGGATCGTCGCGCACCTCGACGCGGGCGTCGAGCGCATCGAGCACAACGGCGTCGGTGGCGATCGGTCCTGTGTCGCGTTGGCCCGATGATTCGCAGGCGATTTCGTATCCTGGATCGAAGCTTCGATCCTCGTCGGTCCGCGTCACGATGGGCGCCGCGCGCGAGACGATCGCGTCGCTCTGCTCGGCGCTGCGCGTGACCCGGTGCCTCGGCGCGACGATGATCGCGCCCTCCGAGACGAAGGGCTCGTAGCTGCGCCGCGTGATCAGAACCTCTCCGACTCTCAGCCCGAGAAAATCGATGACACGGTCGTACGTGGTCCACGTCCGGCCGTCGCGGGTCACCCTGAACTCGCTCGGTCCAGCGACGACGCCGAAGCGTCGATCGACGAAGCGCACCGAGTCGAGCGCGCGGCAGCGAGGCAATTCGATGGTCGATGCGCCCTCGGCGTCTTCGAGCAGGACCGCGCAGCGAATCGCGTCGTCGTCGGCGAGCAGCCACGCGCGCAGGCCGTCTTGCGCGCGCGACGCGAGGGCTCGGGTGTACGTGCGCGCTCCGCCGTCGCGATCGAAGCGCGCGATGGTCCTCGGCGAGAGCGCGTCGGTCGAGTCGATCGACAGCGCGTAGAGCCCGTCGGGGTTGGACCCGTAGATCGTCGCTTCGTCGACGTCGTTGATGGTGCAGTGAAAGGGCATCGACAGCTCTCTCCACGCGTGTCCCGGCGTCCACACGCGCAGCGTGCGTTCGCGCGCGCCGAGCGAGACGATGGCCGAGCCGTCGGTCGCGAAGTGGTTGTTCCATCGAGGGAGTCGAAAGGACCCGTTGTTGGTGCCGGCGGCGTCGAGCTCGAGCGAGAAGCGCGTGCTGGTGTTGGCGTCGAGGTCGACGCGCTCGAGACTGCCGTCGCTCAGCGCGAGCAGGTCGCGGCCAAACGCAAACCACTCGGACGTGAAACCGACGTGCGCCGGGATCGTCTGCGTGCTGCCGTCGCCGCGTCGTACCAGCAGTCGATCCCCGATGCCGACCGCGATCGCGCCTCTGTGCGCGATCCCGTACCCCAAATCGAGCGACGAGGTGCCTCTGTATCGCGCGAGCTGCGCCTCGCGAAAGCGCCTCCACGGCGAGGTCCATCGCGCGTTCGCTTCTTCGGCGCGGCGCTGCTCGAGGGGCGCGCCGTTTGCGACGACGTGCCCCAATCGTCCTCGCGCGTCGATGGCCCACGTGTGACGCAGCCCTTCGATCGAGAACCGCCCTTCGCCGCGCGAGAGGAGGGTCAACGGAACGTCGTCGACCATCTCGAGCTGCGACCATCGGTCACCGTCCGAGAGCAACACGTGCCCGGGCTCGCGCAACGCGAGCGCGCGGCGGTCGTCGAGGATGCGCAGCGCGTACGTCTCGCTCATCCAAGGCTCGTCGAAGCGCCGCGGGCGCGCGGGGTCTTCGAGCGACCACCACGAGTCGTCGGCGAGCCGAATCGCTGCGGCGTAGACGCTTCCCGATGGGTCTCGGTCGCGCGAGGGCTCGTGGGGCAGCTCGGCCCGCGTCTCGAATGGCCCGAGAAACGACCGCGCCGAGAGCACCAGCCCGTCGGCGGTCACGAACACCCAGCGCCCGTCGATGAGCGCGAACCAGGTCGTGATCGCGTGCTGCGGCCGCTCGCGGGCCACTTCGACAGCGCCGTCTGCGGTGACCATCGCGCGCAGCGAGTGATCGATGATCAGCGCGCGCTCGGCGGTTGCGTCGATCACGCGCGGACTCGACATCGCCTCGGGCATCCAGTGCCCGAGCTCGATCGTCGCCGAGCGCAGACCCGCGTCGGTCGCAGCGTCGGTCACCACCGTTGTGGGCGAGGGCCGCTGCGCGCGCGTGGCGGCAGAGCATCCGAGCGACGCCACCGTCGCGAGCAGCAGTCCTTCGAGTCGCATGCTTCGTGGCGCCAGCGTACGCAACGGCGCGACCGATGTCAGCGCGGCGCCATCCACTGGGTGACGCGTTCGGCGAGGAATTCTCCTCGGTCTTCTTGCACGAAGTGCCCGCCCCACGTGCGCTCGTGCGGCTGTCCCTGGGCGCCAGGGACGTGCTTCTGCAGGACGGTGTCGGCGCGGCCGAGGATGGGGTCGTTTTTGCCAAAGAGCGTGAGAAAGGGCTTGTCGAAGCGGCCGAGCGCCGCCCACGCCGCGCGGTTCGCGGGCACGGCCGGGTCGCTGGGGCTCGTCGGGACGAGCGCAGGAAACTCTCGCGCCCCGGCGGTGTGCTTCGTCGTGGGAAACGGCGCGTCGTACGCCGCGCGCACCGCGGGGGTGAGCTTCGTCACGCAGCCGCTCGCGACGATCCTGCCCACAGGAAACACCGGCGAATACCGCGCAAACGCGCGCCACACGCGAAACGCAGGCGGCACCGCGCGCTCGGCGGTCGGCAGAAATCCGTTGGCCACCACCACGCGCGCGAAGCGCTCTGGGTCTTCGCCTACGAGCCTGAGCCCGATCAGCGATCCCCAGTCCTGACAAAACAGCGTGATCGATCGCAGCGAGAGCCCTTCGACGAGCGCGCGCATCCACGCGACGTGCTTCGCGTACGTGTACTCCTCGCGGCGAACGGGCTTGTCCGAGCGGCCGAAGCCGATGAGGTCCGGCGCGATCGCCCGCATTCCTGCTGCGACGAAGACGGGGATCATCTTGCGATACAGGTACGACCAGCTCGGCTCTCCGTGCAGCAAGAGCACCACGGGTCCCTCGCGCGGACCTTCGTCGACGTAGTGCGCGCGCAGCCCCGAGGCGACGTCGATGTATCGCGGCTCGAACGCGAAGTCTGGCAGCGCGGCGAAGCGCTCATCCGGTGTTCGAAGGACGTCCATCACTCCGCAGAGTGTATCCGTCGCGCGGCTCAGTACGATACCGCGCCCGCGACGGGCATCGCAGATGACCGGAGCGGATCAGCGCGGTTGAAATCAAGTCAAACCAAGACCGCGAACAGAGAAAACTACGACGACCGTCGCGGTATTGGTTTAGTACTCGACGTACGGATCGCGCTTCACGGCCACGAATTTCTGCACGGACGGGCGCTTCCACACGAACTCTGCCCAGGCCTTCACGCGCGCGGGGACGGCCTCGCCGTTGAGGATGAGCCTGTGCAGCATGAACGAGAGGTCTGCGTCGGCCACAGAGAACGCTCCGAAGAGGTACTGCCCAGGGTCGCTGATCACGGCGTCGGCGACGGCGCAGAGCTTCGTCGCGTGCTCGACGCCCTTGTCCGACAGAGGGCTCTTCGCGCGCTCGTAGAACATGGTCGTCGTCGAGCGCTCTTCTCGGATGGGCATGAGGTCCGAGCGGATCCACGCCATGATCTGCCGCGCTCGCGCTCGGTGCTGGATGTTCGTCGGCATCGCGCGCGCGGTGTCCGCGAAGGCGTCGTCGAGGTACTCCACGATCGCCTGCGATTCTGCGAGCGAAAACGCGCCGTGCTCGAGGCACGGGACGCGGCCCGTCACCGAGCGCCGCGCGTAGTCAGCGCTCTTCTGCGCGCGCTGGTCGAGCGCGACGGGGACGTACTCGTACGCGAGGCCCTTCTCTTCGAGCGCCACTACGCAAGAGAACACATAGGGAGAGATCCAGAACCGATCGCCGTGCAGGCGAAGCGCGTCGTCCTTCATGCGCCGGGAGCGTAGCTCACTCGAACGCGCCCACGCCCGCTCAGCGCTTCTTCGCGAGCTTGTGGGCGAAGAGGGCGGCCAACGCGGCGGCGAGCGCCGTCGAACCGAGCACCGTCGCGCGCTTCGGCTGCGAGCGCGAAGGCTGCGTGCCTCGCGAGGCGCGCGGCGCGACCGGCCGCCGTCCGGTGAGCCCGAGCTCGGGCACCGCTGTACGCACGACGTTTGGCAGCTCGACCGCAGCGCCCGCGCGGCTCACGAGGTCGAGCGCCGGGCGCGCAGGGACGGGGCGCGTGCCCGAAGGGGGCCCGCCCCAGACGCCGCGGCGCGGGTTCGCGCAGCGAATCGGGCCGGTCCACGGGTGGCGGATCGCGTAGCGCGCTTGAAAGTTGTTGCCGCCATAGCGCGCGGGCTGCGCGCCTTGTTCGAGCGCGCCGGTCTGCCCGTCCACGACGTGCTCGCGTCCGCCGACGACCGCGCCCACCTCGCGAAACACCAGGTCTTCGCTGAGCGACTGCGCGTTGTAGCGAGTGTGCAACCGCGTGACGGTCATCCCTCGGCTGCTGACCGCAGGCGACGCGAGCACGTCTGCGCCGAGCGTGGCGAGGTCGTTGGCTTCGAGCGGAGGCGTGGGGCAGGGGTCGCACGAGGCCGTGCTCCACGCGTACTCGGTGACCACGGCGCGGCTGTTCATGCGCTCGAGCGTGCGGTCGAACAGCGTGGTGTAGAAGCGCCCGAACTGCGCGCGCGTCGACGGGTCCAGATCGAGGTTGGTCGGGATGAACACGTTGGGATAGTTGGCCACCTCGAAGCGCGATCGCGCGTGCAGGACGTAGACGATGAGGTCTTGCTTGTCCGGCGCGTTGAGCAATCCCAAGCGAACGGGCAGGCGAAAGTCCTGCGTGTCGTAGTGAAAGCGCAGCGGAGAGAGCCGCGCTCCGCCGTCGGGCCTGCGCTGCACGCGGCGCATGTCCACGCGCGCGACGAAGAACTTCATCCCCTCGCGGATGTACGGCGCGAGCGCGGCGGCCGCTCCATTGGGGATGTTGTAGTTGCTTTGGCGCAGCCAGGTCTCGAGCCCCGAAGACTGCGTCGCAGACAGAATGAGGATCTGATACTCGCCGACGGCGAACTGCGCTTCGATGCGAACGCCCAACGACGAAACGCCGCCGACCGCGCCGCCTTCTGCGCTGCGCAGAAGGTTGGTCATCGCTCCGTCGCGCGTCCGAACTGGGGGTGGGACGTAGCAGGGGTCTTGCTCCCAGTACTCGACGAGGCGAGGCGCGGTGAGCGACTCGATCTTCGCGAACACGTTGTGGGGCAGCGTGCGAACGTTCTCTTGCTGCAGCACGATCGGGACGGGAACGACCATCGCGAAGTCCTGCGGCGGCCCGTCGTAGTCGTTGCTCATCGTGAGCACCGTGCGCTGTCCTTCGCGCATAAGCGCCACGCGGGTCGCGCGGTTGGTGAGCTGCTCGCTCGAGCCCGAGACGTAGAAGCCGCAGAATGCGTCGGAGCGAGCTGGGGCGAGGGCGGCGGCGCACAGCGCGAGCGCGACCAGTGAGGCAGAGCGGTTCATGGCCGTGATTGTGGCACGGGGGCGGCGTTGGCGATGTCGAGGGAGTTGGCCCGCGGTGGTTGCGCGTTTCGAGCAATCTTCTTCACCGTTGTCTCGTAGTGACTTCGAGCGAGCGCTGCGGACCGCGCTAAAACTGCACTGTCCGCCAGTCTTCGAGCTGATCGCTGCGCGCGCCGTCTCCGAGCTCGCCGAACGCGTTGATTCCACTGCAGCGGACGGCGCCTTCGTTCGTGTACACGCACGTGAACATCTCGCCCATCGCGACGTCGCGCACGCCCGAGACGCCCATCATTGGCCTCGCGCGGGTCGAACACGGTGTCGGGCGGGCGCCGATCGGGCACTGCTCGGGCATCTCCGCAGCCTGCTCGGCGGGGGTGCGATAGTACGACTCGCCCCAGCAGCTCACCCCTCCGGTCGAGTGCTGCGCACAGACGCGCTCACCAAAGGCAACAAGCCGTACGGCGTCGCTCACGCCGAGCGCTGGGCCAAACGTCGATCGGGTCATACGAGTCCCGTCGGCGAGCAATCCAACGGCGTTCTCACCGCGGCACGACACTGTTCGATCCGAGAGTAGAGCGCACTGTGTCTCGGTGGGGGCGCGACGCTCGAGGGCTGTCCTCGCGTCGAGCCGCAGCGCGCTCGAAGCGTCGACCACACCCGCGATGACGACCGGCGGCGGAGGAACGTTGACCGGCGTGCCCCACGACGGGCCGAGCCCGTAGGCGATCTCCCAGCACGCGATCGATCCATCCCGCCGAGCCGCGCACATACCGCCGCGAGTCGTCGCGCGAATCGACACGACGTCGCTCAGCGACGGAACCTGCACCACCGAACGTTCGCACTCGGCGCGACGCGACGGCTCGCGCACATCGGTCATCGTGAAGTGCCGGCCCCAGCAACGCACGGTTCCGTCGGCGACCAGCGCGCAGGATTGAATCCCATCGACCGCGATCTGCACCGCGCCGCGAACGCCCGGCACCTCCACTGCGTCCGCAGAGACGAGGTCCGGGTCGAGCCCGCCCCGTCCGCGCGGAGCCTGAACGCCGCCTGCCCGACCTGCATCGCGTCCGAGTTGGCAGTACGCGTTGTCGCCCCAGCAGCGCACCGTTCCGTCTTCCATTCGCGCGCATGTGTTGTTGCCGCCAGCTGCAATCTGCGCGACGCCCGTGAGCGCGCGCACCGTGGCTGGACGAAGCTGGTCGTCGAGCGAGCCCGTCCCGAGCTGTCCCCAGGCGTTCGAGCCCCAGCAGCGCACGGTGCTGTCCGCCATCAGCGCGCATGCATGGTAGTTGCCAGCGACGATCACGCTCGGCTCGCTCGCCGTCGCAGGTGGCTTGCTCACTTCGATCACGGTTACGTCCGTACGGCACGCGCTTGCAGACGAAAGCAACAACACCTTCAGAGTTCTCACGCCGATCGACTTCATCAGCTCACCTCTCGGCCATGAAGTGCGCAGCGCGCGACGAACCAGCTCACGCATACGTCACATCCTCCCCGCGCGAAGACCGAGCACCGCCGAGCCCCAGACACCTTCGAGCGCCAGCGCGGGCTCGACGGTTCGCTGCGTCCCCGCAATCGAGTGAACGACGTTGGCCGACGATGCAAACGTCACGACGCCCGCCTCCGCGGCGAAGAACAACTGCAGCCATCCACGACGCACTGTCACCGATACTTCCGAAAGCACAAACGCACCTCCCCACGCGACGATCGCTGATCGCGTTGTGGCCTCGATCGCGTTCGCCGCGCGCGGCGTGAAGAGCGCAGGACCCGCAGCGAAACCAGCGCCGAAAGCGATCCCGAGCGGCCCCCGGCTCATCGCCACCTGCAGCGACGCACGGGCTTCAAAAACCGACGCACGCACGAGTCCGTCGCGTACCGCACGCGAGCCATCCATGTACGCGAGCCCCACCCGAGACTGCAGCCACCGCGTCCATCCGACGCCCCAGTCCGCGACCACGAGGCCGAGCACCTGCGCTCCGTACGAAGCCGAGAGAGCCCGGACGCCTCCCGAGAACGAGCCCCACATCGCCAATGAGCTCGCAGCGCGAGAGCTGGCAGCGATGCCCACGGTCGGCCCCGGCGCGCGATGCACGATCGTTCGTTGCGCAGCGCGAACGAGCTCGATCGGCGGCGCGGGTTGCGCGGGCTCTGCGCGAGGGGGCGGCTCGTCATCGAGCTCGCTCCAGCTCGCGCGAACGAGCTCGGCGGCGGCGATCGCGACCCATCGCGCGCGCGCGCGTTCGTCCACGTCGCGCACGCGCACCACGCGTTCGAGGATCTTTCGAGTGATCGAGTCGTCGACGCGCACGCGCACGCCGATCGCTGTGCAGCTCACTTCGACGCGAACGTTGGCGGGCTCTTCTCCGACGGCGGTCGTCCGCACGGCCGACGGTCGCAGCTCCAGCGTCGCGATGCGCTCGACCTCGGCGCGGTCGGCGCCGACGCACGCGTCGACCAGCAACTGCACGGACGGTCGCCGCTCGCTGGACTGCGCAGAGGCGATCGGCGAGACGAACGCCACGGCGATCGAGAGCAAGCACGCCGACGTCGACCGCTTCACTCGAGCGAGCCCCAGCGGCGGACGCGGCGCAGTGCGCGGCCGTCGGGAAACTGCCTCGCGTACTCCTCGGCGCTCGCCCTCGCACGCGCCGAGTCTCCGGCGCGCGACCACGCTTCAACCTGCCTCGCGAGAGCGTCTTCGCCGAACGTTCCCGCGTCATCGAGCGCTGCGACTCGCGCGAAGGACTCTGCTGCTTCGCGCGGTCGTCCGAGCTCGTCGATGAGCACCCTTCCCAAGGTAAACGCGGCCATCGCCGCGCGGGGATCGCTCGCGTGAGCGCGCAAAATCTCTTGCAGATACACGGTCGCTTGCTCGGGATGGCCTGACAGTCGCGCCACGTCGCTCGCGAGGAGCAGGTCGTTGACCGTGTCGATCGATCGCGCCGAGACGGCTTCGATCGCGCGCCATGCGTCGTCGTACCGTCCGCTCTCTGCGAGTCCGCGCCACGCGTTGCTCTCGCGACCACGAACGACCGGCGCGCTCGCTCGCGCAGCGGCGGTGACCGTAGCGTGTTGCGTCGACGCGTCCGAGCTCGCGATCCCGCGCGGCTCCGCTACGGCTTCGATGGGGGCGGTGTCCGCAGCGAGATTGCTCTGCGGAAACTCACCCGATTCGCCAGCGGACACGTCCCGGTGGTGCTCGGGCCACAGCACGCGAACACGCCCTTCGCTCACGCGAACGCGCGCGCGCCCGTCGTCCATCCGCTCGACCTCGAACGTGGTCCCGAGCACTTGCACGGCGAGCGAGCCGACTTCGACGCGAAACACCCGCGCGTCGCGGTGGGCGACGGAGAAGCGCGCGCTGCCCCGCTGCAGACGAAGCACGACCTCGCGATCGCTTGCACGCACGACCTGCAATTCTCCTCGCGGATCGATTAGCTGTGCGCGCGTTCCGTCGGCGAGGACGATCGGCGCGACCGCGGTCGGCGGCTCGTGGTTGCGCGTCGTTGTGCGACGACCGAGCCACACTCCTCCCGCCGCGATGAGCGCGCACGCTGCGGCGACGAGCGGCGCGGCGGAGATCCGTCGCGACCGCGCGTCGATCGCCGCGCGGACGTTCGCTTCTCTCTCTGCGTCCCACGGCACGGCGATGTGATCGCGGGCGTTCTCGATCTTCGACGAAAGCTCACCCACGGTTCACCTTCTTTTCGATGCGCTCTTGCGCAGCGGCGACGCGGCGCTTGGCAGTGGCCAACGAGCAGTCGCACAGCCGCGCGACCTCTTCGAGCGGCTCTCCTTCGATCATCCGCAGCGTCCACGCCAACCTCTCGGCGACCGGAACGGTATCGAGCACTCGAAACACAGCGCCGAGGAGCGCTCGCTGTTCGGTTGAAGCGCCCTTTGACACGAGCTCGTCGATCACGCGCTGGTCGCTCTCTTTGTCGCCAAAGAACCACGATCGCATCCTGCGCATGTGGAGTTTGCGCCGCGCGACTCGCACGGCGATCACCGAAAGCCACCCTTTGATCGCGCTCGGATCGCGAACCGAGTGCATCGACTTGAGCGCCTCGATGAAGACCTCCTGCACGAGGTCGTCCAGCTCGCTGTCGCGCCCGAGCAGACGAAAGCCAATGGCAGCGACGTGCCTCGCGTACCGCGAATACAGGTCGTCGAACGAGAGCACCTGCGCGCTCTCGTGCAGGCCTGCCTCGTCGAGCTCAGGCTTTACGAGCTGCAAATGTGGTCGCTTCGTCACTGGAAGGGTGCTCAACGGTTCACTGAGCGTGGAGTGTGCTTCGAGTCGTAAAGCGGCTCACACAATCGTGGGCGATAGGGGACGAGCGCGCAGATCGGTTGACGGCCGCCTTGGCAGCTTCGGCCGACGAGCGTTGGGTGTTCGAGCCGCACGAGCCAGTCAGTGAAGCGCTGTCGGTGGAGACGGCGCCCCACGGCGTCCTCTCGCGGCCCCCGACGATGCCGCGCCGGTCGACAGCCGCACCTCGCCCTCGATCGCCGCTCGAATCGCAGGGAGCGTCGACGTTTCACCGGTCGGACGCGATAATACCTTCACGTGCCGAGCGATCGTTGCGGAGCGCGGCCAACGCGGCTCCCCGCGTTCTATCGGCCAATCGATGCAACAGCGTCCTCTTTCCCTCGTCCTCCCACCGCGCCGCGTTCTCGCGTCGAAGGCTACAGTCGAAGGCCGCACGGCGCATCCGTGCGTCGCGACCACGCTCAGCGCGTTGGCGCGCGAGCTCCCGCCGAAGGACGAGACGCTCGAGAGATCGCCGACATCGGCGCGATGTTCGAGCGTCACGCGCTGGTGCCTCTGGCGCGACACTGATCTCGGCGAGCTTCTCGAGGCCTCGCGGTGACGTGGACCGGCGGCGCGCTCGATCGCGCAAGGCGCTGTACGAAGTGCGGCGCGTGGATCGATCCTGGGAGAATCGTCAGCGAGACCGCGCAGTGGTTCGTCGCGCGAGGCACACACGTCGAGTGCGCGCTCGCACCGACGTGGGCGCGCGGCGCCGAGCCGATCTCCATCGCGCCCGACGCGATGCCCGACCACGCGCGAAGGCAGGCGCAGCTGCGCGACGCGTTCAATCGTCGGGCCCTATTCGGAGCGGATCGGCTCGACGCGCGCGGCGGATCGATCGACAGCGACGACCTCGACCGCGCGGTGCGCGAGGGCGAAATAGAGCAGCTCACCGACCACCTCGGTCGGCCCATCGTCAGGCTCATCGTCGATCTCGATCCGCGCGGTCGTCGCGTCGACCTGCGGCGCTGCCACTTCATCGACCGCTCGAATCCCTGGATACGAACCGCGAAGTACTGCTTCGACTCTTCGAGCGCTGGCGGACTGGGAGATGGGTCGACCTACCCCGGCCTCGCCCGCGGCGCGATCTTCGCTGTCCACGCAGCGCGGCCCATCAACCTCGCCCGCGCGTTTTCGCTCGTGATGCTGCAGCGCGGCTCGATACCAATGCCGCTCGTGTGGATTGTCGGCGGCGCGCGAGACGAGCGCGAAGCGCGAGCCATGGACGCGCGTCGATGGCTCGATTTCGTGGGGTACTCCGGGGACCTGGCCCACGTCTTTCACAGCCGGGGCGCGCGCACGAGGCGCGAGGTCGCTGCGCTGATCGAGGCGTTCGAAGGCTCGCAGCGACCCGAGCTCGCTCGTGTGGTCGCCGACGTTCGTGAAGAGGGCGACCCCGCCCCTCACACGGTTCGTCGGCTCGAGTCCTTCGCTGTGGTCGGCGATTGGACCGCTGTCCGCTCGATCCTTCGACTGGAGTTGAGCTTGCGCCCGCCGCCGCATCGACGAGGGGACGGCGATCCGCGCATCGCGTTCGCGATCTTGCCCTGGCTCGATGTTTCGCCGGTGCGTCGCGTGGTGTTGAACTATCTCGCGACGATCAAAGACCGCTCGATCGACGACGCCCTGGCGCGCTGGGTCGAGCGCGCCGAAGGCAGGGCGCTGCCGCCCAGGCGTGACGCAGCGCTCGCGCGGGTGATCCTCGGGCAGCTCGCGCTCGACTCCGCTGCGGACCGCGCGCTGGGCTGATCGACACGAGGTTCTCCAGCGAAACTCCTGCCAACTCGTGCCTTCCCTCGCTCAACTCCAGCGCCGCGCGACCTCGTCGGGCACTGCGTACGCGCGCTCTGGGGGCACGAGCGCCTTGGCGCGATCGAGTCGCCTCCCGTGAACGAGCTCGCGCAGCTTCGTCACCCGCTCGGTCATGTCCGAGATCGACACGATCCAGTCGTCGACGAACTCGTGGATCACGTGGCGGCTCACGCCCACTTGAATGCTGTAGTGCCCGAGCGCGTCGCCCGTGATCGAGCGCTCGGTGTCCCACTGAACGTGCACCGGCGCTGCGCCGAACGCCGCCCGCCACGCGTCGTACTTGGGGTACATCCGCGCCGTGGGGTCCGTGCTCACCGCGATCGAGAGCGCTCGATCGAAGCCCGCGCGCGTCATGCGCACCGCGAGCACCCGCGTCTGCCCCTTCTTCGTCGCGAAGTGACTGCGGTGCATCAGCCAGAGAAAGCTCGGCTTGATCCAGGTCATCCGCGAGAACGAGAAGTGCGGCCCTACGAAGCGCCCCTTCGCGAGCGCGCTGTCCGCGATGCGGTCGTCGTACGCCTGGTACACGACGATCGTGTCGTGGCCAAAGTCCGCGCGGATCTCGTGTTTCGTCGGCACAGCGCGCGAGGAGTGAGCACTCAGCGCAGCGCCGTCAATGCGCGGCCGTCGCTGGTGGCTGGCCGTTCGCCGCGCCGCGCGATCAGTCACGCGCTCGACGAGCGACGATCACTTCGACCGTCACCAGCGCGGCGATGACCAGGATTTCGCCCAGAAAATACGCCACGCCGAGCCACGTCAACGAGCCGCGGAGCCACACCACGAGCCCCAGCGTGCACAGGCAGTACGCCGTGTTGGCGACGGTGATGCCGAGCAGCATGCGCGCGCCGGCCGCGCGCACGTGGCACGTCAGCGAGTACGCGGCGAAGCTCGCGGCGACGAGGGCGAGGGCAAGGAGGATGGGCCTGGGCATTCCGAAGGCCGGCTCGAACGCGGGCAAGACCGCGCCGAGCATGACGGCGGTGACGACGGCGCCCAGGCCGTCGAGCAGAAAGAGCTGGCGCACCGTGAGCGCCTCGAAGATCGATCGCGTCGTGTTCATCGTTGGCGCGACGGTAGCGGCGCGACGAAGCTGTCGCCTTGACGCCCGTCAAGATCAGCGCGCGCTTCGAACGCGGCTGAGCGTCTCCTGCGTCATGCCCAGGTACGAGGCGATGTGGCCGAGACCGACCCGCTGCGTGATGCCGGGATAGCGGGCGAGCAAGTGCTCGTAGCGATCGCGAGCAGAGAGAAAGAGCATTCCCTCGAAGCGCTCGACCAGCTCTGCGTAGAGGTGCTGCGTGATTTTTCGCACGAGCCGCTCGTGCGAGGGATTGGCATCGAGAAAACGCTCGAGCTCGTCCCAGTCGAGCGTCGAGCACTCGGTGTCTTCGAGGGCGTCGATTCCGTAGCGGCTCTCTCTTCCGAACACGATGCTGTCGATCGCGCCGACGACGCCGTCTTCGAGGGCGAAGTGCGCGTCGACCTCTCGGCTCTCGACGACGTGAAACGAGCGGAGCAGCCCGGATCGCACGAGAAACAGCCGCGTCGAGCGCTGTCCCGGCGCGACGAGGAGCGCGCCCTTTCGCGCGGTTCGCTGCGTGAGGATCGGGGCGAAGGCGGATCGCGCCGCTTCGATGAGCTCTCTCATGGCCGATGGACTCTAGCTCGCTGTCGCGGACGCTCGTTCGCAGCGCGCTGCGCGTCGAGCCGTTGGCGACGCCGCGCGAAGACGCAGTGGGTCACAGCGACGCGACCGGGGGTGTGCCTCGAAGCTCGATTATGGCCTGCAGCGGATCAGCGGAACGGGCGGCGGCTCTTGCGCGAGCAAGTCGAGCGCATCCTGGCTGGGCAACGACGATCCGTCGGCTTCGAGCTGGGCGAACGAAGCGGTGAGCGCGGCTCCGGTGAGCCCCAGCATCCGATCGCACGCAGCCCGAAGGACCGTGCGATCACTGCCGCCGCTGAGGCTGAGCCGCTCGCCTTCGTCGAAGCACTGCGAGAGCGCGAACGCCTGCGCGACCGCGTCGTCGCGAGAGAATGTTCCGTCGCTGAGCCGGTGCGCCAGCGTCGCGGGACCGTACTCTTCGCGCAGCCCGTCGGCGGTCATCGACCGAGACACGACGCGACTCCGCTGCACAAAGTCGACGCGCCCATCTGCGTCCGGGTCGACAGGATCGTTGACCTCGATGCCAGCGACGCGCGGATCGCGGACGGCGCTCCCGTTGACCCACGCGACCTGCACGGCGCCGAAATGGTCCCCGCCTTCGAAGTTCGTCGAGCGCAGCCCGACGATGATCTCGCCGACGCCGTCACCGTCGCCGTCGTTCTGCAGCACGATCGAGGCGTGCGCGTCGCTCGGGTCGGTGTGGTAGGTCTCGAGCACGACCGCGCCCGCGTGTCGTTGCCCCGCGGCATCGACGTAGTCGACGCGCCAATCGACGTGCACCTCCCAGGCGCGCTCCGTCCGGTCGGTGTAGCGGCGCACGTACTCTGCCTGCGTCCGCACCGGCGCGATGAACCACGCGCCGCGACCGGCGCTTTCGCAGCGTCCGAACGCGCCGAGCTCGGACAGCTCGACGCCGCGCGCCCGCCGCCGTAGCGCCGAGAGCGCTTGCTGCGCTTCGCGTTCGAGCGCAGCGCACGCTGCGACCACGGGAGGCGAGCGGTCTGCCGCGACCGTCGTGATCGAGCCGTCGCGATCCCGCAACAGCGCGAGCAGCGCGCGGCAGCCAGGAGCCGCCGGGCTCGCGGGCGAGGTCGCGTCGCGCTCGAGTACATCCGCGCGAGCCGGCGCCGCGGCGCCCGCGGTCGACGTCGCGATCGTCCTCGGTGACGGAGCGACTCGTGCGTTGCAGGCGGTGATCGCGGCGCAGACCGCGAGCGAGAGTGCGCGCTTCACCTTGAAATGTGTCGCACAATTCATCGTCGTCCGCAGCGGCGCAGAGCGTCGCGCGGCTACGCGTCGAGGCCCAGCGTCGCCCTTGCGTGCGCGCGCACCCGGTCGATGAGCGCTTCGTCGTCGGCGAGCTTTGTGCCGTAGGACGGGATCATCGCGCGCAGCTTCTCTCTCCACGGAGCGCTCTGCATGCGCTCGGTGAAGCAGTCTTCGAGCAGGTCGAGCGCGACCGAGACCGACGTCGAGGCGCCCGGCGAAGCGCCGAGCAGCGCCGCGAGGGAGTTGTCGCGGGCCGAGACGATTTCGGTGCCGAACTCGAGCTTGCCGCCGACCTCGTCGTCCTTCTTGATGACCTGCACGCGCTGTCCTGCGACCTCGAGCGTCCAGTCTTCGGTGCGCGCGTCGGCGACGAACTCTCGCAGCGCGTTCATCCTGTCCTCGGTGCTCTGCAGCACCTGCTCGATCAGGTACACCGTGAGGGGAACGTTGCGAATCCCCGCATGCAACATCGGCAAGATGTTGTCCGCGGTGACCGACGTCGGCATGTCCAGGTACGAGCCCTCTTTCAGAAACTTCGTCGAGAAGCCGGCGAACGGGCCGAAGAGCAGCTCGCGCTTTCCGTCGATGAAACGCGAATCGAGGTGCGGAACGGACATCGGCGGCGCGCCGAGCTTCGCCTTTCCGTACACCTTGGCGTGGTGCTTCTCGATCACGTCGGGGTTGCGGCACACGAGCCACATTCCGCTCACAGGAAACCCGCCGTAGCCCTGCCCCTCGACGATGTCCGACGCGTCGAGCAGGTCGATCGCCGCGCCTCCCGCGCCGATGAACACGAACTTCGCCCGGTATCTCAGCGGCGCGTCTAGCGTCTCGTCCTGCACGCGCACGCGCCACTGGTGATCGGCGTCTTGCTCGAGCGCCCTCACGTCGTGGTCGAGATACAGGTCGAACCCCGGCGTCGCTTCGAGCCGCGCGAACATCGCCCGCGCGAGCGCGCCGAAGTCCACGTCGGTCCCCAGCGACGAGCGCGTCGCCGCCACCGGAACATCCGCTGCGCGTCCGCTCATCACCAGCGGCATCCAGCGCGCGAGCGTCGATGGGTCTTCGCTGTACTCCAGCGCTCGAAAGAGCGGGTTCTGCTGCAGCAACGCGAAGCGCTTTCGCAAAAACGCGACGTCCTCCGCGCCCGTCACGAAGGACACGTGCGGGACCGAACGAATAAACTCCGACCCGCGCTCGCACAGCCCGCGCTCGACCAGGTACGACCACAGCTGCTTGGACTGCTCGAAGCACTCCATGATCTTCGCGGCCTTGGTGCAGTCGATGCTGCCGTCGCTCTTCTCGGGCGTGTAGTTGAGCTCACAGAGCGCCGCGTGCCCCGTGCCGGCGTTGTTGCGCGCGTCCGTGCTCTCTCCGGCCACGCGCGTCAGTCGCTCGAACACGACGATGCGAAGCGAGGGGTCCAGCTCTTTGAGCAGCGTCGCCACGGTGGCGCTCATGATCCCCGCGCCGATCAAGAGCGCGTCGACCTCTTCGATGGGCGCGCCGTCGTTCATGGCGCGATCCACGTGATCGTCGGGCGCACGACGTACTCGCGCACGCCGGGCTTGAGCGCCTTCTCGACGATGCAGCCGCGCGACGAGACCTCGACGGCCTTCTGCACCTTCGCTTCGAGCTCGCTCTGCACCCCGCGGATCGAGAGGGCCACCTCCACGGTGATCGCGTCGATCTTGAGCCCTGGCCCGTCGGGGATGATCGCCACCTTCACGGTCGCGTCCGACGAGACCACGTCCAGCCGAAACTTCTCTGCGACCAGCCCCCACGTGAGCAGCCAGCACGCGCTCGCCGAGGCGGCCAACAAGTGCTCGGGTGTGTTGCGCACAGCGTCGGTCGGCCCGTCCGCGTGCGCAGGAAACGCGAACCCCACGCTCCCCGTCGGCAGCGCCGCTTCACCCGCGGCTTTCTTGGTGACTCCGTGCAGCTTCGAAGAGATCTCGTCGGTCCAGCCGTTGCTCATGGCCCGCGATGATAGAGCGTCTCGAGGCCGCTGCGCCGCTACATCTCCACGACTTGCAGCGCGATCATCACCGCCGCGACGTAGAAGCCGACGGTCATCGCGAGGGCGATGAGCGAGGTGAGCCAGATGCGCGTGGAAATCGTGGATTTCCACTGGCCGTTGTCGTCCGGCTGCGGCGCAGAGCCGAGGTCGATGTTGGCGCAGCCGACCCCAGTCGTCGGGTCCACCAAGATCACTCCGTCGAACGCGGGGCCGTGGCTCACCTTCACGCGGCCGATCACGCCCTTCGACGTCTGCACGACGAGCTCGGTGACTCGAGACATGCCCGTGTACGACTCGACCGTCACGCTCCAGCCGCGCGCGAGCAACATCGGGACGTTGCGGTTGCGCGTCGCGCCGTACTTCTCGGTCTTCTGCAGCACGGTCCCGACCTCGCCGTTCGCGAGCAATCGAATGCGCTTCAGCCCCGCGCCGATGGCGTAGATCCACAGCGCAGTCACCAAGAGCGCGAGCCCTGCCCCGGCGGCGAGGGGAGCCTGCGCGGCGGGCACGCTGAGCGCTCCGGCGGCGAGCATCGTAAACGGCGGAAACAACAGCCAGCGCATCCATCGCCACGGCGTGCGCGCGATCTCTGCGAACGCGAGCGTCAGCGGAACCGAGCGAGGGCCCGGCGCCAGCGCTCGCGGCGGCTCTGCGCTCTTCGCGAGGGCCTTCTGCGCGCCAAAGAGCTGCCCTCGAATGCGGGCGGCTTCGCTCGCGTACCACTGCGCTTGCCCGTCGAAGAGCCGCACGAGGTCCGCCGAGCTCGCCGCGGGCGGCGCTTGCGGCGGCTGAAATTCGCCCACCGGCTGCGGCGCCATCCCTTGTGCCAAGAGCGAAGCGTTGGCGCGGTGCGCGTCCCTGGTGAGCGCCACGAGCTCTGCGTACGCGGCGCTCGCGCGCTGGTGCGCAGCTTCGACCATCGCCTGCTCGTCGGGCGTCCGAAACGACTGCTGAGACATCGGGTCGCGGATTGTATCGCCGAGCGAGCGCGGCGTCTTCGTCGCTACCGGGGGAGGCGAACGACGATGGACGCCGCACCGATACGGACCTCGTCACCGTCGCGCAGCTCGCGCTGGTTCACGGGCTCTCCGTTGACCAACGTCCCCTGATCGCTTCCGAGGTCGATGATCTGCAAGGTGTTTTCGGTGTGTTCGATCACCGCGTGCAGGACGTCTACGCGCTCGTCGTCGATGCGAACGAGCGCGCTTGGACCGCGGCCGATCTTGACGATCTCGTCCACGATCGACTCGACGCGGGGAGGTTGCCCCGGCTCGGTGACGATCAGCGTGAGCTTCGGCGGCGCGGGCAGCAACGGCGCTGCGGGGTTGACCGCGCGCTCGTAGAGCTCGGGGCTGAGCTTGTCGAACAGGCCGAGGGCCCTCGGGCGCGAGAGCGCGTCGACCCGCGCGACGAGCGCCAGCGCGAGCAGGGCGAGCAGCGCCAGCGCGGCGATGCTGAGGGTCGCGTGCGAACCCGAGCTCTGCACGCCGAGCGCGACGAGCCCGAGCGCACACACGACGGCCGCCACGCGCCGAACGAGCAACGGCTTGCGTCGTGCATCGAACGCCGCGACGAAGCGCGAGCGCAGCGCGTCGAGCACGAGGGCGGGGTCGTTGCTCGCCGCAGAGCGACGGTAATCTTCGGCGCCGCCGACGAGCAGCGCAGCGTCGCCGCTCGCTTCGATCGCAGCGCGGATCGCGTGGGTCACGGCCACGTCCGCCGCTTGCGTGAGCTTCTTGGCGCGCTCGACGTCGCCGGCGCGCAGCAGTTTGGCGAGATGATGGCCGAGCAGCGGCTCGTTGATGCGATTGCGCAGGATCCACAACGCGTAGGGCGCGCTGGCGATCACGAACAGGACGAGCAGCGCCCAGAGGACAGGTTCGGTCACGAGCGCGAGCGTAGCGCGACGCGCTTCGGGCGCAGTGCGCTACGATCGCTCGGCGAAATGTTGGAGAGCGTGAGGGTCACGGTGGTCTTTTGTCCGCGCTGCGGATCGACGGACGCGGGCGAGGGCGACAGCACGCACGCGCCGCCGGGCTACACGGAGATGCGCTGCGGTCACTGCTTGCACTTCGAGACGTGCGATCACTGGGACATCAGGTTCCGGTGGAACGACGACGTCACGATCGTCGAAGGCGCCGCGCTGCCGCGCTTCGTCTTCACGCGCGGGCGACTCGTCGAGGCGCTGCGGCGCTTGTGCGGCGTCGCCACGCTGGACGAAGACGCGTTTGCCTCGCAGCCGGCGGTGCGCGCGCTGTGCGATCGCGTCGGCGCCGCGTGGAGCGAGCCTCACCGTCGCTATCACTCGCTGCAGCACCTCGGCGAGTGCCTGCGCTGGTTCGACGACGATCGGCTGCGCGACGCCGTCGCCGAGCGAACCGAGGTCGAGCTGGCGCTTTATCTTCACGACCTTCGCTACGACACGACGCGCGGGGACAACGAAGAGCTGAGCGCGGACGATGCGCGCGCGATGCTCTCGGCCCTCGACCGAGCGGACCCGGCGCGCGTCGAGAGGGTGTGCGCGATGATCCTCGCGACGAAGGCTCACGTCGCGAGCACCGACGACGAGCGGGTGATGCTCGACGTGGACCTGTCGATCCTCGGCGCGGACGAGCGTCGCTTCGCCGAGTACGAACAGCAGATCCGCGAGGAGTTTCACTGGGTCGACGTCGAGGCGTACGCGCACGGGCGGCGCGCGGTGCTGGCGCGGTTCGCCGAGCGTCGACCGATTTATTTCAGCGCGGCGATGCGCGACGCCCTCGAGCAGCGGGCGCACGACAACCTCCGACGCGCCCTCGCTCCCACGAGCCCGGACTGAGCGCGGGTCACTCGCGCACTTCGACGTCGCGGCGGCGCGCGTGTTCGACGGCGAACGCGAGCGCCACCAGCCCGGTGAGCGCGAGCCCTGTCACGGCGATGGCCTTGTCGCCGCGGCGCGAGTCGCTGATCTGCACCAAGGTGGCGACGGCGATGTCGACGAGCACGCTCACGATCACGCCGCCCCGCACGAGCGCGACGTCGCGGTCGAGCGCTCCGACAGAGCTCGCCGTCGCACCGAGCGCGCGCGCGACGCACGCGGCGAGCGCGAGCAACAACGGCCAGGCGAACTCGCGGTGCCTCGCTGCGGACACGAACTCCGATGCTTCGAAGAGCGCGGCGATCGCCCAGATGAACGCCAGCATCGCCAGCGGCGCGGCGACGATCGAGATCGACCACGGGTAGCCGCCGGCGAAGCGTCGCACCGCCACCGACGCGTCCACGCGCGCCCCGCGAAACGGCGCCGAGCCCGCCTCGACGCCGCGCGTGACGGTCAGCCTGCTCTCGGGCCAGCTGCGGCGCGCGTTGTCCGACCGCGCCATCGCGCGCACGAGCAGGAGCGGAAGCGCCCAGAACGCGCCCAACATGATCAGCACAGCGGCGAGCGAAGCGAACACGCGACGACCGTAGCACAGCGCCGCTCTTCGTCCGGAGCGGTCGTCTAAAGGGCTATTTGAATCATGAGTATGAATTCAAGACAGCGCTCGCCGGTGTTGTTCTGCGCCGATGAGACCGGCTATAGAGTCGACGCATGAACCTCATGCTTCGCCGCGGGCTCGCGCTCGCTTCTCTCTTCGCGCTCGCCGCATGTGGAGCGCCTGCGATCGTCGACGACGCCGCCCCCTCCGATGCGCGCGCCAGCGACGCGCTCGCGGACGCCACTGCGTTCGACGGCGGCTCGGACGCAGCGATCTCTGGCGACGATGCGGCGCTCGACTCGGCGCAGCCCGACGTGGCCACGCTCGACGCGCCAGCCGACGGCTCGGACGCCACGGTCGACGCCCGTGCAGACGCGGCGCTCGACGCGCGCGCGGACGCCACGGTCGACGCGCGTGCGGATGCCACGGTCGACGCCCGTGCGGATGCGTCACTCGACGCCCGTGCGGACGCGGCGCTCGACGCGCGCGCGGACAGCGGGGTGTTTGTTCCGCCGCCGTCGTGCATGTACGTCAACGTCAACGACCTGGTCGTGCAGTGCTCGGGTCGACCGCGGCTGGTCAACAACTTCAACGTGGTTCCGCCGGACCCGATGTGCCCGGCGTATTGGCAGGTCGGAAGCTCGCCGCCCGCGACCACGGCCCAACAAGCCGCGCTCAACGCCGGTTGCACGACGGCGTGCGTATGGCGCTTCTCCATGTCCGTCACGCGGATCTACTGCGGCGTTCGCTCGGGCTACGACGTGCTCGAAGGGACGCCCGCGACGTGCCCGAGGCTGTACAACTTTCCCGAAGGCTACTTCGCGTCCGTCGAAGAACACGACGCGATGTTTCCCTGCCGCGATCGCTAGTCCGCGCAGCGCGCTGCGCCGGCGGTGAGCACGCACTGGCTTCGCCACACGGACGCGCACGGGAGGCGCCTCCACCGGCCGTCGATGCACGTCGCGAGCGTCGCGCCTTCACAGCGGTCTGGCGTGCCTTCGCTGCACTCGCTCGAGTCCACTTCGCACGACGCGAGGCCGCCGTCGCGGCTCACGCAGCGCGCCCCGTACTGCGCGCAATCGACGACCAACATCGGCAAGCCCGGCTCGAAGCACCGCACCGCGAGCGAACCATCGCAGCGACTCAGCGCGCTCATCGTCGTGCACGCCGGCCGCGCTCCCGCCGTCGCAACACAGCTCGCCCGCGCCGTCCCGCCATCCACCGACGCGAGCGCGCAGCTCGCTCCGCCAGGCCACGCCGCGCAGTCGACAGACTGCTCGAAGCGTCCCGTCGAGCACGTGACCTTTCGTGTCCCTTCGCAGCGCTGGTAGTTCGTCGCGCACGAGATCCCCGTCGTGCACGCCCCGCGGCCGAACGCCTCGCGGCACACCTGTCCGAGCGCTGCGCAGTCGAGCGCGCCTGTGGCCCACGTGGCGGCCGCTGGCGTCGCGCAGCTCACGAGCACGTCGCCGTCGCAGATCGTTCCGCTGTGCTGCGCGCAGAAGAGCGGCCCGTGTCCCAACGTCGAGCATTGAGAGAACCCGCGACAATCCGACGCCGCGAGCGCGCACTGCACGCGGCGATCGAGGTCGAGGCGCACCGCGGGGTTGATCGCGTCGAGCGCAGGATCCGCATAGTACCGCAGCGTCTGCACGCAATCCGCGATCGATGTCGCCCCGGACGGCGCGTCGGGACAGCTCACCAGCACAGCGCACGCGCGCACCAGCGCGTCGACGCCGACCGCCGTCGCGCCGTCGGAGTGCTCTTCGAACGACGCGTCGATCACCGCGGCTTCGCTCGCGTCCGCCGCGTCGACGGTCGGCGTCGGCGTCGAGCACGCGATGTCCATCGCCCCAGCTGCGCAGAGCAGCAGCGCTGCTCGAACGGTACTTCGTTGCTTCATCGCTGGGTGCGAGCCAGCAACAAGAGGGCCGCCTGCGCTCTCAGTTGGGCAGCGGTCGCTCGATGCGAAACCACACCGTCCACGGCGCGCCGCAGCGCGCGCAGGCCGTTCGCGCCGCGCGCAAGACCGCGCCGCGATGCGCGACGGCGTCATGCGACACGAGCCGCAGCGCGCCTTCGCAGCGAGGACACGGCATCGCGAGGGACCTCGGCTCGACGAGCGAAGCGGACTCGACGCAGATCGGGTGCTCTTGCGAGCCTCCGTCGCTGGCGAAGAAGAGCTTCACCCGCTGCTCTGCGAGCTTCTCTGCCGCGCGCTCGGCGGCGCGGCGCTCGGTGCGCTTGCGAAACACCATCGGCGTCAGCGCGGAGGGCGCACGAAGGAGAACGACTGCTCGGTGCGGCACGTGGCCCGGTAGCCGCACGCGCTCGGGTTGGTGGTCTGATACCGGTACACGACGGTGCCCGAGAGGGCGTCGCCCGAGAGCGTTCCGTTCGCTTCGACGAGCGTGTTGAAGGTGCAGTCGCCGCTGTTCATCGCGTTGCGGCCGACCTTCGAGACCGAGAAGCCGATGGGCGTCGCGCTGCCGCGCAGCGGGTCCGTGTTGGCGGTGAAGAGCGAGAGCGCCACGCCCGCGAGCCCCTGCACGTCGACGGTCACGTCCGAGCCGCTCTGCGTCACCACCATCGTGATGCCTGGCGTCGACTCGCCGACGTTGTAGCTGCTCAGCATGCAGCCGTTGTCGCGGTTGGTCACCGCGCCCGAGTACGTCCCCGCGACGTTGAGCGGAGCGCACCCGGCGGTCGCGAGGGACGCGAGCAAGAGCAGGTTGTTTCGGAACACGCAGTGATCCTAAACCACTACCGCGCCGGGGTTCGTAGTTTTCCCGGTGCGCGGCAGCGGTTTGACTTGATTTCTACGGTCTTTCCAACACCCGATCCTCTCCGGTCATCTGCGATACACGTCCCGGGCGCGGTATAGCGCGACTCTGAGCTACATCGACACTGTGTGATTGTCCGTGCCTCCGCTCCCACCAGCCGACAAGTTGCATTGCGCGATGCACTCGAGAAGCTGGCGATCGTCTTCGTTCGTTGCGATCGACGGGAGCGAACGACGGTGCAGCGTCGATCGTACAACGCGCGCCACAATGAACAGCTTCTGCCAGAGGGGCACATATGCGCGCTTTCGGATGTTGTCAGAGTCATTTTGGCGAATCCGCTGCCCGATCGACGAGTAGATCAAGCGACTGCAAGCGATCGCGATCCTGCAAGAGCGCGGCAACATCTCGACGCCGTGGTCTGCGCGTTGGTAGTGCTCGTCGGCCGCGCGAAGCAGCCGGTCAGTAACCGCGCGAGTCGCGTCCGTCGGCGCCGTCGCACGCAAGACTTCTTGTCGATCTGCACCCAGATCGCGAAGCCACTCGTCGGGAACGTACAAACGGCCCATTCGTGCGTCCTCGCCGATATCGCGGGCGATGTTGGTGAGCTGCATTCCGACACCGAGATTCGCCGCGCGCAGCCAAAGGGACGCGTTTCGCTGTTCGCGGGGCACCATCACGCAAGTCATCATGAGACCGACGACGGCTGCCGCCCGAAAGCAGTACAGCACGAGGTCCTCTCGGCTCTCGACGCGGAGGCCTCGCGCGTCCATCTCCATGCCGGCCAGCAGCTCGAGCGGCAGCTCCTTCGGAATTCCATAGGTCTGCACGACCGTCGCAAACGCACGATCGATTGGACTGTCGTCGGGACGATCGTCGAACACCCGGTCGAGTCTCGCCCTCAGCGCGTCGACTCGCTGCATGCGCTGCTTCGATGGATCGGCGTTGTCGACTGCGTCGTCTGCGCGGCGGCAGAACGCGTACAGCGACCAGCTCGCAGACCTCGCCGACGTCGGCAACAGCAATGACGCGAGGTAGAAGCTCTTTGAATGAGCGGCGATCCAGCGCCGACACTCGTTGAGGTCATCGCGCCGAATGTCGCTTCGAGATACGGCGCGCTGAGCAGTCGATGTGACTTGCGTGTTCATCAGATTCTCCAGAATTTCGAAGCAAGATCGGCAGCGATAGAGACGTCCGTGTTGTAATGGGCGAGTTCGCCGGATCGCTCCAATGTGCTTGCAGATTCGATTGAGCCGTCATCGATAGGCGTCGTTCTTGCACCGAGCGCGAGCCCAACACGAAGCGTGACGATGGCGATGTCGCGGCAGTCGACGGGATCAACCTGCACGAGAAGTCGGCAGGCCCTGCCGATCCCCATGGTGGCCAACGCTCGCTGCAATCTCGTGATCTCCGCCAAGACGCCGACGTCGAGGCTGTGCCGTTGTGCTCGCGAGAACAACGCCCACTGTGCGGCTGCGTTTGCGGCATCGCCAGCGAGCACGCGCAGAACCTCGCGTTCTAGCGGGGGGCCGTCTGCACTCGCCCCGCGCGTCGCAGTGTCGTAGAGCGGCCAGTGCAACTTCGCCGTCGCCCAAAGGCAGGACACCGCCGCCGCGACAGTCGAGACAGCGGCGAGCGACGATTCTCCATTGCGTGCGCTCGACACAAACAACGCGGACACTCCGCAGCGCAGCGCCTCCATCGCCGACGTGCGGCCGATGGACACCATCTCCGCGCACGCCCGGTCACCGCGGCCGATCGTATCGATCGCTGCGAAGGCTGCGCTGATCACAATCAACGCAGCCTGTTCGACATCGTCGACGCCAAAAGCGGTATTGGTCGCGTCCGCGCACTCGATGTAGTCCATCCCCAACGAGCGAATCCCCTACCATCCGGGGATGGCAGAATCAAGTCGAGCTTTGCCGTCATCGAGTGTGTGAGTCGGCGGCGGCGATACTGCGCGCTTGTTCGGTGGAAAGAGCTAGAGCTTCATCACGTGTCACGATGTTGGAAAACTCGCAGCCGATCTTGCGGTTGAGAAGCTGCAAAGGCGCTTCGCGCGCCGCGACGCATACGACACGACCTGGTTGGCTGCGGGGTTCCGATCGAGCAGTTCGACCAGCAGTTGAAATGCTCGCATTGCCCAAGGTGAACCGCCGCGAGCTGCAGGTTATGAACTGCTTTCGATCGCGTGCCGGATGCGCTCGACGGCGCTGATCGTCGCTGTGATCGCAGCGGATGCAGCAACGACGGACCTGATTCGTGTTGCAAACGAGCGGCTGGCGGGTAGAGTCGCCGAATTTCGACGAAAATGAAGCCAGAACTGCACGCACGAGATCTCCTCGAACCAGAGCATGGTCCGCTGCACATGGTCGGAAATTACGACTGTACTGTGGTAGAGATTCAAGCGGATGCTGCGACGATTCAGTCGTTCCTGCCTGCCGAACTGCTGCTCGGTGATCAGAAGGCGACGCACCCAGTGTTAGTTTTGTTTGGGAGGCAGACCGGGGTTGCGGCGAGCATTAGTCCAAGATTTCCGACGATGGACTATTTCGAGGCGGCGATCATCGTGCCGTTTGTCTACCGCCGGCAAGGCCAGTATCGCGGACCGTTCCTTCATACCGTCAAGATCTTTCTTGATCTGCCGGCGAGCTCTCTAGGAGGAGTGCTGCTGTACGGATTTCCGAAGGCGGTGGCTCGTTTCGATGTCGGCTCGGGTTCGTTTGCTGTGCTCTCGGCATCTGAGCGTCCTGTCCTCTCCGCGGCGCACAGCGATCGCGCCGGATCCCTTACGACTGCTGAGCTGTCTCACGTCGTGCGAACGATGCAGCAGCCCAGCGTGAGCCTGCATCCGGCCGCAGGATTGATCGGCTCTGGATTTTGGTGGAATTTCGGCGGCGCCGTCGTGACGCCAGCATCTGTTGCAATGTCGATCAGCGCGAACGTGATCGCGAAATTCCCCGCTGCGGCCACCGCAGTCGTCGCTGACGGCGTGTGTGTCGGTCGATCGGTGAATTCATGGCGTATTCAAACTCGATGGAGATTGACGAGACCGTTGTCTTTGAATCGCGACTGGAGTCCGTGGAACGGAGTTCGAACGTGAGCAAGCGAAAAATCCTGGTCATCGGCGGCGGGGTCGGCGGCGTGAGCGCCGCTTGGGCGCTCAGCGGGTCTCCAAACCCCCCCGAGATTCGATTGCTGCAAATGGGTTGGCGTTTGGGCGGCAAAGGAGCGAGCGGTCGCAGCAGTGAGTCCGTCGGACGAAGAATCGAAGAGCACGGTGTTCACGTCTGGTCGGGCCTCTACGAAAACGCGTTTCGGGTGCTCCGCCAGGCTTACACGGAGACGGGCCGCCCGGCAGATCATCCGTTGGCGACGATCGATCGTGCGTTTTATCCTCATCAACACGTTGTGCTCATGGAGCGCTGGCGGGATCAGTGGATGCCGTGGGAAATTGATCTTCCGGCGAACGAGCTCGCGCCAGGAGTCAGCGATGCCTTGTTCCCCAACGCGTCGATCGTCGTTGAGCAGACGATTCGCTGGGCTGCCGCGCTGGTGTTGGGGAGAAGTGACTGGCTCGGCGCCGATGTGCAATTGCACGAACGCGGCAGTCAGCGCAGTTCGTCCGTGCGTCGCCAACTCGTTGACCGCTTCGCGCAGATCTTTGCGCCGGTCGTTGAAAGCCCGACGGTGTCCTCGACGGTGGTCACGTCGCTGGTCCGGGCGCTGGAGGAGGCTTGGCCCTGGTTCGCCGCGCGACTGGACTCGACGCGTGTTCGTCGGTCATGGATCGTGCTGAATTTTGCCGTAGCGAACCTGCGCGGCATGATCCAGGACGACGTGATCGCGCGAGGCTTCGATGCGATTGATGACCAGGACTACCTTGCCTGGCTCGCTCGGTTCGCGGTCCGCGACGGTGAACTCATGCTTGGTTCTCCGCTCGCACGATTCGTCTATGATGCCGAGTTCGCCTACGTTGATGGAGATCTTCGTCGCCCGAATATTGCCGCTGGGGCGTCGCTCAGAACTCTGATACGCATGGCCGTCGGTTGGCGCGGTACGCTTCTTTGGAAAATGCGCGGTGGAATGGGCGATGTTGTGTTTGCCCCGCTCTATCTCGCGATGCGTCGCCGGGGAGTGAAGGTCGACTTCTTTCACAGGCTCGAGTCGCTTCACCTCAGTTCAGACAAGTCGGCGGTCGATGCGGTGCGCGTCGGTGTTCAAGCTGTTGCGCGCGATCGCTATGATCCACTTCAGATTGTTCGGGGGGTCGAGTGCTGGCCGAGCGAGCCTGACTGGAGCCAGCTGTTGCCGTCTGAAGCAGTTCGCGCGAGGTCGAACTTCGAGGATCCAAACACGCCGGCCGAAGAGCACATCACGCTTCGTCGAGGAGTTGACTTCGATGATGTCGTGCTTGCGACGCCCGTGGCGACTCACCCCGCAGTCGCCGCGGAGTTGATCAACGCTAGCGCCGCGTGGCGGTCGTCCGTCGAGCACGTGAAAACGGTCGCCACGCAGGCAGTCCAGCTGTGGTTTTGCTGCTCCGATCGCGAGCTCGGCTGGCGAGGCGCTGCGCGACCGTTGCTTGGAGCATTTCAAGAGTCTCCGCTCAACACCATCGTTGACATGAGTCACGTGCTACAATGGGAATGTTGGCAGTCAGACCGCTCGCCGGAGTGCGTCATGTATCTTTGCGGTCCGCTGCCCGACACTGACGACCCGGACGCTGCCGTTCGGAGCTATGCCGACGACCTGTTTGCCGGTCCCATCCGATGGGTTTGGCCTGGCGCGGTGACGGACGATGGCGTTTTTCGGCACGAGCTGCTCAAGACCAGCAGCAGTGTCAGCGGCGATGCGCTGTCGCAGCAGTATCTGCGGCACAATAGCTGGCCGTCTGAGCGTTTCACGATGAGCGTCGCAGGATCGACCCAACACCGGTTGAGGCCGGATCGAAGCGGGTTCTCCAACCTTGTCGTGGCAGGCGACTGGACCCGAAACGGATTCAACATTGGCAACGTGGAGGCCGCCACCATGTCTGGACTGCTCGCGTCGAACGCTCTCACAGGTTATCCGAAACGCGAGGACATCTTGGGAGTCGACTTCGGCGCGCCAAGGGAGGCGACGCAGCGATGAGCGGATCTCTCGTGTCCGAGGAGGTCGATTGGGACTCGGCCCGATCACGTACCTGGCCGATGCTGGTCGGAGTCGCGAGTGTGCTTCTGCCTGCGTTTATTTGCCTCGCATTGATTCTGCGACGGCGAATCGACGGCTCGGTCGAAGGTGTGCGCTACGGCTATGCGTTTGCGCTCACGATTTTCGCGGTGCCTTTGGCCATCCATGGATTGTACGCTGCGCGCGCCGGACGCGGAGTTCGGACGGTGTGGCCTGCGTCATTTTGGATGACCATCCTGACGACGTTTATGATTGGGCTGCTTCTGGATGTGGGGTTCGGAGGCTTCTTTCTGAAGTTTCCGTCAGACCATGGCGTGGTTGGGATCAAGGTCATCGGATACGTGCCTGGCTACGGATTTCGGCGGTATATTCCGATCGAAGAGTTTGCTTTCTACGTGTTGGGCATGATGTGGATCGTGAGCAGCTATTCGTTTTTTGATCGGTTTGTGTTCGTTCGAGCGCTCCGGCGAACGCCTGCTCGGATTCGGGAGCTAGTTCAAATCAGCCGTTCGTGGCTGTTCGCGATCACGCTGATGGCTGCGATCGCCTGCGTCGCCTCTGTTCTTTCTCGTCAGGATGGCTCCGTCTTCCCTGGCTACGCGTTGTTTGTGCTCGCGACGACAGGAACTCCCCCGGTGCTTCTATGGCGAAAGGTTGGTTCGACGCTCAACATGCCCGCCCTGGTCGCTACGCTGGCCCTCATTACGATCTCCAGCATTGTGTGGGAGCCGTCGCTGGGAATTCCGCTCGGATGGTGGGGCTACAACGATGCATACATGTGCGGCATTCGCTTCGATGCTTGGGCGTCGCTTCCGATCGAAGCCGTGCTCTTCTGGTGGGCCAGCGGTCTGACCGGTTCGCTCGTCTTCGAAACGGCTCGGTCGCTGCGTGGCGACGCAGCGGACGCATAGCTTCGCGCGTCCACGTCGGCGAGCGTTGCGAAACGCTGAATTTCGACGACGTTCGAGTTGGACACCAGAGAGCAGCTGCATCAATCCCTATCCGCCGTGGCCTTCTGCTCGCTGCTCTTCGGCCGGCGGCCGCATCGAGCGAGTTCTTCGAGCGTTGCCAACACGTTCTGCCTGAGCCTCGTCGGTTCGTACGCGAGCCCGTTGTTCGCCTGCGCTGTCGTGCGCCGCGCCCGTCCGAAACGCTGCGCTTGCGTCTCTGTCCTCAACCCTTTCGCACGTTCGTCCGCTTCGCTGTCACGCGGCGGCTCGCTGTCTCGTCACTCGGCCATCAAGGAGCGTGACCCCCATGCGAGTTGTCATCGTCGGTGCTGGATATGCAGGGCTTCTGTGCGCATTTCGCCTTCGTCGCCGCTGCCCGCCCGGCTGCGAAATCACCGTCGTCGATCGGTCCGAGGTCTTCGTCGAGCGCGTTCGTCTGCACGAGTTCGTCGCCGGCGCCGCACCGCCGACGCACGAGCTCGCCCCGTGGCTGGCCCGCCGCGGCGTCCGGTTCGTCCGCGGCTCACTCGAAGCGCTCGACCGACGCACGCGCACCATCACCGTGAGCGGCGCAGTGATCCCGTACGATCGCCTCGTCCTCGCGCTCGGCTCGCGCGTCGACGACAAGAGCATCGAGGGAGCGCGCGAGTTCGCCCACTCGTTCGACGGACCGCTGGCCCTGCGCGAGCGCGTCGCTTCGCTGCGCGACGGCCACGTCCTCGTGATCGGCGCGGGGCTCACCGCGATCGAAGCGGCCAGCGAGCTGCGCGAGGCGAGGCCCGATCTGCGCGTCTCGCTCGTGCACCGCGGGCCCGTCGCGCCGGTGCTCTCGGACAAGGCCCGCGCGTACGCGATCGCGTCGCTCGAGCGGCTCGGCGTCGCGCTCGTCGGCCAGACCTCCGTGCGCGCGGTCACGGCCACCGGAGCGCGCACCGACCGCGGCGAGATCGCGGCCGACCTCGTGCTCAACTGCGCTGGCTTCGGCGCGCCCGAGGCGCTCTCGTCGCTCGGGCTGGCGACGGATTCGCTTGGATTCTTGCAGGTGGACTCGATGCTCTTCACCAGCGACCCCGACGTGATGGCCGTCGGTGACGCCGCGTCGATCGAGGGGTGGCCTGCGCTTCACAAGTCCTGCAAGAGCGCGATGCCCATGGCCGCGCACGCCGCGGACAACATCGTGGCGTCGCTTCGCAACGAGCCCGTCGCGCCCTTCGAGCTCCGCGACACAGGCGTGTGCGTGAGCCTCGGACGCTCGGACGCGGTGATTCAGTCGTACGCCGAGGGCAGGGCGCCCGACGGCCCGGTGCTCACGGGCCGCGTGGCCGTGTGGCTCAAAGAGATGATCGTTCGGTACACGACGTGGGGCCTTCGCCTCGAGGCGTCGCAGCGCCTCGCGTACCGCTGGTTGCGCGGGCCGCGACACCCTACGCTCGCGGCCGAGAGCGTCGCATGAGCGTGGATCCGTTCGAGTCGCACCGCGCGAAGCTGTTCGCGATCGCATACCGCATGACGGGGTCGCGCGCGGACGCCGACGAGCTGGTGAGCGAGTGCTGGCTGCGCTGGTCGTCCGCCGATCGATCGAGCGTCGACAACGTGGGCGGCTGGCTCGCCACGGTGATCGTGCGGCTCTCGATCGACCTGCAGAAATCCGCGCGCGCGCGCAGAGAGCAGTACGTGGGGCCGTGGCTGCCCGAGCCGCTCGAGACCGCGCTCGGCGATGACCCAGCGAGTCGAACGGCGATGGCCGAGTCCGTCTCGAGCGCGTTCTTGCTGGTGCTCGAGGCGCTCTCGCCCGCCGAGCGCGCGGTGCTCGTCCTGCACGACGTGTTCGAGTTCGAGCACGAAGAGATCGGCGCGATGATCGATCGCTCGCCCGAGGCCTGTCGGCAGTCGCTGAGCCGCGCGCGGGCGAGGCTGCGCGAGCGCAAGCCGCGGTTCGCCGCGAGCGCAGAGCAGCACATGGCGGTTCTATCGGCGTTTTCGCTGGCGATCGCGACGGGAGACCTGGTCTCGCTCCTCGCGCTGCTCAGCCCCGACGCCGCCGTCATCTCTGACAGCAACGGAAAGGCCCGCGCCGCCCGCAACGTCGTCACCGGAGCCGAGCGCTGCGCTCGGCTCTTGATCGGGCTCGCCCGCAAGGACCCGACCGCCGCGCTCTCGGCGAGCGTGCGCGAGCTCAACGGGTGGCCCGCCCTGGTGCTCGCCCGCGACGGCCGCGCAGAGAGCGTCATCGCGATCGAGACCGACGGCGACCGAGTGTTCGCCGTCCACGCGATGCGCAACCCCGACAAGCTCGCGCGGCTGTGAGCGCGCGGACCGTTGCGCTCGGGCCCGGTGGGGGTATACAACTCCGCATTGTTGAGAATCAGTATCATTTTCTGATACGAGATTCCCTCTCGTTTTCGAGGACAAAGCGATGGTTGAGCACGGTTGGTATGCGGGCATTCGGGCGCTCTTCGAGCCAGTGACGAACCTCGTCGACCCGACGCAGCGGCTCTGGTGGCCTTTTCTTGTGACCTCGGCGGCGTTGGCGTTTCTCGTGGCGCTCTCGCGCGGCGCGAGCGCGATGCGCGCGGCGCGGTCGGTGCTCGAGCCGCGCGTGTGGCTGCACCGCTCGGCGAAGGCGGACTACCAGCTCGTCGCGCTGAAGGCTGTGCTTCGCGCGCTCACCGTCGGCGTCGCTGGCCTCTCGGCGCTGGCGATCGCGGGGCTCACGGTCGCAGCGCTTCGCTCGCTGGGCGGAGCGCCGATGCTGCGCGCGCCGCTGTGGCTCGCGACGGCGCTCTTCACCGTGGTCGTGTTCGTCGCCGAGGATTTCAGCCGGTTTGCGCTGCACTGGGCGATGCACAAGGCGCCCGCGCTGTGGGCGTTTCATCGCGTGCATCACAGCGCTGAGGTGCTCACGCCGGTGACGCTCTATCGCACGCATCCTGTCGAGTCTGCGCTCAACCGCGCGAGCAGCGCCGCGGTGATCGGCGCTGTGACTGGGGTCTTCGTGTGGGCGTTTGGCGGCGCTGTTCGCGGCTGGCAACTGTTCACGGTGGACGCGCTCGGGCTCGCGTGGACGCTCTTCGGAGCGAACCTGCGCCACTCGCACCTGTGGCTCTCGTACGGCCCTCGCGTCGAGCGCTGGCTGCTCAGCCCCGCGCAGCACCAGGTCCACCACTCGATCGCCGCTCGCCACCAAAACAAGAACTTCGGAACGGTCTTCTCCCTCTGGGACCGCCTCTTCGGCTCGCTCTACACCACGACGCGCACCCCCGAGCGCTTGCGCTTCGGCCTTCGCCGCGACCGTCAACCGCAGAGCGGCCTCGGCTTGCTCGTCGAGCCCTTTCGCTGGCTCGCCGCGCGAAGCCCCCGCGGCGGTCGGCTGCTCGCGCCCGCGCGGGTCGCCGTCGCGTCCATGGCCCTGATCGTCACCGGCTGCATGCCGCTCACCGCGCCGTACGACCGCGCCGAGCTCTTGCAGTCCATGGCCGCGTGCACGACCGACGTGCACACACAATTTCAAGCGAGCGTCGACGCCCTGGTGACCGCGGCGCGCGCGCACGAAGCGAGCCCGAGCGAGGCGACGCTCACCGCCGCGAAGGCAGCGTTTTCGCAGGCGTTCGACCTGTGGCAGCAGGCCGAGATCCTGCGTTTCGGCCCGGCCGCGGACCGCGCCAGCGCCGGCGGACAGGCGCTGCGCGAGCAGATCTACGGCTGGCCCGAGCACAATCGCTGCTTGATCGAAGAGCAGCTCGTCGGTCGCGGCTACGAAGCTGCCGCGTTCGCCTCTGCGCCCGTGACGCTGCGCACGCTCGCTGCGATCGAGTATTTGCTCTTCAGCGCCGAGACGACCAACGTGTGCCCGCCCGATCACGCGATCAACGTGATGGGCGCGTGGGCCGCCATCAGCGCGCAAGAGATGACCCAGCGCCGCGCGGCGTACGCGCGCGTCGTGTCCGAGCAGGTGGCCCAGAGCGCTCGCGCGCTCTCTGCGGCGTGGACGGGGGACGCTGGCTTCGCTCGGGTGCTCACCACCGCCGGCCGCGGAAGCTCGCTCTTCGAGACGCAGCAGAGCGCGCTCGGCGCCGTCGCCGAAGCGCCCTTCTACCTCGACACTGACACCAAGGACCTTCGCCTCGGCACACCCCTCGGGCTGCTGCGCTGCGAAGAAGAGAGCTGCCCCGGCGCGCTCGAGTCGCCGTACGCCAACCGAGCGCGGGTCAACGTGCGCAACAATCTCCGCGGCGCGCGGCGGATCTTGCTCGGGTGCTCCGCGGGCGGAGACCGCGGGTTCGACGACATGCTCGAAGCGGTCGGCGCCCCGGCGCTCGCGGCGCAGCTGCGCGCGCACGTCACGGCCGCAGAGACCGCCGTCGACGCGATCGAAGGCGACGGACTGCGCGGGCCGCTCGAGACCGATCGCGCCCGCGTGCTGGCGGCGCACAACGCGATCCGGGACCTCACGAGCTTTCTCAAGATGGAGTTCTCGGCGACGCTGCAGCTCAGCTCGAGGCGCGTCGCGGGTGACACGGATTGACCGTGAATTTCCAGTCGGTTTGCGTGTGTACAACGACGAGAGAGACCCACCGCCGTGAAGCGTAGATTCGTCACTGTGTTCGGCGCGATCGGCGCGATCGCTTCGAGCTTCTCTTCTGTGAGCGCCGCGCAAGACGCCGGCGCGGACGCGGCTGTGGACGCGAGCGCCGTCACCGACGCGAGCGCCGTCACGGACGCGAGCGCCGT
Organism: Myxococcales bacterium; assembly: GCA_013298625.1. Classification (GTDB taxonomy): domain Bacteria; phylum Myxococcota_A; class Polyangia; order Polyangiales. The sequence continues at coordinate 38,454 of JAAFIF010000044.1, forward strand.
CACGGACGCAGCGACGATGGACGCGAGCGCTCCTTCGGTCGCGAGCGAGCCCGTGGTGGCGCAGCCCGCTCGCGCAGCGGTCGTCGACGGGACCGCGGTCGCTCACGCAGAGAGCCCGTCGCACGACCACGATGCGGCGCCCGCTCCGCGTCGGCGCGCGCTGCCGATCGCTGCGCGCCGCCCTGCCGCGGCGGCGGAAGCCGAGTCCGAAGAGGGCGCGACGGTGATGGGATCGCTCGCGCGCACGCTCGAGCAGACGCCGGGAAGCGTCTCGCTCGTGCGCAACGAAGACCTGCGCGCGCTGCGGCCGCAGCATTCGGGCGACGTGCTGAGAAATGTTCCGGGGTTGCACGTCGTGCCCGAGGACGGCCTCGGGATGCGCCTCAACATCAGCGTGCGCGGGCTCGATCCCAACCGCAGCCGCAAGATCCTCATCCTCGAAGACGGAATCCCCGTCTCGCTCAACCCCTACGGCTCGCCCGAGCTCTACTACTCGCCGCCCATCGAGCGCATGGATCGCGTCGAAGTGATCCGCGGCAGCGGGCAGATCCTGTACGGCCCGCAGACGGTCGGCGGCGTGATCAACTACGTCTCCGCCGAGCCTCCGCGCTCGGGCCTGATGGCCCTTGCCAACGTGCGCGGCGGCAACCTGGGCTACTTCGTCGCGCACGCCGCCGGTGGCTACACGCAGGGGGCGCTCGGCGCTCGGCTCGACGTGCTGCACCGACGCTTCAACGGCCCGCGGTTGCCCGCAGCAGAGGTCACCAACATCACGGGCCGGCTGCGCGCGCGGTTCTCTGGGCGTTCGACGCTCAACGTGAAGTTCGATTTCTACGACGAGCGATCCGCGGCGACGTACGTCGGCCCGACCACCGCGCAGTTCGCGCTCGACCCCGCGTTCAACCCCGCGATTCACGACCGCTTCGTGGTGCGACGGTACGCGCTCAGCGTGTGGCACGACTGGGTGATCGCGCCGGGCTTGCGGCTGCGCACGACGGCGTACGGCTACGAGACCTCGCGCGCGTGGCGCAGGCAGAACTTCGACCGCGAAGACACCGGCGCGAACTACGAGCGCGTGTGCGATCCCTTCGCGCGCTGCGGCCCGAGCGGCGACGGCGCGCTCATGGCCACCAACGACGGAAGCTCGCTCTTCTTTCGGCGCGACGCGGCGATCCGAGACCGCAGGTTTCTCGTGGGCGGCGTCGAGCCCAGGCTCACGTGGCGCTGGAGCGCGTCCGATGCCTTCAGCGGCGAGCTGACCGCGGTGGTGCGCGCGCACTACGAGCAAGCGGACGAGCGGCTGCTGCTCACCTCGACGCCGACGAGCGAGTCCGGCGAGACGATCGACGCCGAGGTGCGCAACGGCTACGCGTTCTCTGCGGCGGTGCAAAACCGATTCTCGATTTTGCGAAAGCTCTTCGTCACGCCGGGGCTGAGGTTCGAGTCGCTGGTCAACGATCGGCGCGTGACGCGCGTGGCGAGCGCGACGGACCCGACGCAAGGGGCGGACGCAAACGTGTTCGGGCAGTCCTTCGTGTGGGCGCTGATCCCGGGCATCGGCGTGACGTTCGAGCCGCGCCGCGAAGTGACGGTTTACGGTGGATTTCACCGAGGGTTTTCGCCGCCGCGTACGAAGGACGCAGTCTCCAACGCCGGCCTCAACCTCCGCCTCGACCCCGAGCTGTCGTGGAACTACGAGCTCGGCGCGCGCCTGCGCTTGAACCGCGTGCTCGAGGCGGACGTCGCGGCGTTTTGGATCGAGTTCGACAACCAGATCATTCCGCCGAGCGAGTCGGGCGGCGCGGTGTCCGCGGGCGGGTTCAACACGGGCCATTCGCGGCACGTGGGCGTCGAGAGCTCGCTCACGTTCGACGTCGCGCCGCTCGTGCTTCCGCAGAGCGTGCACCTGCCGCTCACGCTGAACTATACGTACCTGCCGATCGCCGCGATCCTCGGCGGCTTCTACAGCGGCAACCGCGTCCCCTATGCGCCCGAGCACATGTTCAGCGCGCAGCTCCGCTTCGCGCACAGCTCGGGAATCCTGCTTCAAGCCAACGCCAACGTCGTGTCCGCGCAGTTCACGGACAAGGACAACACGCTGGCCGCCTCGCGCTCGGGCCTCATCGGCGAGATCCCCACGTACGTCACGGTCGATATGCGCGTCGCATACACGTGGCGCGGCACGGGGCTCACCTTGGCCGTCAGCGGCCGCAACCTCACCGATCAAGTGTACGTGGCGAGCCGCGCGCCGCAGGGCCTGCAGCCCGCAGGCTATCGCCAGGTGTTCGCCGAGCTCGAGTGGCGCTGGCCGCGCTTGTGAGCGCTCGATTGTGTGTGCGCACAATCAACGCTCGTGACCCGAGCGCTCGAAGCGCTTGACGCGCATCTTAATTGTGATAACGAACATCATAGTTGAAACCAGCGTCGACCGATGCGCCTCCGCGCCGGTCGAGCCCGCTTTCAGAAAGAGCCATCGTCACCCATGCGCATCCGGTCTTCTCTGCTCTCGCTCGTCTCGCTCGTCGCGCTGGCAGCGTGCAGCCCTCCTGTCACGTCCACGCCCGACGCTTCGCCGGACGCATCCTCGACGCCCGACGCGACGGCGATGCCCGACGCGAGCGCGTCGCCCGACGCCGCGGCGCCCGACAGCAGCGCCACGCCGGACGGCAGCGCGCCGCTCGCGCCGCAGAACATCAACCTCGCGCCGATGGGACACGACCGATTGTTCGGCCTCGCGTTCAACCCGGACGGCTCGTTCTTCGCGGTCGGGACCATCTCGGACACCGCCGAGGCGACGGCCGATCACCGCACGCTGCTCGTGAAGTTCACCGCGGCCGGAGCGGTCGATCGCAGCTTCGGCACCAACGGCTTCGTGTCGCACAACATCGTCGTCGGAACCTCCGGCGAAGTCGCCCGCGGCATCGTCGTGCAGCCCTCGGGCAAGATCGTCGTCGGCGCCACGGTCGAAGCCACCGGCGCGATGGACCCGCGCGATCGCAACGTCGCCCTCTTGCGCTTCAACGCCGACGGCACCGTGGACAACTCCTTCGGCACCGCCGGCGTCGTGACGCTCAACCTCAGCGAGGGCGCGGTCAACGGGACCGCGTACACCGCGGACGGGATGTGGTCGCTCTCGCAGTACTCCGACGGTCGCATCGTCGTGGCCGCGACGCAGCGCCGGATGGGCGCGCTCGACAACGACTTCGCCATCGTCCGCACCTCGGTCGACGGCGAACGCGACATGTCCTTCGGCACCAACGGCGTGTTCGCGCTCGACATCGAAAACCGCCCCGCCGACGTGCGCACGGCCTCGGTGCGCCCCGACGGCACCATCGTCGTCGCTGGTTACTACTCGGACGCGATGTCCGTCGTGCGACCGGTGCTGTTCGAGCTCACCAGCGCCGGCGCGCTCGACACAAGGTTCGGCACCAACGGCGTGTACAACGAGGTCGTCCTCAACGCCGCGACCGAGTCGTACGCCGCGGCTCCGCAGGGGACGTCCTTCGTGACCGCGGGCTACGGCCGCAACGCCACGACCGAGAACCTCGACTGGATCTCGCTGCGCATCACGGCCAACGGGACCCGCGATCGCAGCTACGGCGTGGACGGCGTCGCGCGCTTTGATTTCATGGGCTTCAACGACAACGCGCGCACGCTGGTGGTGTTGCCCGACGAGCGCGTGTTGCTCGTCGGCGGCTCGCGCTCGTCCGAGACCAACTCCGACGGCACGATCGCGATGCTCACCCGCAACGGCGCCCTCGACACCAGCTTCGGCACCAACGGAAAGATGCGCTTCGACCTCGGCGGCGGGTCCGACTTCTTCTGGGCCGTGGCGGCCAACCCCGCCGCGAGCCATGTCGCGCTCGTCGGCGTCAAGGGCGTCGGCAGCACGGGGATGGGCAACGACGACGCCGTCGTGATGATGCTCCCGATTCGCTGAACGCTCACTTGAATGTGTGTGCGTGATGCCGGAGGGGGATCGGCGTCCGCGGCGCTGAAGGGTAGTGGCCAACCCGCGCGCGATGAAGGATCGTACACGCTCGTCGTGATGGTCGACTCGTGCGCTCGTTTGCTGCTCGCGCTCTGCGCTGCGTTGGCTCTCGCGGGAGCGACGAGCTGCTACGAGCTGCGGCAGGCCTCGGGGCAGCTCGACATGTTCTTGCGCCGCCGCTCGATCTCGTCGCTGCACGACGACCCCCGCACGACGCCGCGCGATCGCGACCGCTTGCGGGTCCTGTGGTTCGCGCGGGACTTCGCGCTGCGCGAGCTCGGGCTCAACGCGAGCGAGAGCTACCAGTCCATCGTCGTGCTCGACCGCGCCGCGGTCAGCTACGTGGTGGCCGCGGCGCCCGCGGATCGAATCGAGCCGTACCGCTGGTGTTTTCCGTTCGCGGGGTGCCTGCCGTACATCGGGTACTTCGATCGACGCGACGCTGTGCGCGAGCGCGATCGCCTCGCTGCGCTGGGGTACGACACGATGCTGCGCGGCGTGGACGCGTACAGCTTGGGCGGGTGGTTTCCTGATCCCGTGTACTCGCCGCTGCTCGCGCGGACGCGTGGGTCCATCGCCAACACCGTGATCCACGAGCTGACGCACGGGACGATCTTCGTCGCGAGCGAAGCCCGCTTCAACGAGAGCGTCGCGACCTTCGTCGGAGACCACGGCAGCTTGCTGTTTCTTCGACAGCGATACGGACACGACTCGCCCACGGTGCGCGAGACCCTCGCGTACGCCCGCGACGCCGATCGGTGGGAGCAGCACTGCCGCTCGCTCGCCGCTCGATTGTCGGCCCTGTACGCCGCGCGCCTTCCGCGCGCCGAGACGCTGCGCCGAAAGCGCGCCCTCATCGCGAGCGCTCGCGCGACGCTCACCGCGGCTGCGTTCGAGACCCGCGCCTACCGACGTCGCGCCTCGACCGCGTCGCTCAACAACGCTGACCTCGCCACGCAGGCGACTTACCTCGGCGACCGCGCGCTGCTCGAAGACGCGTTTCGTGCGCACGGCGGGCAGCTTCGCGAGTTCATCTCGTTTCTTCGCTCGCAAGTGGCGCCGGCGCCGCACCCCTCGCGCTGGCTCGCTGCGTGGGTTCGTCGCCGGACTACCGAGGCGCGGGGCAACACCACGGCGCGTGCCCCTCGCTGAGCAGCGATCGGTACGACGGGCACGAGCCGTATCGCTCGGCTGAGCAAAAATCCAGCGCGGATCGGCATCCTGCCGCGCGCGCGTCGCGCTGGTCCGTCCCGTAGTCGTCCGGCGCGCCTGCGACGTAGTAGCCGTACGACATCGCTCCGCTCGAGGCCTGCTGACACGACTCGTCCAGCGACTCGCTGCGCGTCAGCGAGCGCAACGGCCGCGGCGCCGTCGCGGTCGCGGTCGCGGTCGGCGTTGGTTCGACCGGCGCTTGCACCGTTGTCTGCGCGGGCGGAGTTCGCTGAGCGCTGGCGTCGACCGGCGCCACGGTTGTCGACGCCGGCGCGACCTGCAGCTCGTTGGTCGAAGCCCCCACCGTCGGCCGCGTCGGTCGGGGCGGGGGAGGGGCGTCGTCAGCTGCGCCCATGAATTCAAAGCGCTTGTAGATTCCCAGCGATCCTGCCGCGATGCCAACAACGCCACACAAGACCGCGACCGCCCACAGCGCCCGCGTCAGACGCGACGAAGCTGCGCCGTTCGCCGCTGCCGCGGGCTCGCTCGTCGCGGGCGTCGAAGGCTGCGGCAGCGGCGCGGGAGCCACCTGGACCGTCGGCGACGAAAACGGGCCCGCCGGCCGCGAAGAGGGCGGCGTTGCGCTCACCGCGGCCAGGGCCACGGTGGGAGCGTACGCCTCCGCGCCGAGCGCTTGCGGCGCGGCGCTGTGCAACGCCGCGACGAAGGCGTGGCACGCCTCCCGTGCGTTGGCGAAGCGCGCCGTCGCGTCGCGCTCGAGGCACCGGGCGAACCACGGGTCGATCGTCGGCGCGATCGACGTGTGCAGAGACCGCGCGCGCAGCGAAGCAGGCTCGATCGGGTCGACCAGCAGCTCTCGCACGATCGCCGACAGGTTCACGAGCTCCTCGTTGGCGGCGAGCCAGTAGTGCCGGCCCGTCAGCACGTAGAACCCGATCAGGCCGAGCGCCCACACGTCGGTCGCCGGACGAATCGCGCCTCGCGCGTCGCACTGCTCGGGCGCCATCCAGAGCGGCGTGCCGATCTGGCCTGTCGCCGTCGCGGACGTGCGGTGCTCTCGCACGACCTTCGAGACGCCAAAATCCAACACCTTCAGCGACCAGTGGTGCGGCTCGCTCGGCGCGTGCTGCAAGAACAAATTCTCTGGCTTGAGGTCTCGGTGCACCACGCCCGCTTCGTGCGCCGCCCCCACGGCGTCCGCGAGCTGATTGAACAGCTGCACGCTCTCCGCTGCGCCGAGCGCGCCCCGCGCGACGCGGTCGCTCAGCGTCTCGCCCTCGAGCAGCTCCATCGCCAGCCACGGCGCGCCCCGCTCTCGGTCGACGCCCGAGGCGATCACCTCGACGATGTGCCTGCTGCGAATCGCCGCGCCGATCCGCGCCTCCTGCATGAATCGCTCGACCTGCCGCGCCTCGGTGAGCAGCTCGGGCTGCAGGATCTTCAGCGCCCGCGCGCGGCCGGTCGAGCGCTGCCGCGCCACGTAGAGCGCGCCCATCCCGCCGCGCGCGAGCTTGCGCTCGATCACGAAATCGCCGCCGATGACCGCGCCTGGCTGCAGGGTTTCGTCCGAGTCCATCTACGCCTCGACGCCCGAGCTGGCAGAAGGTTCCCAGTGGGGCGCGCGCTGTTGGGTCGTCGCATCGTCGATGCGCGCCGTGGCTGCGCCTACAAGCTGCGCCCTAGCGTGTGTGCTCGTTCGTCGATTCATCAGGCTCGCCGTCGGCCATCGTCGCTGCGCGCGTCGATCGTGATGGGTTGCGCATGCATTCTGGCCGCTCGGCGGCGTACTCTACCCGCTCGATGAACCTCGTCACGAGCGGCGGACGCGACGCGATCGATCGCGCTCTCGATCGCGCCCTCGACTATCTTCGCGACGCCCAGAGCGACGACGGCGAGTTTGCGTCGCAGGTCTGCGCGCAGCGTGACATGCGCGGCGTCGTGGCGCCGGACAGCAACTACTTCGCGACGTCGCAGGTGCTCTGGAGCCTGGGCTTCGTGTTTCATCGACGGGTGGTCGCGCCGATGCGCCGACGCGCGAGCGAGTTCGTTCGGGCCGGCGGCGAAGGCGGCGCGTGGCGCTTCTTCTCGCCGAAAGTGTGGCGCAGGGACGCGCACGACGTCGACACCACCGCGTGCGCGGCGGCCGCGATCTTGTCGTACGAGCCGGCGTTCGACGCCAGCGCGACCGTCGAGCGGTTGATCGAGGCCCGCGACGCCGAGCAGCGGTTCGTTCGGCGGATCGGCGCCGTCGACCCGCCCGAGGTCGACGCCGTCACCAACGCCAACGCGCTGTGGCTGCTCGGCGACGACCCGCGAGCGCTCGGCGCGGCGCGCTGGCTCGACGCGGTGATCGAGCGCGGCGCAGGCCGCGAGCACTCGCCGTGGTACGCCAGTGAATTTGCGCTGTTTCACGCTGCGAGCCGCGCTCTCTACACCGGGGCTCGCGCGCTCGAGTCCGCGCGACCTGCGATGCTGCGAGCGCTCTCGCACAGCGCGCTCGCCGATGGCAGCTACGGCGACGCGCTCGACACGGCGCTGGCGGTCTGCGCGCTGCACAACCTCGGGGCCACGCGCTCGGACCACGCCGCGCGCGCGGTCACCGCGCTGCTGTCGATGCAGCGGCGGGACGGCTCGTGGCCGAGCTGCGCGGCGTGGAGCCGACCTGGCCCGCGCCCGGCCTGGTGGGGCGGCGGCGCATGGGCCACGGCGCTCGCCGTCGAGGCGATCGTGCGGACGGCGTCCGACCGTGGCGCGGCGCGGCGCTGAGGTCGAGCTCACCGCGCTTCGGACAAGCGGGCGCGCGCGGCGTCGAGCAGCCGTTGGCGGCTCTCGGCGGTGGCCGCGTGCTCGCTCGCCCGCGCGGCACGCGCGCAGCGCTCCATCGCCGCGCACCATTCGCGTGCGCGGGGAGCGACGGTCGCGTCAGCGGCCGCCTCGCGAAACAGCTGCGAAGACGCCTCCACCAGCGCTGCGTCCGTGGCGTCGAGCACCTCGGCGGTGCTCGCCCCGAACAGCGCGCGGTCGTCGTCGGCGTCGCGCGCGTCCCTGTGCCATTGCATTGCGAGCATGACGCGATCGAACCACGCGCGCAGCCGGACGACGGTGTCCCGCGCCGCGCCGCGGCACTCGAGCAGCACGCCCGCGCTCACCCAATGGTAGCCAACGGTGTCGCGCACTCGCTTGATGTACTGCTCTGCGCGTTCAGAGAGCGATTCGGCCTTCTCGGGCTCGGACGGCTCGCGCTGGCGCTGCGCTGCGTGGGCTCGCTTTCGCGCGCTGCGCTCGAGCACGGCGAGGCGCCACGCCCTGCGCTCGTCGGCGATCCAACGACGAGCGCGCGCCCCGCTGTTGCATGCGGTGGCGAGGGCGCTCTCCCACTCGCGTCGCAGCCACAGCGCGTCCCGCTCGATCGCGCGGTCCTCTCGCACGAGGCCGTCGGCGACGCGGTCGCACAGCTGGCCATAGAACCCGGCGACGTGGTGCGCTCGACGAAACGCGTCGAGCTCGCGCGCGGCGATCGCCACGGCGCTCGACTCGGCGACGACGACGGGCAGCTCGAAGAGCGCGTCGAAAGGCGGCGGGGCGGCGTCGCACCAGCCCCCGTCTGGGCGCGAGGTGATTCCGATGCGATATGGCAAGACGAGCGTCATCGCTCGGTCGCGTGCGGCGCGGCGCTCGACGAGCGCCGCCCACGTTGCGTCAGGCGCGCATTCGAGCGGGCGACCGCCTGCGGATGCGTCGCTGATGACTCCCTCCGTTTGCTGCATTCTCACCGATCGACATGCCATGCATGTGCCGACCGTTTCGCTTCGAGAGTCGGAGATTCAGGCTCCGAATGGACGGAAGCGTCCAAAAGCAGCGCTCGGATATGGGACGCATCCGTCCTGATCTGAGCAACTTTCCACGTGGTTTCACCGCCAACCCGAGCGCTTCTCATTCGCGGACCGCGTCGGCGAACGAAACCGCGCGGCGGCTGCGGGGCTCTGTCTTCGTCTTCGCCAGCAAACGCAATCTTTGCCTGACGTTCGTCGGCGCGCGCCGCGAAGCGGTATCTTCGGTCGGCATGATTCTAGCGTCGCCGCCGCACGATGGCGGAAGCCGCGGGCCCCAGGAGCCGACCTTGAGGATCTTGATCGTCGACGACCAACGCGCGTTTCGTCGCGTGTTGAGGGACATCGTCGCGAAGCTTCCAAACACAGAGGTCGTCGAAGCGGCTTCGCTCGAGGAGGCCCGCCGCTGCGAGCGCGAATCGCGGCCCGACGTGATGTTGGTCGACATTCGACTCAGCGACGACGAGCTCAACCGCGACGGTCTCGCGTTTGTGTCCGACGGCCCGAGCGCGCACCGCGGCCGAATCATCTGCGTCACCGCGTCGAGCGAGATGGCCCTCATTCGCCAGGCCATGCGCGCGGGCGCATACGATTACATCCTCAAGGACGACCTCTCTGAGGACCTGATCCTGCCGATCCTTCGCGAGATCGAGGCGCGGCTCGGCCTCGAGCGCGAGCTGACGACCCTGCGCGCGCGCGCCGCGGATGACCTGCCCTTTGCGGGGCTCGTGGGCGCGTCGCCTGCGATGGTGTCTTTGCGCGAGAAGATCCAACGCGTGGCGCTCTCGGACCGACCCGTGCTCGTCACGGGCCCGATGGGCGCTGGCAAAGAAGAAGTCGCGCGCGCCATTCATCGCGCTGGCCCCAACCCGACGGCGCCGTTCTTCGACGTCAATTGCGGGGCGTTTCCCGTGCACCTCGCTGAGTCCGAGCTGTTCGGCCACGTGAAGGGCGCGTTCACCGGCGCGACGGCGGACCGCGACGGCTGTTTCAAAGCCGTCCGCGCCGGAACGCTCTTGCTCGACGAGGTCGCCGAGCTCTCGAAAGACCTGCAAGTGAAGCTGCTGCGCGTCGTCGAGACGCGGCAGTTTCGCCCGACCGGCTCCGACAAGACGCCTCTGCCGTTTCTCGGACGCATCGTCGCAGCGACCAACGACGACCTCCGCGCGCGTGCGCGGGAAAAGCGCTTTCGCGAAGACCTGCTCTATCGGCTCGAGGTGCTCACGATCGACGTTCCGCCGCTCGAGGCGCGCAGCTCGGATATTCCGATGCTGGTCGCGCATCTCGTCGCGCGCCAGTCGCGCCCGCTGCATTTCACCGACGATGCGTTTGCGTTTCTTCAGGCGCAATCGTGGCCGGGCAACGTGCGCCAGCTCCGCACCGTCGTCGATCGCCTCGCGGTGTTTGCAAACGACAACGTCGTGCGCGCCGCCGACGTGAGCGCCGTGATGAACACCGCCGACGCGGTCGAGCGCGATCGCTTGCGGCAAATGGCCGACGCTGTGCTCGACCTCTCTGGCGATCACGACCGCGTCACCGCGATGGAAGACGCCCTGTATTCTCGCGCCCTCGAGCGCGCGCAGGGCAACAACAGTCACGCTGGCCGCCTGCTCGGGGTCAGCCGCAAGAGCGTCGAGCGCTGGCGAAGACGAACCACGCTCGCCCAGTGGCGCACCAGCGGATCCAACGGCGATGGCGCAGGCGCCTCCGCCGATGGCGATGGCGACGGCGAGCGGGGCGAGGCGTCGAGGTAGGCCAACGTCGGCTCTGAGCCTCGCTTCACCAACGTTGGGGCGGTGAAGAATTTTCGCGGTTCGTCGGGACGCAGCGCCCGGCGGCGTGCGAGAATTTTTAGTGAGGGTTCAAAGTGGCGCAGGCGGAGGCGGCCAGCAAGGCATCACTGTTCATTGGTATTCGAGCGATCCTCGCGCGCGAGGGGCGGCTCGAACGCGTGATCGAGGCCGCCGGGCCGACGCTCAAGGCGCTGCTCGAGCATCCGCCGCTCGCGAGCGAATGGGTGTCGGGCACGCTCATGCACGAGCTGTTGACCGCGATCGCCGCCAACGACGGGCTCGACGCAGTCCAGCGCACCACGCGCCGCGCCGTCACCGAGTCGATCGTCCCGCTCTTGCGCTCGTACGCTGGGCCGATGCTGCGGCTCTTCGGCGCCACGCCGCACACGATCTTCTCGCGCCTCAACGACGTGATGAAGCTCACCAACCGAGGGATCGACGGCGGCTATCGGCGCGGCGGAGAGCGTCGCGCCTTCGTCTCATTTTGCCACCCCGCGGCGGGCCCGATGAACGCTGCGATGTTCGCGTCGTGGCGCGGTTCGCTCGAGGCGATCCTCGACTTCTGCGACGTTCGCGGGACCATCAGCCCGCCCGTCGTCAACGCTGCGAAGAACGGCGCCGAGTTCGAGCTCGAGTGGCAGTGACACCAGCGCTCAGCGCTCGACGGACGCGCGCAGTTTCGACACAGTCGTGCCCGCGATGAACGACCTTCCCCTCGCGTCCAGCCGCTTTCTCGAAGGCAACTTCGGCCCGGTGCTCGACGAGCGCGACGACCTCGACCTCACGGTCGTCGGCGAGATCCCATCGGCGCTCGACGGAGTGTTCGTGCGCAACGGACCCAATCCGCAGTTCGCCCCGCGCGCGACGTATCACTGGTTCGCTGGCGACGGGATGCTCCACAGCGTCGAGCTCCGCGAGCGACGCGCGCGCTACCGCAACCGCTTCGTCCACACAGAAGGCTTCGTGCGCGAACGCGACGCTGGCGTCGCGCTGTGGCGCGGCGACCTCGGCATGCCCGACTTCGAAAACCCCAACGGCCCCACGCGCGGCAACACCGCCAACACCGCGCTCGTCTTGCACCACCGCAAGCTGCTTGCGCTGTGGGAGGCCGGAGCGCCGCACGAGATCGCGCTGCCCTCGCTCGAGACCGTCGGTCCCTGCTCGTTCGGAGGCGCGCTCGACGGTCCTTTCACAGCGCACCCCAAGGTCGATCCGCGCACGGGCGAGCTGCTCTTCTTCGGCTACGATCTGCTCAGCGCCCCGCATTTGCGCTACGGCGAGGCGCGCCGCGACGGGACCGTAGCCTTCGTCCGCGACGTCGCGCTCGAGAAGGGGACGATGATCCACGACTTCGCGATCACCGAGCGCTTCGCCGTCATCGCGGTGTTTCCGTTTCCGTTCGAGCTCGAGCGCGCGATGCAGGGCGAGTCCCCGTTTGTCTTCGACCCCGACGGCGTCACGCGCTGGGCCGTCATCGAGCGCGGACAGCCCGACCGCCCTGTGCGCTGGTTCGAGAGCGCGCCTTGCTACGTCTACCACTTCGCCAACGCGCACGAGCGCGACGGTCGAATCGTCGTCGAGGGCTGCCGCATGCCGCGCGCGTCCATCGATTTCGACAGCGAAATCGGCGGCGACAACGCTGGGACGCTTCATCGCTGGACGCTCGACCTCGCTGACGGCTCGGTTCGCGAAGAGCGCCTCGACGAGCGCGCGAGCGAGTTTCCTCGCATCAACGAGGCGCTCCTCGGACAGCGCGCGCGCTACGTGTACGCAGCGCTGATCGACCCGTCCCACGCGCTCGCGCAGCGCTCGCAGTTCGCCGTCGGCTGGAGGCGCTACGACCTCGAGCGCGGCGAGAGCCTCGAGCATCGGCACGGTGACGGCGTCTTTGGCGGCGAAGGCGTCTTCGTCCCGAGACCCGACGCCGCGCGCGAAGACGACGGCTGGCTCGTCGGCTACGTCCACGACACCCTCGCCGATCGCAGCGAGCTGCGAATCGTCGACGCCATGGATTTCACCGCGCCGCCCGTCGCGCGCGTGCTGCTGCCGCGCCGCGTTCCGTACGGCTTTCACGGCGTGTGGATCCCCTCGGGCTCGACCTGATCGTCCCTACGGAATGCCCGCCGCCGTCATCGCCGCCCGCATCCGCGCAGCCGGCAACGGAAGCGCCGCCCCAGCGTGAGAGAGCGCCTCATCGATCGAGTCGAGCACCATCGCTCGGTCAGCGTCCGGCAGCCTCGCCAGCCGCGCCATGGTCGTCATCGTGCGCAGCGCCGTCCGGTGCAGGCTCGCCGCCAGCCCCGTCGCGCTGACGACGAGATAAATGCTCTCGCAGAAGCCGAACATATCCGCCGAGCGATCGACGATCTGCTTCGTCACCGCGCCGCTCGGCAGCGGCGTGTCGTCGTATTGAACGCCCAGATACAACAGCTTGCGACCCTCGCGGCGGTGCTGGGCCCGCGCGCGTTCGATCAGCGCCGCGATGTCCGCGTGCTCGATCGTGTGCCATCGCACCGCGAGCACGTGCCGCTCTGTGTACGTCGAGAATCCCATCGCAACGCGGTACAGTATGGCACCTCGCAACAACGCGGCGATACAGCCAACGTCTTTGCGTCGCGATGCTACAATCCTGGAAGCAATGGCACCTGCTGAGGGCGCGCCGAGCAGCGCAGGCGCGACGGACGTCTTCGCGATCGTGGGTCGCACGCTCCACGAGCGAGTGCGGGTCGATCGCGTCGTCGCCGAAGGCGGCTTCGGCGTCGTGTACGCCGGCGAACACTTGTCTCTCGGCGTTCCTGTCGCCGTGAAGGTGCTCAAATCCGACGACGGAGAGCTCGTCCCTCCACGCGCGTTCGTCGAGCAATTTGTACGAGAAGCGCGGACCATCGCCCGCGTCCGTCACCCCAACATCGTGCAGGTGCTCGACGTCGCCACCATCGACGTCGCTGGCGGAAGCGTCCCGTACATGGTGCTCGAGTGGTGCGACGGCGAGACGCTCGATCGCTGGCTCGATCGCCGCGACGATCGCGCGATGACCCCGCGCGAGGCGTGGTCGCTCTTGCGCCCCGTCGCCGACGCCATCGCCACCGCGCACGACGCAGGCGTCGCGCATCGCGACATCAAGCCCAGCAACGTGATGGTGGTGACCACCAAGAAGTCCGCCGTCGCCAAGGTGCTGGATTTCGGCATCGCCAAGCTGATGGACGGCGAGTCCGCTGGCTCGGGCATCACCGCGACGCAGAGCACCATCCGCGCGTATTCGCCGCTCTACGCCGCACCCGAGCAGGTCGCTGGCACCCGCACCGGCCCCTGGACCGACGTCCACGCGCTCGCGCTGCTCTTCGTCGAGCTCGTCCTCGGCACGACCGCGTATCGCAGCGACTCGCGCCAGTGGCTGCTGCAAGAGATCATGTCGTCTGTGCGTCCCACGGTCGTGCACCGCGGACTCTCGCTCGGCACGATGGACGCGGTGATCGAGCGCGCGCTCGCGTTCGTGCCCGAGCAGCGCTACGCCACCGCGGGCGAGCTCGTCGCGGCGATGGACGCTGTGCTCGCTGAGCCCGGCGTCAACGACGTCAAAGGCAGCCCCCAGCGCCCTCAAAAGCAGCAGGGCAACGTCGAGCCGACCGTCGACGCGCCCGGCGGCGCGCACAACGTCACAGGCCCGCGCGTCAGCTCTCGCCCGCGCGAGCCCCGCGCGCCCGCGCGAGCGCCCACGCAACGCGACGACAGCACCCCTCCGCCCGTGCAGGACACGATCGCGCCCGAGCGAACCGAGCAGCCGCCGCTCGCGCCGCGCGGCTCGCGAGGGTCGCTGTCGGTCGCGCTCGCCGCCGTCGCGCTCGCGTCGCTCGTCACGCTCGCCGCGCTCGTCACGCGCAAGTCCGGCGCCGCCTCCGCCGCCTCCGCGTCCGCCACGCCCGACAGCGGCGTGCTCTCTGTCGCGCGAGTCGATCCGCCACGGCCGCCCGTTGAGCCGAACAACGCGATCGCTGCGCAGACGACGCTCGACGCCAGCGCCTCTGCCGACCCTTCGACCGACTCGAGCGTCGAGCCTGATGCTCGCGCCGCGCGTCGCCCCGCCGCGCGCCCGGGTCCGCGCCTCCGCCCGAGCGGCGGCTACACTCTCGAATGACGAATACCGCAGTACGAATGCAGCGAATCGTGTTTGCGTCGGCGCTCGTCGCGCTGACATCGTGCGCGCACGACCTGTCCTTTCTCGACTCGCGAGACGCTGCCGTCGACGCGATGGCCGCCGACAGCGAGGCGCCCGATGCCGCAGCGGTGTGCCGCTCACCCGCCGATCAACTGGCCTGCGACCCCGTGCGCAACTGCAACTGCGCCGCGGGCCAGACGTGCGCGGCGCCCGACCTCGACGCGCCTCGGATTCGATGCACGCGGGTCGGAGCAGGCGCAGAGGCGAGCGCTTGCTTGGGGCCTGGCGAGTGCCGCGCGGGGCTGTCTTGCGTGCGATTCACCTGTCGAAGAGCGTGCCGATCGCGCGCGGACTGCGCGGCGAGCGAGCTGTGCGTGACCGACGACGCGCGCCAGTCCGTGGGCGTGTGCGCGCGCAGCAACGAGTGCATGATCAACCCGTCTGCCGGCTGCGCCGCGGGCGTGCACTGTCGCGTCGAGCAGCTCACGCAGCTGGGCGAGGGTGGCGCCGCGGGCGTCGCGTGGTGCGAAGAGCTCGACGGATCCGCGGGCGAGGGCGCCGATTGCGAGACAGACGGCTGCGTGACGGGCCTCGCGTGCGAGCAAAGCGGCGCCAGGCTTCGCTGCACTCGTCCGTGCACCGAGAGCGCGCAATGCACGGGCGCAGGGCGACCGCAGTGCGACACGTCGAGCGCGGTCGTGGTGGACGGCGTTCGCTGGGGTCGTTGCGCGCCGTGAACGTTCAGCGGTCAGGCGTCGCGGAGAGCGCGCCATCGACTCAGACGCACGACAGTATCCTCTGATCCGGCTACAGCGCGTATCCGAGGGTCACGACGCCGTTGAGCGCTCCGGCGCCGCCGAGAAAGCGAATGCTGAGGTCCCAGTTGCTGCGCTCGCCCAGCAGAAACCCTGTCTCGATCGCGATGCCGAGGGCCCACGCGATGCTCGGTCCGATCGGCTGCGAGGTGGTGCTGTTCGGCGGCAGCGCGACGGTAGGAAACCGCACGCCGAAGCGCCCCATCACGCCGAGGCCGACGTACCAGATCGAGCGGGTGGAGATCGGACGAACGCGAAACGTCCCGTCGGCGCCGACGACGGGACCGAGCTGGTGCAGCGTACGCAGCTCGTTTCGCATCAGGCCCATCTCGTCGGTGTACGACACGGAGGTCGTCGAGAACGGGCTCCAATCGAGCGACAAATCCACGCGACCTTGGATCTCGAAGCGGTTCTGAAAGAACCCGTAGCGCACGCCGACGCCCACGACCGGAACGAAGAACGACAGGCCCGCGCCGAGGCCCGCGATCAAGATCGTGCGCGCCCGCGTCTGCTCGTTGAGGTCCACCGGGCCGCCCATCGGGCCCGTCGTCTGCGCGTCCGGCGCCAGCGTGATCGTCTCGCTCGCGAGCTGTCCGGGCGTGATCGTCACCGTTCGCGTGGCCGTCTGATACCCCGGCGCTCGCAGCTCGATCGGCACCGCGCCCACCACCACGCGCACCGGCGCGGCGAGCGGCAGCGTGCCCTCGCGCACCGCGGACACCCACAGCTCAGCGCCCGCGACGTTGGTGCGCACCTCGAGCCGCCCGAGGTGCGAGTCGATCACCGTGAGCGCGCTGCGAAGCGGACCGGTGTTGCGCGCGATCCACGGGTCCGTCGTCGCGGCGAGCGCCTCGCGCATGTGCCGCTCGGCCATCACCCAACGGTTGAGCGCCTGCTCGGCCAGCGCGATCTGCGCGAGGGCCCGCGCGCTGGGCGCGAGGCGATTGGCCTCTTCGAAGCGCGTGAGCGCCTCGGCGTCGCGCTGCTGCGTGCGAAGCGCGACGCCTTCGGCGATGAGCGCTTCAGCTTGCGAGGGCGCCGCCACCGGCGCCGAATTCTGCGGCGGGGCTTGTGCCGCGGCGAGCTGCGGCGCGACCATGAGCGAGAGCGAGAGCGAGAGCAATCCGCGAAATGTGGGACGCATACGAGACCGCGGAGGGTACGGGATTGCGCGCGCTCGATACAATCGCGGCGATGGTGCTTCGGTGCGCAATCTGAGCGAGCCGAGAGCGACCGTCGCGCAGCTCGACGGCCTGCGCGCCATCGCCGTCCTGCTGGTGCTCGTGCAGCACTTCGGCCCGCGCTCTGCGTGGATCGACGCGATCGGTCCCGGCGGACTGGGGGTCGCGCTCTTCTTCGTTCTGAGCGGCTATTTGCTCACTGGGATTCTGCTCGAGCAGCGGCCGTCCGGCGGCGAGCCGCTCTGGCCCGTGCTGCGGGTGTTCTACGCGCGTCGCTTCGTGCGCATCCTGCCGCTCTACTACCTGGTGCTCGCTGTCACGGCCGCGCTCGACGTCGGCCCCGCGCGCCGGGCGCTCGGCTACAACCTCGCGTACCTGTCCAATCTGTACTTCGCCCGGCGCGGCGCGTGGGACGGACCGATCAGCCCGCTGTGGAGCCTCTCGCTCGAAGAGCAGTTCTACCTGGCGTGGCCCCTCGTCGTGCTGGCCGCAGCGCGCGTGTCGCTCGCGCGCTTCACGGCCATCGCTGTGGGGGCAGCGCTCGCTGGGCCAGTCTTTCGACTGGGATTTCTCAGCGTGTTCGGGCCGTCGCCCTTCGCGTTGCTCTTGCCGTTCGGCTACACGGACCAGCTCGTGTGGGGCGGCGTGCTCGCCTCGATCACGCGCTTCGACCCGCGGCCGGCGCTGCTCGCCTGGCTCTATCGCGCGGCGCTCTTCGTCGCGCTGCCTTGGCTCACCGCCTCGCTCGCAGCGAGCCCGCCGACCGAGCTCAGCGCGCGCTGGTTGATTTCGTGGGCGCTTCGACCGACCGCGGTGGCGCTGGTGGCGCTCGTGCTCGTCGACCGCGCTCGCCAGGGAATCTCTGGTCCCATCGGCGCGCTGCTCGCCTCGCGCCCCGCGGTGCACATCGGCAAGATCAGCTACGGGATCTACCTCACGCACCCGTACGTTCACTTCGCCGCGTTCGGGCTCTGCGCGCTGCCGGGGCTGCGCTGGACGCGGCCCGCGTTCGAGTGGCTGCGGGCGGACGGGTGGCGGTGGCTTCCGATCGCGACGGCGACGGCCGTGGTGGTGGCGAGCGCGAGCTGGGCGCTCTTCGAGCGGCCGATCAACGATTGGAAGCGGCGGTTTCTCTACCCCTCGCGACGGACGGACCGAGCTGCTTCGTGAGTCTTCGAGGTCGGCTTGGCGAATCGAACCCGCGCCGCTGGAATGCGCGGTTGCTTCACGCGCGAACAGTCGACGATGATCGCGAGGCTTGCGCATGACCGAGAACAGCGCCGAGACGCCCGCCCCGCGCGACCGCACTGCGCCGCTCTTGCTCGGGCTCGCTGCGATGCTGGGGTTCACGTGGCTCTTGCAGTCGATGACCGCGCTGCCGTTCATGCGCGGGCCGATCTACGACAGCGTGGTGTACGCAGCGCAAGCGGACGCAGTGCGCGCGGGGCGCTTCGGGGACCCGTCGTTGGTGGCGTTCAGCCCGCTGTACGGGTACGTGCTGGCGCTGCTCGGCGGTCCCACTGCGCGCTTCACGATCGGCGTCGCGCAGTGGGCGATGTGGCTCGCGACCGTCGCGCTGGTGTTTCGAAGCACCGTGGCGCAGCGGGATCGACGCGCTGCGCTCGCGGGTGCGGCGCTCTGCGCCCTCCACGGACCGCTGCTCTTCTATACAGGAAAAATACTAGCAGAATCACTCGGTACGCTGCTTGCTGTCGGCGCGCTCGCGGCGCTGCTCGCGCCCTCGACCCGCTCGGGGCGCTGGCGGTGGACGATCGGGACCGGCGCGCTGCTCGCGTTCGCGACGCTCGCGCGGGCCAGTCAGCTCTTCGCGTTGCCGCTCTTCGTCGTGGCGGGGGCGCTGCGGTGGGGACGAACCGAAGCTGCGCTGTCTCTCGGGCTTCGCGCGCGTCGCGCCGCAGGAATCGCTCTCGGGATCGCCCTCGTTCTCGGCGCCAACGGCCTGTGGAACCAGCGCAACACTGGGCTCTTCGTGCCGGTCATCCTCGCGTCGCGCACGCTGCAACGGACGACCGCGCGGGACTGGCGAGGGCGCATCGAAGACCTGGCAGCGCCTGGCGCCGATCGCGTGAGCCCCTGGGACGTGGTGGACCAGGCGAGGGCGCGCATCGAGGCCGCGCGGCGCGGAGAGCGCGAGCCGTCGGGCGCGCTGGCCAGCGTCGACTGGAGCGGATTCGCCCGCAATCTTCCTCGTAAGCTCAAGGCCACCCTCGAGGACCGAGAGATCACCAGCTACATGTACAGCTACTACGGCGAGGCCGGTGAGTCGCCGCTGTTGCGGTGGTTTCCGGTCTCGTTCGGGGTGCTGTTGTTGCTCGGGCTCGCGGGCGCGATCGGGCTCGCGAAGCGAGAGGGCGTCGGGGCGCTCGCGCCGTACGCGCCGTTCTTTCTCGCGGGCCTCGCCGCGTGTCTGCTGTACCACCCGAGCGCGCGCTACCGACTGCCGATGGTGTATCCGCTGCTGCTGCTCGCGGGCCCTGCGGTGATGGACCTCTTTGGTTCGCTGCGCACCGACAGCCCGCGACGTCGAGCGCTGAGCGGCGCAGTCGCGTTGGTCGCGATCATCTTCGTCGCGCGTCACCTCGCGTACCGCACGCAAAACCCAGCCCTGTGGAACGCCTCCGTCGCCCGCTCTCACGCCCTCGCCGGGGAGATGCCCGAAGCGGCCGCGCGCATCGCCGCGGCGCGTCGGTCGGGCCCGGTCAGCGCCGACACCGAGCGCTTCATCCGCGCGATCCCGATGCGGTAGAACTCCGTCGATCTCGGGCGAGTCGTTCTCGGGAATGAGCCGTGCTCGACCGGTCGTTCTTCGCGCGCGAGCGCGGGTCGCGCGCAGGTCCTTCGCTTGTGTCTCGGGCGGGCAGATGCTGTTTCCTACCGTCGAATTCGCGGTCTTCTTCGTGCTGGTGCTCGGCGTCGCCTGGTCGCTCAGCGATCGCCCCGCGCGCTGGCGCGCCTTCTTGCTCCTCGCGAGCGCTTGCTTCTACGCCTCGTGGAACTGGCGCTACCTCCCCCTGCTCGCCGCCCTCGCGCTCGGCAACCTCGCCGTCGCCCGTCGCGTGCGCGCCGCCCGCACCTCGGCTCTCGCCAAGGCGTGGCTCTCGCTGGCCGTCGCGCTCGACCTCGGGACGCTCGTGCTCTTCAAGTACCTCGGCTTCTTCATGGCCGCGGCGCTCGACGCGCTCTCGCTCGTCGGCGTGCGACCGAAGCTCGTCCCCGTGCAGCTCACGCTGCCGCTCGGCGTCTCGTTCGTCACGTTTCAAGCGCTCAGCTACGCGATCGACGTCTACCGCGCGCGCAGCACGCCAGACGAGCCGAGCGAAGAGGCCAGCGCCGTCGACCTGCTGCTGTACGTCTCGTTCTTTCCGCACCTCGTGGCCGGTCCGATCGTGCGCGCCAAGGAGTTTCTCTCGCAGATCCGCGGCCCGAGGATCAACGTTCCCTCTCGCGCCGCGTCCGCCTCGGCCATCGTCCTGATCGTCGGCGGGCTGCTCAAGAAGGTCGTGCTCGCGACCTACCTGGCGCGCGTCGTCGTCGACCCTGTCTTCGCTGACCCCGACGCGAGCTCGGCCGTCGAGATCCTCGCGGCCATCTACGCGTACGCCGTGCAAATTTACGCCGATTTCAGCGGCTACACGGACATGGCCATCGGCCTCGCGGCGCTGCTCGGCGTGACGTTTCCGCAGAACTTCGCGCAGCCCTACCGTGCGCAATCGCTGCGGGAGTTTTGGCGGCGCTGGCACATGACCCTCTCGCGTTGGCTTCGCGACTACTTGTTCGTCAGCCTCGGCGGCAGCCGCTCGACCCGCGCGCTCACGGTTCGCAATCTCTTTCTCACCATGCTGCTCGGCGGCCTGTGGCACGGCGCCGCGTGGACCTTTGTTCTGTGGGGCTGTCTGCACGGCGTCGGGCTCGCCATCGAGCGCGTCGCCACTGGTGATCGCGAGCCCGCGCCCTCGCGTTGGGGCCAGGTCGCCCGCACGGTGTTCACTTTTCATGTGGTGTGCCTCGGGTGGGTGCTCTTTCGCGCTGCGTCCGTGCGCGACGCATGGACGTTGCTTCGAAGGCTCGCGACCGGGGCGCGCGGCGGCGCGACCGAGGGGCTCACCCCCCTCGTGTGGGCAGCGATCTTCGTGGGCCTCGGCCTGCACTTTCTGCCCGAAGACCTGCGCGAGAACGTCGCGTCGCGCGTCGCGCGATGGCATCCCGCCGCCGTCGGCCTCGCGTGCGGCGCGCTGCTCGCGCTGATGGATCTGCTCAGCCCGCCCGGCATCGCGCCCTTCATCTATTTTCAGTTCTGACCCAACGACGCACATGGACTCCGCAGCACGCACGCACTTGGGCTTCGTCGCGACGACCGCGCTGCTGTCGTTTTCGATCGCCTCGCTCGTCGGAGCGCCGTCGCTCGAGCGCTGGGCGCAGCGCAAGTCCGACGGGGTCCCGCGGCGCCTCGCGTCGTGGCTCGTTCTGCCCGCGGTGGCCTCGTCGCGCGCGCTGGGGATCTTCGCGCTCCGCGAGCGCGCAGGTCGACACATCTACGCCGAGCGGCTGCCTGATTTTCACGGAGCTCCGCCCGCAAGCAGCGAGCCCGAGCCGCCCGCTCCGACGCCGCGCCTCGCCGACCGGGCCGCGGCCAGCGCGCCCAACGCCGCGCCCGCGACTCTCGACGAGCGCCGCTACGATCGCGCACGGCCGCTGCGCGTGTGGGTCGCCGGTGACTCGATGGCGTTCAACTTCGGACTCCAGCTCGACCGCATGGCGCGACGCTCGGGGGTCATGCGCGTGGCGCTCGACTCGCAGCCGTCCACAGGGCTCATCGACCGCGGAGACGTTCAGTGGCTGAGCCGACTGCAGTCCACGCTCGAGCAGCGCCGCCCGCACGTGTTCGTGCTCTCGTTCGGCGCCAACGACGCCGACGTTCTTCGTCATCGCGGCGTCGCGTACGCGCCCGGTAGAGCCGAGTGGCGCGACGGCTATCGCGACCGAACGCGGGCGATCATGGAGCTCATCGGCGCGCGCCGCCCTGTGTACTGGCTCGGCATGCCCATCATGCGCAGCGCCCAGTACGCGCAGAAAATCGCCGTCATGAACGCGGTCTTCGTCGAAGAAGCCGCGCGCGTCCCGGGCGTGCGCTTCATCGACACCGTCCCCCGCTACAGCGCCGCGGACGGGAGCTTCGCCGCGTTTTTGCCAGACGCGAACGGCAGGCTGCGGCTGGTCCGCATGGAGGACGGGATCCACTACACGCCCGAGGGCGCGCGGCAATTAGCGGCACATGTATTCGAGACGCTCTGCGCGCGCTTCATCGTGGGCGGGCGCTGCCCGTGATAGGCTCCGCGGCCTTCGAGCGAGGACGGCCGTGCAACTCCGAAAGCTCCGCGACGCGAGGTCCGAGTGGGTCCCAGGGTTCGAGCGCACATCGCGCGTGTTCGACGGGTTTCGACCGATCGTCGAGCGGCTCTCGAGCCACGCGGACTGGCCTTCGATCGAGGCGCTCTCGGACGTCGTGCGCGCCGAAGCCGAGGCGCGACGAGCGTCCGCGCCGCGGATGGTCTTGCAGGGCCCGCGCAAGCGAGGGCCGCGCGACCGGGCTTCGCTCTACGACGCGCAGATCGTCGAGCGGCGCGAGGTGCCCACGCGCAAACGGCACTGGCACGACACGATGAACGCGCTCGTGTGGGCCGCGTTTCCCAAGGCGAAGCAGGCGCTGCACGAGCGGCAGTACCGCGCCCTGTGCGCCGCGCTCGACGAGCGGTTCGACGCGATCCCGGGCGCGCGAAGCAAGGAGCACGACGCGATCGCGATGCTCGACGAGGGCGGCGTGCTGATCTTGGCCGAGCGCGAGGTCGCTGTGGCCATCGAGCGGGCGCTGCAACAGCTCGACCCGCGTCCGCTCGAAGCCGCCGTCCGCGCGCGCCAGGCAGCGCTCTGGACGTTTGGCCACGGAATTCTCGAGTCCGTCTTGCTCGCGCAGACCCTGCCGCGGACGCAGTCGTTCGCGTGCGTCGTGTCGTGTGACAACGTGCCCGGCGATCAGCAGGTCGCTAGAGAATTTGCAGACGAAGTCGCCGCTCGGGCCCTCGCCAGCGGCGACGCCCCCACGCGGTCCCGGCCGCTGCCCAGCCTGATGCTCAGCGAAGCGTGGCTCGAAGAACTAAATGCGCCGAGTGCTCACGAAGCTTGTGTCGAGCCAGGACATTGAACTACCGTACTTTCATGTCTGCCTCGGGACCGGCTGACAATATCAAGGACCTGAAACTGCAGCTGGCCGACGCAATGGCTCGCAAGGCGCGAGTGCGCCTGCACGTTCAGGCTCGCCCCGACCCGAACAGCACGATGCGGACGTTCGAGGGGGTTCCCATCGACTTCGTGCCGGCAGCGGACGGTCGTACCCGCGTGGTGATCGAGATCGCGGCAGGCGAGTCGGTGCAGATGGTCTTGGTCGAGCGCATCGCCGTGCTCACCGTCATGGAGTGACGCGCTCGATGCGCGCCCGTCGAGCCACACCCGCTGCGCAGACGCGCGCTGGGCGGCGCGGCGCGTGAGGATCCTGCGCACGCTCGTCCACGAGGCCAATGAGTGCTCGTACCTGCACGACCGCCCCTCGTCGCTCGACACCATCCTCGCGCTCGACGTGAGCCAAGAGCGCCTCGAGGCGATGCTGAGCCGCGGCTGGCGGCGGTTCGGACCTACGTACTTTCGCCCGCGCTGCGCGAGCTGCAGCGAGTGCGTCGTCATCCGCGTGATCGTGGACGAGTGGACGCCGTCGCGCTCGCAGCGCCGCGTGCTCAACCAAAACGCCGACGTCGAGGTGCGCGTGGGCGTGCCCAAGGTCACCCGCGATCGCCTGGCGCTCTACGGCAAGTGGCACGCATTTCGAGAGCGCGAGCGCGGCTGGGAGCCCTCTGCGCTCGACGCGCAGAGCTACGAGCTCGAGTTCGCGTTTCCGCATCCAGCGGGCCGGGAGTTTAGCTACTGGCTGCGCGACGAGCACGACAAGCCGCGGCTGATCGCCGTAGGCATCGTGGACGAGACGCCCTCGGCGCTGAGCGCGGTGTACTGCTACTACGACCCCGAGCACGCGCGACGCTCGCTGGGCGTCTTCAACGTGCTCGCGCAGCTGCGAGCGGCGAAGGCCGCGAAGTTGCCCTACGTGTACCTCGGCTACCGCGTCGCACCGTGCCCGTCGATGGCGTACAAAGCCCGCTTCGAGCCGCACGAGCTGCTCGTTGCGCGGCCGTCGGACGACGAAGATCCCCCGTGGATTCGCCAGCCGATCGCTAGTCCGTAGCGCGGCCGCGGTAGACGATCTGCAGCACCTGCCGCGCGACGGTGGCGGCTTTGACGCGCCACACGGGGTCGTTGGCGACCATGACGGCGAACGAGACGCGGGTGTTCGCGTCGCGGGCGTTGCCAACGAACCACGTGTACGCGCGGTAGGGGTTGGCTGCGGTGAGGGTGCCGGTCTTTCCTCCGACGTCGACGCCGGGCAAGAAGGGACGGCCGGCGGGGTCGTGAAAGGCGCGCGCCGCGGTGCCCTCGCTCACCGAGAAGGTCATCATGCGCGAGAGCGCCGCGGCGGTGTCGGCGCTCACGGCGCGGCGCCACGCGCGCGGCGAAGCGTGGTTTTGCACGGTGCGACCCTGGCTGTCCTCGACGTGATCGATGATCCACGGCCGCTGCAGCTCGCCGCCGCGCGCGATGCCCTGGGCGATCACCGCGCCGTGCACGGGCGACAAGTGGCTGTGCCAGAAGCCCGCGGACGCGCGCGCGAACTCGAGGCGATCGTCGGGCATGTCCACGGCCCCCGCGCTCACCGCCGCTTCGAACGGAACGGCCTCTCCGAACCCCCACGACCTCGCCGCCGCGAGCAGCGTACCACTATTCAAGCGCTCGACCGCCCTGCGCGCGAACACCGTGTTGGCGCTGCGGCCAAACGCTTGTCCGAGCGAGACGCAGTCGCGGTCGCGGCGCGGGTTGGCCTCGAGGTCGCGCAGCGAGAGGCGGTGCCACCCGCCGGAGAAGCACGTCTCGGTCTCGACGCCCATTCCGCTGTGCACGAGGGCGCCGGCCGTGACGATCTTGAAGACCGACGCCGCGGGAGGCGCTGCGTCGCGGGCGAGGTCGGGCGCGCCGGCTTCTCCGCGCGAGGCGTACACGCGCACGCGGCCCGTGTCGGTCTCGAGCACGACGACGGCGCTGCGTGGAAGTTGGTGAGAGGCGAGCAGGTTGGTGACCGCGCGCTGCCACGAAGGCTCGAGCGTGAGCACCGCGCGGCGTCCGCCGGGCAAATCGCTGGTGATCTGCGCGCCGTCGCGGCGCAGGGACGTCGGGTCGAACCCGGCGACCACGCCGTCGATGGTCGTGACGCGAGGCGCCGCTTGTGCGCCTCCTGCGTCGCTGGCGGTGCGCGCCGACGTCTGTGCGAGCGCCGCCGCGGGCAGCCTGCGCTGCGCGTCAGCCACCCTCCGTGCGAGCAGCACACCAGGAACAGCGCCCGCGAGAGCGCAACTTAGAGCTACGAGCGAGAGTCCTCGGCGATGCATCGGTGCTTCCTGCCGCCTCGGGCCATAGCTGTCCGTCGCCTCGGGGGGCAACTTCGCGGCGTCGATCCCGGTGTGCGCGTGGGGCTCTGCTGTGGACACAGAGGTGTCGACGCTGCGCTGTGGTCGGGCATTCCCACGGGCGCCGTGTACGGGCGAGCAAGGGCGATATACCGCGCCCGCTTGGGCATCGAGGATGCCCAAGCGGATCAGCGCGGTTCAAATCAAGTCAAACCACTGCCGCGCATCGGGAAAACTACGATGCCCGTAGCGGTCGTGGTTTAGAAGCTGCGTATCGGTGGTCCACACGCGCCGCAATTTGGTAGAGTAGGCCATCGTGTCGCGAGACGCAGATACGACGAGCCCAGAGCACACGATGCTGATGCGCATCGAGCGTGCGCCCGCCGAGGGCCCGAAGGGCGCTTGCCTCGTCGTGGTGTACGGCCTGCAAATTGGCCGACGCATCGAGCTGACGGGCGCTCCGCTCGTGATCGGCCGCTCGCCGCGCAGCGACCTGCAAATCGACGAAGAGAGCGTCTCTCGTCAGCACGTCCGCTTCGAGCCCGACCCCAAGGCCAACGACGGCGGGTCGTGGCAGATCGTCGACATGGACAGCACCAACGGGACGTACGTCAACGACCTGCCGGTGCGCATCGCGACCTTGCAGAGCGGCGATCAGATCCAGGTGGGGCGGTCGATCTTGAAGTTTCTCGCGGGCAACAGCATCGAGCGCGCGTACCACGAAGAGATCTACAAGCTCATGTCGATGGACGGGCTCACGCAGCTCCGCAATCGACGCGCGTTCGACGAGGCGCTCGCCGACGAGATCACCCGTGCGCGGCGCTTCGGTCGACCGTTGGCGGTGTGCATGGTGGACGCCGACAAGTTCAAGTCGATCAACGACCAGTTCGGCCACCTCGCAGGGGACGCGGTCCTGCGCCAGCTCGGCGCGCTCTTGCGCAACAACGTGCGAAAGAACGACATCGCGGGGCGACTGGGCGGCGAAGAGTTCGGCGTGTTGCTTCCCGAGGTGGATCGACAGGGCGGGCTCGTCGTCGCCGAGAAGCTGCGGCGCATGGCCGAGAGTCACCGGTTCGAGTTCGATCGCACGGTGATCCCCGTCACGCTGTCCATCGGCGTGGCCGAGCTGCACGACGCGGACACCGAGCCGAGCGAGCTGGTCAAGCGCGCCGACGACTGCCTGTACCGCGCGAAGCACGGCGGACGAAACCGCGTCGTCGGCTGAGCGCTCCCCCTCGAAGCGCACACACAATCAACTCACCTGCAGATTTGCAGGTCAGCCGATGGGTGGCTGGGTGGTGTTCGCGGGGACGATGATGAAGACGTCGCGGCGGTCGACCTCGGAGTTGGCGCGGCCGAGCACGACGATGGTCGCGCGGTAGAGCGTCGCGGCGACGCCGCCCGGCTGAAAGTCGTTGTAGAAGTCCACTTCGAACTCGACGCGTGCGTCCGGCGAGACGTTGTAGAACGTGGTCATGTCCTTGCGGTCGTAGCCGCCAGGCGCCTCGGGGACGGCGCCGAAGGGCACGACCGCGCGGATGAACTCTGCCGTCGTGCGGCCCATCGGAAGGCGCATCTCCATGCGATCGGGGTCCGTGCGCGTCGTGATGTTCTGCCGCGACTGCCCAGCGATGGTGCTCACCGCGTCGATCACCTGCTGCGCGACCGCGCTCGCCGCGCCGCGGAAGGCGATGGGTTGGCCCATTCCGTTGAGCGTCATCGTCGCGGTCGCGAGCATGGTCGAGTTGGCGAAGGTGCTTCCGCTGCCGACGTCGATGCCGACGAAGTACGCGCCGCGCCGGATCATGTCTGCGCGCAAGCGATCGTAGGTCGCGTTGGTGTCCGCCGGAGAGTAGGGGTTCGAGTTGCCTGGACCGTTGTGCCAGGGCGCGTCGGAGAAGAGCACCATGATCGGAACGCGTCCGACCTGGAAGCAGCCCCACCCGAACGACTCGGGCTCGTCCGGCGCCATCATGCAGTCGGTGACGGGATTCACGCGACGCGTGGCGGTGCCGCCGTAGCTCGCCTGTCCGTGTCCTTCGAGCAGCGAGTACATCGCGGGGACTTGCGACTCGGGGCCGTCGCCGCCGCCCGCGGCGCGCAGGTTCATCGACGCGCGTTGCACTGCTGCCGCGTCGCGCGTGAGCCGCTGGTACAAGCGCATCGCGCCGTCGTGGTTGGTGCCGCCCGAGGCGTAGTCACCGTGGCCCGCGATGCCGTAGCGCACGTTGCCCATCGGGCCGATCGCCGCGACGATGCCCGGCACGATGCGGGTCATCAGCGTGCTCTGGACGTTGGCGATGGTGCTGCCCATCGAGCCTGTGGTGTCGACGACGAACATGACGTCCGCCGCGCGAATACGGGTCTGAAACGAGAAGCGTCGCTGCTGGTGCGGCCCCATCTCTCCCGGCGGAAAGTACGGGAGCGTGACGTAGAGCGAACCCGAGGGCGGCTGCGAGTCGCGGTCCGCGGGGTTGCTTCCTGCGACGCGCTCGGTGAGGTCGGGGACCATGTCGCCGTCGCTGTCTTCGCTGCATGCGTTGGTGCCGGCCATGCGCTCTTCGGCGTCGGACAGACCGTCGTTGTCCGAGTCGAGGTCGCGCGCGTTCGAGCGTCCGTCGGCGTCACAGTCGTTCGGCGTGCGCCCGCACATGAGCGCGGCGGCGGGCATCGCACCGGGGTAGTTGCCGACGGCCTCGTCGCGGTCGCTGAAGCCGTCGCCGTCGGAGTCATCGTCCATCGAGTCGTTGACGCCGTCCGTGTCGGTGTCGCCGTTCTCGAAGTTGTCGGCGATCCCGTCGTTGTCGCTGTCGACACAGGGCGGTGGACCCGAGTCGCGCGTCCCTCCGCCGCCACCGTCGGTCGTTGTCGATCCACCGTCGCCGCGGCTGCCGCCGTCGCCGAGCGGCGCTCCGTTGTCTTCGGAGCAGCCCGTGATCGCAGCGGCGAGTGCCGCCGAGAGAAGTCCCATCCAACGTGCGCGCATGTTCGAAGTCTCCTTCGAACAGTGTAGCGGTGATTGTGCACCCCCGTCACGCGCCGGTTCGTCGGTTGTTCGAGAAGTTCGACCGCCGGTTTGCTGCGGAATTTCCACGATGCGCGCGGCGCCTGGCCGCGTCGTGCTGCGTCAACCGATGGGCGGCTGGGTGGTGTTCGCGGGGACGATGATGAAGACGTCGCGGCGGTCGACCTCGGAGTTGGCGCGGCCGAGCACGACGATGGTCGCGCGGTAGAGCGTCGCGGCGACGCCGCCCGGCTGAAAGTCGTTGTAGAAGTCCACTTCGAACTCGACGCGGGCGTCCGGCGAGACGTTGTAGAACGTGGTCATGTCCTTGCGGTCGTAGCCGCCAGGCGCCTCGGGGACGGCGCCGAAGGGCACGACCGCGCGGATGAACTCTGCCGTCGTGCGGCCCATTGGAAGCCGCATCTCCATGCGATCGGGGTCGGTGCGCGTCGTGATGTTCTGCCGCGATTGTCCTGCGATGGTCGTGATCGCGTTGACGACCTGCGCGGCGACGCCGCTCGCGGTGCCTTGAAACGCGAGGGGCCTGCCCATTCCATCGAAGGTCATCGTGGCTGCGGCGAGCGACTGCGAGTTGCGGAACGTGTCGCCGCGGCCGACGTCGATGCCGATGTAGTACGCGCCGCGCATGGTCATCACGCGCTGGAGCGCGCCATACGTGGGGATCGATCCGCCGTACTCGTTGCCGGTGCTCGGGTTGTTGTGCCACTCGGCGTCGGAGAGCAGGACCATGATCGGCACGCGGCCCTCTTGAAAACACGCCCATCCAAAGTACGCGGGCTCGTCGGGCATCTGCGCGCAGTCGCGAACCGGGTCGACGTTGCGCGTCGCGGTGCCGCCGTACTCGGGAAATCCCTGGCCCGAAATGAGCGCGTGCATCGCGGGCACTTGCGACTCGGGGTAGTCGCCGCCGTCGTCGGCGCGGAGGTTGGTGGTCGCGCGCTGCACCGCCGCGGCGTCGCGCGTGAGGCGCTGAAACACCGTGACGTTGCCGGTGTAGTTGTCTCCGCCCGCGCCGAAATCGCCGTGCGCGGCGAGCCCGTAGCGAACGTCTCCGCCCGCGCCGATGGCGGCGACGATGCCCGGCACGATCGTCGACATGAGGGTGCTCTGGACGTTGGCGATGGTGCTGCCCATCGAGCCTGTGGTGTCGACGACGAACATGACGTCCGCCGCGCGAATACGGGTCTGAAACGAGAAGCGTCGCTGCTGGTGCGGCCCCATCTCACCCGGCGGAAAGTACGGGAGCGTGACGTAGAGCGAGCCCGTAGGCGGCTGCGAGTTGCGGTCCGCGGGGTTGCTTCCTGCGACGCGCTCGGTGAGGTCGGGGACCATGTCGCCGTCGCTGTCTTCGCTGCATGCGTTGGTGCCGGCCATGCGCTCTTCGGCGTCGGACAGACCGTCGTTGTCCGAGTCGAGGTCGCGCGCGTTCGAGCGTCCGTCGGCGTCGCAGTCGTTCGGCGTGCGCCCGCACGTGAGCGGCGGGTTCGGAGGAAGCCCTGCGTAATTGCCCACGGATTCGTCGCGGTCGCTGATGCCGTCGCCGTCGGAGTCGTCGTCCATCGAGTCGGACGTCCCGTCCATGTCGGTGTCGCCGTTCTCGAAGTTGTCGGCGATCCCGTCGCCGTCGCTGTCGACGCACGGCGCGGTGCTGGCGTCGGGTCGCGAACCGCCGTCGGTGCGCAGACCGCTGTCGCCGCTGAACACCGGAGGTCCGCCTTCTTCGCACCCGAGCAGGCTCGCAGAGAGCGCGACGGAGACGAGGCCAACGCAACACACGCGAAGGAGCGAGGTCTTCATGGACCCGAGTCTACCGACGCCGCCGAGCGCAAGTCACGAGCGAGGCGTGACGCTCAGCGTTGCTGCGCGCGATTGGGCCGGCGAATCGGGGTAAACCCGCCGTCTTCGTTGATGCGAAACGCGTACGTCTCGCCGGCGACGCCCTTCGATGTGACGAACACCACCGCGCGCCTGCCGCGGACGAACACTGGTGTCGAGGGCAGGACCGCGAGGCCCTCGTGCTCGGCGTCGTCGAAGATCACGTGTTCGGGCGCCGTCGCGAGGTCCATCAGCGGCGCGATGCGGTAGCGCAGTCCGCCGTTGCCGCCGTTCTCGGTGCGCAGGGTGTAGACCGCGAGGACGCGGTTGCCGACCGGCGCGATCACGGGGTCCGTCTCGATGTCGGGCGACGGCGAGCGCGCGTGTGCGCAGCCGGTCTGACCGCAGGTGGTCACGTGCGCCGACGGGATGGGAACGGGCTCGAACCAGCCCATGCGGAGGTAGTCGCCGTCGCAGTGGATCGTTCCGGGGCGCGCCTCGGCCACGATGGGCGCGAGAAAACCGCGGGCGGTCTTCCAGAGAACCACCGCGTGTCCGTCGGTCGTAAACGACACGACCGCGGTGTCGCCGCCCTGCGTCCTGCACGCCTCGACGCGAGGCTCGCTCGCCCACGGCGCGCCCGCCACGCCGCGCTCGGCGAACGCGACGGTCCAGCTCGCACGCGCGCTCGCCCCGTCCACCGTGGCCACGCCCGCGTACAACACGCCCACGCGCGGCCGGCTCGGCGCTGCGCCATCGGGTCCCGCGCTCGCGTCGACGCTCGCCCCTGCGTCGCGCTCGCTCGCGTCCACGGGCGCCTCGCGCTCGCCCAGCGCTACGACCACGTCGCCGAACATCCAGCCCCCGCCGCGGCGATTCGAAATCGTGTGCGCAGAATCAAGCGTGCTCTGGTCCTCGGGCGCGCTCGAGCCCTCGCTGCCGCGCCTGCGCACGGTGAGCGTGAGCTGCGAGCGAGCGTCGTCGAAGGACAGCAGCGTGAGCGCTTGCGGCCCGACGTGCCCGCCGACGACGCCGTCGCCGACGGGCGTCTGCGGGTCGAGGTACGCGCGCGCCGTCGGGTCGTTGCCGTTGGCGCGGCCGCTGTACAGCCCCGGCTGACCGTCGTCGGCGCTGCCGACCCACGGAGCGCGCACGAAATCCGCCGGGCGAATCCGCGCACA
>JAAFIF010000081.1 GCA_013298625.1 Myxococcales bacterium
TGCGGCGCGGTGTACGAGCTCGTCCCTGCGCGCGGGCTGCGCGGCCCGTGAGCGCAACCCGTGCGTCGCGACCGCACGGCGTGCGTCGATTCGCGCTGTGAATACACAGGCGAACGCGCGGCGTACGATGGTCTCGTGATGAACAAGCGATGGCTGCTCGCGCCCGCGATCGTGTGTGGCGCGATGGGGATCTCGGTGACCGTGCGCGCGCAGCGGCGACCGCCAGTGGGCCCTCCGCCCCAGGGGTGGAGAAGCCAAGACCCGCGCGTCGGACACTCCGATCGACCGCCGTTCTGCCAGGGATATCGCCGGCGAAGCGCGCCGGCTCGAGAGCTCGGCGACCGCGTCGCGCGCTTCGAGCTCGACGCCGAGTGCGCGACAGCGCCGCGCGCGCGCTGCGTGGGCGGAGGCATCGCGCGCAGGGTCGAGCACCCCACGAGCTGCCTCGCAGTGGGGCTGTACGAAGGCACGGGTTCGGGCGAGCGCCGGATGATGGGAGACGAGCGGCACCGCTTGATGTGCGCGCAGTGCCCGAGCCAGACGCAGTCGGACGGGAGCTTTCTCGAGTGCGACACGGCGCAGAAGCTCCGCGAGGCGCAGGCGATGGGCGATGTGTTCAACCTGCCGCAGCGGGACGTCGCAGAGATGCAGAGGCTCTACGCCGAAGCGCGCGCGGTGCCGGGTCGGTGGTGGGACAGCAACGACCGCGCAGAGCGCATCCTCGAGATCGTCCGCATCGCCGCGCGGGCGGTGAACTACTGCTCGGACACGCAGCTGTTTCTTCCGAACCGAGGCGCTGCGACGCGCGCGGCGAACGGCGCGATCGTGTCGCGGGCGCCGTTGTTTCCGCAGCAGCGGATCGACCTCCATCGGTTCTTGTTGTTGGGCGCGGACACCGGCGATCAGACGGGGTTCGCGATCAACCCGATGGGCGAGACGCTGACGGTCTATCCCAACGGTCTGGCTGGGCGAACGGCGACGACGATGAGCGTCGACGCGGTGGTGTTGCAGCTGCTGCACGAGATGCGGCACATGGCGACGCCCAACTATGCCTCCGGCGAAGACCGCTACAGCGACCCCGAGCGCGACGCGCAGCGCAGGCTCAACGAGCTGACGGACTACAGCGAGATGCTGCGTCACCCGTTCTACTTCGCGATCGCCAACGACGAAGCGCGGTGGCTCGAAGCACAATTTCTCGACGGGCGACGGCAAGAGATGGAGTGCTTCGCGACCGTTTGGCACACGGGCGACGGGCGCGGCGGATATCCGCGCGACACCGCTCCGAGCGCGGCGGGAGCGACGCGCGGCGGCGCGCCCATGGGCTTCGGCGGGCTGCCGATGCTCACGCTGATGGGACCGGGCGCGCAGCGCGCACAGGCGCCGCTCGAAGAGCCGAGGAGCGTCCCGGCGCGGTGCCTCTCGACGGTGTCGGGCGGCAGCCGCACCGCGACCGCGCTGACCGACGCGCAGCGGTGCAACGTCGCCGCGTGGGCCAAGAGCGACGCGTTCATGCGCGGGCTGATGGTCCGCACCATCGCGCTCGGCAACGAGCAGCAGCCGTGGAACACCCTCGCTCACTGGTCGCTGCTCTTGCCCTTTCGCGCGCGCCCCGCGTGCACGCCGAGCATCGCTCCGTGAGCGAGCCGCGCGGTCGCTGACGTTCGTCGTTGAATTGTGGGGCCGCGATGCGCGCGTCGCGATTCGTCCTGTCGTTGACGGGGCGATTCGCACAGTGCGAGCGTGAGTGAACTCTCATGGCCTCGATCACTGCTTCGATTCGATCCCTCGCGCGGCGCGCGGCGCCTTGGGTCCTCGGCGCGCTCGCCGCGAGCGCCGTGCTCTCGTCGCGCATGCGTCGCGCGGTCGCCGACGAGACGCCGGACGACGGCGTTGCGCGCGGGGCGGTCGCGTACTTCGCGACGGGGATGAGCTGTCCCACGGGATGGGCCCCAGCGAGCAACGTCGAGGGACGCTTCGTCGTCGGCGTGACCGAGCCGATGGCGGTCGGCCGCGCGGTGGGCGCGCCGCTGGCCAACCGCGAGCAGCGCACGCACACGCACGCGTTCAGCGGGACGGTCACGCTCGGGTCGCGCTCGATCGCCGCCGGCAACGGGTCGAACAACCAGGGCGCGCGCGCGGGCGAGTACACGATCGCGGGCAACACGGCGCCGGCTGCGGCGAACATGGGCTTCGTTCAGCTCAGGGCGTGCGTGAAGCAATGAGCAGCAAATTCTCTGACAGAATGGCGATCGTCGCGTCGTTCTCGCTGGCGCTCAGCTGCTCGACCATCGACGAGCTTCAGTCCCGCGACGGAGGCCGCGGCCTCGTGGACGCCGCGCGCGACGCGCTGGGCCTCGACGGCTCGGACGCGAGCGACGGAGCGGCGACGGGCGACAGCGGCCGAGACGCATCGCTCCCGGACGCGCCGCCGATGGGCGACAGCCTGCCGCGGGACACCGTGATGTTCTTCAACGCCATGCGCTGCCCGACGGGATGGGAGCCGTACAACGAGCTCACAGGCCGCGTGGTCGTCGCGACGCAAATGGGCGCGATGGGCGGCGAAGTGCAGGGCGTTCCGCTGCGAGACGCCGAGGATCGAACGCACACGCACACGATCAACGAGACGTTTCTCGTCGACGCCGTGAGCTACGTCGGCATCGTCGGCGGAGGAAACAGCGGAGTCGCGAGCGCCGACGACCCCACGCTGATGGTGCGCTCCGAGCCGGCGAGCGCAGGGCTGCCGTACGTGCAGCTGCTCGCGTGTCGCAAGAGCGCCGAGGCGATCGCGCGCGTGGTTCCGGTGCCGTCGGGCATGATGATCTACGTCGCGGGCGCGAGCTGTCCGTCGGGCTACTCGCAGTCGGCGATGACCGCGGGCCGCGCGACGGTGGCCACGCCAACGGGGGGCGACAACCTGGCCACCGTGGGCCCCTCGTCCGATCAGCTCGCGAGCCGCGCGCATCGCCACGGCGTGAGCGCGATCCTGCGCACGACGCCGCACGGAATCGCGCTCGCGAGCGGCTGTTGCGGGATGGGCTTCGGGCGCAACGGCGAGGTCACCGCCGACGCGCCGAGCAGCGAAGACGACGCGGCGCTGCCGAGCCTCACGCTGCTTCAGTGCCAGAAGAACTGAGATTTCTCAGTCGATCGCGCTCACGTCGCGTTGGGGTTGGCGCCCGCTGCGACGATCACCGTGTACGCGCCGGGCTTGGGTCCCGAGCCAAACGTCGTCACCAGCAGCCGGTACACCGCAGTGCGCGTGGGCGTGTACACGATGCGGCTGTCGCGGTTCTCTGCAGTGATGTCGTCGTTGTGCTCGATCTCTGCGTCACCCAAAAACAGCGCGGAGTACATGTCCATGGTCTCGTTGATATCCGAGCGCGCGCCACCGCGAACGACGATCGTGACCGGCTGCCCCTCGGTGAGCGAGAGCGCGTAGTTGTCCGCGTACGAGCCGTCGGCGAGCACGGTGTCGCCCGCGGCGAGCGCTCCCCGAACCACGCCGCCCAATTGCAGCTGCCCGATCGTGCCCGCGACCGGCGCCGCCGTGACGCCACGCGCAGCCAGCGTCGCGTCGTCGGGAACGTCCCCGAGCACGCGCACCGCGGTCCCGTTGGACGCGGTGGCTGCAGGCTGCGCGGTCGTGGTCGCGCGCGGCGTCGAGGCCGTGTTGCTGTTGTTAGCGGTGGTGCGAGTGGTTGCGCAGGCGCTCGTAACGGAGAGCAGCAACAGCGCGGCGCGAGTGAAGTTCGTCATCGTTCGCGACGACGGTAGCAAGCGCTGTCCCAGCCCGGCAAACCGCGGGCGGCGCTGTGTATGCTCTCGTCGTGTCGATGCGATCTTCCGTAAGCGCGCCGCTGGCGCTCGTGGCCTTTGCGCTCTCGGGCGCCGCGGGGCT
Organism: Myxococcales bacterium; assembly: GCA_013298625.1. GTDB lineage: Bacteria > Myxococcota_A > Polyangia > Polyangiales. The sequence continues at coordinate 3,899 of JAAFIF010000081.1, forward strand.
CGTGTACGAGGTCGTGTGGACCCGCGCCTTCGCGCGCACGCTCGGCGTGACGTCCGCGGCCAACGCAGCGGTGCTGGCCGTGTACCTCGGCGGCCTCGGCGTCGGCGCGTGGCTCGCTGGCGGCCGCGCGGATCGCGCGCAGCCTCGCAGCGCCGCGTTTGCGTACGCCGCGCTCGAAGCAGCGATCGCCGCGTGCGCGCTCGCCTCGCCGTCGTTGATCGAGTGGCTCTACCGCGCGTGGGCCGCGATGGGCCTCGAGCCGGGCTCGCTGCTGCGCGCGGCGCTGCGTCCTGTGCTGTGCGCCGCCGTGCTCGCCGCGCCGACGCTCGCCATGGGCGCGACGCTGCCGCTCTTGCTGCGCGCGACGCGCGGGATGTTCGCGAGCGAACGGGCGCAGCTCAGCCTGGTGTACGCGGCCAACACTGCCGGCGCGATGGTCGGCTCCCTCGCCGCCGGCTACGCGCTGGTCCCGCGCCTCGGCAACGCCGGGGCGATTCGAGCGGGCGCGATGGCCTCGCTGGCCGCGGCGCTCGTCGCGGCGAGCATCGCGATCTCGATAAAGAGCACACACAATCGAGACAGCAGCGAAAACAGCGTTGAATCCACGCCTGAAGAGAGCTCGCGCGCAGACCTTTGGGCGACCGCAGCGCTCTCGTTCGCGTGCGGCGCGATGATCTTGGGCGGTGAGGTGCTCTGGACTCGCACGCTGGTGACGGCGCTGGGCGCAACGATCTACGCGGTCTCGTCGGTGCTGGCGTGGGTGCTCGCGGGGCTCACGCTCGGGGCGCTCTCGGCGCGGTGGTTGAGCCCCAGCGCGTCGCGGGACAGCGCGCGTCGGGCGCTCGCGGTGACAACGGGCGTGGTGGCGATGGCGTCGCTCGCAGCGCTGCACGTGGCGCCGTGGATGGCGCAGTGGTCGCTGCGGTGGAGCGAAGCGGGGACGCTGAACGGGGCGTGGTTGTGCTTCGCGGTGACGGGGCCGGTGGCGTTTGTTCCGGCGCTGGCGTCGGGCGCGGCGATGCCGCTGGCGATTCGCGCGCTGTCCGACGGCGGCGGGTCGAGAGCTGCGGCGCTGGCGTACGGAGCGAACACCGTCGGCTGCGTGCTCGGGTCGCTCGCGGTCGGGCTCGTCGGGATCGCCGTGCTCGGCACGCGCGGCAGCGCGATCGCCCTCGCCTCGCTCGGCGCGGTCGCAGCAGTGGCGGCCCTGGCGAGAGAGCGCGCACCGGTATTCAAGAAGGCAGCGATCGCGCTGGCGTTCGCGTGTGTGGCGATCGCGGGGTCCGCGCCGAGGACGGACGTGCGCGTGTGGGCCGGCGGGACGCACATGCTGCCGCAGCGGCTTCGCAGGCTGATCGCGCGCGAGGGCTTCGAGGTGCGCGCGGCCGCGGGCCGAGTGCTCTACGCACGCGAAGGGGCCGAGAGCACGATCGTGGTCGAGCGGCTGCGCAACCACCGAACCTTCTTCGTCGGCGGAAAGCCCGAGGCCTCCGACGACCCCGAAGACATGCGCAACCAGTACCTCCTCGGCCACCTGCCGGCTCTGTTGCACGGCGCGCCCACGCGCGGCCTCGTCGTCGGCCTCGGCTCGGGCATGACCGCCGGAACGCTCTCGATCCACGCCCCCGTCGACGTCGTCGACCTCTCGCCGCCTGTTCGCCACGCAGCGCGGCTCTTCTCGGACCTCAACCACCACGCCGCCGACAACCCCCGCATCACCATCCACCACGAAGACGGACGTGCCTTTCTGCTCAGCGCGCGACGCTCGTGGGACGTGATCACGGTCGACCCGATCCATCCCTACGTCGCCGGCGCAGCCACGCTGTACACCCGCGACTACTTCGCCCTGGTGCGATCGCGGCTCAGCGCGCGAGGGGTCGCCGCGCACTGGCTCCCGCTCTATCAGCTGCGCTGGGAGGACGTCTGCGGCGTACTTCGAAGCTTCTCGGACGTGTTCTCCGACGCGGCCGTGTACCTCACCGGCGGAGACGCGATCCTGATCGGCGGAGCGGGGGAGGTCGCGTGGGACCCGGCGCGATTTCGACAGGGATTTCTCAATCCAACGGTGCGCGATGACCTCGCGCGCGTCTGGCTCGACTCGCCCGAGCGCCTCGCGGCCACCGCCTCGTGCGGCGGCGCGACGCTGCGTCGCCTCGCGTCCTGGGCGCAGCCCATCACCGACGACCACACGTGGATCGAGTTCACCGCGCCCGCGAGCGCGCAGCGGTACACGCCGGACAACGTTCGCTGGCTGAGCAACCTCGGCGCCGCCCTGCCCTCGCGCGACGAGCGCTCGGCCCGCGCGCGCGCGACGTATCACTTCGTCCTGCGCGCGCAGCTCGATCGCTGGGCGGTCGCCGCGAGCGCGCTCACGCCGCTCAGCGAGTACGAAGCGATGCTGCGCGCCGATCCGACCTCGGCAGAGCTGCAGGCGCACGTCGCCGAGCGACGAGGGCGCGGCCGCTGATCGCGCGGTACGCTCTCGCTCGATGCTGCACTTCGACGAAGAACAGCCCGTGCGGCTCGTGGCGCTCGACGGCGCGCTGCTCGCCTTCGATCGACGCGACGGGCGACGGTGGCTCGTGCGCTCGGAGGCCACGCGCCCGCTGCGCGCGAACGCGCCGCCCCTGGTGCTCTTCTCGATCACCAACGCCTGCAACCTCGCGTGCTCGTTCTGTTACCGAGACCAGTCCGCGCCGAGCGCGTGGACCGTCGAGAGCGCGTACGACGTGCTCGCGGCGCTCTCCGCGCGGGGGACGCTCGAAGTGGCCTTCGGAGGGGGTGAGCCCTTCGCGTTCAAGGGGTTCTGTTCGCTGGTCGAGCGGCTGACGGACAGCACGCCGCTGGTGCTGCACGCGACGACCAACGGGCAGCTGGTGACCCGCGAGCTCGCGCGGAGGCTGCACGGACGCATCGGCGAGCTGCGACTGTCGGTCTACGACGACGCTCCTTGGCGCGATCGCTTCGCGCTCTTGCGAGACGAAGGCCACTCGGTGGGGCTGCACTGGCTGGTGACCCCAGAGCGGCTGCCGACGCTGCGCGCGTTCGTCGAGTCGCTGTGCGCGCTCGGGGTGCGCAAGCTGTTTCTGCTCTCGTACAACGGGCCTGACCGCGCGCTGCACTTGTCCCGCGAACAGTCGCGAACGCTCGTCGAGATCGTCGAATCGCTCGGTGAATGGCCCATCGAAATCGGGCTCTCTGCGTGCTGGGGAGACCGGCTCGAGCCGCTTCCGAAGCTCAGCCCCGAGCGCGGCGGCGACTGCGGCGCGGGGGATCATTTCGTCTCGATCGGCCCGAGCGGGACGCTCTCGCCGTGCAGCTTTCATCACCAGCGACGCGGCGTGCGCACGGCGGACGACGTGATCGAGGCGTGGGACGCGATGCGCGGCGCAGGGCCGGCGCGCACGTCCGGTTGCCACCGCACACAGATTCAAGTGAAGCGAGAGCGCCCCGCGGGGCTCTGGCGCTGGCGCGCGTGGTCAGGAAACAACAGCGTCGACTGCTTCACGGTCGGGCGCTTCGCGAGCGCTCGAGCGGCGGACGACGCCGTCGCCGAGCTGCGCGCGCTGATCGCGAAGCCGCAGCGGACGCTGCTCGACGACGCGTGGGCAGTGGTCGAGCGCGCGCGCCAAGAGCTGCAGGCGACCGTGAAGGACCGCAGAGAGTTCGCGCAGCAGTGGCTCGCGGAGCAAGCGAGCTACGACCAATGGCTGAGCGAAGTGCGCTCGTGGGAGCAGGCTCCGAGCGCGGTCGAGCGGTACGCGCAGGCGATGGGCGCCGTCGAGCGACCAGGGATGCTCCCAGCGGCGATCGAGACCCCGGACCTGCTGCTCTCGTTCGGGACCGCCGCGGCGTATCTGCAAGGCACGACGCTGCAGCCGTTCAACGCGCTCGATTGGCTCTGGGTGTACCGCGGCGCGCGCGTCTACGACTTCGCCCGGCGCAACTCGTCGGCGATGGTGCTCGTGTGGGCGGCGCGCTGCGACAGCGACGACGAAGCTCGGCTGCACGCGAGCAGGCTCGGCGCGGTCGCGCGCGAGTCCTCGGTGTGGGGCGTCCAGGTGATGCAGGAGTGGATGCAGGGGCCGCGCGGGATGGCGTTGACCTCGCGCGTCGAGCTGCTTCGGCTCGAGCTCGAGGACCGAGGGCTGCGCTTCGACGGCGTGGCGATCGCGGATCTGCAGTTCACGATCGACGAGCTCGAGCGCGCGGTGATGCGGCTGCGAACGACGCCGCCGGCGGTGCCCGATCGGCTGCAGTTCGACGCGTACGGTCCGATGGCGGACGAGATCGAAGAGGCGGTGCGCGCGCTCGACGCGGATCCATCGACGCTCTCGGAGTGGTCGGGCCAGAAGCTCGAAGGATCGCGGCGGTGGCCAAGAGACCTGGCGATGCACCGATGGGACACGCGGTTCTTGCTCGAGGCCGAGCACCTTCCGCCGTCTCTTGGACGGGGCCTGCTGTTGCGCCGGTCGGCGACGCCGTACTCGATCGAGGCGCGCGAGGCGCGGGTGACCGTGGCGATCTACGACGAAGACCCAGCGCGGGCGCAGTCGATGCTGCGTTCGCTCGGGCTCGATGCGACGGGCTCGACGGTCACGACCGAGCCAGCGGCGGTGATCACGCGCGCCGCGATCGTCGCCGCCCGGCGAAATGTCTCGTGGAACTTCGGCGTCGCGCCCGCGGACCCGCGGACAGCCGCGCTCGAAGCGCTGCAATCTCGGTTGAGCATTCGCTTTCGCGCGCGTTGAGCAGCGACGCCGCGCGGCTGCGGTTTAGAACAGCACGCCGAGGCCGTTGAGCGTGGGAAACACCTGCGCGCGAAGCTGCGGTCGGCGGGGCGGAGGCTGCGCGAAGCGGTCGGCGGGGGCGATGAAGAAGAGGATCGTTCCGGTCACGACGCCGAGGCCGCCGACGACGGTGAGCGCGGCGCCCGCGCCGACGAGAAGAACGCCGAGGTTGCGGTCGCGCTCGAACTGCGTCGGGATGGTGGCGGCCTTCGTCGCGGTGTCCAGCTCGTACGGAAAAGCCCCGCCCACCGACCGCTGCAAGCAGAGCAGCTGATCGTTGGTGGCCAACGAGAGCGTGGCCACCGAGCACGCGCCCACGCTGGTGGTGAACCGCTGCCCTTGCGCAGCCAGCCGCTCGAGCGCCGCGAAGGTCCCTCCCGTCCACAAGAACGCGAGCACGCCCCCGCCGAGCCCGACGCCGCCAAGGATGAGCCCCGTGCGTCGACCGACCCAGCGCGCCTCGAGCGACTCGCGACGGGCCTCGGGCCGCACCTCGAGCGTGACGTCCACCCGTTCGAGCCTTCCGGCCGGCAAATTCACACGCCGTTCGAGCGTGACGTAGTCGCGGCCCGTCACGCGCAACAGGTGCCGGCCGGGCGGGACGATCTCGGTCCCATCGCAGGCCACGCGCTCGCCGTCGAGCGCGCACTCGACCTCGTTGTACTGCCGGTCGAGCACGAAGCGCGCGCCCTCTTCCGCGGGGATTCCACGGAGCCAAAGCAAGTTGGCCGCGACCGAGCTCACCGTCCCCTGCGTGAGCGCGGTGATCTCGAAGCGCGAGTAGCCGCCGCGCGCGACCTCGATGCGGTGCGTCCCCTCGGCGACCGGAACGGGTCCGAGCGGCGTTCGCCCCACGCTGCGCCCGTCCACGAAGACCTCGGCGTCGTCGACGTTCGAGCGGATCGACACCGTCGTCTCGATCGCTTCGAGCCGCTGATCGAGCGTCACGACCGCGTCGCTCGCCACGTCGAACTCGCTCTCTCTCGCGCGGTGCCCTGGCGCCGAGACGCGCACGCGATAGCGCCCCACAGGGACGCGCACCCCCGCCCGCGCCGCGGCCTCTTCGCGCACGATGCGCAGCTCGCTGCCGACGCTCTCGAACTCGATCCGCAGGCCCGGCACGTCGAGCGGTACGCGCACCGTTCCGCTGCGGCTCATGATGCGCTCTCGCATCTGCGCGAGCTGCGCCTGCCGCGCGCTCACCACGTCCGCAGGCGCCTCGCGCACGTACGCGTCGAGCGACGCGAGGCCCTCGTCGTAGCGCCCGAGCTCGATCTCGACCGCGGCGATGTTGAAGCGCACGAGCGCGTTGCGCGACAGCTCATACGCCCGACGAAACTCCACCAGCGCCGCGAGCTCGCTGTGCTCGGTCGCGAGCTGAATCGCCCGCCGAAAGTGCAGCTCCGCCTCCGGTCCCAGCGCGCTCTCGCCGGTGACGGGCGCTGCGCGCGGGCGCCTCCGCTGCGCGGCAGCCTCGCCCGTGAGCGACGCGACGGTGAGCACAACGAGCAACGCGAGAGGGGTGCGACCTTGGTTCATCGACGGTGGATCTCCGTGTCGAGGACGAAGCCCGTGCGGCCGAGCTGCAGCGGGTGCTGCCCGCGGCGGGGCTGCGATGGCGCGCTCACGGCGCGCGGCAGAGCGGCGTCGGGCAACGATGGCGCGGCGACAGGAGCGCGTTCGAGCACGCGTTCGATGCGCTCGTTTGCGACGAGCACCCGCGTCTCTGCGCGCGTCACGTAGCCCGGCGCGCTGAACACGAGCTCCACGGTCGCGCCTGCGCGCACGGTCGCCGAGGCCTCGCCGCTGCCGAGCGCGCGGCCATCGACGGTGATGTTCGCGACCGCGGGCTCGACGCGGACCTGCAACGTGACCTCTGCTGGCGCGGCCGGCAGCGGAGCCGCGACGACGATCGCCCTCGGCGGCGGAGCGCTCTGCCGGCGAGACATCGCGCTGATCGCGAACACCGACGCGAGGACGAGACCGGCCGCCGCGGCGACGACCGGCGCACGCACGCTTCGCGCCCTCGAGCTCGCACCGACGGGCAAAGGCTCGCCGTTGGCGATCGTCTCGTCCACGCCCGTCGCAGGCGTCGCGCTCGCCGCGGGCTCCGGCGTCGCGAGCTCTGTGTGCGCGTCGGAGTCCACTTCACCGCGCGGCGTACCGCCATCGTCCGCAGGAAACCGCGGCGCCGCAACGCTCCCCACCGCCGCCGCGAGCGCGTCGCGCAGCGCGCCGATGTCCGCGAAGCGCTGCGACGGCACGGCGCTCAACGCGCGCATCACCACGGCGGCGAGCGCGGCTCCGACCTGCGGCGCCACCACGCGCAGCTCGACGGGCGGCTCCGTCAGCTTGCGCGCGAGGAGCTCTGCGGTCGACGGCGCCGCGTGAGGGTGCGCCCCCGAGAGCAGCTCGTACAAGACCACCGCGAGGGCGTACTGGTCCACCGACGCCGTGATGTCCGACGCGCCGCGCGCTTGCTCGGGCGGCATGTACGCGGGCGTCCCGATGATCGTCGCGGTGGCCGTGAGCTTGAAGTCTGCGCTCTGCTCGCGGCGCGCGATGCCGAAGTCCACGAGCTTCGGGATGCACTCGTCGTCGCGCTCGCCGCGGCACAAGAAAATGTTCTCGGGCTTCACGTCGCGGTGGATCACTCCCGCTGCGTGAGCGCGCGCGAGCGCCCTCGCGATCGGCTCGACGATGGCCACCGCGGCGCTGTCGCTGAGCGGGTTCGAGCGCGCCATCGCGTCCGCCAACGACACGCCGTCGAGAAACTCCATCACCAGGTAGCGCGCCCCGTCGTGCGCGCCGACGTCGAACGTGGTCGCGACGTTGGGGTGCTGAAACGCGCTCGCGATCTTCGCTTCGAGCTCGAACCGCGCCGCGATCTGGGCGTTGCCCGCATGCTCGCTGCGCAGGACCTTCACCGCGACGCGCTTCTCGAGCAGCTTGTCGAACGCCTCGAACACCGCCCCCATCCCGCCCTCTCCGACGAGCCGACGAACTTCGTAGCGCTCGCGCAACACAGCGCCGACAGCGATCGCGGACTCCACTCGGTCGGTCATGGCGTTCGGTCAGCGATTGTACGCGCTGCGTCAGCGCCGACTGCCCGAATCACGAGGGCGATTTGTGGCTCGACAAAGCCACTATGTAGAGCCACAATTTCGCCATGATCCAAGCAGCGACCGAGGCGACGCTCGAGCCCGGCGGGCGTTGGAGCGCGCCGACCGTGACGATCGACGCGACGAACTTCCCGTTGGTGGTGGTTCACTATCTCGGCGCGGTGCGCGACGAAGACTTCGCGGCGCACCTCGCGGCGATGACGGCGCTCGGCCAGACGCGCACGACGCCCATCGCCCTGGTGCTCGACACGTCGCGGGGCGCGGCGCGCTCGGTGGCGGCGATGCGCATGCTGCGCGAATGGCTCACCACGAGGCGCGACCGCATCGAGAAGCGGGTCGCGGGCCTCGCGATCGTGCTGACCGACGTGGTGCTTCGATTCACGCTCTCGTCGGTCATGCTCGCGATCGAGATGCCCTACCCCTACGCGGTGGTGGACACGCCTGAAGCGGGCCTCGCCTTCGCGCGAGCGCGCTTGCGAGAAGCGCCTACGGCGTAGCGATCAGTTCGGCGTGAAGCGAAACATCGTCCCGGCGGCGACGGCCATCGGCGTGTTGAAGGACGCCTGCGTCGCGGCGCTTCCGTCGAGCGACTCGATGCCGATCGTGGCCGAGGCGCCGCTGGCGATGTTGGCCGTGTCCATCCCCGGCATCATCGAGCAGTACACGTGCTCGATCACGCCAGTGCCTTCGTAGAAGCGGGTCTGAAAGGTCAGCCGCACCGAGCGCGAGGGCATGTCGAAGTGCGTCCAGTTGTTCCACTGGACGATGAAGCGGCGCGAGCCCATCGCGCCGACGGTGGCCGTCGTCACCGACGTCATCGCGTCGACCGGAAACAGGTCGTCCCAGAACGCAGCCACCACGCCGTTGGGCGCGCCCATCGCCGCCGCGGGGAGCGTCGCGTTGGCCGCAGACGCGCCCATCGTGAAGGGCATCCCCATCGCGTTGGGATACAGCTGCGCGAAGCCGTTGGCCGACGCGGAGTAGTGCGTCGCCATCGCGCCGAAGTACGACAGCGTGAAGGGCAGCGCCGCGACGGCCGAGTGAGAATCGTCCGCGTTGACGCCAGCGACCGCCATCGTCACGCCCGGCTCGCAGCTCTGCCCCGAGAGCGTCGTGAGCGTGTACGGCAAGCGCGTCGTCGCGAAGTTGAGCGAGAAGTTCGCGGGGTTGGTCGCGGAGGTGCTCGAGACCGAGACGATCACGGTCCGCGCCACGCTGCCGGTGTCGACGTTGGTGCTGACCGCCATCGGTCCCGCGGTCGCGACGCTCGCGTCGCACAGCATCGCGCCGCACGAAGAGAGCACCCGCATCGCGACGTCCTGCCCGCCGCTGCGCGTGAGCGTGAGCGTCCCGCGCGTCGCCGCCGGCACGGTGACGCTGTAGAACAGCTGCGATCCGTCGGTGGGTCGGCAGGTGGTCGGCGTCGCGCCTCCGCCGGCGGTGTTGGCCATCGCGGTCGCTCCCGCGCCGAGGATCTGCGCGGTCGCGCAGGTCGCGTTGGCCGCGAGCGCGGCGTTGCCTCGGTGCTGAATCGTGAACTGGCCGGGCGCTCCGGCGGCCGTGCTCGAGATCGCGACGATGAAGGTCCGCGTCCCCGCGGTGCTGTTGAGCACCGGCAGCGAGTTGTTGGCGCCCATCATCGTGGTCGTCGCGGCGACGGGGCACGTGGCGGCCATGCAGCCATCGAGGATGCGCGCGCGCACCGACTGCCCTGCCGTCTGTACGATGTTCACGTCCGCGCGGCTGTTGGCCGGGACGCTCACCGCGTAGAACAGCTCGGGGTTCTCTCCGGTCGCGCACGGCGCCGCGGCGCCTGCGCTCGCGGTGTTGCCGCCGGTCGCCCCAGCGCCGGCCACGAGGGCTGTCGCCGTCGCGCACGTCGCGTTGGTCGCGAGCATCGAGATGGACGGAACCAAATTGAACGTCGCGTCCGTCAGCTGCGACGTGCTCGCCACCGAGACGACCACCGTGCGCGGCGCCGCCGACGCGTTGTCGATCGTGATGGTCGACGGCATCGCGCCCGCGGTCGCTTGATTAGCCACACACGTATTCGAAGCGCAGCTGTCCACCACGCGGGTGATCACGTCCTGCGCGCCCACGCGCGTCGTCGCCAGCGCGAGACGCGAGTTCGCCGGGATCGTCACCGAGTAGAAGAGCTGCCCGCCCGTGTTGTCCACGCACGGCGCGCGGTCTGCGCCCGCGTTGGCGGTGCTCACGCCCATCACTCCGGCGCCCGAAAGCGCCGCCGGCGTCGCGCACTCTGCGTTGGCGTCGGGCGTGTAGCTCCGAACGTTCAACCGAAACGACCCCGCGCGAAACGAGTCGGCAAAGACCGTGTACATCCCCGCGGGAACCACCCCGCGCGTGTACGCGTTGAGGTTGCCCGAGGGGCTGTCGTCGTCACAGAGCAGCTCCGACGCCGCGGTGCGATCCGCGCACACGCGACGCAGCGCGATCACTGGATCGCCCATGTTCATGTCCGTGCTCAGCACCAGGCCGGTGCGCGCGGGCACATTCAACGTGTACGCCGCCTCGCCGAAGCTCGGCGTCCCCTGCGAGCAGCTCGGCGCCTGCGCGGTCACGTTGGGCGTCGCCATCGGCGTGACGGTCACGCTGGACATCATCGCCGTCAGTCCCGCGCGCGGCATGTCGCACGCTGTCGCGATCCCCGAGTCCGCGACCACGCCCGAGTCCACGCGCACGCCAGAGTCCACCACCACGCCGCTGTCCACGGTCACGCCCGTGTCCACCAACACCCCAGAGTCCACCAGCACGCCCGAATCGACGGTGACACCCGTGTCCACCACCACGCCGCTGTCCGTTGGGGCGTCCATCGAAACGACGTCCATCCCCATCGAGCCGTCGGTGTCCATCGCATCGGGCTCGACCGAGCCGTCCGTGTCCATCGCGTCTGGAGCCTCGGCGTCGTCCATGCTCGCCACGTCTGGCAGCGAGACCACGTCCGGCGTTCGCGCGTCGGGGCGAACGCCGGTGTCGACCCGCGCGTCGCGCACGTCCACGACGACGCGGTCCGCGAGCGCGCCGTCCCCGGCGTCCTCGTCGGTCACGGGACCGCTACAGGCTGAGAGAGCGAGGCCCAGCAGCGGCAGCCACCCGACACGGCGCAATGAGCGCTGCGTCGAGAGGGCGCGACGTGGGTCGTGTGCATTCATGGGATCGGACATTCGGGATCTTCCTCGGAGAGTTGTCTGCGTTCGAAGGCCGAACGGTATCGCATCCAATCGCGCTGCGAGCGCCGACGCGCGCGTGCGTCGCCCGCCAAACACCCGTATGCTCCCGGGTCTTCACGATGCAATTGTCCAACGATCAGCCTGCTTCCGCGGCGCCCTCCGCCAGCAACGCCCTGCTCACCGCCGCGCTCTCGGGCCTGCTCTGCCTCACCGCGTCGTGCACCCCGGGACCGAGCAATCCGCCAGCGGACAGCGGCGTGGCCACGGACTCACCCGCCGTCGACAGCGCCTCCACGCCGGACGCAGCGCTCGTTCAGGACGCCAGCGCGACGCCGGACGCATCGGCGCCGGACGCGAGCGAGACGCCCGACAGCGCCGCGACGCCGGACGCATCCGCGCCGGACGCATCCGCGCTCGACGCCTCGGTCAGCGACGACGCGAGCGCGATGGACGCGGCCACCGACGTCCGCAGGGTGTCCGCCGAAGCGGGCTGCGACGTGGTGCCCGACCGTGTGATCACGTCCACCGACGCAGCCTTCGGATTCACGCTCGAGACCTTCACGGCGATGTGTGACCGCGCTGGCGGCTTCGTCGAGATTCACCCGCACTGCGGCGGAGCCAACAGCTGCAGGGGCTTCTCGTACGACGAGGGCGTGCACGTCTTCACCGAGCACACGTGCGCGGGACTCAACACCTGCAACGGCTACTCGTGCGTCATCCCCTGAGCGCCTGACCGCTCGTCGTCGAAGCGAACGCCCGCCCAGAACCCACGCTGAACGCTCGCCGCGAGCCACCGCTGCGCGCGCGACGGCAGCGCCGCTCGCTCGCCGGGCGGACAGCTCGCCTCGAGCTCCGCGAGCGCCTCGCGCACCGTGCGCCGCGTGAGCAGCGTCAACAGCGCGCCCTCTTTCGCCTCGAGCAACACGTGCCGTATCCCGTCGCGCTCGCGCACGAGCGCCCACCACCGCGGTTCGTCGAGCGACGACGGAAGCGCGGGCGCGTCGGCTTCGGCTCGCGTCGCCAGCACAGCCTTCCACTCGAGCCACGGCCAGCGCTCGCAGAGCAGCGCGACCGTGGGCGAGAGCACCAGCGTGCCATCGAGCAATCGCGCTGCGATTTCATTGGTGGGTTGAAATGTGGTGCCGGACTTCGCGCGCAGCAGCCGTCGCCACGCCGCGTCCATCTTCGCCGCCTCGACGAACGGCGCGAGCGACGCGTCGTCGCCCGCCTCGCGCTCGAAGAAGGCCTCGAACCCCTCTGCCACGCGCTCGATGTCCCATCCGCTCGGCGGCCGCTGCGCGACGAACCGCGCCGCAAACTCGTTGAACCGCCAGTACGTCATGGCCCGCGACGTCACGGGAAAAGCGCTCTGCAGCACAGTGAACAGCCGAAACCAGTACTGCCTGTTGTACACGGCCAGTCGCTCGGCCGCGGTCGTGACGGGCCCGTCGAGCACGTCGGCGACGCTGTCATCGGGGTACATCTCCGTGGCCGCGCGCAGCAGGGACGTGCTGCGATCGAGCGGCGCGCAGAGCGCTGCGGAGAACCGCTCTTGCAGCGCGACGAGCCAGTCGGGCGCGGCGCGCGTGCTCATCCGCGCACCGCGCGAGCCTTCGAGAGCTCGTCGAGCACCACGGGCATCGGGGGAATCTTGTCGTCCCACTCGACCAACGTTCGAAAGGGCCCGCCCTGCTTCCACGCCCTGGCGTAGAGCGCCCACACCGCGTCGCTCACCGCGCGGTCGTGCGTGTCCACGATGGTCGCGTCGGGCTCGCGCGAGTGCCCGGCCAGGTGCACCTGCAGCACGCGCGCGAAATCGATCGCGTCCAAGAACGTGCGCGGATCGAAGCGGTGATTCTCGGACGAGACGTAGATGTTGTTGATGTCCAACATGAACCAGCAGCCCGCCTCGCGCACCACCTGCGCGTAGAAGTCCCACTCGCTCATCGTGCTCTGCCGAAACTCGACGTAGCTCGAGAGGTTCTCGATTCCAAACGGGCGGCCCAGGCGACGCTGCACGTACGCCGCGCGCTCAGCGGCGAGCTCGACCAGCTCGGGCACATACGGCGTCGGAAGCAGGTCGTGATGCGATCGCCCCTGCGACGAGGTCCAGCACAGATGATCGGTCACGAACGGCGCGTCGACCCGGTCGGCCAGCCGGCACAGCGCGTCCAAGTACGACTCGTCGAGCGGCCGCTGCCCCAGCAAATTGAGCCCCACGCCGTGCAACACGATGGGATACCGCTCGCGCACAGCGTCGAGCCGCTGCGTCGGCAGCTCGGCGAAGGGCAAGAAGTTCTCGCTGATGATCTCGAAGTAGTCGACCGCCGGCCATCGCTCGAACAAAAAGGGATAGTGCGCCGAGCGCAGCCCGAGGCCGAGCGCGTCCGGCGCGATCGCTGCCATGCCTGCTGAGACCGTCACGTCGCGACGAGCATACGCCGCGCGTGTGCGCGCCGCCCCACGCACAATTCGCGGAGCGCGCGGCGCGCGCGTGCGCCATGATCCCTGCGAAGCATGCACCGCACGATCGCCTCGCTCTCCTTCGCACTCGCGCTCGCCGCGGCGCCTGCCGTCGCGCTCGCGCAGGACTCCGACACGACCGCTGCGGTCAGCGACGAGGCGCAGCGCGCGATCGACGAGGGCGTCGCCGCCGAGCGCGTCGAGGACTTCGCCTCGGCCGTCACGGCCTACGAGCGCGCGCTCAGCGTGCGATCGGAGCCATCGACGTGGCTGCGGCTCGCCGCGGCCAACCGCGCGCTCAGCCGCTACAGCGAGGCCGTCGCCGCGTGGGACCGCTACCTCGAGAGCGCCGCTCGCACGGCGGCGCCCGAAGAGCTCGCGCGAGTGCGCGCGCTGCGCGACGCGGTCGCTGCGCAGTGCACCCGCGTCAGGCTGCGGTTTCGTCCGGCCAACGCCGAGCTCACGATCAACGGGCGGCTCTCGAGCTCGCGTCGCTCGTGGTCGATGGTCGCGGCCGACGGAGCGCGCGAGCTCTTGCTCGACCCCGGTGAATACCGCCTGATCGTGCGCGCGACGGGCTTCGAACCCTGGAGTCGCGTGTTGAGCGCACCCGAGCGCGGCGTGCAGCGCTCGTTCGACGTCGAGCTCGTGCAGCGCGACCGGCCGGCGGCGGCGCGCGTCGCGGGGCGGCCGATTCCGTGGTGGACCTTTGTTGGCGCGGGAGTCTTCGCGGGCGGGGCCGCTGCGGCCACGGTGATCGCCGTGCAGAAGGTCAACGCCGAGGCCGGCTGCGGCAACAACCCGACGTGCCTCGAGTCCATCGCGGCCGCCAACGAGACCCGCGGAATCGGCATCGGAATCAGCGCGTCCATCGCCGCAGGCGGCCTCATCCTCGCCATCTCGGGCGTCATCTCGGGGACGACGCCGCAGCAGCTCGCCCCGTCGACCGACTCGAATCAGAGCCCCGCGATGCGCACGCCCTGAGGTGGCTCAGCGACGGTACGGTCCCTCTGCCCCAGCGAGCCGCGCCCACGCCCGCGCGGTCGCCGGGCCCTCGGGCTCGATCACGCGCTCGAGCGAGCTCTTTCCGTGCTGCGCTTCGAGCCACGAGAGCGCTCGCTCGAGCTGCGCTTCGTCTTCGCGCGCCGCGTGGATGTGCGCGAGCACGACGTGCCGATTGCGCTCGATCACGGGCTCTTGCGACGGCGTCGAGAGCAGCGGCAGCGCTGCGTCGGCCATGGACTCTTTGACGAGCAGCATCGCCTCCGAGAAGCGCCGGGCGTAGTCGTGCGTCGTTCCCTCGGCGATCGGGGGCAGCCGCGCGAGCAGGGCGCGAGCGCGAGACAGCTCGCCCGCGTACACGAGCACCGAGAGCTGCGTCAGCATCAGCAGCTCACGCTCGTGCGCCTCGAACTTGCTGTCGTCGAGCGGCGCGACCACCGCCCCCGCCTCGGGGTGGCAACGCCCGTTGCTCAGCGCGACGCCGACGCTCACGCGGATCGCGTCGTTGACCGCGTCGCCGAGGGGCAGCTTCGTTCCGAGCTCGAGCAGCGCGAGGCGGGCCTCGGCGCGGCGCGCAGGTTCGTCGAGCTGCTTGCTCAGCGCGGCCACGCGCTTCAACGGAGAGGCGCTCTTGATGCTCCACCCGCACAGCGCGGCGGTGATCAGCGACGAGCCGACGACGGTGATGATGGGGCTCTGCGTGACCGCCGCCAGCACGCCCGCATGCACGAGCGCGACGACGCCGAACAGCGTCCCCGCCGAGAGCATCGAGCGGACAATCTTCTTGCGCTGCGCGCCGTCGAGCTCAGACCACTTGAACGTAGAAGTGGCCTGAAACGCCAGCGGCGTCCCGACAAACGCCACAGCGACCGCCACCAACACCGCGAACACGACGTCCATGGATCTCTTGTACCGTACGCGCACAACAACTGAAGCAAAGGCCCGCGCCGCTCGGCGTGTCCTTCGCGAGGTGACCATGAAAAGACCGCTGCTCTCGCTGCTCGCCGTCGGCGCCACGCTCTCGTGCTCGACGCAGCAGACACGCGCGCACCTCGATCGCGCTCACGGCGGCTCCGCCGCGCCGATCGCTCCGCTGGCAGACGTCGCGCACGCCCGCTACGAGGCTCCAACCGCGGCCCTGTCCTTCGAAGACCTGCGCGCCCGTATGCCCGGCGCCCAGCGAATCTCTTCGTCGCAGCTCGCCGAGCGCCACGCGGTGACCTTCGCGAGCGCGGGGGCGTTCGACGTCGATCGCGTCGACGGGATGAGCGTCGTTCAAGCCGGCCCCTTCACGTTGAACGCGAGCGAGCGCGCCCTGCTCGCCCGCAACGGCTTCGTCCTCGCGCCGCGCCTCGCGACGCCCAATTTTCTCACGGGCTACGTGAGCTTGTACCTGCGCGACCAGCCCGTGTACGTCAGCGCCGACGCCATCACCAACGCGCTGCACGAGAGCTTCGACACGCTCATCGCCAACGCAGAGTCCGACGCGCTGTTGCCCGCGCTGACCGCGGGCCTCGCGCAGCTGCGCACGCGGCTCGCGACGGCGACGGACCTGTCCCCAGCGACGCGCGGCGACGTGGACAGCTACGTCGCGATCACGCTGAGCGCCCTGCGCGGCGCGGTCGAACACCCCGTGGCCAACGGCGACGACGCGCTCGTCACCGCGGTGTTCGGCAAGCTCTCTGCGGGCACCGGCGCGCACCGCCTCGCGCTCTTCGGCGACCCGCGCGACGTGGACTTCTCGCAGATGCGCCCCCGCGGCCACTATGCGGGCAACGCGACGCTCGAGCGCTACTTTCGCGCGGTCATGTGGCTCGGTCGCGAGGGCTTTCGCCTGGTCGACACGCGCGGGACAGAGCGCGTCGTCTCGCGTCGTCAGCTCGAAGGCGCGCTCGCGATCCACGCGCTCAGCGACGAGCCGACGCGCGCGGCGTTCGAGCTGATCGAGTCGACGATCACGCAGTTTGCAGGCGAGCCCGAAGCGCTCGGGTTTCGCGACATGGACACCCTCGCGCGACGGCTCTCGGAGGCCGGAGGCCTCGGCGCGCTCAGCGACGCTCGGCTGCTATCGATCATCGACGACGTGCGCGGAGTCCGTCCCCGCATCGCGACCTCGATGCTCGTGCACCCCGAAGGGTGGACCGGGACCGTTCCACAGCCTGTCGCCTTCTCGCTAGCCGCCCAGCGGTACACGCCCGACTCCAGGGTGCTCACGCACGTGAGCTACGACAGGATCGACCAGGGCCGAGCCGTGCGCATGCTGCCGAGCCCCCTCGACGCGGCGTTTGGCGCGCTCGGCAACGATCAGTCGCTCGCGTTTCTGACCGGAGATTTGCAGCGATTTGGCTATGCGACCGAGCTCGATACCACGCGCGTACTGGTCGACGCGCACGAGCGCGGCTACTGGCAAGGGAGTTTGTACGCCTCGTGGCTCGCCGCGCTGCGCACGCTCTCTCCGAGAGAGACCCTCGCGAGCGCGTCGAGCCTGCCGGCGACGATGACCACTGAAGCGTGGGGTCGACGCTTGCTCAACACGCAGCTGGCGGCGTGGGCAGAGGTTCGACACGACACCATCCTCTACACGGCGCAGTCGTACAGCGTCTCGCTGGGCTGCTCGTATCCGCACGCCTACGTCGACCCGTACCCCGAGCTGTGGAGCGCGCTCTCGCTCTGGGTCGAACGAGCACGAACGCTGATCGGCCGCACGCCGTGGCAGACCCAAGCGACGCGCGACCGGTGGACGCAGTGGGCGAGCCGCGCCACCACAGTCGTGAGCCGTCTGCGCACGATCGCCGAGCGCGAGCGCGCAGGAGAAGAGATGACCCGCGACGAGCTCGCGTGGATGAACCAGGCCCTGAACGCGCGCGAGGTCAGCGTGGTGTGCGCCACGGAGGTGCGCGTGGATGGAGGCTGGTACTACGACCTGTTCGAGCCGCGCAGGCAGCTCGGCGAGGACCGCGCGATCGTCGCCGACGTGCACACAGCCCCCGAGGACGAGCACGGAAACCCCGTGGGAGACGTCCTGCACATCGGGACGAGCGCGCCGCAGCCGATGGTGGTGATCGCGGGCCCGCGCGGTCGAGAGCGCGCGTATGTGGGCTTCGCGTACAGCTATCGCGAGCGGGTGACGCACGGGTTCGACCGGCTCACCGACGAGCGCTGGCGACGCGAGGCATCGCAGGCGAGCGCGCCGTCGTGGCTGCGAGAGATCAGCGGCGCGCCGCGGTGAGCGTCAGCCGATGGTCAAGCGCTCTTGAATTCGTGTGGTGATCACACGAAGGGCCCGCGAGAACTCGGGCGCGCAGATCGACGTGACGATCCCGTTGCGGCAAGGCCGGCCGTTGCACGCAGGAAACTGATCGAACCGACGCGCGATCTCGACGATGCGCCGCGACGGAAACGCCTGGTACTGAAACGCCGCGCACGCCCGGGCCGGATCGTAGGTGCTGCCGACGCGACGGCACGCGGGCACGACGTGGTTGCACATCGGGTGGCGGTTGGCCTGGCGCATCGAGAACGGGCCTGCGGTGCTCTGCGTCCCCTCCATGGACGTGCCTTGGTTGCGCGCGTTGTAGTCGTTGGCATCAGCCCCGGGCGTGCCGAGCAAGCGGTCCCACAGGATCTGCGCGGGCTCTGCGCCCATCGCCGCTTGCATGGGAATCTCCACGGGAACTCCAGCGATCCCCGCGAAGATCACCCGCTCGGGGTGCCCCGGCTTGAGCGAGAGCAGGTCGCGCGTCCAGCGGTTGGGCGCAGAGCTCGCGCGGGTGTTGTAGTAGCGATCGAGCCCCCACGTCGGGTCTTGCACCGAGCCCGGCGTCGCCATGTAGAAGCGCAGGTCGAGCGGCCCGGTGGTGCCTCCGGCCCACGCCGCGTCGTCCACCGAGTACACGCCGCGCGCGTCGCGGCACGGCTGCCCGCCTTGCGCAGAGAAGCCGCCGTCGTTGCGGCAGTCGCGCACCGAGCCGTCCTCTTCGTCGCTGAGCACGATCACGGCGAGCAGCGCGTTGTCCCTGAGAAATCCCGCGTTGGGCGAGCTCGATCCTCGCGCGTCGTGCTGCACCAGCGCGCGCCACACCGCTTCGAGCTGCGACTCGAGCCCGCAGCCGTTGACGAACAAGCCGGCGTTGCACTTGAACCAGTCCGTGAACTGCGCCGGATCGCGCGAGCTCGCAAACGCTCCGCTCTGATCGCAGGTCGCGTCGGCGGCGTTCGAGCAAAACGTGATGAAGTTCGGAAACTGATTGCGGTCGTTGTTGCAAGCGGCCGGGCGAAATCCAACGGGCGCTGGCTGCGCGGTCGGCACGATCGGCGCCCACGGCAGGTGCTGTGCGAGCGCGCCTCCGTTGCGGATGGGGTTGAGCCTGCCGTCGTCGCCGCTCGCGCTGTTGTCGCAGCCTGGGACTTGTGAGCCCGGCGTCCCCAGGTCCGACGAGACGACGCCCACGTGAAGGTCGGTCACCGCCGCGAACTGCCGAACATCGTCGGGGTTGGCCGGGTCGCAGCGATGCGGAGGCCCGCCGCCACGAATCGAGCGCGAGACGCAGGGCGGATTGGTGAGCAGCTCGAGCATGGGCCCGAGCTCGGCCATGATGTTCACCTGGTTTTCGCGCATGGACCCCGAGTTGTCGACGAGCAGCAAGAGATCCACGGTGTCCAGGTTTTGCTGCGGTGGAGTCGCTGCGGCGTCTCCGCTATCCGAGCTCGTCCCGCCGTCGCTCGACGCGACGCGCGCGTCGCTCGCTGCGTCGACGACGCCTGCGTCCCGTCGCCCCGCGTCGGGCTGCGGTCCCTCTGCGCACGCGGCGAGGGTCGCGCAGATGAGCAAAGATGAGCGCCCGAGCGTCACTGGTCGTTGCATGGCGAACGCGAGCGTACGCCCGGATTTTCTCTGCGAATAATGGGCGAACCTCCTCCCACCTGCGGCGTCGAGGACGGCGACAAATCGCCCACCCGCTGGATTCGAACCGCAAGGTTCGGAGCGCGCCGCCGCGCCGGGCTCGCTACGGTGTGGTCCGTGATTCGACGCCGAGCCCCATCCACCGACACGAGCGCCCAGCGCAGCCTCACCGACGCCGACGGCAGCGACGACGACCGTTGGGCAGCGGTGTGCGAGCGCCGGCGATCTGCGGACGGATCGTTTGTCTACAGCGTGAAGAGCACCGGAGTCTTCTGCCGCCCCTCGTGCCCCTCGCGCAGGGCGCGCCGCGAGAACGTCGCGTTTCACAGCGGGCCCAAGGCGGCGATCGAGCGGGGATTTCGCCCGTGTTTGCGCTGTGATCCGCTCGACGAGGGACGGCCGCACCCGCGCGCCGACGCGATGGCCGAGATCGCCCGGTACATTCGAGAGCACGCGGACGAGCCGCTCGCGCTCGAGGCGTTGGCCAGGCGCGCGGGGCTGAGCCCGTTTCACTTTCAGCGCACGTTCAAAGCGGTCGTGGGCGTCACCCCGAAGCAGCTGCAGAGCGCCGAACGAGCGCAGCGATTCAAGCGCGCGCTGCGCGAGGGCAGCTCGGTGCTCGACGCAACGTTGGACGCGGGCTACGGCTCGACCAGCCGCGCGTACGAGTCGCGCGACGCCGCAGGCGCGATGCGGCCGAGCGACTATCAGAAGCGCGGACGCGGCGAGCGCGTGCGCTACGCGGTGAGCGAGAGCGCCGTCGGCCTCGTGTTGATGGCGGCCACCGAGCGCGGAGTGTGCAGCGTCCTGCTCGGCGAGTCCGAAGAGGCGCTGATCGCGGAGCTCAACGAAGAGTTCAGCGAGGCGGACGTGCGGCGATCGACGGCGGACGCAGACGCGCTCGCGCCGTGGATGCGCGCGTTGCAGGCGCACCTCGCGCGCGAAGCGTCGCGCCCCGAGCTTCCGCTCGACCTGCGCGGAACGGCGTTTCAGCTGCGCGTCTGGCGCTTTCTCGCGCAGATCCCCGAGGGCGAGACCCGCACGTACAGCCAGCTCGCCGACGCGATCGGCGCGCCCTCGTCCGTGCGCGCCGCGGCCGCAGCGTGCGCAGCGAACCGACACGCCGTGCTGATCCCGTGTCACAGGGTGCTTCGAGGCGACGGATCGCTCGCGGGCTATCGCTGGGGCGTCGAGCGAAAGCGCGCGCTCATCGACGCAGAGCGATCACCGAAGCAACGGTGACGCCCGAGGCGCGCTACCGGTACGCGCTTCGCGGCGCCTCTGCGCGCATCGCGCTGCGCAGCGACGTGACGTTGGACACGAGCTCGATCAGCGCTCTCGGCTCGATCACCAGCGGACCGCGCGCGACCAGCGAACGATCGTCGAGCGAGAGCACCACGCCGGCCGCGGCGAGCGCGGTCAATCGCGCCCGCGCGCGCTCGTTGAGCTGCTCGCGCACGAGCTGCGTCGCGATCGTGCGATCGGGGTCGTTTTCGACGCGGGCTCCGATGGTCCACGCGCGGTCGAAGCCAGCGTCGCCGGTCTCGATGTCGCCGAACCCCACGAGCGCCTGCGCGCGGTCGAGCATGCTCGCAGGCCGCACGAACAGCCCGCCGCGAAGCGGCTCAGCGAAGCGAACGCGCACGTCGAAGCCTGGGGAGCGCGCGCCGCCGTGCAGCGGGTCCCCGCCGCGCCGACCCTCGTACTGGCAGCAAAATCTCAGCGCGAACTGATCATGATCGATCGTCCCAGAGAGCGCGAACGGGTGGCGCGCCACGGACAGCGCTCGCTCGCGCGCAAACGCTTCGAGCGCTGCTGACGCTCCCAGACTCCGCAGCGCGAGCGGCGCGTCGAGCGCGAGCGTGGCCTCGTCGCTGGCGCGCACGGCGGCGATCAGGGAGCGAAACATCGAGTCGAGCTCCTCTTGCGAGAGCATGTTCGGCTGGCAGTAGGCGAACACGCAGTCGTCGTACAGCTCGACGCTGCCCGCGATGGACATGGCCCTGAGGGCGGCGCGAACGTCGCTCGTGAGCAGCGAGGGGGCCTCTGGCTCGCAGCCGGGCGCGCAGTCGCGCCCGAAGATCCCGTCGAACGCGTCGTCGCCGGTCGCGAAGCGCTCGGCCGAGCGAAACATGGACGAGCTGAAGACCCGCAGCCCCAGGTCGCTGCCGCGTGGTCGGTGCGCGACCATCGTGAGGCTCGCGCTGTTGTTGCCGCTCGGCTGCAGCTGGACCGGCACGCCCTCGAACGCGCCCGTGAGCGACAGGTCGAGTATGGCCGGTGAAAGACCGAGAAATCGCTGAACGAGCGACACGACGGTGGCGTGATGGATGGCCGACACGACCGCAGGATACCGCGACGAGCGGCCACCCACTTGCGCTCGGCCGTCGATGCGCGAGGCTATCGGGCACCATCCCCAATGTTGAAATGGCGCGACGTGCTCGAGCTCGCTCGACGAGGCAACCTCCCTCCCCCGCGAACTGTTCGCAAGACCGAGGCCGAGTGGCGCGCGGCGCTCAGTCCGCTCGCGTACGAAGTGACTCGGAGGCACGGGACCGAGCGGGCGTTCAGCTCGGAGCTGTGCTCGAAGTTCGAGCCCGGGCGCTACCGCTGCGCGTGCTGCGAGACGCTGCTGTTCGACGCGTCGAGCAAGTTCGAGTCGGGCACGGGATGGCCGTCGTTTTCGCAGCCGATCGAGAAGGACGTGATCGCGTATCGCGTGGACGAGAGCTACGGAATGGCGCGCGTCGAGACCGTCTGCAACGTGTGCGAGGCGCACCTGGGCCATGTGTTTCCGGACGGGCCCGAGCCGAGCGGGCTGCGATACTGCATGAACGCCGTCGCGCTCGAAAAGCTCGCGGATTGAGCTTCGCGTCAGCGGTCGCCCCACCCGGTGCGCGACGCGCTCATCGAGAAGCGCACCGAGCCTCGGCCCTGCATCGCGGCGAGCGGAAGCACGCCGGTCGTGACGGCGACCTCGCGAACGTCGAGCGAGCGAACGTAGAGCGCGCTGGCGCTGGCCTCGGGCGCATCGAGGGTCCAGTCGCCGCCCTCGTGGTGCACCGTCGCGTGCGTGACCAGCGGCGAGCTGACCCAAACTTCTCCCGTCGCAGCCACAGGAAAGAGCCCGAGGGCGCTGAAGATGTACCAAGCGGACATGGTCCCTCCGTCGTCGTTGCCGGGGAGTCCTTCGGGGCCTTCGGCGTAGTAGCGCG
Source organism: Myxococcales bacterium (assembly GCA_013298625.1). GTDB lineage: Bacteria > Myxococcota_A > Polyangia > Polyangiales. Next base: position 26,582 of record JAAFIF010000081.1, read on the forward strand.
CCGTCGCGAACCGCACCCAACGCGCGGCAGAGCTCGCGCGTCCGAGGCGCGAGCCGAGCCACGGGAGATGGAGGCACGGCTCGTTGGAGTGCCAGTAATTTCTCGACGGAAACGGCTGTCGTCGCTCGGCGCGCGAGCGCTCGAAGAACTGCTCCCACCGCGCGAGGACCGCCTCGCGTCCGCCCATGAGCGTGGCCATCCCGTCGACGTCGTGCGGCGCATACCAGAGGTAGTGCCACGCGTTGCCCTCGACGTAGTCGTCGCTAAACCGCGCAGAGTCTTCGAGGACCGCGAACGTCCCCGCGGCGCTCTTGGCGACGAGCAGCTGCTGCGCGGGGTCCCAGTGCGCGCGATAGCCGTACGAGCGTTGCAGATACCGCGCGGCGTCCTCGCTCTCTCCCAGCGCGACCGCGAAGTGCGACAGCGCGCGGTCGTTGTACGCGTACTCGAGCGTGTGCGAGACGCTGCCCCCCACCCCGTCGCTCGGAACGTACCCGAGCCGCACATAGTCCGCCGTCCGCGTGCGCCCGCCGTAGCCGCCGAGCGCAGTGATCGGGCCGTCCGCGCTCGCCCGCAACGCCGTGTACGCAGGGCGCAGATCGCCCAGGTCGAGGCCCCAACGCAGGCCGTCGGCGAGGACGATCGCCGCTGAATCTCCGAGCATTCCGCCGGTCATCCCGTGGCCGAGCGCCCAGCGATCGATGCGCCCGGTGTCCCGCGCGTCTTGCACCAGCGAGCGAAACTGCGCCGTCGCGTCCGCGGGATAGAGCCACGCGATCAACGGCTGCGCCGCGCGAAACGTGTCCCACAGAGACCAGTCCGTGTAGTGCGCGACCGGGTCCGTCGCGGGCGGGTTGCGCACTTCGCCGTCGAGCGCGCGGTAGGCCCCGTCGCTGTCCTGCGCGCGCACGGGCATCTGCTGCGCGTGATAGAGCGCTGTGTAGAACTGCCGCAGCACTGACGGGTCGCGCGAGGCGATCTCGACCCTCGCGAGCCGCGACTCCCACTCGGCCTCGGCGCGCGCGCGCACCGCGTCGAACGCCTGCGCGAAGGGCGCTTCAGCTTCGAGGTTCGCGAGCGCGTGCTCGCTGTCGACGAACGAGAGCCCCACGCGCAGCTCGACCGTGACCGGCGCCGCGGCTTCGGGCCACTCGACCGCGAGCCCCGGCGCAGGCGCGCCCGTCGCTTCGGTCACGCCCGCGCGCAGCTCGTTGGCCACGAAGACCGTCGCCCTCGCGACCGGCGCAGCGCCGCCGATCACCGCGGCGAAGTACGCCCGCACGCCGCCGTAGCGCCCCGAGTAGCCGCCCTGCACGTGCGCGTGACCAGAAATCAACCTACGTGAAGAATCCCAGCGAATCGCGCCGGACGAGACCGTCACGCCGGGCAGCGCGTGGGCCGTGTCCACGATGAGCGTAGGCGCGGCGCCAGCTGCATAGGTGAAGCGATACAGCGCGACGTTGCGCGTCGCGGTCAGCTCGGCGCGGATCTGCTCTGCTGCCACGCCGAGCGCGACGTCGTAGCGCCCTGGCGAAGCGCGCTCGTCGCGGTGCGAAAACGCCAGGCGCCTTCCGCGCTGCGTCGTGCGCGAGAGGTCCATGCGATGGGCGGGCATCACGCCGAGGTTTCCGTAGTCGACGATCCCGGCGCCCTGCAGGTGAAGCTGCGAGAAGCCGTCGATAAACGTGTCGTCGTACGCATACCCCGCGCAGTGCGAGAAGCCCGCGGCGCCCGTCGCTGAAGAAGTGTCCGGCGACGGTCGCGCGAGCCCGAACGGCGCCTGCGGCCCTGGATAAATGCTGCCGACGTTGAACCCGACGCCGCCCGAGCCGAGCAGCGGGTCGACGTAGCGCACGAACGGAGCGCTCGCGCGCACGGGCTCTGCCGGGATCACGTCTACGCTGACCGCATCGACGTCGTGCACGTCGGGCGCGAGCGCGTCGCGGCTGCTCGCGTCGGTGGCGTTGCTGTCGGGCGGCGCGGGCCCCGATCCGCACGCGAGCGAGCCCGAAGCCAAGACCGCGAGGAGTGAATACCGGCGCATTGGCGGGGATTATGCGCGTTTGTGAGCGAGTCGTAGACCCGGTCGACGAGACATCCGTCGTAGCGTCGATCACGAACATGGGTCGACGCGTTCTGTTCATCGTCAAAGAGATCGACGGCGCCGAGCCCCTCGGGGCGCTCTACGTCGCCGGCTGCCTGCGGCAAGCAGGGCACGAGGTGCGCTTCATCGGAACGCGCGGCGTCGACGTCCTCGCGGAGGTCGCCGCGTGGCGCCCGCACGTCGTGGCCTTCGGCGCGACCACAGGGCTGCACCGGTATTACCTGGGCCTCGCGCACGCGATCAAGCAGCGCTTCGCGTCGATCGTGACGCTCTTCGGCGGCCCTCACCCGACGTACTACCCCGAGGTCATCTTCTCGCCCGGCATCGACGTGATCTGCCAGGGCGAAGGCGAAGACGCCGCCGTCGAGCTGTGCGATGCGCTCGATCGCGGCGACGATCACCGCGCGATCAAAGACCTCTGGGTGAAGCTCGACGGGGTCGTGTATCGCAACGGTCCGCGGCCGCTGCGCAGAGACCTCGACGAGATTCCCTTCGCGCCGCGCGAGCTGCTCTACGAGTACGACGACCTGCTGCGCCGACGGCCGCTGAAGTCGTTTACGACCAACCGAGGTTGTCCCTTTCCGTGCAGCTATTGCTTCAACCCGTCGCTGGTCGACCACTACGGCTCGAGCTGGAAGAAAGTGCGCATCCGCAGCCCCGCGAAGGTCGTCGAAGAGATCGTCTCGGTGCAACGGCAAGGCCCGCTAGACGTCGTCGGCTTTCGCGAGAGCATCTTCGTGTACAGCAAGGCGTGGCTGCGTGAGTTCGGCGAGCTTTTTCGCAGCGAAGTGCGCCTGCCGTACTACTGCCACCTGCGCGCGGACACGCTCGATGACGAGATGGTCGAGCTGCTCGCGTGGTCCGGTTGTCACACTGTCAACGTCGGGATCGAGACGGCGTCCGAGCGGATCGCCAACGAGGTCTTGCACCGCAACATCAAGATGGAGCGATTGAAGCGCGGCGTTCGATCGCTCAAGCGCGCGGGCATCGTGGTGTTCGCGGACAACATTCTCGGCATTCCGGGCGGGACGCTCGCGGACGACCTCGCGACGCTGGCGCTCAACATCGAGCTCGACGTCGACTACGCCGCCGCCACGCTCTGCACGCCGTATCCCGGGACGAAGCTCGCCGACTACGCCGTCGCCAACGGGTACTTCTCGGGCGACTTCGAGAGCATCCACGAGAGCTACTACACCGAGTCCGTGCTGACCTTCTCGAGCGCGCGAGAGAAGCGCCGCATCGAGAACCTGCACAAAGTGTTCGCCGTCGCCGCCGCGCTGCCTGCGCTGCTGCCGGTGTGGAAGCGCCTGCTCGACCTGCCGCCCAACGACTTCTTCTACGCGGTGTTTCGCTCGTGGTACCTCGTCGCGCACTTCACCGACGTGATGCCGCGGCGGATGGACCTCGAGCACGCGATCGAGGGGATGCAGAGCATCTTCGGCGTGTTTCGCGGCAGCGACGAGAATCAATTCACCGCCCCAGCGCCGCGGCCGTTGCCCGTGGTCGACGCCGAGACCCTCGGCGAGAGCGCGTGCAAGAGCGACGGCGCGCTGGTGTCGTTGCGACGAAACAAACGAGAGCGCGAGGTGAGCGATGTTCGCTGATCCAGAGAAGACCGCGGCGAGACGGCTGCGACGGAGGCTCAAGGCAGGGCTCTCGATCGCCGTCGCGGTGGTGGCAGGGACGTGGCTCGCCTGCAAGCCCGGGACGAACACTCCCGGACCGAGCCCGCAAGGACCGGACGCCCGCGAAGGCCCCGCGCCCCGCGGCGGCAGCGCGCCCCCACCGCCGCCGCCAGAGCCACACACAGAGCCGCGCGAAGACGCGAGCGTTTCGGACGCCTCGGACGACAGCGCGATCGTCGACGCAGCGGGCGACGCGGGCCGCGAGGCAGGGCTCGCGCGCAGACCCGCTTCGAGGCAGCCGCACGTAGACCGCCACGAGCACCGCAACGGCATGCCGGTGCGGGACAACCTGCTCGAATAGGGCCGGACGGATCACTCGTTGTTCGCGCCGTCGCGAGCGCGCTTCGCGGTACCGTTGCGGTCGCGCGATGACGATGGACACACCGCTCGATTGGGCGCTCCGTTGGGAGCAGACGCAGCCGGACTCGCGATTCGCGACGCAGCCGATCGGCGCGGGGACGGTCGAGACCTTCACATGGGGGCGCGCGATGCAGCAGGCGCGCCGCGTGGCGAGCTACCTGCGATCGCTCGGGCTCGAGCCGCGGTCGCAGATCGCGTTGGCCTCGAAGAACACGGCGTGGTGGATCATCGCCGACCTGGCGATCTGGATGGCGGGCCACCGATCGGTGCCGATCTACCCGACGCTGACCCGACAGAGCGTCGCCAAGATCCTCGAGCACTCGCGCGCGAAGGCGATCTTCGTCGGAAAGCTCGACGCGCCCGAAGAGATCGTCGCCGCCGTGCCCGAAGGCATGCCGATGATCCGCATGCCGCTCGGCCGCGCGCACGCAGGGGACGTCGCGTGGAGCGCGGTGCTCGAGGCGAACGCGCCGTTGCAAGACATCGCCGCGTGGGACCAGGACGAGTGCGCGACGATCATCTACACCTCTGGCAGCACGGGGCATCCCAAGGGCGCGATGCACTCGTTTGGGGCGATGGCGACGTCGGCGCGCGGGCTGTTCGAGCTGTACCCGATCGGGCCCGATGATCGCGTGCTCTCGTACCTGCCGCTCGCGCACGTGTACGAGCGCATCCTGGTCGAGATGGGGGTGCTCTACACGGGCGTCGAGCTGTTCTTCGCGGAGAGCTTGGACACGTTTCTCGTGGATTTGCGCAGGGCGAAGCCGACGTTGTTCGCGTCGGTCCCGCGGCTGTGGCAGAAGTTTCACGGGGGCGTGTCCGCCAAGATGCCGAGCGAGAAGCTGGCGAGGCTGTTGCGCGTTCCGCTCGTGCGAACGGTGGTGCGAAGAAAGATCCTCGACGGGCTCGGGCTCGGGCACTGTCGCATCGCGGCCAGCGCTTCTGCGCCGATCCCCGCGTCGCTCATCCAGTGGTACGGCGAGCTCGGGCTCGAGATCGCCGAGGGCTACGGGATGACCGAAAACTTCGGCTACTCCCACGGAACGCGCCCCGGCCACGGCCGCCCCGACTACGTCGGCGAGCCCTACCGCGGCGTCGAGCACCGCCTCTCGCCCGAGGGCGAAGTCCAAGTGAAGAGCCCAGGCAACATGCTCGGCTACTTCGAAGAGCCCGAGCTCACGCGGCAGGCGTTTACCGAGGACGGCTGGCTCAAGACCGGCGACCGTGGCGTGATCGACGAGCGCAATCGCCTGCGGATCACCGGTCGCGTCAAAGAGCTCTTCAAGACCAGCAAGGGCAAATACGTCGCGCCCGCGCCGATCGAGAACCAGCTTCTGCACCACGACGCCATCGAAGCCGCGTGCGTCGCGGGCGAAGGTCAATCGCAGCCCTTCGCGCTCGTCGTGCTCAACGAAGCCGCGCGCAGCGCCAAGCGCGACGAGCTGTCTCGCTCGCTCGCGGTCCACCTCGACAAGGTCAACGGCGGCCTCGACGCGCACGAGCAGCTCGACTTCATCGTGGTCGTGGCCGAGCCCTGGACCATCGAGAACGCGCTGCTCACCCCGACGATGAAGATCCGCCGCGCCGCCATCGAAGAGCGCTACCGCGCGCGCGTCGACGGATTCTACCAGCGAAAATCCAAGGTCTTCTGGGAGTGATCGCAGCTCATCGGCACACAGGGTTCGTCGATCCGCCGCAGCTGAGCCCCGCGTTGCACCGCGCGCTGTAGCAGCACGGCTGCCCCGATCCGCCGCAGGCGCCGGTCGAGCAGTAGTAGCCGTACGGCGTGGCGTTGCAGCGCAGACCCGTGCAGCAGTTTCCTGTGCACGTTTGGTTGGCGGTCCTGCACGTCACGCACGCGCCGCTCGAGCAGATCTGCGAAGCGCTGCAGCGGCAGTCGCTCGCGCAGCTCGAGCACGTCTCGCTCCCGTTGCACGTCCCGTCGCCGCACGCGGGCACCACGTTGCACACGGGGTTGCTCGACGGTCCGCAGGTGTACCCCGCGTTGCATCGCGAGCCGTAGCAGCACGGCTGCGAACGGCCGCCGCACGCGTTGGTCGAGCAGTAGTACCCGTACGGAGTGGCCCCGCACGTGAGCCCCGCGCAGCACGTCCCGCTGCACGCCTGGTTCATCGCTCGGCACGCGACGCACGTCCCTCCCGTGCACGTCGAGCCCGCCGCGCACCCGCAATCGGTCGCGCAGGTCGAGCACGTCTCGGTCCCGTTGCACGTCCCGTCGCCGCACGACGGCGGTCGGTTGCAGACCGGGTTCGACGACGCTCCGCAGGTGAGCCCGGCGTCGCAGCGCGAGCCGTAGCAGCACGCCCGGCCTGCGGCGCCGCACGGGTTGGTCGAGCAGTAGTACCCGTACGGCGTCGCCCCGCACGTGAGCCCCGCGCAGCACTCGCCAGCGCACGACTGGTTCGCTGTTCGACAGCCGGTGACCGCGCCGCACCGCCCCGTCGTGCACATCTGCCCCGCCGCGCACGCGCTGCCGCACGATCCGCAGTTCGCCGTGTCATTTTGCAGGTCGACGCAGCGGTCTCCGCAGAGCCGAAGCGCCGTATTGACACACTGACAAGCGCCGGTCCGACACGTCGCAGACGCCGGGCACACCCTGCCGCACGCGCCGCAGTTGTTGCGGTCCGCCGACGCATCGACGCACGCGCCCGCGCACCGAAGCTGCCCTGCGGGGCAAGGGCACGCGCCGCAGTCGCCGGGGCAGCTCGTGCAGGACTCTGCGCCGTCGCAGGCGCCGTTGCCGCAGGTCGCTGCGCACGCTCCGCAGTCGCCCGCGCACGAGCGGCAGTCTTCGCCGCCGTTGCACGATCCGTCGCCGCAGCGCGCGGGGCACGCTCCGCAGTCGCTCGCGCACGAGCGACAGTCTTCGCCGCTGTTGCACGATCCGTCGCCGCACGAGGGAGCGGCGCTGTCGGGCGCTGCGTCGAGGCCGGCGTCGGGCCGAAACGGCTCGGTCTGCGTCGGGATGGCTCGGCAGCGTCCTCCCTCGGCGCACACCTGACCTTGCTCTTCGCAGAGCGCTTGCTGCGTGCACTGCGCGGGCGGCACCGAGCGGCATCCGAACGCGGCGGTCGCGCACTGAAGCGACAGAAACACTCGCACCGTCTGCGGGTCGCGCGGGACGAAGTGCGGGCGCGCGGCGGTGCGAATCAGCACCTCGGGCTCACCGGCGACGAGCGGCGCCACCAGCGCTTCGACGCGCAGATCAACGGCCTCGTCGGGCGCCCCGCCCGCCCGCGGAACGAGCGCAAACGACGCCGGCAGCTGCTCGCGACTGCGCAACGAAAACGCCCACTCGTGCCGCGCGCCCGTCGCCGATCCAGGCGCTGCCGCGGTGACTCGCACGAGCATCGCGCGCTCGACGGGCACGTCGGTGTCGAGCAACACGAGGATGCTCGTCGCCGGCGAGACGCACGCGGCGCTGTGAAGGGCGAGCGCTGCGAGCGCTGCGAGGGCGGGCCACTGCGAACGGAGCGTCATGCAAGAGTCCCTCGCGAGCCCCAGCGGCTCGATCGGCGGTTGCGGTGCTGCGACGCGCGAGAGTGTACAACCGCGGCGGCTCGACAACGCGGGGCGCTCGCTCGCGAAACGCCGCGGAGAGTGTGGGCGGTGTGTGCTTTCGAGCCCTTTCTCGGCGAGACGCTCGCCCGCGCGTTGGTGATACCGTGCGCCAACGATGGCCCGAACACGCACTGCCGCGCGGCTCTCGCTCGCGGCGATGACAGCCCTCTACAGCGCGAGCGCGCTCGCGCAGAGCGCGCCGGGCGACGCGGGAGTCGCCACCGAGGCGCCCTCTCCGGCGGCGGTCGAGAGCGAGGCGCTCGTCGCGCAAGGGATTCAGTACCGACGCGCGTCGCAGGACGAGCAGGCGTTGACCGCGTTTCGCCGGGCGTACGAGCTCACGCCGTCGCCGCGAATCCGCGCGCAGATCGCGCTCGCCGAGCAAGCGCTCGGACGCTGGGTCGAGGCCGAGATCACCCTTCGCGCCGCGCTCGAGCAGCGCTCGGACGAGTGGATCGCGCGCAACCTCCCGGCGCTCGAAGCGGCGCTCGAAGGCATCACCGAGCACCTCGGCTCTCTCGAGGTCAGCAGCTCGCATCCGGGCGCCACGCTGTGGGTCAACGGACGGCAAGTGGGCACGCTTCCGCTCGCCGCGCCGGTGCGGATCGAAACGGGCTCGACGCAGGTCGAAGTGCGCCTCGCGGGCTTCAACACCGGTCGACGGACGATCGAAGTGGCGCCGCGACGGTCCTACCGCGAGTCGTTTTCGCTCGTCCCGATCTCGGACGAGCCCGTGGTGCAGCGCACGGCGGGCCCCGTGCGAGTGGTCAACGTCACCGAGGAGTACGTCGCGCCGCGGGCGAGCGTCCCGTTGATGGTCGTGGGCGGCGCGCTGCTGCTCGGCGGCGTCGGGGCGCATGTGTTCTGGCAAAATCGTGTGTCGGTATTCAACAGCGGAGCGCCGGGCGGCGGGGTGACCGCGGGCGCTTGCTACGATCCTACCCAGCAATTTCCCACGCGATTCGACCGTTGCGGCGCGGTCTTGGGCGAGTCGTGGGCGGGCTTCGGCCTCACGGTAGCGGGCTACGTGCTCGGCGGCGCCGCGCTGGCCACGGGCGTCGCGCTGCGGTTCGTCGGCGGCGAGCGGCGGGTGCGCGAGGTCGCTCCCGCCCGCGCGTCGGTGACGCTCGCTTGCACCCCCACAGTGTTGACCGCGGGCCTCGCCTGCGCAGGAGCGTTTTGATGCGCGCACACACCATCGTCGCCCGCGCGCTGGCCTTCGTCGCGCTGTGCGGGTCGCTCTCGGGTTGCTCTGCGCCGCTGCGCGACGTCGACGACGCCGGCCCCTGCCCCATGACCGCCGCGTCCACCGTGCGTTGTGCGGGCGCGTGCGTCGACACCGCTTCGGATCCGCGCAACTGTGGCGGGTGCGCGAGGGCGTGCCGCGCGGGCTTCGCGTGCGTCGGCGGGACGTGCTCGACGAGCTGCGCCTCGGGCTTCATCTCGTGCGGCGGCGAGTGCGTGGACCCGCGCACGGACGCTCGCTTCTGCGGCGCCTCCCTCGACTGTGCCGGCGCAAACGCAGGTCGAACGTGCTCGCGCGTCGAGCAGTGCGTCAGCGGGCTGTGCACGTACTTCGAGTCGCCGCGCAGCGAAGTGACGCCGTTTCCCGACGCCAATGAGTTCGCGGCGATCAACGTGCCGCGCGCCGTCGCGCTGACGATCAACTCGGTGCTCTCGGGTCGCGTTCACTACACGCTCGACGGAACCGACCCTCGCCCCGGCACGGCCTCGACGCAGACCGCGACGATGCCCGCCACCGTCACCGTCGGCGGATCCGAAGGGCTCACGGTCACGCTGCGCTGGTACGCCGAGTACGGCGGCTTCTACGACCGCGAGCCCACGATCCGGCAGCGGTTGATCCGCGTGACGCCCGACGCGGCCATCCCCCCAGAGGCGCTGCACGAACACCTCTCGTTCAACGGGACGCCCGGCACCATCCTCGTCGAGCCCGGCGCGCCCGTGATGGTTCGCATGAAAGCGCAGCGCTGGCGGCAGATGCCGACCTGGTGGTGCCCCGGCTGTGTGATCACCCAGTGGTACGCGGCCGACACGACCGAGACGACGTCGCGCAACTTTCTGCCGTTGTGTCGCGAGCTCGCGGCGCCGCCGTTTCCTGGCGACGCAGAGCAAGACGTGACGTTCTCGTTCGCTGCGCCGATGGCACGTGGACGCTACGCGGTGCGCTTCGGCAGCACGCCAGACTTCGCGCGCTCGTGCCCGAGGCTCAACGGCGGCTCGCCGATCGGGTTCTTCTACGTTCGATGAGGCGCACGATGATCGAAGCATCCAGCGTTCGTTTTGTGCTCGCCGCGCTCGCGGTGAGCGGTGCGTCCTGCGCGTTTCCCACGGATTGGCGCGCCGAGCCGGCCTACGTCCCGACCGACGGAGGCTCGTGCGGCAACGACAGCGGCGCAGCCATGACCTCGTGCGAGGGCCGCTGCGTGGACACCTCCAGCAACGCCAGCCACTGCGGCGCTTGCGCAAACGCGTGCGCGGACACGCAGCGCTGCGTCGCCGGCCGCTGCTCGGCCACGTGCAGCGAGGCCAGCCAGTGCTCGACGGGCGAGCTGTGCGTGCAGGGCGTTTGCGTGTATGCGCCGCCGCCCGCGACGGTGCTCTCGACCGCGCTCGACGAGGGGACCATCAACGTCCGTCACGCGCCCGAACAGCTGCGGCTCAGCGCGAGCAGCGCGGTGACCTTCTACTACCGGCTCGATGGCGAGCGCCCCGAGCTCGGCGCGATGGGGACGCTCATGGCCACCGGGCAGAGCTTCGTCCTGCCGACGCTCACGGGCCTCGACAGCCCCGCGATGGGCGCGTGCCGCACGGTGCGTTGGTTCGCTGACTACGGACCGCCCCTCGGCCGCGAAGGAATCGTGCACGGCGCCTCGTTCTGCAACACGCCTGCGAATTCAGACCCCGAGAAGAACTACGAGACCGTCGACCGCCTGAGCTTCTCGGTCATGGGCCAGCAGCGCGGCGCGATCGCCGTCGTCGCTCCAGGAGCGGGCGTCGCGCTCTCGTTTCGCCTCCGCACGCTCAACTCCGGCGCGGCGATGATGCCCGCGCGCGTCTCGCGCATCGCGCGCGTCTACCTCGAGCCCGCGCAAGGCGGCGCTCGACCGCTGTTCTGCCATCGATACGGAGACAACGCGACGCCCTCGACCGGGCCGACGTCGGTCGACTTCAACGAGACGATCACCGCGCCGATGACCGCGGGCCGCTATCCCTTGCGCCTCTCGCTGGCGAGCGATCCCTCCTCGGACCTCTGCAGCACGCTCAACGGCCTCGGCGTGATCCGAACGCTCGGCACCCTCATCGTGCAGTGAACGCCATGCCCGAGTCGCTTCGCGCTCTCTCGTGGCCGGCGCTCGCGTCGCTCGTCGGCGGCTCGCTCGTCGCGCTCACCGTGGTGATGTCGCTCGTCGGCTTCGCGATGGAGCGATGGCTCTCGAAGCGACGCATCTTCGCGGTCCCGCTCTTCGACGGGCAGTATCGCTTCGAGCTCGTCGGCAACGCGGTCTTCATCGCGGTCGTCACCAGCGCGATCACCGCTGCGCTGCGCGGAGGGTGGATCCGCTTCGGCGCCGAGAGCGCGACGAGAGCGGCGCTGACCTTCGCCGCGATGGTCCTGGGATTTCAGGGATATTACTGGTTTCTGCACCGCGCGATGCACACGCCCGCGCTGTTGCCGATCCACCGTTGGCACCACCGCTCGCAGGTCACGACGCCGCTCACGGGCCAGAGCGTGAGCGCGCTCGAAGCCGTTGGATGGGCGCTGGCGTGGGTGGGGCTGCCGTGGCTCTTCGGGTTGCTCGCGCCGGTGAGCTTCTGGGGTTGGGCCGCGTACATCGCGTTCAACGTCACGGGCAACGTCGTCGGACACTCGAACGTCGAGCCCACCGCGCCCATGGCAGCCACGCGCCTCGCCACGTGGTTCGCCAACGCGTTCGTCTACCACTCGCTGCACCACGCGCGCTGGACCGGGCACTACAGCTTTCAGTCCGCCCTGATGGACCGCATCATGGGCACCGAGTGGAGCGATTGGCCCGCGCTCTACGCGCGCATCGTCGAAGGCCACCCGCTGCGATCGCTCAACGAGCGCGGCGACGAAGCGGTGGACGCGCCGTGACGAAGCCGCAGCAGCAGCTCGACCCCGAGCAAATCCAAGCGATTTTCGGTGAATTCTCCGATCCCGCGCCGAACGCCGCTGCGCTCGCCACGCGAGGCGCGCCGTTGGCCCCGCTGCACTTGAGCGGACAGCGCACGCTCGGCGCTGGCACGCGCGTGATCTGCTACGTCGGCGCGGTGCTCTGCGCGATCATGTTGTTTCCGTTGACGCGCGGAGAGCTCGGCGACGCGCTGGTGCTCGGGGTCGGACTCGCGATCACCATCGCGATCGTTCGCAGCTACGGCAGGCCGTGGACCATCGACGTCGGGCTCGACGGCGTGCTGCTCGGACCTGGCTACGCAGGGCGGGTCATCGCGTGGCGCGAACTGCGCAAATTCGAGCTTCTGGCCGCGCCGCCGGCCTTCGCATTCCCGTTCGACTCGATTCGCTTCGCGTGGGGAGACGCAGGCTTCGCGACGCTGCCCGGCTACTCGCTCACCGCCGAAGAGGGCGCGCGTTTGCGAGAGGCCATCGAGACGCGGGTGCAGCGCGCGCAGCGCTACGTCGAGCCCGAGGCGCTGCGCTCGATCCAGCGCGCCTCGCGGCCGGTCGCCGCGTGGATCGACGCGCTTCGATCGTCAGAAGCCGCGCCGTTTCGCTCTGCTGCCGTCTCGCTCTCGACGCTGGTCGAAGCCATCGAGAGCGGGGCGCTCTCGGGACTCGCGATGGTCGAGTGCGCCGTGGCGATCGCCGTGCTCGGCGGCGGCAAAGAGCGCGAGGCCCTGCACAAGCTGGCAGCGCACCTCGTCGGCCACGAGTGCGCGTCTGCGATCACGGCCGCGGCAAACGGCGCGTTCGATCACCCATCGATCGACCGCGCGACGCGCTGATCACCGACGATCGAACTCCACCGCGCCCTCGAAGCGACGATCCCACACGCGGTGGCGGTCGGCTTCGCTGAAGGGCTCCGCTCCCGCGGGCGCGAGCGTCGTCTCGTAGGTGCACTCGACGCGATAGCGCCCCGCAGCGCTGAGGTCTGCCCACAGCGCGACGTCCGCGGTGAGCGTCGCGCGGTCGCCCGGCGCGCTGGTGGCGAAGCCCGTCGGCCCGCCAAAATCCGGGCCCGGACGCTCTTCGAGCGAGACGCCATCGCGCCAGACGCGAAAGTGAAACCGATTGTCGCGTACACCGCGCTGCCGCCCGCCCGCCTGCCGCTGCACCGCGGGAGCATCCGTGGGGTTGCTGATCTCGAGCGTCACCACCACGGGCTCGCCCGCGCGCACCACCGCACGCGCAACGCTGAAGCGCCCCGCGAGGCGCTCGCCGACCGCCGCGCGATCGAGCCTCGCGACGTGCAACGAGGACACGACCGCGTCAGCGGTCGGGCGGTCCACGGTGACGTACGCCGTCGTTCGCGAGCGCGACGAGCTCGTCCCGCTCGCGACGATCGCGCGGCCGTCGATGAACAGCACCACCGATGAGTGCTCGCCCTCGAGCGTCGCTTCGTACACGTACCGCTCGTTGCTGTTGCTCGTCGAGTAGAGCCGCTGCGCGATGGGCTGCAGCGAGCGGCGCAGCTCGACGTGGGTGCGCATCGAGCCGTACGGGGCCTCGAAGGTCCCTGGCCGCGGCGCACTGTGAAAGCGCGCGGAGTACACGCCGTTGCCGTGCGCGTGGACGGAGGACGCGCCGGCGAGCAGCGCGGACGTCAGGACGAGAGAGAAGGCGCGGCGCAGCATGGCGTGGATGGACATCGCTCGAGCGGCGCTCCTTGGGCGGCGGGCATCGGAGTATGCGACGCGGTGCGGCCTTTGCGCGCGAGGGATACGATCGCATCGATGCGAATCAAGCTCAGCGAGGTCGACCAAGGGCTGCTCGCAGCGTGCGCCGAGGGCGACGTGAGCGCAGTGCGCGCGGCGCTCGAGAGCCGCGCGGACCCGAACGTGACCGACGCGCGCGGCGTCACGGCGCTGCACCGCGCGTGCGATGGCGGCGCGAGCGGCAGAGATCGCGCGCTGATCGTGCGGGCGCTGCTCGACGCTGGCGCAGGACCCTACGCGCTCGACGACGAGCGCCGGCCGATCGCGACCACGGACCTGAAGAGCGCGCTGCTGCTGCGAAACGCGCAGAGAAGCGAGACTCCGAAGCCGTTGGTGCTCTACCGCGGCGACGAGCACCCTTTGCTCCCTTGGATCCTGCAGTTTGCGCCCGAGGCCGAGGCGGTCGGCGCGAGGACGCACTGGACCGAGGTCGAGCCCGAGCGACGGCCGCTCGGGCCGCAGCGCGACGACGACACGCCGCCGTCGCCGTGCGACCTGTTCGCGGAGGTGAGCGCCGAGGTGCCGCACGGCATGGCCGTGTCGTTTCAGCTCTCGGAGTCGATCGCGAGCAACGACACGGTGCGCCACGAGCTGCTCGGAAGGCCGCAGAATTTCGGCCGCGAGTACCGCTTGCGCTACGGCTATCACACCGACGCGACGCTCGAGGCGTGCTGGAGAGCGCTGCCGCGATGGCGGCCGGTGTACCGATGGAGCGACCTCGTTCGACGCTTCGCGACGCCGACGATCAACGCCGTCGAGAACACCCTCGAGCGCGTGCGAGAGCGCGCGGAGATGAGGGCGCGCTCGCCGTTCGGCGCGACGTGGACGATCGTCGACGCGCACGGCCTCGCGCGCGGCGGACGCCTCGAGCCGAGCGTGGCGCAGGACGAAGTGCAAGAATGGGTCTGGTACCTGTCTCGCCTGGGATTTCTCAGCTGGAACGAGCTCGACCACCGCATCGCTCGCGCGCTCGTCGCGGGCAACGGCCCCATTGTGATCGACGGAGTGCTCGACACGAGCGACGTCAGCGTGGACCGTCACCGGCGCCTTCGCGAGTGGCTGAGCGAGCAGTCGGTGAGCGAGCACGAGCAGCTGCGCGCGGCGCTCTTCTCGGGGCACTTTTGCGTGCGGTGGACGGGCCGCGAGGCGTGGGTGGCGACGCGGTCGATCGAGGCGCTGACCGCGGCGCTCACCGATCGACCGACGCACCCGAGGGCGTTTCAGCTGCTCGCCATGCTGCTGTTTCAGTGGCTCAAATCGCTGCCCGGCGCGCAGGACAAGGCGCGCGCCCTGTGGGAGCACGCGGCGCCCAAGCTCGACGAAGACGCAGTGGTGGCGCTGCTCGAGCGCGACGCGGCGCGGTTTTCTCCGTGGGTCGCTCCGCACGCTCAGCGCTACTCGGACGCCGTTCGCGCGCGGCTCGTCGAGCCGTGATCTGGGGATCGTGAACGTCGGCTTCGTGCACGGCCTCGACGCGAGTGTACGCTCTCGGCACAGCCATCGATGACCGACCCACAGAACGCTGATTGGCGCCCCACCGCGTGCATTCTCTGCAGCCTCAACTGCGGACTCGAGGTGCAGACCGGAGGGCTCGACGGGCGACGGATCTTGAAGGTGCACGCGGACGAGCGACACCCGGTCTCTCGGGGCTACCTCTGCGAGAAGGCGCAGCGCCTCGACCACTATCAGAACGGCGCCGACCGTCTGCGCTCGCCGATGCGACGGCGCGCGGACGGCTCGTACGAGGCGATCGGATGGGACGTCGCGATCCGCGAAATCGCCGACAAATTGCAGGCCGTTCGCCGTCGGCACGGCGGTGCGAGCGTCCTGTACTACGGCGGCGGCGGACAGGGAAACCACCTCGGCGGCGCGTACTGCGACGCGACGCTGAAGGCGCTCGGCGTGAAGTTTCGCTCCAACGCGCTCGCGCAAGAGAAGACCGGCGAGTTCTGGGTGCAGGGCAAGATGTTCGGCGCCGGCGCGCACGGCGATTTCGAGCGCTGCGAGGTCGCGATCTTCGTCGGAAAGAACCCCTGGCAGTCTCACGGCGTCGCCCGCGCCCGCGCGGTGATCAACGAGCTCGCGAAGGACCCGGCGCGCACGCTGATCGTGATCGACCCGAGGCGCAGCGAGACCGCGGCGAAGGCCGACGTTCACCTGGCCGTCGCGCCGGGGACCGACGCGTGGTGCCTCGCGGCGATCGTCGCCGTGATCGTGCAAGAAGGCCTCGTCGCGAGCGAATGGCTCGCTGAGCACGCGGCGGGCCTCGACGCGGTGAAGAGCGCGTTCGAGGGGCTATCGGTCAGCGAATTTGCTGCTACGTGCGGCATCGACGAGGCGGTGATCCGCGACGTCGCCCGCAGGATCGCCCGCGCCAAGAGCGTCTCGGTGCTCGAAGACCTGGGCGTGCAGATGAACGTGCACTCGACGCTCAACAGCTACCTGCAGCGCCTCGCGTGGGTGCTGTGCGGGCACTATGGGAGGGAGGGGACGAGCAACGCGTTTGTTCCGCTGTTGTCGCTGGCGAAGGCGAGCAAAGGAGAGGCGGGCGGACGCGCCAAGGGCGCGAAGGTCGAGCGCCGAAGCCCCGTCACGGGATCGAAGATCATCACCGGGCTGATCCCGTGCAACGTGATCCCCGACGAGATCCTCACGGACCACCCCGAGCGCTTTCGGGCCATGATCATCGACAGCGGAAACCCAGCGCATTCGCTGGCCGACAGCGCGCGCATGCGCGAGGCCATCCGCGCGCTCGAGCTGTCCGTCGTCATCGACGTGGCCATGACCGAGACCGCGCGGCAAGCGGACTACGTCCTGCCCGCGAGCAGCCAGTTCGAGAAGGCCGAGGCGACGTTCTTCAACCTCGAGTTTCCTCGCAACGCGTTTCACTTGCGCAGGCCGCTGTTCGAGCCCCTCGAAGGAACGCTCTGCGAAGCCGAGATCCACGCGCGCTTGCTCGAAGCGATGGGCGAGCTCAGCGACCGCGACTACGCCCCGCTGCGACTCGCGCTGCGCGCCGGACGCATGGCGTTCACCGTGGCTTTCGGCGCGATGCAAGCGGCCAGCCCGCGCATCGCCCGCTACGCCGCCGTCGTGCTCTACCGCACCCTCGGCGAGACCTTGCCCGCGCCGCTGCGCAACGCCGCGGTCCTCTGGGGCGTCGCGCAGATGTTCACCCGCGCGCAGCCACGCGCCGCCGCGCGCGCTGGATTCAGCGGGCCCGCGCCGGTCGCAGGCAACGCGCTGTTCGACGCCATCCTCGCGAGCCCGTCGGGCGTCGTGTTCGCCGTGAGCACCTTCGCCGAGAGCTGGGAGGCGATCACGCACCCCGCACACAAAATCAACCTGGCCATCCCCGAGCTGCTCGCCGAGCTCGCGAAGCTGCCCGGGTCGAAGCCGCCGCGCGACCCGGCGTTTCCGTGGGTGCTCGCGGCAGGCGAGCGCCGAAGCGACACGAGCAACACGGCGGTGCGCGACCCGCGATGGCACAAGCGCGGCCGCTACGGAACGCTGCGCATGCACCCCGACGACGCCGCGAGCATCCAGTGCGTGGACGGGGACACCGTGCGGCTCGAGACGCGCCGAGGCAGCGTCGAGGTCGAGCTCGAGTTGTCCGACGCCATGGCGCGCGGCAGCGTCTCGTTGCCCAACGGGCAGGGCTTGGACTTTCGCGACGAGCGCGGAGAAATCCTCCACAAGGGCGTCGCCCCCAACGAGCTCACCGACGGCGCTTCGCGGGATTTTCTCGCGGGAACTCCCTGGCACAAGTTCGTCCCGGCGCGCGTCGAGCGCGTGTACCCTCGCGACGATTCGAAGGGAGCAACACCATCATGAAGATCGCTGTATTGGGTTCGGGAATGGTCGGACAAACGCTGGCCAAGGGGCTCAAGGGCCTCGGCCACGACGTGCGCATCGGGTCGCGCGAGGGCACGAAGCTGGCGGCGTTTAGCGCCGAGACCGGCGTGGCCGAAGGGCGCTTCGCCGACGTGGTGGCGTTCGCCGACGTCGTGATCCTCGCGGTGAAGGGCGACGTCGCCGAATCGCTCGTGGCGCAGCTCAAAGACGCGCTCGGCAGCAAGGTCGTGCTCGACACGACCAACCCCATCGCTGGAGCGCCCGTCGAGGGCATGCTCCCGTACTTCACCGCCGCGGACGAGTCGCTCATCGAACGACTGCAAAAATCCGCGCCGAACGCGCGCTTCGTGAAGTGGTTCAACTCGGTCGGCGCGGGGTTGATGGTCGGGCCGAAGCTCTCGGGCGGCGCTCCGTCGATGTTCATCTGCGGCAACGACGCCGACGCGAAGAAGACCGCGACGCAGCTCGCGAGCGAGATGGGCTGGTCCGTCGAAGACGCGGGCAGCGCGAAGCTCGGCCACGCGCTCGAGGCGCTCTGCCAGCTGTGGTGCGCCTTCGGCTTCACGCGCAACGACTGGGCGCACGCGTTCGCGATGCTGCGTCCGTAGCGCGTTCTGCCAGCGAAATTGCGGGGGATCGAGCGTCTACACCGCGCGCTGTGAGAGCTGCGTGTGGGGGCGCGCTCGCGCTCGTCTGCCACATTGGGCGGCGCTAGAGGGCGCGGCGACCAGGGATGTCCGCGCGCTCGACACGCTGGAAGGACTCGCACCCAATGAAGCTCGCTTCGACTACACACCTCGCGCTGCTCGCCGCCCTCGGGCTCACCGTCGTCGGCTGTGGCATGCCCATGCCCACCGGCGACGCTACGCCCGACGTCACCGTCGACAGCGCCGCACCGTCGCGCGACGGCAACAGCACCGACGCGACGCCCGCGACGGACACCGGAACCAACACAGACACCGGCGTCGTCACGGACACGGGCGTCGTCGAGGACACCGGCGTTTTGCCGGTCGATTCAGGGGTCATCGAAGACACGGGCGTCGCGCCGATGGACAGCGGCGTCGCCCCCATGGACAGCGGCGTCGCGCCGATGGACTCGGGCGTGATCGTCGACAGCGGCGTGCGCGTCGATACGGGCGTCGGCCCGATGGACACTGGGGTCATCGTGGACAGCGGCGTGCGCGTGGACACGGGGGTCCCGCCGATGGACAGCGGCGTCATCGTGGACAGCGGCATCGGCGACACGGGCGTCGCGATCGACGCGTCCGGCGGCCCTGCGGGCACGGTGTACTTGATGAACGCCACCGCGGACTTCTCGCAGTCGGGCTTCGCCGTGAGCGAGATCATCAACGGCGTTGTCGCGGGCAACAACGACGGCTGGGCGGTGATGGGCGGCGGCGTGGCGCGCACGGCGGTCTTCGAGACCTTCGCGAACACCGCGAGCTACGCGGGCGGCACGGACCTGGTCATCACGCTGCATCAGAACTCTGCGCTCGGCAGCGGCTACACGCTCGGGCGCTTTCGCTTCGCGGTGACGACCGCGGATCGCGCGCAGTTCGCCGACGGCCTCGCGACCGCAGGAAACCTCGGCGCGCCTGCGATCTGGACCACCGCGCGCACGGTCACGGCCACGGGCTCGGGCGGTCAGACGATGGTGATTCAATCGGACCAATCGGTGCTCGTGTCCGGCGCGAACCCGCAGACGTCGACGTACACGATTCGCATCCGCACGCCGCTCACGGGCATCACCGGCATCAAGCTCGAGACGCTGACGCACCCGTCGTTCTTGAACAGCGGTCCTGGCCGCAGCGCCGACGGCAACTTCATCGTCACCGAGATGACCGTCGCCGAGTCTGCCGCGCCCATTCCGGCCACCGCGAGCGTCCCGTTCGGAGCGATCCCCGCCGCCGCCGCAGCGACGGTCTCGCAGTCGGGCTACGCGGTGAGCGAGGCGATCGACGGGATGATCCCTTCGGGCAGCGCGACGAACAACGGCTGGGGAATCTCTGATGCAGTTGGCAACACCCTCGCGCAAACGGCGGTGTTCGAGACCGCGGCGGACACGCCGACGTACGGAGGCGTCGGGACGCGACTGGTGCTCGACATGCACCAACTGTTCGGCAACGCGCACGTCGCGGGGCGCTTTCGGTTCAGCGTCACCACCGCGAACCGCAGCATGTTCTGCGACGGCCTCGCGAGCGGCGGCAACGTGGGCGGCGCGATCTGGACGCCGGTCACCGTGCGCTCGACGAGCGCGACCACCGGCAGCGCGTCGTTTACGGTGCTGCCCGACGGCTCGATTCGCACGTCGGGCGTGAGCGCTGCGGCGGTGTTCTCGATCGTCGCGACGACGCCTCTCGAAGCGATCACGGGCGTGCGACTCGAAGCGCTCGCAGACCCAGCGCTGCCGGACAGCGGACCGGGCCACGCCGCGAGCGGCAACTTCGTGCTCACCGAGCTTCAGCTCGCCGCAGGCCCGCAGATCTAAACCGCGCCCGCCTGCTCAGCCTCGCGCGGGTCCGCGGCGATCGAGCAAACGAGCAGCCTGTTGAGGTCTCGCGGTTCTCGGTGGCGGGTTGGCCAGCGCGCCAAGAGCGAGGGAAGGACGAGAGCCCGGTGAAGACCCGGTTCGCGCCACGGCGGGTTGGCAAACCCAGATCGGAAGAGCAC
>JAAFIF010000191.1 GCA_013298625.1 Myxococcales bacterium
GAGCACGTAGCGCTCGACCTCGGCGAACTCGTGGTCGCGACCGAAGTACTGCGCTCCCTCTGCGGGCGAGCGCAGGTCGAAGAGCCGCTGAGCGCCGAGCTCAGCCCGAAGCTTGTCGCGAAGCCACCGCTGCGGATCACTCACCGCGTCCCATTCGTCGCGGTGCACGAAGATGTACCGCCGGGTCTTCGGGACGGACAGCCGCGTCGTCGCGCGGCGATCCCCCACGAGACAGAGCACGACGCCGGGATCGAGCCGGCTGTCTCTGTTCAACCGCTCTTCGATCCACTGGATGTCTTCGGCGTGCGTCTCGTCCCAGGGAGCGCAGAGGACCGCGACTTCGGGCGCGAGCGAGAAGTGCTCGGCCAGCGCGTCCGTGGGGCGAACCTGCGCGAGCCAGGAGTTTCGACCCTCTTCACGGCGGTGGCGCGAGCGGAGGACCGAGAGGCTCATCCCTGCTTTTTCGAGCTTCGCGAGGCGCGCGTCCCAGCCAGGCCACTGCGCGTCGAGCTCACGGCGAAGCTCATGGATGGTCTCCTTCGCGCTGTCACCAACGGGGCGATTCATGACGACTCCGAGCGTAGCAGCGCGCGCTCAGCCGGTCATCGAGGCCGTGCCTGTGCGCGTCGACCACACGGCCGAAGACGAACGCAGCCTCGCGGTCTGCGCTCGAAGCGCGTTGCGGTCCCATCGGCAACGCCGCCGAGCGCCCCGCGCTGCATTGGATCGTTCGCGCGCTTGCGCGCGGGTGGGGCCTGCGCCCCGCGCATCCCCCCTTTGCTCGCAACCGCAGCGCTCAGCCCTTGGGCTTCGCGCTCTTGGCGCGCGCGTTGTCGCGGTAGTACGCGATCGGACCGGCGGCCTCGTCGCGAAGGGACGCGTCCACCGCGGCGTTGGCGCGGATGATCGCGTACGCGGCGGTCGTGAGCGCGCGCACTTCTTCGCCCGCGGTCAGCGCGTAGTCGCGCAGCGCTTTCACGTAGAGCTCGGCCGCGGCGACCGCTTCGTCGGCGGCGACCTTGCGGGCGAGCGCGTCGCGCGCCGGCGCGGTTTCGACGACGGTGGGGTCCGTTCCGCCGTCGTGCGGCGCGAGCGCAGAGAAGAGCGCCGGGCGCGCGTCGACCACGTCGAGCACCTGCCCGAGGACCTCGGCTTCGCCTGTGCGAAACTTTCCTCCGCTCGCGCGCCGGTCGTCCTTCGACAGCGCCGGGCCCGCCGGAACCTTTCGTCGCAGCTCCCCGCTCGCGCTCGCCAGCTCTTTCAACACGTTGACGATCTTCGCCGCGCTCGCGGTCGCGCTGGCCTTCTCGGCGCTCTTGTCCGCCTTCGACTTCTTCGACGTCGCCATCGATGACTCTCCTCTCCCAGTGGTGCTTCTCGAATGAAGCCCGCCGAAGTTATCACAGCGCTATCGCGTGTCTGCGCCGCGCCGCGCTGCAGATCGTTCGGGCTTCGATGAATCGTCTTGCGCGCCCGTGGCGGTGATGGCACTCACCTCTTCGGCGGCGGTCAGCCGAGACGTATCCCCCCCCGCGTCTACCTGACCGTCCGCCACTTCCATCGCTCTCCGCGAGCGCTTCGTGTGCTCTCGATAGCTCTTGTGGTCGTCCGCGGTGGCCTCGAAGGCCATCGGCGTGACCTCGCGGTGGTCGTCGGTGACCTCGGACACGTCCGTGGTGGCCTCGGATACGTCGTCGATGACCTTCGATACCTCTTCGAGGTATTGATTCCTGGGTTTTCGAGGGGTCGACGCCAGGACTTCGCCGCGCTCGGTCGGAGGGGTGCGATTGCGGATCGTGCGGGCGTCGAGCGAGCGAACGACCCAATGAAGAAGCGCTGTTGTCCACGGCGGGTTGGCAACGGGCGACGGGTGAAGGCGCAGAGCGTGCGACTTGGTGAAGAAGCGGTTTGCGCCACGGCGGGTTGGCAAACCCGCCGCCATACCGCGCCCGTTCCGCCCGTCTTCGACGCTCGTCGCTGGCGCGGTATGGTGCTAGGGTGTCAGCCAGAGTCCGAAGTTCGCGCTTATCGACCGCATCTCGAACTCGGTGTCGTACCCGCCCACGGTGACGCGGGCCGTGCGGACGGTGTCGATCGAGACGAACACCAGCAGGTCGCCAGTCGCTGGCGACGCGTTCGGATGAAGTCGCAGCATCTCGGGAGGCACCGCGACTTCGCCGGTTCTCCCGTCGAAATCGCACGATGTCCTGCGCCGCGCTCCCGGGATGTTCGCCCCGCCAGACAACCGAACACGCACGCGATCGTTGGTGGGGGCGAAGCGCACGGCGAGCGGGCTGGCGACGCTCGCGATCAGCGCGGGTTGCCCCATCGGAACTCTCGGCGCGAGCACCGTCGTCGGTGGCGGCAATGTCGACGACACGGTGAATGCTCCGATGGGACCCGCCCCAGAGAAGCGCACGAGCACCTCTTGCCCAACGGGCAACAGCTCAGAGAACGCTTGCGTGCGAAACCAGTTGGGTTGGCGTGGGGCCATGGGCTCGATCCGAGCGCCGAGCACTGCTTCGCCAGCGCCGAGATCGAGTCGAGGCAGCTCTGTGTACGCGACCGACTCGCAGCTTCCGCCCGGCACAGCTAGCCGTGTCCGCTGAAGAACGTTCGAGAACAACGCGGCGAACACATACCAGAAAGGTCGGTTCGCGATGTTGTTGTCGCGAGACGGATCATCGTCGATCGCGTACGTCTCCAACACGGAATAAAATGGTGGAACCGCCGAGTCTGGCGGCGCGCTGTCGACAACGACGTCTGACGAACTGCCCCCGTCTCGGCTCGTGTCGGAAACGACATCGGAGGCTCCGTCGCTCGACGAATCGGGCTCTGCGACGTCGCGAAGCATCCCTGCGTCCGACGAGTCGCCTTGCGCCCGAGCATCTGCATCCGCATCTGCCGATGGCGACACGTTCACCCCGCAACTGCACTGGGCGATTGCAACGAGCGCGATCGCGACGACCGACTGCGGACTCATTGGCATGTGCCCCCCTCGCAAAATGTGCCTGGTTCAGTGCACAGATTCGCTGATTCGACGCAGCAACGTTGACCTCGGGTGCCACACGCGCCGCCGCACCTGCCGTCGGCCCCGCATGCGTCGGCGCGCGGGCATTGGGGCCCGCTCGTGCAGCACCGCTGATTCGGTCCTCCGCACGGTTCGCACAAACGCGTTCCGTTCGGAGCGCACACGAGCGAGGCGTCGTTGCATCCGAGGCCCGAGCTCGACGCGCAGCACACCTGGGCCGCGCCACCGCAAGGCTGACACGACGGAAAGTCACCGCGGGGATCGCAGCCGAGCCCCGCCGCGCAGAACGGCCCTCCCGCGGTCGCGCAGCACTGGAGTCCCTGCCGACCGCACGGCTCACAGGTGTTCGTAGTGCCGTTGCACGTGTTCAGCCCAGTGCAACCACCACCCGCGCAACACGCCTGTCCCGGAGCGCCGCACGGACGCTGGCAGGTGCCTGCATTGCACACGTTGCCATCGCGGCACGACGTCCCTCCGCAGCAGGCCTCGCCGATTCCTCCGCACGATGAGCACTGCCCCGACCCGCATTGCGAAAACGCGTCGCACTGCGCGCCACTCGGGCAGCAGGCGAGGCCATTCGATCCGCACGGCGCGCACAACCCGAGCGCTCCCGCAACGAAGCAGTCCTGACGACCGAACAACTGCGAGCAGTCCGACGTGGTCGAGCACACCTCGGGCGGTCGACACACGTTTGTGCCACCGCTCTGAGGCGTCGGCCCGCAGGAGGGAGAAACTTGGACGTTGATGCTCCCGACTGTCAATGTCGCCGAGCAGCACTGCGCTGCGCTCGTGCAGGGGCTGCCGAGCGCCGTGCAGCAGCGGTTGGGCCGCCCGCCGCCCGGGCCCGCACAAATCTCACCGGAATTGCAGCAAGGGGAGGTGGGCATCCCATTGCTCGCAGCGTCCTGCGTGACTTGGATGAACGAAATCGTGCCAACCCCGACGGATTGCGCCCGCGTACGCACCGTGAACCGACCATCGACTTCGACGTTCGCGTTCACTGGGCAGGTCGATCCCGTCGTCGAGCACCGCTCGCAGAGGCCGTTCACGCGCGTTTGTGGTTCGGGGAGCGGCGTCAATCGCGCGGACACCGTACAGCGATAGGCACTCGACGCGTCCGGCGTCGCGCGACAGCGCGTCGGTTGCAGTTGTAGGCCTGCAGGCGGCGCAGACGGAGCAAAGTCAGCGACGGGCGCTCCGCTGCCATCGACGGCACAACCGCGGCGGCATCGACCCTGCCAGCACCGCAATCCGTCCGCGCACGGAGAGCACACCGCGCGGTCACGGAGCGGACTGCCGTTGCTCGCGACCGCTTCGTCCCAGTCGCCGTCGCACGTCTCGGTATCGAGCCTCGGTGCGACACACCGGCCGCGCGGCACCAGCGTGCTTCCGTCGCGCTGCACGAAAGCCCTTGGAAACACTCCGCACGCGAACTGCTCGCCGACCTCCGCCGCGCTTCCGAGCGGAACGCACACCAGGTTGTCCGGGCATCGATGTTGCCCCGTCCCGCGTGGGACTGAGGGATCACAAAAAGGCTGCGAGCTCGGGATACACTGGCCCTTGTCCGCGTTGTCCGGCCTCGGCGTGCACGTGTAGTTCGGTGGGCAAATTTGCACAGGACCTGTCGTCTTGCACTCGTTGACGTCGCACGCTGCCTGCGCTGGGTCGAGGCTGGCGGGATTCGCGACGGTCGCGCACTGCCCGAGACACACCGACACTTGACCGGCCTCGCAGAGCCCCGCGTCAATCGAGGGCTCGGGTCGACGTGCTTCGACGGGCCCACACGCGACGGCCGCCGCTGACACGCTAAGCGTGGCGATCCACCGTGCGAATTGGCGAAAACCCAAATGAGCTTGCTTGCTTGCTTGCCACGTTCGTTACCCCTTATTCATTCGAACGGATGAGCTTCTCCCACCCAAAGAGAGGCGTTTGTCGAAACGCCCGACATCTTTTGTCTCAGAAGCGTGAGCGGTCGTCAACCGGGCGGTCGCTCTTCTGTTTGGTGGGCCGGAGAGAAACTCTCTTCGATTAGGCGTGCGAGTCGCCCCGGTCGAAGTAAGGCCAGAGGGGCGAGCCTCTCGTTGACACACACCGGAGCGGTCGCGGAGTCTGCCGG